>JASBVG010000125.1 GCA_030147505.1 Tardiphaga sp.
GCAGACCCCCGTAGTGGGGTCGGACGGTGACCCTCGACCACCCGAGTGCGTGAGGCCGCGTGAGCCTCCCGCCCGCAGGCGCCGCATCTTGTCCCACTCAAAGACGCCTCATGAGAGCGCCCCTCGCGAACAAGACGGGAGGGATATGGGGGCAGGATGGGAATTTTGTCAAGAACACAATAGGAACAAAACTCTGTCCCTCATGGTGAGGAGGCGCGCAAGCGCCGTCTCGAACCATGAGATGGCTTGGCTCCTGAGCTTGCGGCCATCCTTCGAGACGCCGCTACGCGGCTCCTCAGGATGAGGGCGGAGAGTGGAGCGTTCAACTACGCAAGAGCCCTACGGCGGATTACTACGGCAGTTCGATGACCTTGCCGTCTTCCAGCGACACCCGGCGGTCCATGCGGCCGGCAAGCTCCATATTGTGGGTAGCGATCAGCATCGCCACCCGCGTCGCCTTGACCAGCTGCATCAGCGCATTGAAGACGTGATCGGCGGTGTGAGGATCGAGATTGCCGGTCGGTTCGTCCGCCAGCAGCACCCGCGGCGCGTTCGCGACGGCGCGCGCGATGGCGACACGCTGCTGCTCGCCACCCGACAACTCCGCCGGACGATGGGTAACGCGTTCGCCGAGACCGAGATAGGCCAGGATTTCCTTCGAGCGGTGCACCGTCTCCTTGCGCTTCAGCCCGCGGATCATCTGCGGCAGCATCACGTTTTCCAGCGCAGTGAATTCCGGCAGCAGACGATGCGACTGATAGACGAAGCCGATATCGGTGCGGCGAATCTGGGTCCGCTCGGCATCCGACAGGCCCGATGTCGCGGTGCCGCCGACATATACCTCGCCCTCATCCGGGCTCTCCAGCAGGCCGGCGATATGCAGCAAGGTCGACTTCCCGGAGCCCGACGGCGCCACCAGCGCCACCGACTGCCCGGCCCACAGGCCAAGCTTGGCATTGTCGAGAATGGTCAGCTGGCTTTCGCCCTGGGTGTATTGCCGCTTGATGTCGTGCAGATACAGAACCGGCGTATCTTCATCCCCCTGCGCCATCTCAGCCACTCACTCGTATCGCAGCGCGTCGACCGGATCGAGCCGCGCGGCGCGCCATGACGGATAAAGCGTGGCGAGGAAGGACAGCGTCAGGGCCATGATGACCACTGCGCTGGTTTCGCCGACATCGATCTCCGCGGGCAATTTGGACAGGAAATACAGTTCCGGCGAAAACAGTTCGGTGGAAGTCATCCAGGAGATGAACTGCCGGATCGCCTCGATATTCATGCAGACCAGAAGGCCGACGCCGAAACCGACCAGCGTGCCGACCACGCCAATCGCAGCGCCGGTGATCAGGAAGATGCGCATGATCGCGCCCTGCGAGGCCCCCATGGTGCGCAGGATGGCGATGTCCGCGCCCTTGTCCTTTACCAGCATGATCAGGCCGGAGACGATGTTGAGCGCCGCCACCAGCACGATCAGCGTCAGGATCAGGAACATCACATTGCGCTCGACCTGCAGTGCATTGAAGAAGGTCGCGTTGCGCTGCCGCCAGTCGACGAGGAAGACCGGACGCCCGGCCGCTTCGGTCACCGCCTTGCGGTAGACGTCGATCTTGTCGGGGTTGTTCGTATAGACCTCGATGGATGTGACGTCGTTGTTGCGGTTGAAATAGGCCTGCGCTTCGGCGAGCGGCATGAATACGAAGGTCGAGTCGTATTCGGACATGCCGATCTCGAACACCGCAGCCACCTTGTAGGGCTTGATGCGCGGTGTCGTTCCCATCGGGGTCACCGCGCCCTTCGGCGCCACCAGCGTGATGTTATCGCCGGCATGGATCGAGAGCTGATCGGCGAGACGGCGGCCGATAGCGACGCCCTGCCCTTCGTCGAAACCTTCCAGCGTCCCCTGCCGGACGTTCTTCGCGATGGAGGTGAGATTGTTGAGGTCGGCGGCGCGGATGCCGCGCACGAACACGCCGGACGCGCCGAAAGCCGACGAGCCCAGCGCCTGGCCGTCGACGACGGGCGCCGCGAGGCGAATGCCATCGACGCCGTTGATGCGGTCGGCGACTTCCTTCCAGTCGGTAAGCGGGCGTTCGAGCGGCTGCACGAGGATGTGGCCGTTGAGGCCGAGGATCTTGTCCAGCAGCTCCTTGCGGAAGCCGTTCATGACGGCCATCACGATGATCAGCGTGGCGACGCCGAGCATGATGCCGACGAAGGAGAACCCGGCAATGACCGAGATGAATCCTTCCTTGCGACGCGCCCGCAGGTAGCGTCCGGAGAGCAGCCATTCGAAGGCGGCAAAGGGTGGAGTTCGAACTGGCTCGCTCATGGCATCATCCGTCGCCCGACTCCCATACGAATCGGGCTTATTCTAGCCGCTTCACAGACGACGCAGCGACCATGCAGTGGATAAGTCGTCAGGACGTCAGCTTTGCGACGACTTCAGCCGGCGAGATATTCTCACGCGAACCATCGCTGCGCTTCTTCAGCTCGACCTTGCCTTCGGCGAGTCCCTTCGGACCCACGAGGATCTGCCAGGGCACGCCGATCAGATCGGCGGTGGCGAACTTGCCGCCGGCGCGCTGGTCGGTGTCGTCATAGAGCACATCGACGCCCTTGGCCGTCAGCTCATTGTAGAGCGCCTCGCAGGCGCCATCCGTATCGGCCGAGCCCTGCTTCAGATTGAGGATCGACGCGCGGAACGGCGCGACTTCCTCGGGCCAGATGATGCCGTTGTCGTCGTGGCAGGCCTCGATGATGGCGCCCAGCAGACGCGACACGCCGACGCCATAGGAGCCGCCATGGATCGGCACCTCGGCGCCATCGGGACCGGCGACATTGGCCTGCATCTTCTCGGAATATTTCGTGCCGAAATAGAAGATCTGGCCGACTTCGATGCCGCGGGTGTTCAGCCGACGCTCGGCCGGCACTTCGCTTTCGAAGCGCGCGGCATCGTGCACGTCCTCGGTCGCGGCATAGATCGACGTCCACTGATTGATGATCGGGGTCAGATCGCCGTTGTAGTCGACATCGGCCGGCGGGATCGGCAGATCGAGCACGTTCTTGTCGCAGAACACGCCGGACTCGCCGGTCTCGGCAAGCACGATGAATTCATGGCTGTGATCGCCGCCGATCGGGCCGGTCTCGGCGCGCATCGGGATCGCCTTAAGGCCCATCCGTGCGAAGGTGCGCAGATAGGCGACGAACATCTGATTGTAGGAATGCTTCGCCGCGGCTTCGTCGATGTCGAAGGAATAGCCGTCCTTCATCAGGAATTCGCGGCCGCGCATCACGCCGAAACGCGGGCGCTGCTCGTCGCGGAACTTCCACTGGATATGATAGAGATTGAGCGGCAGGCTCTTGTACGACTTCACATAGCTCCGGAAGATCTCGGTGATCATTTCCTCATTGGTCGGCCCGTAGAGCAGCTCGCGTTTGTGGCGATCGGTGATGCGCAGCATCTCCGGACCGTATGCGTCGTAGCGCCCGCTCTCGCGCCAGAGATCGGCGAGCTGCAGGGTCGGCATCAGAAGTTCGATCGCGCCGGCGCGGTTCTGCTCCTCGCGCACGATGGCCTCGATCTTCTTGAGCACGCGCAGGCCGAGCGGCAACCACGCATAGATGCCTGCGGCCTCCTGGCGGATCATACCGGCGCGCAGCATCAGGCGATGCGAGACGATCTCCGCTTCCTTCGGCGTTTCCTTGAGAATGGGAAGAAAATAGCGCGACAGCCGCATCGGAGAGCCTAAGGAATCGGAGTGAAGAAGGAAGGCCCGAGTGAAACCGGATCGCCGGGCAAAACACAAGGGCGGCAGCTCGATCTATCGCTTGTCGCGCGGGACTGCGGGGCAGCGCGTGCATCGAACGGTGTGCCGCGCAACCTCCGCGATCCAAATCTCGCAAATTGAGGGGCGCACCACAACCCTTAGTGGAGAAGCATCACCGAATTCTATGCATGCCTCAATTTTGAACAGACTATGCCGAAATTGATGACAAACACAAAAAGTTCAGCTACGACTCGAAACTCAGACAGGTCCGCAAGGAAACGTCTGTGGTCCAAGTCTAAAACGGTCCAAGTCTCGGGAGGAACCCTGACGCGCTTAAGCAGCGTCAACCCGCCAATCAAGGATAAAATCCAACGATCGGGGTATATAGGGTCGACACAATTTTCCGAGCAGGGCCACGAGCCCTGCTCTTTTTTTGAGCGCAGCTCCCGCCGCAAACGCGGCTTTCTTTCGCCAATTCTGACCATCGATGCAAGCCAACGACGCGCGGCCAATTGCTGCAGATGGGTGGCATGGGGCAATGAGCCGATAGCGCGTAATCGGCCGGCCATGTGTGTGGCTGCGAAGACGGCGGATTGCGCTTCCGCCATCCCACTTCGAGTTATGGCGAATTAGCAGCCAACCCGCCTTACGCAGTCGCGTCGCGCTTTGGCTTGATGCCGGACAGCCACGAACAGACAAGCCCCTGTGACGCACCGACGAGACCGAACGTCAATATCTGCGGCAGCGGGATCGGCACCGATGTCCAGATCAGCAACATGGCGATGCTGACGACATAGCCGGTGATGGCGGAGGTCATCACCTTCGGCCACAGTCCCATCTTGTCCTCAAGGAACCAGTCCTCGCCCCACATGATCAGCGAGGGGATCAGGCCGAACCAGTAGGCGAATGGCAGCCCCATGATGAAGCCGGGGAAACCGCCGATCACCTTGCCGCTCAGCAGCTCGCGAACCTCGAATGTTGCAAAACCAACGGCCGGGCCGAGCAGCAAAAACAGCAGAAAACGCTTCATGCGATCGCTCTCCTCGTTGCCTGCACGCGTGGGCTCACAGCGGAATCCCCATCAGCTTGGACAGCCGCTCGATGCTGAGCCAGCCGGCATTTTGCGCGGCCATTCCGGCTGCGAAGAACACCGCCGACAACACCGTCGTCAAGATCAGCTTGCGACCCATGCGCGCCATCACCGGCGCGCCGGGATCGGTGCCTTCGACGCCCTCGCCTGCCTCGTGCTGGCTGCGGACTCCGAAAGGCAGCGTGAGAAACAGCGTGACCCACCAGATCACGAAATAGATCGCGAGCGATGTGGAGATCGTATAGGCCATCGCGCCCTCAGGACTGTTCGATCTCGACCAGCGCCCCGGAGAAGTCCTTCGGATGCAGGAAGAGCACCGGCTTGCCATGGGCGCCGATCTTCGGCTCGCCATCGCCGAGCACGCGGGCGCCTTCGCTGATCAGTTGATCGCGCGCTGCGATGATGTCCGGCACTTCGTAGCAGAGATGATGGATGGCGCCGTCGGGATTGCGCTCCACAAACTTCCTGATCGTCGAGTTCTCGCCGAGCGGCTCGATGAATTCGATCTTGGTGTTCGGGAGCGTCGCGAACACGGTGTAGACGCCATGCTCGGGCAGCGGCACGCGGTCGGAAATCTCGGCGCCGAAGGCGGTGCCGTAGATCTTCGCAGCCTTCGCCGCGTCGGCGACCGCGATCGCTACGTGATTGAGCCTGCCCAGCATGATGTTTCCTCCGTTGTTGTTTTCTTCTTATTCGACCACGAGCACCTGCACATAGCAGATGGTTTTCTTACCCCACTGATCGGCCAGCGTTGAGCGGACAGCGCGTCGCACCGACTCCGCCATGGCGTCAGGATCGCGCTTGCGGGCCTTGGGCAGGTTTTCCACCACGTCGACCACGATATCGTAGACGATGTCGTCGAGCAGCAGACCGCTGCTGTTCTTCTCGGGAATGCCGATCAGATCCACGGCGGGATCATCAAGCAGATCGCCCTTGCTGTTGATGGCCAGCGCGACCATCGCGCAGCCGGCAAAGCCGAGACGACGGCGCTCGGTCACGGCGCGCGATTTCTCGTTTTCGAGGATCATGCCGTCCTTGAACAGGCGGCCGGATGGCAACTGATCGATCACCGAGGGATTACCGGGACCAAGCACGACGAGATCGCCGGTCTTGACGATCATCACCTTCGGCACGCCGCAGGCGCGCGCGAGCTTGGCGTGCTCGGAGAGATGCAGCGCTTCGCCGTGCACGGGGATCAGCAACTCCGGCCGCACCCATGAGATCATGTCGCGCAGTTCGTCGCGGCGCGGATGACCGGAGACATGGACCAGCGCGTCGCGGTCGGTGATGACCTCGATGCCCTGGGTGACAAGGCCGTTGACGATGGTGCCGACCGCCTTCTCGTTGCCGGGAATGGTGCGCGAGGAGAAGATCACGGTGTCGCCCTTGTTGAGCGTCACCAGTGGATGATCGTCATTGGCAATGCGCGCCAGCGCAGCGCGGCTTTCGCCCTGGCTGCCGGTGCACAGCGCCAATACCTTGTCCGGGGGAAAATGGCCGTAATAGTCGGCACTGCGGAAGGCCGGCAGACCATCGAGATAACCGCATTCGCGCGCCACCTGCACCACGCGCTCCATGGCGCGGCCGACCAGCACGACCTCGCGTCCGGACGCTTGCGCCGCCTCGGCGACGGCACGGACGCGCGCGACATTGGAGGCAAAGGTGGTGACCGCGACGCGGCCCTTGGCAGCCATCACGAGCTTGGTCAGCGTCGCGGCGACTTCCATCTCGGAGGGCGAGCGGCCGTCGCGGACGGCATTGGTGCTGTCGCCGACAATGGCGAGCACGCCCTGATCGCCGAGTTCGCGCAGACGCTTCTCGTCGGTGGGCTTGCCGATGATCGGCGTCGGATCGATCTTCCAGTCGCCGGTGTGCAGCACCGTGCCGACCGGGGTGTGGAGCGCGATGGCATGACTTTCTGGAATCGAATGAGCGACCGGGATCATCTCGATATCGAACGGGCCGACATTGAAGCGCGAACCGGACTCGACAACGGTCACCGGAATCTGCGGCGCGCCGCGCTCGGCCGCGCATTTCGCCTCGAACAGCGACGCCGAAAACTTGGTCGCATAGATCGGGCATTGCAGCTTCGGCCACAGATCGATGATGGCGCCGAAGTGGTCCTCATGGGCGTGGGTGAGCACGAGGCCGACGAGGTTCTTCTTCTGCTTTTCGAGGAAGGTGATGTCGGGCATCACGAGGTCGATGCCGGGCAGATGCTCCTCGTCGCCGAAATAGACGCCGAGATCGATCGCGAGCCAGCTCCGCTGGTGGCGATTGCCGAGTCCGTAGATCGACAGATTCATGCCGATCTGGCCGACGCCGCCAAGCGGCGAGAATGTGAGTTCGTCCGGTCGTGTCATTCTGCAGTCCTTGCCGACGCCGCGGAGCCGAAGTGAACGTCGCCCGCCGAGATCGGCACGCGCCGGCCGTCCGCAGTCGCGACGATCAGACAACCGGCGTCGTCAATCGTATCGAAGATTCCTGAAATGGTGGAGTTTCCCATCTGCACGGAGACGGACTCACCGAGTCCGGCGGCCCGTTCCAGCCAGGCGGTCCGAATGGCGCCGAAACCGCGGCCGTTGTCCCAGAGCGCGCGATAGTCCGCCCAGGCGTCGGACAGCGCTGCGAACAGGCCCTCGGCATCGACGTCGAGGCCGAGCTGGCGAAGCGACGTGGCAGGATACGGCGTTCCCTCGGGCGCCGCGACGACATTGATACCGATGCCGACAATCACGGCGAGCCCTCCCGAAGGCGCTGTTTCGGCTTCCAATCCGATACCGCACAGCTTGCTTCTGCCGGCCAGAACGTCGTTCGGCCATTTCAGGCGAAAGTCGAGCGCCGACGATCCGGGAACGCGGAGCCGCGCCTCCAGGCTGACGCGCTGCAGTGCCGCCTCGACCGCAAGCCCGGCGGCAAAGCCGAGAGCCGCCGCCTGCGCGGGTGCAACATCGATGACTTCGAGAACGCTGTTGGCGAGGTTGCCGCGCGGGGCAATCCAGGGGCGTTGCCGCCTGCCCCGTCCCGCGGTCTGTTCGGTGGTCACGAACCACATTGGCCCGCGCTCTCCGGCGCGGGCGGCGTCCTTGGCATCGTCGTTGGTGGAACCGGTGCTGTCGAAGACGGCGAGCTTGGTGCCCGCCGCCTGTGCTCGTGGCCCGAGCGCGAACGCCACTAGAAAAGCGACTTCGCGGCCAGCTGTGCCGCGCTGACCAGCGGAGCCGGATAGACGAAGAACAGGATGTTGAACACGCCGGTCACTGCCAGCACGGTGCGCAGCTCGACACGCATCGGATCGAGTTCGCCGGCCGGCTCATCGAAATACATCGTCTTGATGATGCGGAGATAATAGAACGCACCCACGACCGAGGCGAGCACGCCGACCACGGCGAGCACGAACAGGCCCGACTTGATAGCCGCCATGAACACGTAGAACTTGCCGAAGAAGCCTGCGAGCGGCGGCACACCGGCCAGCGAGAACAGGAACATGGCGAAGAAGAACGCCACGACCGGGTTGGTGCGCGACAGACCGGCAAAGTCCTTGATGCTCTCGACCGGCTGGCCGTTCCGCTTCATGGTCAGGATGATGGCGAAGGAGCCGAGGGTCATCGCCACATAGATGGCGATATAAACCAGCACGCCCTGCGCGCCCTCCTGCGTGCCGGCGGCGAGACCGACCAGCGCGAAGCCCATGTGGCCGATGGACGAATAGGCCATCAGGCGCTTGATGTTGGTCTGGCCGATGGCGGCGAAGGAGCCAAGCACCATGGAGGCCAGCGAGACGAACACCACGATCTGCTGCCACTGCACCATGATGCCCGGGAATGCGGTGAGCGCGACGCGGGTGAACACCGCGAGCGCAGCCACCTTGGGCGCCGAAGCGAAGAAGGCGGTGACCGGGGTCGGCGCGCCCTCGTAGACGTCCGGCGTCCACATATGGAACGGCACGGCCGAGACCTTGAAGCAGAGGCCGGCGAGCACGAAGACCAGACCGAAGATCAGGCCGATATTGCCGGTCTTCGCTTCGGCGGCGATGCCGGCGAAATTCACGGTGCCAGTGAAACCATAGACCATCGAGGCGCCGTAGAGCAGCATGCCCGACGACAGCGCGCCCAGCACGAAATACTTCAGGCCGGCTTCGGTCGACTTGGCGTTGTCGCGGTTCGAGGCCGCGACGACATAGAGCGCAAGGCTCATCAGTTCGAGGCCGAGATAGAGCGTGATCAGGTCGCCGGCCGAGATCAGCACCATCATGCCGATGGTGGAGAGCAGCACCAGGATCGCATATTCGAAGATGCTGCGGCTCTCATGCTCGAGGAATTCACGCGACAGCATCAGCGTGACGCCCGAGGCGATCAGCGCGAGGACTTTGAGGAAGCGCGCATAGTCGTCGACGATGAAGCTGCCGCCGAAGGTGACGAGCTTGCCAGCCGGCAGCATCAGCTCGGCGACGCCGGTGACGATCAGCAGGCAGATGCCGAGCACGGTGATCAGCCCGGTCGTCTTCGGCCCGTTGAAGGCACCGATCATCAGCAGCACCATGGCGCCAACGGCCAGGATGAGCTCCGGCAGCACGGGCAGCAGTGAATAACCAGCGGTCGTAATTGTCATAGCGCGAGTTCCTGGTCCGCTGCGGTCAGTGCAGCAGCGCCGCTGCCTTCACGGCAGAGGTTGCGGCAGCATAATTCTTGACGACGAGATCGATCGAAGCCGCCGACATGTCGAGCACCGGCTTCGGATAGACACCGAACAGAATGGTGAGAATGGCGAGCGGCACCAGCAGCAGGCCCTCGCGGAAAGTCATGTCCTTCATGCCCATCAGCGACGGCTTCACCAGATCGCCGAACACGACCTTGCGGTAGAGCCACAGCGCATAGGCGGCGGAGAGAATGACGCCGGCGCAGGCGACCGTCGCGGTCGGGATCGAGACCTTGAAAGTGCCGAGCAGCGTCAGGAATTCACCGACGAAGCCGGACGTGCCGGGCAGACCGACATTGGCCATGGTGAAGATCATGAACAGGGCAGCATAGATCGGCATCCGGTTGACGAGGCCGCCATAGGCCGCAATCTCGCGGGTATGCAGGCGGTCGTAGACGACGCCGACGCAGAGGAACAGCGCGCCCGACACGATGCCGTGCGAGATCATCTGGAACACCGCACCGGAGACGCCCTGCGTCGTGCCGGCGAAGATACCCATGGTGACGTAGCCCATATGCGCGACGGACGAGTAAGCGATCAGCTTCTTGATGTCTTCCTGCATCAAGGCCACGAGCGAGGTGTAGACGATCGCGACGGCCGAGAGCGTCCACACCAGCGGCGCGAAATAGGCCGACGCCTCCGGGAACATCGGCAGCGAGAAGCGCAGGAAGCCGTAACCGCCCATCTTCAGCAAGATCGCGGCCAGCACGACCGAGCCTGCTGTCGGCGCTTCCACGTGCGCATCCGGCAACCAGGTGTGCACCGGCCACATCGGCATCTTCACGGCGAAGGACGCGAAGAACGCCAGCCATGCCCACATCTGCAGGTTACGCGGCACCGACGAATTCATCAGCGTCGGGATGTCGGTGGTCCCCGCGTGCCAGTACAGCGCCATGATGGCGAGCAACATCAGCACCGAGCCCAGGAACGTGTAGAGAAAGAACTTGAAGGCCGCATAGACGCGGCGCGGTCCGCCCCAGATGCCGATGATGAGGAACATCGGGATCAGGCCGCCTTCGAAGAACAGGTAGAACAGCACGAGATCGAGCGCCGAGAAGGTGCCGATCATCAGCGTTTCCAGAACGAGAAACGCCATCATGTATTCCGGCACGCGCTTGGTGACCGACTTCCAGCTGCACAGGATGCAGAACGGCATCAGTGCCGTGGTCAGGATCACGAAGGGGAACGAGATGCCGTCCACACCCATATGGTAGTTGATGGTGGCGGCCAGCCATGGCGCCTTCTCGACGAACTGGAAGCCGGCATGCGACCCGTCGTAGCGCGCCACCATGATCAGCGACACCGCGAAGGTGACGATCGTGGTCCAGAGCGCGATCCACTTAGCGTTGCGATCCGCCGCCTTGTCGCGGCCGCGGGCCATCAGATACACGAGGATGGCGCCGACCGCCGGCAGGAAGGTGGTGACCGACAGGATCGGCCAGGTCATGACAGAGCCCGACATTACTGGCCCCCCAGGCCGAAGATGAACCAGGTGATCAACCCGGCCACGCCGATCAGCATCGCGAAGGCGTAGTGATAAAGATAGCCCGTCTGCACCTTGACGACGCCGCGGGTGACGTCGAGCACGCGCGCCGAGACGCCGTCAGGCCCGAAGCCGTCGATGAGCATGCCGTCGCCCTTCTTCCAGAGGAAGCGGCCGAGCCACTTGGCCGGGCGGACGAAGATGAGCTCGTACAGCTCGTCGAAGTACCACTTGTTGAGCAGGAACTTGTAAAGCAGCGGATGCTGGTTCGCGAGTTCGACCGGGAGGTACGGTTTGCGGATGTAGAACAGGTACGAGATCAGGAAGCCGAGCACCATCATCACCGTCGGCAGATACGGCACCCAGGTCGGCAGGTGATGCATCTCTTCCAGGATATGCGGGTTCATCTTCAGCGACTCGCGGAAGAACTCCGCCACATGATGGCCCGCAAAGGCTTCCTTGAACGGGAAGCCCGCCGCGAAGGAGCCGATGCCGAGAATGGCCAGCGGGAACAGCATCCACATCGGTGCTTCATGGGCGTTGTCGTAATGCTTCTGGTCGTGCGGCTTGCCGTGGAAGGTCTTGAACACCAGGCGCCAAGAATAGAACGACGTCAGCAGCGCCGCGATCACGGTCATCAGGAAGCCGTAGAAGGCAAACGGATTGTGCGAAGCGTAAGCGGATTCGATGATCGCGTCCTTCGAGAAGTAACCGGCGGTGAACGGGAAGCCCGTCAGCGCCAGCGTGCCGATGGTCATCATCGCATAGGTGAACGGGATCTTGTTCCACAGGCCGCCCATCTTGCGGATGTCCTGCTCGTGATGCATCGCGTAGATCACGGAGCCCGAACCGAGGAACAGCAGCGCCTTGAAGAAAGCGTGCGTGAACAGGTGGAACATGGCGACCGAATAGGCCCCTGCCCCCAATGCCACGAACATGTAGCCGAGCTGCGAACAGGTCGAGTAAGCGACGATGCGCTTAATGTCGTTCTGCACGAGGCCGACCGTCGCGGCGAAAAACGCCGTGGTGGCACCGACCAGCATGACGACGGCCTGGGCATTCGGCGCGAGCTCGAACAGCGGCGACATACGGGCGACCATGAAGACGCCGGCGGTGACCATGGTCGCGGCGTGAATGAGCGCCGACACCGGGGTCGGGCCCTCCATCGCGTCCGGCAGCCAGGTGTGCAGCAGGAACTGGGCCGACTTGCCCATGGCGCCGACGAACAGCAGCAGACAGGCGAGCGTCAGCGCGTCGGCATGCCAGCCGAAGAAGTTGATGGTCGCCTTGCCGGCGAGGCCCGGCGCCGCCGCGAAGATGGCGTCGAAATCTGTGGTGCCGATCAGCATGAAGATCGCGAAGATGCCGAGCAGGAAGCCGAAATCGCCGACGCGGTTGACGACGAATGCCTTGATCGAGGCGGCATTGGCGGACGGCTTCTTGAACCAGAAACCGATCAGCAGGTACGAGGCCAGACCGACGCCTTCCCAGCCGAAGAACAGCTGCAGCAGGTTGTCGGCTGTCACCAGCATGAGCATCATGAAGGTGAAGAGCGACAGATAGGCCATGAAGCGCGGCCGGTTCGGATCGTCTTCCATGTAGCCGAGCGAATAGATGTGCACGAGCGACGACACCGTGGTGACGACGACAAGCATCACGGCGGTCAGCGTGTCGACACGCAACGTCCAGGACAGCTGCAGATCGCCGGTGTTGATCCAGCTCAGCAGCACCACGCGCAGGTCGCTATGGTTGAACGCAACGTCGGCGAAAGTGATCCAGGACAGCGCCGCCGACACCACCAGCAGACCGGCGGTGATCAGTTCGGCCGCACGCGAACCGAACGCGGCCGGTTCGGCCACATGATGGTGATCGTCGTGGTCGTCATGGCCATGGGCGTGGTCATCATGCGCATGCGACGCGTGAGCGTCGGCATGGCCGTGGCCATGGTCGTCGTGACCGTGCGCGTGGTCCATGTCGTCGCCGCTGGGGTTGCGACCATGCGCACCCGCGAGGGCGATGGCGCCGGCGATCAGCGCACCGATCAGCGGCAGGAATACGAGAGCCTGGATCATGAGTGGCTCAGCCCTTCATCAGATTGACGTCTTCAACCGCGATCGAGCCGCGGTTGCGGAAATACACGACGAGCACGGC
>JASBVG010000007.1 GCA_030147505.1 Tardiphaga sp.
GAACTGCAGCATCGACGACGCCACGAAGATGTTCACGATGCTCGCGATGATGATGCCGAACAGGCCCATCAGCAGGAACGAGCCCATGCCCGTCATGTCACGCTTGGTGGTGTAGCCGTAGAGGCTCAGCGCACCGAACGAAGCCGCCGTGATGAAGAACACGCGCACGATCGAGGTGTGCGTATACACCAGGAAGATCGACGACAGCGACACACCCATCAGCGCCGCGAACACCCAGAAGAGGAGCTGCGCGGTGGCCGGCTTCAGGCGGTTGATGCCGAAGGAGATGGCGAACACCATCACCAGCGGAGCGGCGATGAACACCCACTTCAGCGGGCTGGCGAACATGTAGTAGCCGAACGCCGACAGATGGGTCGAGCCGACCCGAGCGACGGCGTTGGAGGCGTCGGTAACGGCGCCCATGTACACGCCCAGAGCGGCGAAGCCGGTAATGGCCAGGCCGATGGTCATGTAGTTGTAGATGCGCAGCATGTAGGAGCGCAGGCCTGCATCCACCGCAGCGGTGTCACGCGTGGCGGCACGTCCGAAGGGAGAGGCGTAGTTACGGTCTAGATCCGACATGGTCGAAACCTCGATAGGTTGTCCAGGCGCCCGCAAAGGGTGTGCGTCGCTGGTTCAAATTGTATCCCAGATTCAACGCCGTTCGGGATGAAAATCTCGACACAAACGCTGAAGGCCTGACCCAAAGGGTATGTGGTAAACTAACACATTCACTGCAAGCTTCCACGCGTGGCGGAATGTCGCTCCGCAGCACGAGCGTACAAAAAGCGGTAAACGGTCTCATGCGCAAACGCTTGCCGATTCTGCGGCGTTTTTCCCGAATCGCCCGTTGCGGTGACCGCATGGTACCGAAACGGGTCACAAATTCCGCAATACGGTGGCCGGCTTCCGGGTCAGGGCTACCAACGTACCCAGCAGGCCGAGACCCACTGTGACAATAAGCGCCGCCAGCACCACCCCGGCTGCGCTGCCGCTCTGCCAGGCAAACCCCAGATTCATCAGGCGGGTGACGATCAGCCATGCCGCCACCGAGCCCGCGATGACGCCGAACACCGCGGTGGCAAGGCCGATCATCAGATATTCGAGCGCATAGGCGCCAAGCAGCCGTGCGCGAGTGGCGCCGAGGGTCTTCAATATGACGGCATCATAAACGCGGTGGCGATGGCCAGCCGCGAGCGCACCTGACAGCACCAGAATCGCCGACAGCAATGTCACCGCGCTGGCACCGCGGATGGCGAGTGTCAAATTGGTGATCACCGTCCCGACGGTATCGAGCGCTTCGCGCACCCGCACCGTCGTCACCATCGGAAAGGCGTCGGCCACCGCCTTGACCAGCGCCGCATCCTGCGCGGGGGCGCCCTGCGGCTCGGTCACGGTTGCGATATGCGTATGCGGAGCACCGCGGAACGTATTGGGCGAAAACACCAGGATGAAGTTGATACCAAGGCTCTGCCAGTCGACACTGCGCAGGCTGCCGATCCGGGCCGAGATGTCCCGGCCAAGTACGTTCACCACGATATCATCGCCGAGCTTGAGGCCGAGTCCATCGGCGAGCTTCTTCTCGAACGACACCAGCGGCGGACCGCTGTAATTTTTCGGCCACCAATCCCCCTCGACGATCCGGGAACCACGCGGCACTTCGTCGGTGTAACTGATGCCGCGGTCGCTCTGCAGCACCCATTCGGCATCGGCTGCAGGCTTGAGATCCTCTGCCTTGATGCCGCGCGCGGCCACAATACGACCGCGCAGCATCGGCACCTCCTCCACCGTCGATTGCGGCTGCCTGTTCTTCAGGAAGGTCGCGAAACGATCCGCTTCGGTGGAGGGAATATCGATGAAATAGAACGACGGCGCCTTTTCCGGCAACGAGGCCATGAATTGGCGACGCAGATTGCCGTCGATCTGGGTGACGGTCACCAGCACCGTGAGGCCAAGTCCGAGCGACAACACCACGGATGGCGTCAGCGCGCCCGGCCGGTGGATATTTGCGATGGCGAGCCTCAGCATGGTCATGCGTGGGCGCGGCAACTTTCGCGCAATCGCCATCAGCACGCCAGCGATCCCGCGCAGCAGAATGAAAACCAGGATCGACGACAGCACGAAGATGGCGGCAATACGCTTGTCATAGGCGAGGCCGATCACGATGGCGATCAGCACGGAGATGACCAATGCCATCCAGGCAATGTAGCGCGCCTGCGGCCGCTTCGATTCGGTATGCGCGGCGTCACGGAACAGCGCCGCAACAGGTACGTCATGCACCCGCGCCAGCGGCCAGAGGCCGAAGGCGAGCGCGGTGAGCAGGCCGTAAAGCAGCGACAACGCCAGCGCGCCGGGATGCAGCGCGGGCACCACCGGCAGCGGCAGCAGATGACCGAGCAAACCCACGATGGCGAAGGGCAGCATAGCGCCAAGCGCGAGGCCGATCAGCGAGCCAATCACCGCGAGCACCATCACCTGTGTCAGATACACCGCGAACACATCGCGGCCCGTGGCGCCGAGCGCCTTCAGGGCGGCAATCACCTCACGGCGGCGGTCGATATGGCTTCTCACCGCATTGGCGACACCGACGCCGCCGACAAGAAGCGAAGCAAGACCGACCAAAGTCAGGAATTGAGTGAACCGCAAAATGCTGCGCTCGAGCTGCGGCGATGCATTATCCCGCGAGCGAATTTCCCAGCCGGCCTGTGGCAACAAACTGCGGGCATCGTCCGTCAGGGTCTTGGAGGCGCGGTCACCGCTGTCCGGCAGGCGAACGCGGTAGGTCCATCGCACGAGACTGCCTGGCTGCAGCAGCGCGCTGGCGCGCAGCGCATCCTCACTGATGAGAAAACGCGGTGCGAAGCCGACACCGCCCGCGAGCTTGTCGGGCTCCGATTCGACGACGCTGCGAATTTGAAAGGTGGCGCTACCGACACTGACGCGATCGCCAAGCTTGAGGCCGAGGCGAGCGAGCAACGTTGTATCGGTTGCCGCACCATAGGCGCCATCGCGTTCAGCAAGCAGATCGGAAACCGGCATCTCTGGCGCGAGCTTCAATTTGCCGAGCAACGGATAGGCGGCATCCACCGCCTTCATCTCGACCAACGCCAGATTGCCGTCGGCGGCGCGCACCATGCCACGCAAGGTGGCCGCCACCGAGACCGCGCCGCGCTGGCGCAGAAAGGCGATCTCGTCCGATTTCGCCTCGCGCTGCATCAGGGAGAAAGCGACATCGCCGCCGAGCAAGGTGCGGCCCTCGCGAGCGAGGCCGTCATTCAAACTCGCCGCAACCGAGCCAACGCCGGCAATGGCCAGTACGCCGAGCGCGATGCAGGCGATGAAAACATAAAAGCCGCTGAGGGCACCGCGCAGCTCGCGAAGCGCGTAGCGCAGGGCCAGCGACGGACCACGCGTCGGCGCGGGATTGTCGGTCATGACAGCCATCAGGCTGTCTCGATATGGCCGGAGCGCAGGCGGACCACGCGGTCGCAGCGTTCGGCGAGCGCGTGGTCGTGGGTGACCAGCACCAGCGTCATGCCGCGTTCGGCATGTTGCGCGAACAGGAGATCGACGATCTGAGCGCCGGTGTTCTCGTCGAGATTGCCGGTCGGCTCATCCGCGACGAGAATCGCGGGATCGGGCGCGAGCGCGCGCGCCAGTGCGACGCGTTGCTGTTCGCCGCCGGAAAGCTGGCGCGGATAGTGATGCAGGCGTGCACCGAGGCCCACCGCCTCCAACTCCTCCGCCGCGCGCCCGTTGGGATCGGGATGGCCCGCGAGTTCCAAAGGTACGGCGACATTTTCCAGCGCCGTCATGGTCGGAATCAGATGAAAGGACTGGAAGACAATACCGACATGACGACCGCGGAAGCGCGCCAATCCGTCCTCGTCGAGATCATTGAAAGCGGTGCCATTGACCACCACCTGACCCGAGTCAGGACGCTCCAGCCCCGCCATCACCATCAGCAGCGTGGATTTTCCGGAGCCTGACGGGCCGATCAGCCCGATTGCCTCGCCCGATCCGACGCGCAGGCTGATATCCTTGAGGATATGCACGCGCGCCGCGCCCGTGCCGAGCGACAGGTTGAGGTTCGAGATGGAAATGGTGTCCGGCAGAGTGCCGGCCGAGGATGAGGTGTCGATGCGCGTGTCCATGTCGGTGTCATATGGCACTTCATTTGCGGCGGTCGAGGGGTGGTTTCGCAGGTTTGTGTGCCTGTTGTTTGCTGGCTGGCTCGTCATGTTGCCGCAGGCACCCGCAGTCGCGCAGGCTGCCCCCGTGAAACTCGTCGTGCTCGGGGACTCGCTGAGCGCGGGCTACAATCTGCCGGCAGCCGCCGCCTTTCCGGTTCGGCTGCAGAAGGCGCTGACGGGTAACGGTATCGCTGTCGAGATCGCCAATGCCGGTGTATCCGGCGACACCACCTCGGGCGGGCTCGGCCGCCTCGACTGGTCGGTGCCGGATGGCACCCAAGGCGTGATCTTGGAACTTGGCGCCAATGACGCACTCCGCGGCGTCGATCCGAAAATCCCGCGTGAGGCGCTCGCCGAAATCATCAAGAGACTGCAGGCACGCGGCATCAAGATACTGCTGTGCGGCATGCTGGCACCGCCGAACTACGGCAAGGAGTACGCGGAGAAATTCAACGCGATCTACCCGGATCTCGCCAAACAGTTCGATATTCCGCTGTATCCGTTCTTCCTCGATGGTGTCGCCGGCGAGAGCAAACTCAATCTTCCAGACGGCATGCACCCGACCGCGGCGGGTGTGGATGTCGTGGTGAACAAAATCTTGCCGACGGTGGAATCTTTCGTGGCCTCGCTTGCGCCGAAGAGCTGAGCAATTGCCTACCAAGCGATCATGGTCGGTCGGTGCATGCAGAGTTATTCGGAACTTGACACTGCGACGACACGCTTTGCTTCGCAGAGTCACATAACTCGGGTACAAAATAGACATCGGTGATTCGTTGATTTGTTCGATTCGCCGGCTCGTTTGTTCGGGCATGATTTTCGCCGAGCGGTGCAGTCTCAAGCACCCGCACCTTTCGGCGAAAATCGCGCCCCGACAAAAAGGAGCTGCCTATGCCGCGTCTATTCGCCGGACTGGAAATCCCAGTCGAGATCGGCCAGCGATTGGCCAACTTACGTGGTGGCCTCCCCGGCGCGCGCTGGATCGACCCCGAAAATTATCACGTCACCCTCCGCTTCATCGGCGATATTGACGGCATCTCTGCCAATGAGATCGCCTATCTCATGGCGCGCGTCGAGCGGAAGCCGTTCAAGGTCGAGATTCGCGGGCTCAACAGCTTCGGCGGTCACAAGCCGCGCGCCATCGTCGCCTCGGTGGAGCCGAGCAAGCCGCTGATGGAATTGCAGGCCGAGCTCGAGCGCCTCGTGCGCCGCTGCGGTCTCGAGCCGGAAGGCCGTAAATTCACCCCGCATGTGACCCTCGCCCGGCTGCGCGACGTGTCGAGCTGGGATGTCGCCGACTATCTGTCAGTGCGCGGGTATTTTCCGACGCAGAGCTTCACGGCAGAGCAGTTTGTGCTGTTCTCGTCGCGCGCATCAACCGGTGGCGGGCCGTATCTGGTGGAGAATTCATACGAGCTGTGCGCAGCTTAGGGCCAAATAACTAGCGAAGGCGTTCCGATCCTCTCCCCAGGCCGTAAAAGCGGCGCTGTGGGGAGAGATAGGAGCGCATCGCTGTTTCCTTAATTCTGATCTTGCATTTTCCCCTTGCATGGGGCCGTTAGGCGCCCATGCCCGCCCCAAATACATCCTTCCGCGAACAATACACAGCTCTCGTCACCGCCGGTACCATCGAGGCCGATCCAGCCCAGGCTCAGGCCGTCGAAGCCATCGCTGCGCTCGACGCGAAGCTCGCGACCTATGAGCCGCCGCGCAAGAAAGGGTTCTTCGGCCGCTTGTTCGGCGACAAGGATACGCAGCCGCCGAAGGGGCTTTACGTCCATGGCGAGGTCGGCCGCGGCAAGACCATGCTGATGGACCTGTTCTTCGAGAGCAGCTCGGTCGAACACAAGCGCCGCGCGCATTTCCATGAATTCATGGCCGACGCTCATGAGCGCATCTACAGTTTCCGCCAGAAGATCGCGAGCGGCGAGATCCCGGACGGCGACGTCATCACGCTGACGGCCAATTCAATCTTCGAGGAAGCATGGCTACTGTGCTTCGACGAGTTTCACGTCACCGACATTGCGGATGCAATGATCCTTGGCCGCCTGTTCGCGCGGCTGTTCGAACTCGGCACCGTGGTGTTCGCGACATCCAATGTCGAGCCGGTAAATCTCTACAAAGGCGGCCTCAACCGGGCGCTGTTCCTGCCCTTCATCAAGCAGATCGAAGATCACATGGACGTGCGCAAGCTGGACTCGCGCACCGATTTCCGTATGGAAAAGCTGGTCGGCGTGAAGAGCTGGCTGGTGCCGGATGACGCCGCTGCCAAAGCACAGCTCGATGCCGCTTTTACAAAACTCACTGGCGGCGCGCAGGGCAAGTCGCGCGAGCTCACAGTGAAGGGCCGCAAACTGCACGTGCCATTTGAGGCCCAAGGGGTCGCGCGCTTCACCTTCAACGATCTCTGCGAGCAGCCGCTCGGTGCGTCCGACTATCTCAAGCTCGCGCATGAGTATCACACGCTGTTCATTGAACACGTGCCGGCGATGACCGAGGTCAACCGCAACGCGGCCAAACGCTTCATCTCCCTGATCGACACGCTCTATGACAACGCCGTGAAGCTGATGGCGACCGCGGCGGCCGAACCGCCGGACCTCTATTCGGCGGAACAGGGCACCGAGAAGTTCGAATTCGTCCGTACGGCGTCCCGCTTGTTCGAGATGGGCTCCGAGAGCTATCTCGCGCTGCCCCACGGTCGCAGCGACTCCACTGCATCCGGTGCGACCACCGGCCTGGTCGAGACCTGAGTGTTACGAGCTATTCCAATCGGGCTCGGGTCAACCAGTAGTACCCACGTTTCGGCAGGCCGGCCGCCGTCTCGCCTTGTATGCCAGCAACAATCTGCAACGCTGACCTCCCGCCCGACAAATGGGCAGGGGCTGACTTGAACGCATTCGGCGAAAGCGATAACCACCCTGTCGGCATTTACTGCTCTCTCCTCCCCACCCCTGCGGGTTCAAAGGATATTTTCTCATGGCGCGTAATAAGATCGCACTGATTGGCTCGGGTCAGATCGGCGGAACGCTGGCTCACCTGGTTGGCCTCAAGGAACTCGGCGACGTGGTGATGTTCGACATCGCCGAAGGCATCCCGCAGGGCAAATCGCTGGATCTCGCCCAGTCATCGCCGGTCGATGGCTTCGACGCCAAGCTCTCGGGCGCCAATTCCTACGAAGCGATCGAAGGCGCCGACGTCATCATCGTCACCGCCGGCGTGCCGCGTAAGCCCGGCATGAGTCGCGACGATCTGCTCTCGATCAACCTCAAGGTGATGGAGCAGGTGGGCGCAGGCATCAAGAAGTATGCCCCCAACGCATTCGTGATCTGCATCACCAACCCGCTCGATGCCATGGTCTGGGCGCTGCAGAAGGCCTGCGGTCTTCCGGCGAACAAGGTGGTGGGGATGGCGGGCGTGCTGGACAGCGCGCGCTTCCGCTACTTCCTGGCCGACGAATTCAACGTTTCGGTCGAGGACGTCACCGCCTTCGTGCTCGGCGGCCACGGCGACACCATGGTGCCGCTGGTCAAGTATTCCACCGTCGCCGGCATCCCGCTGCCCGACCTCGTGAAGATGGGCTGGACCTCGCAGGCCCGCATCGACGAGATCGTCGACCGCACCCGCAACGGCGGCGCCGAGATCGTCAACCTGCTCAAGACCGGTTCGGCCTTCTACGCCCCGGCCGCTTCCGCCATCGCGATGGCCGAGAGCTATCTCAAGGACAAGAAGCGCGTGCTGCCCTGCGCCGTTCACCTCAACGGTGAATACGGCGTCAAGGACATGTATGTCGGCGTTCCCGTCGTGATCGGCGCCAAGGGCGTCGAGCGCGTCGTCGAGATCGAGCTGCAGGGCAAGGACAAGGAAGGCTTCGACAAGTCGGTCGCTTCGGTGGTCGGCCTGATGGACGCCTGCAAGAAGATCGCCCCCGACCTGCTCGGCTAAAATCGAATGAACTGAACCGGCACCCCTGGGGTGCCGGTTTTGCATTTGACGCGGTTGGCTATCCCTGCGACGAACCCACCCGGCCAACTTCGTCCGTCATACGGAATTACCCGCAACTTTGACATCTGGCACTCGTGGTATACGTTATGCCAATTCGAAGAAACGGCGTGAATTCCAATTTCACCATCGGGGTTCGGGAGCATCTTATGAATATCCATGAATATCAGGCGAAAGCCGTCCTGAAGGAGTTCGGCGTGCC
The DNA here is from genome assembly GCA_030147505.1 of Tardiphaga sp. GTDB lineage: Bacteria > Pseudomonadota > Alphaproteobacteria > Rhizobiales > Xanthobacteraceae > Tardiphaga. The sequence continues at coordinate 8,392 of JASBVG010000007.1, forward strand.
CGTCTCCAAGGGCGTGCCGGTCCTCAAGGCTGACGAAGCCGAAGCCGCAGCGAAGCAGCTCGGTGGCCCGCTCTGGGTCGTGAAGAGCCAGATCCATGCCGGCGGTCGCGGCAAGGGCAAGTTCAAGGAAGCCTCGGCTGGCGACAAGGGCGGTGTTCGCCTCGCCAAGTCCATCGACGAGGTGAAGGAATTCTCCAGGCAGATGCTTGGCGCGACCCTGGTCACCGTGCAGACCGGCGAAGCCGGCAAGCAGGTCAACCGCCTTTACATCGAAGACGGTTCGGACATCGAGAAGGAGTTCTACCTCTCGCTGCTGGTCGACCGTGAAACCTCGCGTGTGGCTTTCGTCGTCTCGACCGAAGGCGGCATGAACATCGAGGACGTGGCGCACGATACGCCTGAGAAGATCATCACCTTCTCGGTGGATCCGGCCACCGGCGTGATGGGCCATCACGGCCGCACGGTGGCGCAGGCACTGGGCCTCAAGGGCGATCTCGCCAAGCAGGCCGAGAAGCTGACCGCGCAGCTCTACACGGCCTTCATCGCCAAGGACATGGACATGCTGGAGATCAATCCGCTGATCGTGTCCAAGCAGGGCGAGCTGAAGTGCCTCGACGCCAAGATGTCGTTCGATTCGAACTCGCTCTATCGTCATCCCGAGATCGTCGCGCTGCGCGACACTACGGAAGAGGACGAGAAGGAAATCGAGGCGTCGAAATATGACCTAGCCTACATCGCGCTCGACGGCACCATCGGCTGCATGGTCAATGGCGCCGGCCTCGCAATGGCCACGCTCGACATCATCAAGCTCTACGGCGAAAGCCCGGCCAACTTCCTCGACGTCGGCGGCGGCGCTTCGGAAGAGAAGGTGACCGCTGCGTTCAAGATCATCACGGCCGATCCGAACGTGAAGGGCATCCTGGTCAACATCTTCGGCGGCATCATGAAGTGCGACGTCATCGCCGCCGGCGTTGTCGGCGCGGTGAAGGCCGTCGGCCTCAAGGTGCCACTGGTGGTCCGCCTCGAAGGCACCAATGTCGAGGAAGGCAAGAAGATCATCCGCGAGAGCGGCTTGAATGTTCTCCCGGCCGATGACCTCGACGATGCCGCGCAAAAAATCGTCAACGCGGTGAAGGGAAAGTAAGCTCATGTCAGTCTTGATCGACAAGAACACCAAGGTCATCACCCAGGGCTTCACCGGCAAGAACGGGACGTTCCACTCGGAACAGGCGATCGCCTACGGCACCAAGGTTGTCGGCGGCACCTCGCCGGGCAAGGGCGGCTCGACCCATATCGGCCTGCCCGTGTTCGACACCGTGGCGGAAGCCCGCGACAAGACCGGCGCCGATGCGTCGGTGATCTACGTGCCGCCGCCGGGCGCCGCTGATGCGATCTGCGAAGCCATCGATGCGGAAATCCCGCTGATCGTCTGCATCACCGAGGGCATTCCGGTGCTCGACATGGTGCGCGTGAAGCGTTCGCTGTCGGGTTCGAAGTCGCGCCTGATCGGCCCGAACTGCCCGGGCGTCGTCACCGCCGGTGAATCGAAGATCGGCATCATGCCGGCCAACATCTTCAAGCCCGGCAAGGTCGGCATCCTGTCGCGCTCCGGCACGCTGACCTATGAAGCCGTGTTCCAGACCACCCAGGCCGGCCTCGGCCAGACCTCGGCCGTCGGCATCGGCGGCGACCCGGTCAAGGGCACCGAATTCATCGACGTGCTCGAGATGTTCCTGGCCGACGACAAGACCGAGTCGATCATCATGATCGGCGAGATCGGTGGTTCGGCGGAGGAAGACGCCGCGCAGTTCATCAAGGACGAAGCCAAGCGCGGCCGCAAGAAGCCGATGGTCGGCTTCATCGGCGGCGTCACCGCACCTCCCGGCCGCCGCATGGGCCATGCCGGCGCCATCGTGTCGGGCGGCAAGGGTGATGCCCAGTCGAAGATCGCAGCCATGGAAGCCGCCGGCATCCGCGTCTCGCCGTCGCCGGCCCGCCTCGGCACCACGCTGGTGGACGTGCTCGCGGGGAAGTAAGCCGCGAAGTATCGGCCTGAAATGACAAAGGCCCGTTCGCAGGAGCGGGCCTTTTTGTTTGCCGGGGACATTGCCGGCGCGTAGCTATGCCGCCCAATCGATGACGATCAGTCCTTGTACCCGCTTAAATTCGCTCGTATTGGCGGTCACAAGTGTTGCCCCGGCGCGGCGCGCCTGCGCCGCGATCAGCACGTCGTAAGGCCCGATGGGCGTTCCTGTGCGTTTCAGGTCCGCGCGAATATCCGCCGCCTCAACAGCATCCATGGATTCGAACGACAAAAGTGAGAGACGTCCAGACGCGATGAACAGCGCAATCTTGTTCTCGTTCGCTTTGCGTCGCTCACTGCCGGCGGCACCGTACATCAACTCGTGATAAACGATGATCGACAGAGACATTGGTCCCCTGCCGTCAGTGCTGCATCGAAGCGCGCTCGCACCTGAGGGTGCCGATTGTTGAGAAGTGCGATCGCGACATTGGTGTCGAGATGAATCACCGGTCGAACACGATGTGGTCGGCCGGCATCGCCGGCTGTTCGCGGCCGTCCGGCATGAACGGGCTGTCACCGGTCTGGTCAATCAGCGCCCACGGCATCGCGCCGCCGTCAATCGGCTCAAGGATCACCTTGTCGCCAATCTTGGTGACGCGCACCTCCGTTCCCTCGAAACGAAACCCCTTGGGCAACCGCACCGCCTGGCTGCGGCCGTGCGTGAAGAGTTTGGCTGTGGCTCTCATGGCAGCCTCGCGGACTTTGGTGGATACCGATTGATGGATATCGCACGATCCGTCCGGCCGCCAGGCTTCTCGGGAGAGCAACCGGCAAGAACCGGCTGCGCTCTTTGAGAAGATACTACGCCGCCACCGCCTGCTTCTCGCCCACCACCGGCAGACCTTCCTCGATCGGATACTTCACATCGCGGCTCCATTCGTTCCAGGAGCCGAAATACATCCGCACATCGGCTACGCCGGCATTCTTCAGCGCGAGGAACGTGTTCGAGGCACGAGCCCCCTTGAAGCAGTAGAGATAGACCGTGGTCGACGGCGTGATGCCCACCGTCGCGCATTCGGCAAGGATCTCGTTCTTCGACTTGAAGCGCGGGCCCTCGCCGGTGGGCTTCATCATACGATACCATTCGATCCACACCGCGCCGGGGATGCGGCCCATGCGTGGGCAGAAATCCTTCCCATAGGGCGAAGAGCTTTCGCCGATCCATTCATCGACATCGCGGACATCGAGAATGGCGATCGAGGGATTGCCGAGAGCCGCCTGCATCGTCGCTGCATCGATCAGGATCGAGCCCGCTTCCGGCTTGATGGCGAAGGATGCGGGCTTCGGTGTCGGAACGTCGGTGGTGGTCGGCAGGCCCTTCATGGTCCAGGCGTCGAAGCCGCCATGCAGCACCTTGATCCTGGGATAGCCAAGGAATTCGAGCAGGAAATAACCGCGGCACGACTGGCCGAAACCGGAATTCATCGACTGCTCGTAGATCACGGCGGTCTCTGCGCCGGAGAGACCAGCGCCACCGAAGGCCTCGGCAAACTTCTTCTTCAGTTCATCCATCCCTTCCGGCGTGGACGTGGCAAGGAACGTGAAAATCTCATGGAGATTGACGGCGCCGGGGATGTGCCCGGCCGCATAGGCATCGGGATTGCGCGTGTCGATGATGACACAAGGCTCCGACGTCATGAATGTCGCGAGGTCGTCTGCGGAAATGAGAACATCTGCCATTGCAAGCCTCCACTGAGTTGAACACCGTTGTTGAACCGTTTGTAGAAGAGCCGTTTTGTAGAAAGATGCTGCGTCGTCGCGCCCTGACCTAAATCAATGGCTGCCACCTCCCTCCCGCTCGCGGGCGTTGTCCGCGAGCATCTTGCGGAGCTGTTTGGTGGCGGGGGTCACGATCGCCACGAAATAGGCCTCGCGCAGACGCCGCTGCGCGCGATGGGATCTGAGATAACCGCGCGCGCCACAATGCAGCATCGCGGCATGGGCCGTAGCGACCGCGGCATCGCCCGCGCGCAAGCGCAGATCGATAACGGCGCGCCAATAGTCATTGCCGGTTTCGTAAGGCGTCGCGGCCAGCATCATCGTCTCGGCCTCCATCTTTGCGAGCAGGCCGGCGAAGTCCCCGGGCTGTTGCGGCAGAAAGCAGTTCACATGTGCAAGTGACGGCTTCACGCTGTCCATGATCGCGATGCAGTCGCGGATCAGTCCGAGCCCCATGCCCATCTGCATCAGGATGAATCCGGCGCGGATCTTCTTCACGAGAGGCATCGCCGGCGCGGCGAGCACCTGATCATCCGGGATAAAGACGTCGCGGAATTGCACCGCATAGGTGCCCGTGCCGTCCATGGCGAGAAACGGCTTGCACGGCGTCAGCGACAGGTTCTCGTCGGCACAATCGGCGATGAACATCACCTTCTCGCCGGTCTCCTCGACCTCGAAGATCGTGCCGAACAGATGATCGGGACCCAGATTGGACACCCATGGCAGCGCGCCGCGCACGACATAGCCGCCTTCGGTGCGCTTGCCTTTCAGCTTCAGCTTCTCGATGCCGAAGAAGCTCTTCATCGGATTGGAAAGTCCGGTGCCGCCCAGCGTCTTGCCGCTCGCGACGGCGTTGAGATACTTCGCCTTCAGCGCGGCATTGTCGGAGTTCAGGATGTACCAGACCAAAGTGTTCTGGCACCAGGCCATGAAGGCGGTGGAGCCGCAGGTCTCACCGATGATGGAGATGCCCGCGATCGTGTCGCGCAGGTCGGCATGCGCAGACCACGCACCGACATCGCCGAGATGGCGCAGCGCCTGATCGGGATAGATCGTGCCCTCGTCGATCTCCAGCGCGATCGGCGTCAGCTCTTGCCGTGCGACGGCACCGATGCGATCGACAAGCGGCTCGGTGTCGTCCGTTGGTTCATCCGATTTCCGCAACAGCGCCGTCATGGTCATGTCGATCTCCATCATGCGAGAAAACAAGACGAAGCGGCCGTATCGCTGCGGCCGCGGTACTCGTGTTCAGGCAATGACTTCGAGATTGACCGGACGCGTGAACGTGTTGGCGACAGGCGACCACTTCTTCACATGATCGATGAGTGCGTCGACGTCCGACTGCGGAACGCCTTCGCATTCCATCTCGACCTTCACGCGGACATCGGTGAAGCCGACCGGCTTCTCGCTGATATCGCCGGTGCCCCACACAGCGGTGATGTTGAGATCGCCTTCGAGCTGCAGTTCGAGCTTGTTGACGGTCCAGCCGCGATGCACGGCATTGGCGTGCAGGCCGACCGCGAGGCAGGAGCCGAGTGCAGCAAGCGAGGCTTCCGACGGGTTCGGCGCGGTGTCGTCGCCAAGCAGCGCCGGCGGCTCGTCGACGATATAGGGCGGCAGGCTGCGGATATAGTTGGCGTGGCGGAACTTGCCTTCGGCGACGGTCTTGCATTTGAGCGTCTTGATGACGTTCGGATTGGCCTTGCCATTGGCGATCAGCTGTTCGAGCCCGCCTTTGTCGATCGGTGCCAGGCAGCCCGTCAAAGCGGTTTTCGCGGCAACAGCAGTCATGGACGTCTCCCTTGAATAAATACGGAACGGTCTGTATTCTGCACGAAGCGTGCCATTGCGCCTGGCTGGCGTCACCATGCGTGATTTCAATGCGTTACCGATGGCGCATGATGATCTGAGGCGCCCGGATGGTGGCCTGTGCTGCCGATTCGTCCGCCAACCGCCCGAATCTTGGTCAGATCCCGGAGCCTCGCTTGCGCGCGGGCCGGCGCATGTCATATTGACGCGGCCATGAGCGATCCGATGCCGCAGGATTCCGAGAAAGTCACACCGCGCGCCCGGCTGATGGACGCCGCGACGAGGCTGTTCTGCAGAAACGGCATCAACGCCACCGGCATCGACGCGATCGTCGCGGAAGCCGGAACAGCCAAGACGACCCTCTACAAGATCTTCAAATCAAAGGGAGATCTGGTCGAGGCCGTGCTCGAGACCGAAGGCAGGAGCTGGCGCGGCTGGTTTCTCGCAGCGATCGAGGCGCCATCGACGCCGCGCGAAAAACTCGATGCCATCTTTCCGGCGCTGAAAAAATGGTTCGGCGAAGAGGGTTACACGGGCTGCGTCTTCATCAATGCGGTCGGCGAGCATCCCAAGGACGAAACCCGTTTGCGGGAGCTCGCGATCCAGCATAAGTCTTTTGTTATCAACCATATAACCGACATCGCCAAGGCCGCCGGCGCGAGCCGTCCGGATTTTCTGGCGCATCAGATCGGACTCCTGATGGACGGCGCGATCGTTGCAGCCCTGGTCACGCGCGATCCTGGCGTCGCCGATGCGGCCGGCCAAGCCGCTGCGGCGCTGCTCGACGGCGCCTGCGGTCCCGCCAAGCCGAAACGCAAGAGAACGGTCGTTCTCCAGGGAGGCGCTGCTGCGCTCGCGAAAGAAGACCTTAGTGTCGTCGAATAGTTGAGATTTAATCGGTCAAATCCGCCACTCTCGAAGAATTGACAAATTGTTCAGTCCTTCGTGTTTTTAAGGCGAACTTTCAATCTAGATAGGTTAGAAGGTCGCCGCATAAGGTTCGGTCCGTCAAAGGGCCAAATCCTCGCCCGAAACTCCGCGCGACTAGAAAATTCAGGACGCCAAAATGTCTCGCCAGGACGCGAACGCCGCTTTTGCCCTCTCTTCATTCCTCCAGGGCGCCAACGCTACTTATATCGACGACCTCTACGCACAATTCGAAAAGGACCCCTCCTCGGTGGACGCCGAGTGGCAGGAGTTTTTCAAGAGTCTGAAGGACAACTCGACCGACGTGCAGAAGAATGCCGCCGGCCCGTCCTGGGAAAAGGCCAACTGGCCGGTCTCTCCCACCGACGATCTCACCCACGCACTGGACGGCAACTGGGCCAAGGTCGAGAAGGCCGTCGGCGCCAAGCTCGCCGCCAAGGCCGAGAAGGGCGACAAGGTTCCGGTCGGCGATCTGATCCAGGCGACGCGCGACTCGGTTCGCGCGTTGATGCTGATCCGCGCCTACCGCATGCGCGGCCACTTCCACGCCAATCTCGATCCGCTCGGCATCGAAGGCGTCAAGGATCACGAGGAACTCGATCCCAAGTCCTACGGCTTCACCGACGCCGATCTCGACCGCAAGATCTTCATCGATAACGTCATCGGCCTCGAATACGGCACGCTGCGCGAGATCACCGCGATCCTCCAGCGCACCTATTGCCAGACGCTCGGCGTCGAATTCATGCACATCTCCAATCCCGTGCAGAAGGCCTGGATCCAGGAACGCATCGAAGGGCCCGACAAGGAAATCAGCTTCACGCCCGAAGGCCGCCGCGCCATCCTGATGAAGCTGATCGAGGCTGACGGCTTCGAGAAGTTCTGCGACGTCAAATTCACCGGCACCAAGCGCTTCGGCCTCGACGGCGGCGAATCGCTGATCCCTGCGCTCGAACAGATCATCAAGCGCGGCGGCAGCCTCGGCGTGAAGGAAATCGTGCTCGGCATGCCGCATCGCGGCCGCCTCAACGTGCTGACCCAGGTGATGGGCAAGCCGCACCGCGCGCTGTTCCATGAATTCAAGGGCGGCTCGGCCAACCCCGACGAAGTCGAGGGTTCAGGCGACGTGAAGTATCACCTCGGCGCCTCGTCGGACCGCGAGTTCGACCAGAACAGGATCCATCTGTCGCTGACCGCCAACCCGTCGCATCTCGAAATCGTCGATCCCGTGGTGCTCGGCAAGGTTCGCGCCAAGCAGGACCAGCATGGCGATCCGCCGGACATGCGCGTCTCGGTGCTGCCGCTGCTCATGCATGGCGACGCGGCCTTTGCGGGCCAGGGCGTCGTCGCGGAATGTTTCGCGCTGTCGGACCTGAAGGGCTACCGCACCGGCGGTTCGATCCACTTCATCGTCAACAATCAGATCGGCTTCACCACCTATCCGCGCTACTCGCGGTCGTCGCCCTATCCGTCCGACGTCGCCAAGATGATCGACGCGCCGATCTTCCACGTGAACGGCGACGATCCGGAAGCCGTCGTGTTCGCGGCCAAGATCGCGATCGAATTCCGTCAGAAGTTCCACAAGCCTGTCGTCATCGACATGTTCTGCTATCGCCGCCACGGCCACAACGAAGGCGACGAACCAGCCTTCACCCAGCCGGTGATGTACAAGAAGATCGGCGCGCATGAGACCACGCTGGATCTCTATTCCAAGCGCCTGATCGCCGAAAACGTCATCAGCCAGGCCGATTTCGACAAGGCGAAGGCCGACTGGCGATCCAAGCTGGACACGGAGCTCGACGCCGGCACCAGCTACAAGCCGAACAAGGCCGACTGGCTCGACGGCAAGTGGTCTGGCCTGAAGATCGCGCATGACGACGAAGAGCCGCGTCGCGGCGTCACCGGCGTCGATGTCGCTGTCCTGAAGGCGATCGGCGCCAGCATCACCAAGGTGCCTGATGGTTTCCGAATCCACCGCACGGTGCAGCGTTTCCTCGACGCGCGCGCCAAGGCGATTTCGTCGGGCGAAGGCATCGACTGGGCGACCGGCGAAGCGCTGGCCTTCTGCTCGCTGATGGAAGAAGGCCACCACATCCGCCTGTCCGGCCAGGACTCCGAACGCGGCACCTTCTCGCAGCGTCACTCGGTCTGGTTCGACCAGGAAGACGAGAGCCGCTACACGCCGTTCAACCATCTCGGCGAGAAGCAGGGCCGCTACGAGGTCATCAACTCGCTGCTGTCGGAAGAGGCCGTGCTCGGCTTCGAATATGGCTACTCGCTCGCCGAACCGAACACCCTCACCCTGTGGGAAGCGCAGTTCGGCGACTTCGCCAACGGCGCGCAGGTGGTGTTCGACCAGTTCATCTCCTCGGGCGAACGCAAGTGGCTGCGCATGTCGGGCCTCGTCTGCCTGCTGCCGCACGGCTATGAAGGCCAGGGCCCCGAGCACTCCTCGGCGCGCCTCGAGCGCTTCCTGCAGATGTGCGCGGAAGACAACATGCAGGTGGTCAATCCGACCACGCCGGCGAACTACTTCCACATGCTGCGCCGTCAGCTCAAGCGCGAGATCCGCAAGCCGCTGATCGTGATGACGCCGAAGTCGCTGTTGCGCCACAAGCGTGCGGTGTCGAAGCTCGACGAACTCGGTGCAGGCACCTCGTTCCACCGCGTGCTGTTCGACGATGCCGAGAAGCTGCAGCCGGACAACAAGATCCGTCGCGTCGTGCTGTGCTCCGGCAAGGTCTATTACGACCTGTTCGAGGAGCGCGAGAAGCGCGGTATCGACGACATCTATCTGCTGCGCATCGAGCAGCTCTATCCGGTGCCGCTGAAGACGCTGGTGCAGGAGCTGACCCGCTTCAAGGGTGCGGAATTCGTCTGGTGCCAGGAAGAACCGCGCAATATGGGCGGCTGGCACTTCATCGAACCGTATCTGGAATGGGTGCTCAACCAGATCAACGCGACCCACAAGCGTCCCCGTTACGCCGGCCGCGCCGCCTCGGCTGCGACTGCCACCGGCCTGATGTCCAAGCATCTCGCCCAGCTCAAGGCGTTCCTTGACGAGGCGCTCGGCTAAGCATTCACCGCCATCGCAATGCCCCGCTTCTCGCGGGGCATTCGCGTACCCGTCTTATTTGAAATCTACACTTCGACCTCTTTCAGGCCTGATCGATCCAAACACCTTCGGATCGGATCATCCGGCCGCAACAGGAAGCAGACCATGACTGACATTCGCGTTCCCACGCTCGGCGAGTCCGTGACCGAAGCCACCATCGGCCGCTGGTTCAAAAAGGCCGGCGATGCCGTCGCCGTCGACGAGCCGTTGGTTGAACTCGAGACCGACAAGGTCACCATCGAAGTGCCGGCGCCCTCGGCCGGTACGCTCAGCGAAATCGTTGCCAAGGATGGCGAGACCGTCGCCGTCGGCGCGCTGCTCGGCCAGATCACCGATGGCGCCGGTGGTGCCAAGCCCGCGGCTGCCGCGCCCAAGGCTGAAGCTGCTCCGGCGCCCGCCGCCGCTGCTCCGGCCGCTGCCGCCGCTGCTCCGTCGAAGACCCTTGCCGCCGATACGCCGCAGGCCCCGTCCGTGCGCAAGCTGTCGGCCGAGAGCGGCATCGATGCCGCCGGCGTTGCCGGTTCAGGCAAGGATGGCCGCGTGACCAAGGGCGACATGCTCGCCGCCATCGAGAAGGCCGCCTCGTCGCCGACCCCGGTCAACCAGCCGGCCGCAGCCGTTCAGATGCGCGCCGCGTCGCCGGCGGATGACGCCGCCCGCGAAGAGCGCGTGAAGATGACGCGTCTGCGCCAGACCATCGCCCGCCGCCTCAAGGATGTGCAGAACACCGCTGCCATGCTCACCACCTTCAACGAGGTCGACATGACCGCGGTGATGGCGCTGCGCGCACAGTACAAGGACGTGTTCGAGAAGAAGCACGGCAACAAGCTCGGTTTCATGGGCTTCTTCACCAAAGCCTGCGTGCAGGCGCTGAAGGATATCCCGGCCGTCAATGCCGAGATCGACGGCAGCGACATCATCTACAAGAACTACTATCACGTCGGCGTCGCCGTCGGCACCGACAAGGGCCTCGTGGTCCCGGTCGTGCGCGAATGCGACACCAAGTCGATCTCGCAGATCGAGCGCGACATCGCCGACTTCGGCAAGCGCGCCCGTGACGGCCAGCTCAAGATCGACGAGATGCAGGGCGGTACCTTCACCATCACCAATGGCGGCATCTACGGCTCGCTGATGTCGACCCCGATCCTGAACGCGCCGCAGGCAGGCATTCTCGGCATGCACAAGATACAGGAGCGTCCGGTCGTGGTCGGCGGCAAGATCGAGATCCGCCCGATGATGTATCTGGCGCTCAGCTACGATCACCGCGTGATCGACGGCAAGGAAGCCGTGACCTTCCTCGTGCGCGTCAAGGAGAGCCTGGAAGATCCAGCCCGTCTCGTTCTGGATCTGTGATCACACATGCTGTCATGGCCGGGCGTAGCGCGAAGCGCTGTTTCGCTAGATGTCCCGGCCATCCACGCCTTCCTGTACTGATAATCAAGACGTAGATGCCCGGGACAAGCCCGGGCATGGCCGAGAAGGGTCGAAAGGGCTGGTGCTCATGACTGCTCGTAACGACAGCGTTGTCATCATCACCGGCGGTAGCCGTGGCATCGGCCGCGCCACCGCACTGAAGGTCGCATCCCAAGGCTTCAAGGTGGTCGTCGCTTACGCCAGCAATGAAGCTGCTGCCCACGAAGTCGTCGCGCAGATCGAGGCTGGCAACGGCAAGGCCATCGCCGTCAAGTGCGACGTCGGCTCGGAAGCCGATATCCTCGCACTGTTCAAGGCGGCCGACGCCTTTGGGCCACTTGGTGCGCTAGTCAACAATGCCGGAATCGTCGGCCCCAGCATTCGCGTCGAGGACATGACCGCCGAACGCATCAACCGGATGATGGCGGTGAATGTCACCGGCAGCTTCCTTTGCGCCCGCGAGGCAGTGAAGCGCATGTCGACGAAGCATGGCGGCACGGGCGGCGTCATCGTCAACCTGTCATCGGTCGCTGCGAAACTCGGCTCGGCCAATACCTATGTCGATTATGCCGCGTCGAAAGGCGCCATCGATACGTTCACCGTCGGTCTCAGCCAGGAAGTCGCGAGCGAAGGCATTCGCGTCGTCGGCATTCGCCCCGGACTGATCGATACCGAAATTCACGCCAGCGGCGGCGAGCCCGATCGTGCCCAACGCCTCAGCGTCCATGTGCCGATGAAGCGCGTCGGCACCGCCGATGAAATCGCCAATGCGATCGTCTGGCTCCTGTCCGACGACGCGTCCTACGTCACGTCATCCATTCTCGACGTGTCAGGCGGCCGTTAACGCCGACACACACCACATCAGACTCAATCCCAAGCACCACAGGACTTCATCATGGCTACTTACGATCTTGTCGTCATCGGCACCGGCCCCGGCGGTTATGTCTGCGCAATCCGCGCGGCACAGCTCGGCATGAAGGTGGCTGTCGTCGAGAAGAACAGCACGCTGGGTGGCACCTGTCTCAATGTCGGCTGCATGCCGTCGAAGGCGTTGCTGTATTCGTCGGAGCTGTTCGAGGAAGCCGGCCACTCCTTCGGCAAGATGGGCATAAAGGTGTCCGCCCCGACCCTCGATCTCCCCGCGCTGATGAACTTCAAGCAGCAGGGCATCGACGGCAACGTCAAGGGCGTCGAGTTCCTGATGAAGAAGAACAAGATCGATGTCGTGTCCGGCACCGGCAAGGTGCTCGGCACCGGCAAGGTTGAAGTCACCGGCGCTGACGGCAAGGCGCAGACGCTGGAGACCAAGAACATCGTCATCGCCTCGGGTTCGGCCGTCGCCAACCTCAAGGGCATCGAGATCGACGAGAAGCGCATCGTGTCATCCACCGGCGCGCTGTCGCTCGAAAAGGTGCCGGAAAAGCTGATCGTGGTCGGCGCTGGTGTCATCGGCCTCGAGCTCGGCTCGGTGTGGCGCCGCCTCGGTGCGCAGGTCACTGTGGTGGAATTCCTCGACCGCATCCTGCCCGGCATGGATGGCGAAGTCGCAAAACAATTCCAGCGCATGCTGGAGAAGCAGGGCATGACCTTCAAGCTCGGCGCCAAGGTCACCGGCGTCGATTCATCGGGCAAGACCCTCAAGGCCAACATCGAGCCGGCCGCCGGCGGCGCTGCGGAGTCGCTCGAAGCCGACGTCATTCTCGTAGCCATCGGCCGCATGCCCTACACCGCGGGTCTCGGCCTGCAGGAGGCCGGCGTCGCGCTGGATGAGCGCGGCCGCATCAAGATCGACCATCACTTCGCCACCAATGTGAACGGCGTCTATGCCATCGGCGACGTCGTCGCCGGTCCGATGCTCGCGCACAAGGCGGAAGACGAAGGCGTGGCGGTTGCCGAGATCCTCGCCGGCCAGGCCGGTCATGTGAACTATGACGTGATCCCGGGCGTCGTCTACACCACGCCGGAAGTCGCCGCGGTCGGCAAGACCGAAGAAGAACTCAAGGCGGCCGGTGTGAACTACACGGTCGGCAAGTTCCCCTTCACCGCCAATGGCCGCTCCAAGGTCAACCAGACTACGGACGGTTTCGTGAAGATCCTGGCCGACGCCAAGACCGATCGCGTGCTCGGCGTGCATATGATCGGCCGTGAGGTCGGCGAAATGATCCACGAGGCCTGCGTGCTGATGGAATTCGGCGGTTCCGCGGAAGACCTGGCCCGCACCTGTCACGCGCATCCGACCCGCTCGGAAGCCGTCAAGGAAGCCGCGCTTGCGGTGGGCAAGCGCGCCATCCATATGTGAGCTTCGGCCGGCCTCGCGCCGGCACGGAGATACTCGCTAATGATGCGACGCGCGTTGCAGCCGCTCTGGTTCCTGCTCGCTTTGATCTTCCTGATCGAAGCGTGGCTGTGGGATCATCTGGAACCGGTCGTTGCGCGCGTCGTCGCTATCATTCCACTGCGCGCCTTCAAGGCGTGGTGCGCAGCGCAGGTGGCCGGACTGTCGCCCTATCCCTCGCTGCTCGTCTTCATCGTCCCGGTGATCCTGCTACTGGTGCCGCTGAAATTCGCCGAAGTCTATCTGCTCACACACCATCTCTGGATCAGCGCGATCGTCCTGATCGTCGCGTCCAAATTCGTCGGCATGGGCGTGCTGGCGTTCTCCTTCGACGTTACGCGTGAAAAACTGCTGCAGATCGGCTGGTTTCGCGTGCTCTTCACATTCCTCGTCGATTTGAGACAGCGTGCGCGTGAGTTCGTCGCGCCGGTGATGTCGCGCATCAAGGCGAAAATCGCCGCGCTGCGCGGTCCGTCATCGCGCTGGCTGCGTTTCGCGCAGCGTCTCCGCCACCGTGCACATACGCGCTAGCGAAGCAGGGAGTGTGTATTTGGCTGACCTCTCGCATATTCGAACGCCCCTGCTCGACATTGCCTATGAACACAGTGGCCCCGCCGGCGGCGTACCGGTTATTTTACTACATGGTTTCCCTTATGACATCCGTGGCTATGACGACGCTGTAGCACTGATCAACGGTGCGGGCTTTCGTACCATCGTGCCCTATTTGCGCGGTTATGGACCGACGCGTTTCCTGTCCAAAGAGACGATCCGATCCGGACAACAAGGCGCCCTCGGGCAAGACCTGCTCGATTTCATGGACGCGCTGCGGATCGAAAAGGCCGTGGTCGCAGGCTATGACTGGGGTGGCCGCGCCGCTTGCGTCGTCTCGGCGCTATGGCCGGAGCGCGTGCATGGCCTCGTCAGTTGCACCGGCTACAATATCCAGGATCTCACCAAGGCGACACGACCATACGAACCTGAACAGGAAGTGCGGCAGTGGTATCAATATTACTTCCACACCGAACGCGGCCGGAATGGTCTGGTGCAGAACCGCGCGGGCATCAGCAAATTGCTGTGGCAAATGTGGTCGCCCAGTTGGTCTTTCGACGATGCAACTTTCGCGCGCTCCGCGCTCTCATTCGACAATGAGGATTTCGTCGATGTGGTCGTGCATTCCTACATGCACCGCACCGCCAGCGTCGCTGGCGATGTCGCTTATGATTTTGTTGAAGAACGGCTGGCTGCGCAGCCGAAAATCGATGTGCCGACCATCGTGCTGCACGGAGAAGATGATGGCGTGGGTCCGGTCAAGGGATCGGAAAATCACGGCCGGCACTTTACTGGTCATTACGAGCGTCGCGTGATCGCCGGCGCCGGGCACAATGTGCCGCAGGAAAAGCCGCAAGAATTTGCGGAGGCGGTGATCGAGTTGTGCAGGCGGTAGCCCATCTACCGTCATTGCGAGGTTGGGAAAGCCGCTGGCTTTTCCCAATGCGCAGCGAAGAAGCAATGCAGTCCTTTCGTTGCGAAACCTGGATTGCTTCGCCCAAACGAATTACTACGCAATTCGTTTGGGCTCGTAAGCTACATCAGATGCACCGCATGCGGTGCGAACAGGCCGATAGCGGTGAAGCCAAGGCCGACGAGCCCCAACGCGCCCGCAACCCAGGCCAGCACGAGCATGCCGGTAATGATCGTCGCCGAGGCCAGCACGATCCCGATCTGGAAGGCGGCCGAGGCGACCTCGTAGTGATGATAGCGCGCCATCGCGAGATCGCGCTCATGTTCGGCATGCTTCGCGCGCGCCGCAAGCTGTTCCGAGCCTTCGCCGGTTTCCGGCTCGTTGCGGTAACGCTGCGCCGTCTTGTTCCAGTCGTCGATCTGCTTGGCGAGCGTAGCCTTGGCGGCATCGTCGCCCATCAGACCTAGACTCAGCTTGGCGTGCTCGGACGTGGCCTGCACCACGGTTCGGCGGACGCTCTTGGCCTGGAAGAAGGCCCAGAGATTCGAGGCCTCGACATTCTTGCTGATCGATTCGGTCTGCGCGCCCTTGCCGAGCGTTTCCGAGAACGCCAGAAACAGAGCCAAGAGCGAAATCAGTAGTGCTATCTTCTTGTTCGAGCCGGATGCATGCTCGGCATGCTCCGCGTGCTCCATACTTTCGTGCGCGCCCATCAGTTCCCCCATGGCAAAAGCGGCCGAGCTTTGGCCGAACGGATTATCGCATGCAAGAGCAATGTGGCGATGACGCGCTACGCCCGGGGGTGGGCCGTCTTGTAGACCTCAAAAAGACGTTCGGTGTCGATCCCGGTATAGATCTGGGTGGTCGATAGCGAGGCGTGGCCGAGCAATTCCTGGATGGCGCGAAGATCCCCGCCGCGGGTCAGAAGATGGGTCGCAAAAGAGTGGCGCAGCGCATGGGGCGTGGCGCTGTCCGGCAGACCGAGGGCGCCGCGCATCCGCTCCATGGTGAGCTGGATGATCCGCGGCGAGAGCGGCCCGCCACGGGCACCAACGAACATCGGCCCGTCTGCCGGTAGCAGATATGGGCAGGCGGCGGCGTAGTCGGCGATGAGCTCGAGCACATTGTGCAGCACCGGCACCATGCGGGTCTTGTTACCCTTGCCGTTGACGATCAGAACATCGCCCTGCCCTGGCACAGGCACGTCCCGGCGCTTCAGGCCCAGTGCTTCGGAAATGCGCAGGCCGGAGCCGTAGAGCAGCGCCATGACGGCGGCGTCGCGCGCCCAGATCCAGGGCTCGCGATTCTCCCCTGCTCGCTCGTCGGCGTCGGTGAGGCGTTTGGCTGACGCCATCTGCAGCGGCTTTGGCAGGCTCTTGCCGATCTTGGGCGCGCGAATGGAGGACAATGCGCCAACCGAGCCCAGTCCCTCGCGCTCCAGAAAACGGGCAAAGGACCGTAATCCCGCCAGCGCGCGCATCAGCGAGCGCCCGGCGATGTCGTTACCGCGCCGTGCCGCCATGAAGGCGCGCACGTCACCGGCGGTGAGTTTCGCGAATCGCGGCAACGTCACCTGCCCGCCCCAGTGATCGGCGAGAAACAGCATGAACTGGCGGACATCGCGCATATAGGCTTCCAGCGTTTTTGGCGACAGCCGCCGCTCGGCGCGCAAATGCGACAGCCAGCGCGTCATCTGCAGCGAAACATCCGCATCGACGCAAAACAGATCGATGGCCGGCTGTTTCGCCTCGGCGGGAGCGGTTTTCGCGGCTTTGACCATCGGATGATCCTTGAATGATGCGATGATTATCGCGAGCCCCGGTTTCGCATTGGTGAACCGCTGGCCTCGCGGCAGCATGACGCCTAAATTGGGCACTCCATCGTTTGCCTATTCAGCCCCGCGAGTTCCGATTCCGCCAATGAATTCAGCCCCACGCACCCCATCCTCGTCGGGGATCGTCGATGTGCTGGTGCCGGTGGCGCTGGATCAGGCCTATTCCTACAAGGTGCCCCGCGGGCTGGACCTCCAGCCAGGCGACGTCGTGACCGTGCCGCTCGGCGCTCGCGAGGTGATCGGCGTGGTCTGGGCCGAGAACGCCAATCCCGATCCGCGTCTGCACAACCGGCTCAAGGAAGTCGGCGAGAAACTCGACGTCCCGCCGCTGCGGCAGGAGCTGCGCCAACTCGTCGACTGGGTCGCCAATTACACGCTCTCCGCCCGCGGCATGGTGATGCGGATGACGCTGCGGATGGGCGAGCATCTCGGGCCCGAACGCGTGCGACTCGGCGTGCGCCTGGTCGGTGAGGTGCCGAAGCGCATGACTTCGGCACGTGCCCGCGTGGTGGAGCTGCTGCGCGACGGATTGCTGCACGGCAAATCCGATGCGGCGCGCGAGGCCGGTGTCAGCGCCGGCGTGATCGACGGGCTGGTGGATGAAGGCACGCTGGCGGTCGAAATCATGCCGCCGCCTTTGCCGCCACCGTCGCCCGATCCGTCATTTGTCGAGCCGGACTTTTCGCCCGATCAGGCCGTTGCGGCCGAGGCGATGCGCAAGCTTGCCTCGGCAGGTGCATTTCAGGCCGCACTGCTCGACGGCGTCACGGGCTCCGGCAAGACCGAGGTCTATTTCGAAGCGGTGGCCGAGATCATCCGCCGCGGCGAACAGGTGCTGATCCTGATGCCGGAAATCGCACTCACCGGGCAGTTTCTGGAACGCTTCGCCAAGCGGTTCGGCGTTCGGCCGATGGAGTGGCATTCCGAGCTGACGCCGCGCACCCGCGCGCGTAACTGGGCCGCGATCGCCAACGGCCATGCACAAGTGGTGGTCGGCGCACGCTCGGCGCTGTTCCTGCCTTATGCAAAACTCGGCCTCATCGTCATCGACGAAGAACACGACCAGGCCTACAAGCAGGACGAGGGCGCGCATTATCATGGCCGCGACATGGCCGTGGTCCGCGCCTCCATCGCAAAGATTCCGATCATCCTCGCGTCGGCGACACCCTCCGTCGAATCCGAAGTGAATGCGCGAAAAGGCCGCTATCAACGCATCGCGCTGCCGGCGCGGTTCGGCGGCCAGCATATGCCGCATATCGAGGCGATCGATCTGCGCCGCGAAGGCCCGTCGCGCGGACGCTTCATCGCACCACGGCTTGCCGAGAAAATCGTCCAGGCGATCCAGCGCAAGGAACAGGCGCTACTGTTCCTCAATCGCCGCGGCTACGCGCCGCTCACGCTATGCCGTGCCTGCGGTCATCGCTTTGCCTGCACCATTTGCGATGCGTGGCTGGTTGATCATCGTTTCCGTAAGCGCCTTGTCTGCCATCACTGCGGTTACTCGGAACCGCGCCCGCACCAATGCCCGCATTGCGGCGCCGAGGAATCGCTGGCCGCCATCGGCCCCGGCGTTGAGCGCCTGCAGGAAGAGGCGGCCGATTTGTTTCCCGAGGCCCGCACCATGGTGCTGTCGAGCGATCTGATCACCTCGGTGGAATCGATGCGTGCCGAACTCGCCGAGATTGCGGAAGGCCGCGTCGATGTCATCATCGGCACGCAACTCGTTGCCAAGGGGCACAATTTCCCGCGGCTTAACCTCGTCGGCGTGATCGACGCGGATCTGGGCCTTGGCAATGGCGATCCGCGTGCGGCCGAGCGGACCTTCCAGATGCTCAATCAGGTGATCGGCCGCGCCGGACGCGAACAGGGCCGCGGCGTCGGCTATCTGCAGACGCACCAGCCCGAGCATCCCGTCATGAAGGCGCTGGTCGCCAATGACCGTGAGGCATTCTACGACAACGAGATCGAATCGCGCGAGCGGGCCGGCTATCCGCCCTTCGGGCGTCTCGCCGCAATGATCGTCTCGGGCGGCGATCGGCCCACCACGGAAGGCTTTGCGAGAAAACTCGCGGCCTGTGCTCCGATCGACGACCGCATCCTGGTGCTCGGCCCCGCCGAGGCGCCACTGGCGGTGATCAAGGGACGATACCGGTTCCGGCTGCTGGTAAAGTCTGCGCGGAACGTGGATCTGTCGCACTATTTGCGCGATTGGCTCGCCCATGCGCCGAAAGCGACGGGCAATCTCAAGCTCGAGGTGGATGTCGATCCTCAGAGCTTCCTGTAGCCACCGGTGACCCGCCACCATGCTATGGTCTGCCGATTGATTCGGGAGACCCATGGCCGTGTCGGCGGACGATCTGAGCGCCCCGCTGGGACAGAAACCTGCGCGCACCAAGCGCCGGTTTCGGCTGCCATTTACCGGCACCCAGGCTGCCGCTACGGCGCTTGGCACGCTGCTGCTCGGCTTTGCCGGCGTTGCCGTCTTCCACAAAGACCCCATGGGTGGCGAGCCCGTCGCCCGCGTTCCCATCAAGCCGCCCGAGACCGCCGCCGCGCAGAAATCAGCGGCGACGCCACCGGTCGACGTCAAGCACGGCATGCCGGACATCGCCAGGACGGCCGATGCACCGGGCCAGAAAACCATCACCATCATCGACGGCTCCAGCGGGGCGCGGCAGAACGTGGTGGTTGCCACTGACGGTTCGGAAGGAGCTTCGTCCGAAGCCCCGCCCGTGATGGCCGGTATCGACCAGAAGCTGCTGGAACAGTCGCGTTATGGCATGGTGCCGATCGCTGCCGGCGGTCTGAAGCCGGTCAATGTCTATGCTGCAGGCTCCGAGGCCGAGCGCGCCAGGGCGATGAAGACGCCAAGCATCGCCATCGTGATCGGCGGCCTCGGCGTCGGCGCCGCCAAGACCAACGAAGCCATCATGAAGCTGCCGCCGGCCGTGACGCTGGCGTTCACGCCCTATGGCTCGGATCCCGCCAAGCTTGTGGAGCGCGCCCGCGCGCAGCGCCACGAGGTGCTGCTGCAATTGCCACTCGAACCATTCGATTATCCGGACAACGATCCCGGCCCGCAAACCCTGCTGGCCTCGGCAACTCCCGAGCAGAATATCGACCGCATGATGTGGCACCTCAGCCGCTTCCAGGGCTATGTCGGCGTCGGTAATTTCATGGGTGCCCGCTTCATCGCCACCGATACCGCCATGCAGGCGGTAGCCAGGGAGGCCAACAAGCGCGGTCTCGCGCTGTTTGACGATGGATCATCTTCGCGAAGCGTCGCGCCCGCCGCAGCGGAAGCACTGGGCATGCCATTCGCGCGCGCCGATGTCACCATCGATGCGGCGCCGAATTCGGCTGAAATCGATAAAGCGCTTTCACGGCTGGAAGGTCTCGCAAAAGAACGTGGCTTTGCCGTCGGCGCGGCCTCGGCTCTGCCGATTTCGATCGAAAAAATAGGCACTTGGGCGAAAACCTTGGAATCGCGCGGGATCATGCTGGTGCCATTGACAACCGCGATGCTGAAATCAAAATCTAGCTAGTGTCGGGAGGCCAGCGGTTCGGATCGATCGGAGCGCGGCATGGCCTCAGGGGGACGCATGACGGCCGGCGCGGCCAGGAAGCGATGGAATGACGCGATACGAAGATCTGCCTTACCGAACCTGTGTCGGCGTCATGCTGCTCAATCCTCAGGGACGCGTTTTCATCGGCCGGCGCGCGGGCGGTATCGAACATGTGGACGACACCCATGTCTGGCAGATGCCGCAAGGCGGCGTCGATCCCGGCGAGGACACCTGGGAAGCGGCCAAGCGCGAACTCTATGAAGAGACCAGCGTGAAATCCGTCGAAAAGCTCGGCGAAGTACCGGACTGGCTGATCTACGACATTCCCCGCACGGTGGCCGGTCGCGCCTGGAAGGGCCGCTATCGCGGCCAGCGGCAGCGCTGGTTCGCGCTGCGCTTCACCGGTGACGAGAGCGAGATCAATGTCGTGCAGCCGCCGCATGGTCACAAGGCTGAGTTCGTGAATTGGCGCTGGGAACCGATGAAGAATCTTCCCGAACTGATCGTGCCGTTCAAGCGGCCGGTCTATGAGCGCGTGGTGAAGGAATTCGCCGGCCTCGCTGGCGATTGACGCCGTGTCGATTGACACCCGCCCCTATCGCCCGAATGTGGGCATTGCGCTGTTCAACCGTGAGGGCCGTGTTCTGATCGGCCGCCGTTTCAAGGATGACGGGCCGGAGATCGTCCTGCCTGGCCTCGAATGGCAGATGCCGCAGGGTGGCATCGACCCTGACGAAGATCCGCGTGTCGCGATGATGCGTGAACTCTGGGAGGAAACCGGCGTCACCCATGCCGACTATCTCGGCGAAACCGGCTGGATGACCTACGACTTCATCCCGCACGACGATCCGACGCACCGTTTTGCGCAATTTCGCGGCCAGCGGCAGAAATGGTTCGCGGTGAAATTCACCGGTGACGATGCCGAGGTCGATCCGCTGACACCCCGCAACGGTCAGCCCGCGGAGTTCGACGCCTGGCGCTGGGAGCGCCTCGACCGCGTCGCCGATCTCGTGGTGCCGTTCCGGCGTGAGGTTTATCGCGCGGTGGCGACGGAGTTTGCGCCATTTGCTGCGGTTTGAGCTGCAGCAAATCTGCGGGAAGTGATTGAGATACCTAACGATTGTCATCATCCGGCTCGACCGGATGACCCAGTAGACTCAGCAGCCGAGATCGTCCGAGACGCCGGTATTTGCTGGATCGCCCGGTTAAACCGGGCGATGGCAAGCGAGTGTCAGGACCTGCTCCATCCGGTCGCAGGACATCAGGCCGCAGCTTTGTGTCCTTACATCGTCGTGTTCGATCCATAGGTCGAGACCTCGAAGCAAACGAGGAATGACACCATGTTCGACCCCAAGAGCCTGCTGGACCAATTCATCGGCGGGCTGAATCAGGGCAATCCCAATCAGCAGGGTGCCGGCCAGCAGAATCGCGGACCTTTCGGCCAGGCCAGCGGTGGCGATCTGCTGCAGCAGGCGGGCAGTTTCCTCGGCGGCTTCGGCGGCGGCGCGATGACGGGCGGCATCGCGGGCTTGCTGCTCGGGTCGAAGAAGGGTCGCAAGATCGCCGGCAGCGCGCTGACCTATGGCGGCATGGCCGTTGCCGGCGCGCTCGCCTATCGCGCCTATCAGAACTACCAGGCCGGCAGGCAGGCCACGCCCGCGGTTGCGACCGATACGCCGCTGTTGCCTCCACCAAGCAATACGCCATTCAATCCGGCCCAGCCCGCAGAGCAGCAATCGCTCAGCCGCAATCTCTTGCGCGCCATGATCGCTGCGGCCAAGGCTGACGGCCATATCGATCAGACGGAGCAGTCGAACATCTTCACGCAGATGGACCGGATGTCGCTCTCCGCCGAGGACAAGGCGTTCGTCATGGACGAGCTGCGCGCGCCGTTGAACGTCGCTGCGGTCGCCGCTGCCGCACGCACGCCGGAGGAAGCCGCAGAAATCTACACGGTCTCACTGTTGGCGATCAATCTCGATCATCCCGCCGAGCGCGCCTATCTGGCGCAATTGGCGTCGAAGCTGCGACTCGAGGACGGGCTCGTCGCGCATTTGCATGCGACAGTGGAAGGCGCCACGGTGCCTGTAGACCGGCCGGCGGCGTAAAGACGCGGCATATAACTCATATGTCGTCGCCCGGCCGTGCGCGCAATTGCTCGCTAGAACCGGGTGATGACAGCCGGAGCGGAACAAAAAAGCCCCGGCATCACTGCCGGGGCTTTTCGTATTTCTCTTCGTCCGGCGCTTAGTGCATCGCCGTCGAGGTGATGTTCTGCTGGATCACCTTGAACTGGTCGAGGCGCTCGATGGCGCGGTCGAGGGCGTTGCCTTCCTTCTCGGACAGTTTCTCTTCCATCTCGGCAATGTCCTGCGCAAAGGCTTCGCGGTCGAGCTCGGCGAGCGAGGTTGCAACATCGGCGAGAACCGTCAGGCCCTTGTCCGAGACTTCGGCGAGGCCGCCCAGCACGATGATCTTCTCGGTCTTGCCGGCGGTGGTGACGTTCATGATGCCCGGGCGCAGCGCGATCACAGCGGGCGCATGGCCGGCCATCACGCCGATATCGCCTTCGAGACCGGGAATATCGACCTGCTCCACTTCGCCCGCGAAGGCGAGCTTTTCCGGTGAGACGAGATCGAAATGGAAGGTGGCCATCGTAACAACTTTCTTGGCTGATTTCCGCGAACCACATTCGCGGTCGAGCAGTCAGAATATCGATATCGCTGCCGAGCCGAGCCCGGCAGCGATGATCTTTCGGTCTTAAGCGGCTTCAGCAGCCAGCTTCTTGCCCTTCTCAACGGCTTCTTCGATCGTGCCGACCATGTAGAAGGCAGCTTCCGGCAGGTGATCGTACTTGCCTTCCACCAAGCCCTTGAAGCCCTTGATGGTGTCGGCGAGGTCGACGAACTTGCCCGGCGAGCCGGTGAAGATTTCAGCGACGTGGAACGGCTGCGACATGAAGCGCTCGATCTTGCGGGCGCGGGCCACGGCCAGCTTGTCCTCTTCGGACAGTTCGTCCATGCCGAGAATGGCGATGATGTCCTGCAGCGCCTTGTAGCGCTGGAGAACCTGCTGAACCTGACGGGCGACCGCGTAGTGCTCTTCGCCGACGACCAGCGGGGAGAGCATGCGCGAGGTCGAGTCGAGCGGATCGACCGCCGGATAGATGCCCTTTTCGGCGATCGAGCGCGACAGCGTGGTGGTCGCGTCAAGATGCGCGAACGAAGCGGCCGGCGCCGGGTCGGTCAAGTCGTCGGCCGGCACGTAAATGGCCTGCACCGAGGTGATCGAACCCTTGGTGGTGGTGGTGATGCGCTCCTGCAGCGCGCCCATGTCGGTGGCGAGCGTCGGCTGATAACCCACCGCCGAAGGAATACGGCCGAGCAGAGCCGACACTTCCGAACCTGCCTGGGTGAAGCGGAAGATGTTGTCGACGAAGAACAGCACGTCCTGGCCCTTGTCGCGGAAATCTTCCGCGATGGTCAGACCGGTGAGCGCGACGCGGGCGCGGGCGCCCGGGGGTTCGTTCATCTGGCCGAACACGAGGGCGCACTTCGAGCCTTCGCCGCCGCCCTTCTTGTTCACGTTGGACTCGATGAACTCGTGATAGAGGTCGTTACCTTCGCGGGTACGTTCGCCGACGCCGGCGAACACCGAGTAACCACCATGCGCCTTGGCGACGTTGTTGATCAGTTCCTGAATGAGAACGGTCTTGCCCACGCCGGCGCCGCCGAACAGGCCGATCTTGCCGCCCTTGGCATAGGGAGCGAGGAGGTCGACGACCTTGATGCCGGTGACGAGAATTTCAGCTTCGGTCGACTGCTCGGTATATTCCGGAGCGTTCGCGTGGATCGGGCGGCGGGTTTCCGACTTCACCGGGCCGGCTTCGTCGATCGGCTCGCCGATCACGTTGATGATGCGGCCGAGGGTGCCTTCGCCCACCGGAACGGTGATCGGGGCGTTGGTGTCGGTGACTTCCTGGCCGCGCACCAGACCTTCGGTGGTATCCATCGCGATGGCGCGGACGGTCGATTCACCGAGATGCTGGGCGACTTCGAGCACCAGACGGTTGTTGCCGTTCTTGGTCTCGAGCGAGTTCAGAATGGCGGGCAGATGGCCTTCGAACTGCACGTCGACGACGGCGCCGATGACCTGGGTGATGCGTCCGGTTTGATTGGCAGCAGCCATGGAAACTATCTCCTTGAAGTGCGGATCGGCCTGCGGCAGGCCGTAAAGTGGTTGAATTTGTTAGACGGCCTCGGCGCCCGAAATGATCTCGATGAGTTCTTTCGTGATCTGGGCCTGACGGGTCCGGTTGTAAACGAGGGTCTGCTTGCGGATCATGTCGCCGGCATTGCGGGTCGCATTGTCCATCGCGCTCATCTGGGCGCCGTAGAACGATGCGTTGTTTTCCAGCAATGCGCGGAAAATCTGAACCGCAAGGTTACGCGGCAACAGACCGTTGAGGATTTCGTCTTCCGCCGGCTCGTAGTCGTAAACCGGGGTCGGGCCGTTCTTGGCTTCGGCCGGCGCAGTGACTTCCAGCGGGATGATCTGCTGGGCGGTCGGGATCTGCGAAATCACCGACTTGAAGCGCGAATAGAACAGGGTGGCGACATCGAATTCGCCGGCTTCGAAACGGGCGATCACCTTCTTGGAGATGTCTTCCGCATTGACGAAGCCAAGCTGGCGCACCGAGCGCAGCTCGATGTTCTCGATGATGTGCTTGTCGAACTGGCGGCGCAGCTGCTCATAGCCCTTGCGGCCGACGCAGAAGATCTTGACCGTCTTGCCCTGGGCCAGCAGCGCCTGGGCGCGCTCGCGGGCGAGACGCACGATCGAGGAATTGAAGGCGCCGGACAGGCCGCGCTCGCCGGTGCAGACCAGCAGCAGGTGCGTCTGGTCCTTGCCATTGCCGACCAGCAGCTGCGGGCCGCCGCCATTGGTGGACGCGCCGGCGATCGAGGCGATCACCGCATCCATCTTCTCGGCGTAAGGGCGTGCAGCTTCGGCGGCGCTCTGCGCACGGCGCAGCTTCGACGCCGCGACCATCTGCATGGCCTTGGTGATCTTCTGCGTCGCCTTCGTCGAGGCGATGCGGACGCGCATGTCTTTCAGTGAGGCCATTCTCAGTCCACCCCGGCGATCACACCATCGGGTGGATCGCGAACCTCTGGATCGTCAT
>JASBVG010000126.1 GCA_030147505.1 Tardiphaga sp.
GCCGACAGGAACGGTGCAATTCATGGATGGCGCCTCAAATCTGGGCGCAGCGGTGAGTCTTGCCGGTGGCACCGCGACCTTGACCACGTCGGCACTGACCATCGGCAGCCACAGCATTACGGCGGTCTATAGCGGCGACAGCGGCAACGGAACGTCGACCTCGTCAATAGTTACGCAGACCGTCAATCAGGCGGGGACCACGACCAGCCTCGCATCGTCAGTCAATCCCAGTACGCTGGGACAATCGGTGACCTTTACCGCCACGGTGACGGGTGCCTCGCCGACAGGAACGGTCCAATTCATGGATGGCGCCTCAAATCTGGGCGCAGCGGTGAGCCTTGCCGGCGGCACCGCGACCTTGACCACTTCGGCACTGACCACGGGCGGCCACAGCATCACCGCGGTCTATAGCGGCGACGGCAACAACGCGACGTCGACCTCGTCAACAGTGACGCAGACCGTCAATCTGGCGGGGAGCACGACCAGCCTCGTGTCGTCAGTCAATCCCAGTGCGCTGGGGCAATCGGTGACCTTTACCGCCATGGTGACCGGCACCTCGCCGACAGGGACGGTGCAATTCAAGGATGGCGCTTCAAACCTGGGCGCAGCAGTGAGCCTGGCCGGCGGCACCGCGACTCTGACCACTTCGGCACTGACTACGGGCAGCCACAGTATCACGGCGGTCTATAGCGGCGACGGCAACAACGCGACGTCGACCTCATCAACGCTGACGCAGGGCGTCAATCAGGCGGGGACCACGACCAGCCTCGTGTCGTCAGCCAATCCCAGTACGCCGGGACAATCGGTGACCTTTACCGCCACGGTGACCGGCGCCTCGCCGACCGGAACGGTGCAATTCAAGGACGGCGCTTCAAATCTGGGCGCAGCGGTGAGCCTTGCCGGCGGCACCGCGACCTTTACCACGTCAGCGCTGACCTCAGGCAGCCACAGCATCACCGCGGTCTATAGCGGCGACGGTAACAATGCGACGTCGACCTCGACAGCGCTGGCACAGTCCGTCAACCAGGTGACGACCAGCACTGCCGTGTCCTCCTCGGTCAATCCGAGCAAGGTCGGCGAAGCCGTGACCTTTACCGCGACGGTGACCAGCGGCGGCGGTACCCCCACCGGCACGGTGACCTTCAAGGACGGCAGCGTTGCAATCGGCAGCATTGCATTGGGCGGAGGCGGTGTTGCGGCGTTGACGATCTCGTCGCTGACGACCGGCTCGCATTCCATCACTGCGGTCTACGGCGGCAGCGCGTTGTTCGTCACGAGCACCTCGGCGGTGCTGAACCAGACGGTTGGCGCGCCCGCGGACAGTCTGAAGCTGCGCGCGATGCAGGCACTGGCGACGCCGGTGGTGGCGCAGAATTCCGGTGCGGCGATTTCCGGTGCGGTCGATGCCGCCATCTCCGAGGCGTTTAGCGGTAGCGGCGCACTGGTTACGCCGAGTGGCAGCGGCGTGCGCTTCAATTTTGCCGCCGACCCCGACGGCCAGCCGGCGGACGGCGTTGCTCCACGTTCCTCCGACCCGTTCTCCAGCGCCAATGGATCGTTCGCACCGAGCGGGCGTGGCTTTGCCGCGCAGCCATTGATGGGAAACACCAACAACTCGACCTCCCGCATCGATGATGCCTTCGGCGCGCTGGCCTATGCCGCGCCCACCAAGGCGCCCTCGCGTTACGTCCAGCAACGCGACTGGCTGGGCTGGGCGGAAGTGCGTGTCTCCGTGCTCAACAGTTGGGGCTCCGGAACCGGCGCGGTGAGCACGGTGGCGGGCGCGCCGATGCTCTACGGTAGCCAGGTCAATATGATCGCCGGATTGACGCGGCGGCTAACGCCGAATTTCCTGGTCGGCGTGCTCGGCGGCTACGAGACATTCGACTACCGGTCCGACGCCTTGCAGGGCCATCTGAAGGGTAACGGCTGGACGGTGGGCTCCTATCTCGGCTGGAAGTTGACCGATACGATTCGGTTCGATGCGGCAGTGGCCTATTCCGGCATCGGCTATGACGGCACCGCCGGCACCGCATCCGGCAACTTCGGCGGCAACCGCTTGATGGTGTCCAGCGGCTTGACCGGCAGCTATCAGGGCTTCGGCCTGCAGATCGAACCATCCGCACGCGTCTATGCTCTGTGGGAGCGTGAGAACGCCTATACCGACTCGCTCGGCACGCTGCAGACTGAACGCAATTTCTCGACGGGGCGCGCGAGCGGCGGCCTCAAGGTCGCCTATCCCGTCGCATGGTCATCTACGGTCGCGATCGCGCCCTATCTCGGATTGTACGGCGATTATTACTTCAACACCGACAACGCCCTCGCGGCGGTGGCGGCGTCCGGACTTCCGGATACGGTCGTCCTCGACGGTTTTTCCGCGCGTGCCATCGGCGGGGTGACCGCCAAATTCGCCAATGGCGGGCAGATCGCCCTCGGTACCGAGTTCATCGGCATCGGCGGCAATGCGAGTATCTGGATCTATCGCGCCCGCGCCTCGGTGCCGTTCTGACCTGCAACCCCTGGATATCGCACCAAATGCGACCGACCTCCGAGCGCACCACATAAACCTCAAAAAGCAAGAACTTGCTGGCATGTCTTGTGAGGCTAGGTGAGCTCCGATGTGCGTCGCGGGTTATCCCCGCGCCGCCAGCACCAGCGCGCCCATGGCCGCCACCGCGCCGATCAGGAACGCCGCGCCGTAACCGAACAACCCCGCTGCATATCCCACCGCCGGCGCGGTGAGGCCAATCGCCAGATCGAAAAACGCGATGAAGTTCGCAATCGCCCGGCCGCGCTGTTCGACCGGGACGCGCCGCGTCGCTTCGACGCCCATCGAGGGGAAAATCAGCGAGAACCCGATGCCGGTGACCAGCGCACCTGCGAGCGCCATCAGCGGATCCGTCGCCAGCCAGATCATCAGCTGGCCGATGGCTTCGATCACCAGCGACACCGCCGCGACGCGTTGGCCGCCGAAGCGGTCGGGCCAGTGGCCGCCGATCAGGCGCACGGCAATATAGCCGATCGAAAACACCGCCAGTGCGATACCTGCGCCAGACCAACCGCGCGCCGCGTAAGTGAGGGCGAGAAAGCTGGTGAGGCCCGCAAACGGAATGGTGGACAGAAACAGGACCGTGCCGGGACGCCAGATCAGGCCGATGACCTTGTAGAACGGAACGCGTTCGACACTGCCGCTGGTGGGTATGTCGGGCAGCGTGGCGGCGATGGCGAGTGCAATCAGCGGTGATATGGCAGCGGTGATCGCAACGCCGGCAAAGCCGACAGCGTTGTAGATCGCGAGGCCGAGCGGCGCGCCGAGGCCGATGGCGGCATACATGGCGATGCCCTGCCACGACATCACGAGGCCGGTGCGCGGTGCGCCGAGCCGGCCAATGCTCCAGTTCATGGCGCCGGTGATGAACAGGCTCTCGCCGAAACCGAGCGCAACGCGGCCGGCCAGCAGCAGGACGAGTTTGGCGATGATGTGGACCGGCAGCAGTGCCGCGGTGAGATAGAACAGGCCCGCAACGATCGCGAGGGGCAGACCGAGACGGATCACCGAGCGCGCGCCGCGATGGTCGCACAAGGTGCCGGCGCGGTGCCGCGTCAGGACGGTGACGATGGATTGCAGGCCGATGGCGAAGCCGATCACGCCGGCGCCGAAGCCGAGCTGGTCATGCAGATAAAGTGCGATCGGTGGGAGCGGCAGGCCGACCGAGAGAAAGCCGAAAAACACGATGGCGACATGCCTGAGCAGGCTGTTGCGGTCGGGTCGGGCCAGCGGCGCGGGTTTGGTGCGGAGAGGGGCGTTCTGATTCATATCGACGTGCTTCTTTGCCGTGGCCGCGCATGCGAGCCACATCCGAGCACGTTGATTGACGTTAACGCTTACGACGGGGTGATCCCTGTAAGGTCAGCAGTTACTTCGGCCGCCGCCGACGAGTCAAGCCGGCAGGTCGGGCCGATCGGCCGAACGAACGTTGATGCGCGATGCCGCGAACGAAATTGCCTGATCGGTTGCAGTTGTCATGTCGGCTTAGCGCTCCCGTAACGATCTACCGTTAGCAGTGCCCGCCGCGACCCTGCCCGCGATGAGCGCGCGGCGCGACAGTCGCCCGGAGCACCCATGAAGTATCTGAGCTACATCTACCGCGCCGCTGCCAATTTCGCTTTTCTGGCGCTGGTCTACTTCAGTCTGAATTTCATCGGGACGTATCAGCAGCGCGCCATCATCGCGGGACTGGTGCTGGCCTATGCGGGCATGCGGGCGATTTCGGCGGCGCGCAGTTTCGTATTCTTCAAGGCAATTCAGAAGCTCGAGCTGGAGGCACGGCGTCTCGGCGGCCTCTCCGGTGAGGGCCCATCGGCCGTCGCCAGTCGCAGGGCGCTGGTGGGCGATGTGGTGCAGCAGCGCCAGGCCGGTGAGATGAAGGCCTATGTCGACCTGTTCTTCCTCGCCATCATCGCGATGCTCTGCGTCGCGAAGATCGTTACGGACTAAAGTGGATTGTAGGATGGGTAGAGCGTAGGCGCGTCGCGCCGGAGCGAAACCCATCAATGTTTATGGAATAGGGCTGATGGGTTTCGCTTCGCTCTACCCATCCTACGGATCAGGCCCTAGCGAGGTGCAGCCGCTGCCGTCGGCGACAAACCCGGCGAGATCGCGCCTGGAATCGTCCGACCCGCGCTGCCCTCATCGATCGAGATCAGGCGCGCGATGCCGTCGGTCTCGGCGTGATGCGGCAATCGCACGAGTGCCTTGACCGGCTTGTTGTGCCGCTCGGCGATATCGAACAGGGATTCTCCGGGCACTGGCAACGTATCGATCGCTGGCATCGGCGGAATGCTCGCAATGCGCGGCCATGGCGCCTGTTCGGGCAGGGGCGTCGTGTTGCGCGGGCGACGGACGCGGTCGAATGTCTCCGTCAGAGACAGCATCTGGTCGGACGGGGTGATCTCCGGCGCCGGCAGCATGTCGAGATGCGCGAAGGCGAAACGCGGCACCTTGTGCCAGTGGGTAATGGCGACGGTTTCCGAGACCGGGTGCAGATCCCAATCCTGCGGCGCCGTCGGCGTCTTCGGCTTGTCTGCGCTCGCCGCTTCCACATGCACGATGCGATAACCGCCGGCCTTGAGGTCGCGCAGGATGCCGGGCAGGGCGGCCACGGTGCGCGGCTGGATGTCGTGCAGGAGCAGGATGCCCTTGCCCTTGGCCTTCAGGCGGGACAGTGCGAGGTCATGCACCGTCTGCGACGAGACATGACGCCAGTCGTCGGCGGGGAAATCCGCGCTCCAGGTCTGGATTCCGCGCGAGGCCAGATAGTCTTCGACCACGCCGGCGCGCAGCAGGCCGGGGATGCGGAAGAACGGCGACAGCAACGCCGGATCGCCGAGCGCTGCCTCGGTATGGGCGATGCCGTCCTCGATTTCCTTCTGCGCCTGCTCGATCGGCATCCGGTTCATGCTGAGCGGATGGTTTTCGCTGTGCGTGCCGACGGAGTGGCCGAGCCGGATCAGTTTGCGCACGCCGTCGGGAAATTCCTTGGCCATACGGCCGATCACGAAGAACGTCGCCTTCACGCATTCGTCGGCGAGGATATCGAGGATCTGGTTCGAATATTTCGGAATAGGCCCGTCGTCGAAGGTCAGAACCACCTCCTTGTCGCGCAGCGGCAGAGTCTTCGGATATTGCATGGTGCCGATGCGCGGATACTCGCGGGGATCGACCACGATGGTGCGCGAAGTGCCGAGCGCGTCTGGATTGGTGCAGGTCTCCGCGGAAGCGGGGACAGCGGAAACCAGCGCCAGGCTCGTCAGCACGCCGAGGTACAGCCTCCGTGCGGGGCAAAGCGCTTGCCTTGCCTGCTTGCCAGTGGTCGCTTGGTCCATCACGCGTTCCGTCGTCCGGTCTGTCTCGCCCGGAAACTACCGGCGCGGCCGTAAAGGCATTGTTAAGTATGTGCAGCCGCCTGATGGATCGGTTCGATCTGCGTCTAATGAGAGACGGGGCGGGGGCTTTGGGTCGGCGGTATGATATGCACGACCTTGTAATTGTTATCCCTGAGATAGCGCAGGAAATCGGGCAGCATCGCGGCGGTCTGGGCTTTGGTGTCATGGAACAGGATGATGCCTTTCCCATTTGCCTTGACCCGGCTGGTGATGAGATCGAGCTGCTGTTGGGGTGTCATCGGGTTCCAGTCGCTGGCCCAGAAATCGGCCCCGAACACCGCGATCCGGCGCGATTGCAGGAGGTCCAGCAAGGCTGGTGTCGATTCGAAATAGGGAAAGCGGAAGAACGGCGTCGTCGGCACCGTCGTGGCCTTGCCGTTCAGCGCCATCTCGTCGGCCGAGATACCGCGGTCGATCTGTTCGACGGCTTTCTCATGGCTGACCTTCTTGAGGTCGGCATGCGCGAAAGTGTGATGCGCGATCGTATGCCCTTCGGCCGCCATCCGCTTTACCAACTGCGGATGTGCTGCCGCGCTCTGGCCGATCATGAAGAAGGTGGCGCGGACGCATTCCTTGGCCAGTGCGGCCAGGATCTTTGAGGTGGTCGGCGGGTTCGGCCCGTCGTCGAAGGTCAGCACCACCTCGCGATCCCCCAGTGGCAGCGTGTCGGGAAAGCTCTGCGTGCCGATGCGCGGATAGGTCTTGGGATCGACGGTGAGCACGCGCGCGGTGCCGAGCGTGTCGGGGCGGGGGCAGCTTTCGGCATGAGCAACCAGGGTCGAAGCAATCAGTGCAGCGATGGCAATCTTGAACACGATCAATCCACTTTCCTGCCGGCGATTTGGCGGGCCCAATATTTCCGATTGCATCCGGCGTCCGGCACTGGCTATTGCCTGATCCGAACGAATGCTCCCGGCTGGATTAGCGCATTTCCATGGAAACCGCGCCATCCGCATTTCTCATCGATCAGGCGAGGTCCGACATGGCTGACGACGTCGAACTCGCCATGAAGCCTGCCTCGGAGGAGGCTTCGATCCTCGACCGCATGCCGATGCGCGACGGCGAGGGGAACATCCGTCCCGATTTCGTCGAGGCCATTTCGCAGGCGGTTCAGTCGGCGAACGCCGCGTTTCTGTGCGAGGTCGTTGGCGAGCTGCACGAGGCCGATCTCGGCGATCTCGTTCAGGCGCTGGCGCCGGACGAGCGCGTCCGGCTGATCGAGCTGACCAAGGCCGATTTCGACTTCTCTGCGCTGAACGAGGTCGACGACACTGTTCGCGAGGAACTGCTCGAGGAGTTGGAACCGGAAACCGTCGCCGAAGGCGTCCGCGAACTCGACTCCGACGACGCGGTTGAGCTGCTCGAAGGCGTCGACGAGGACGTGCAGGACGAGATTCTCGAAAAGCTGCCATTGTCCGAGCGCGTCGCCATCGAGCGCAGCCTCACCTATCCGGAAGAGACGGCCGGCCGCCGGATGCAGACGGAGTTCATCGCCGTCCCGCCGGATTGGAATGTCGGCCAGGCCATCGACTATATGCGCGAAACGCCGGACCTGCCGGACCGCTTTTATGAGATTTATTCCGTGGATGCCGACCGGCGATGGCAAGGCGCGGTTTCCCTCGACACCTTGCTGCGCGCCCGTCGCCCGGTCCCGCTCGCCGAACTGATCGAGGAGGATCGCCGCCGCGTTTCGGTGCTCGACGACCAGAGCGACGTCGCCCGCATGTTCGGCAAATACAATCTGGTCTCGGCGCCGGTGGTGGATACCGACAATCGGCTGGTCGGCGTCATCACCATCGACGACGTCGTCGACGTCATCGAGGAGGAGGCCGACGAAGAGGTCAAGGCGCTCGGCGGCGTTTCATCGGACGAAGAACTGTCTGACAACTTCCTCGCCATCGCCCGCGGCCGCTTCATGTGGCTGCTGATCAATCTCGCCACCGCCTTCCTGGCCTCGTCGGTGCTCGGCCTGTTCGAAGGCCAGCTCGAGCAGATGGTGGCGCTGGCCGTGCTGGCGCCGATCGTGGCGAGCCAGGGCGGCAATGCCGCGACCCAGACCATGACGGTGGCGGTGCGCGCGCTGGCGACCCGCCAGCTCAATCCCACCAACGCCCTGCGCATCATCGTCCGTGAAACGCTGGTCGGCCTGATGAACGGCATCGCCTTCGCCGTCATCACTGGCGTTGCCGCCTTCCTGTGGTTCAGGACTCCAGGCCTTGGCATTGTCATCGGCCTTGCGATGATCACCAATCTCGTCGCCGGCGCCCTCGGCGGCATCCTGATCCCGATGGCGCTGGATCGCGTGAAAGCCGATCCTGCGGTGGCCTCCGGCACCTTCGTGACCACGGTCACCGACGTGGTCGGATTTTTCGCCTTTCTCGGCATCGCGACACTGTGGTTCGGGTTGAAATAGCGGACAGCCCGCATCTTCATCGCTCCTTAACGGTATTGCCCGACCATTCCCGGCGAAGAGGTCGAACATGCGCTTGCGATTGAAGGCTTACGGACGGATCGTCGAATTGCGCGACGGGCACGAAGTGCCGCTCGTGCCCGAGACGCCGGTCGAGACGCGCGCGAGCGAGCCGGAAGTGCGCGACCTGCGCCGCCGCGCGCAGCTGACCCAGACCGAATTCGCCGCCCGTCTGGGCGTCCCCGTCGAGACCATCCGCAACTGGGAGCAGGGCAAGCGCTCGCCGCGCGGTCCGGCACGTGCGCTTTTGGCCGTGATTGCTCATTCGCCCGATACCGTGTTCGCTGCGCTGGCGCCTGCTGAGATCTGAGCTAACTCTGCTGGCGCATCATTCGTCTTCTTCAAAGGGAGGACAGCGTGCAGTTCGTGGAAGCAAATGGCGCCCGCATCCCGGCCATCGGGCTCGGCACCTGGGAATTGCGTGGCCGCACCTGCGCACGGGTGATCGAGCAGGCCATCAAGCTCGGTTATCGCCATGTCGACACCGCTCAGGTCTATGAGAACGAGCGTGACGTCGGAGAGGGCATTCGTGCATCGCACGTGCCGCGCAACGAGATCTTCGTCACCACCAAGGTCTGGACCACACATTTTGCGCCCCACAATCTCGAACGGTCGGTGAAGGAAAGCCTCACGCGCCTGCGCATGAGCGAGGTCGATCTCTTGCTGTTGCACTGGCCCAATCCGCAGGTCCCGCTAGAGGAGACGCTCGGCGCACTCGCGCATGCCAAGCGCTTGGGGCTGACGCGGCATATCGGGGTGTCGAATTTCACCGTGGCGCTGATCGCACAGGCGGTCGCGGCATGTCCGGAGCCGCTGGTCTGCGATCAGGTTGAGTACCATCCCTATCTCGATCAGGAGAAAGTGCGCGCAGCCTGCAACAACAACGGTCTGGCGCTGGTCGCATACAGCCCGATCGCCAAGGGGAATGTGCGCGGCGACGAAACCCTCGCCGCCATCGGCAGGGCGCACGGCAAGAGTGCTGCGCAGGTCTGCCTGCGCTGGTTGGTGCAGCAGGGGTGCGTTGCGATCCCGCGCACCTCGAAAGTCGAGCGCCTGTCCGAAAATATCGACGTGTTCGATTTCATGCTGTCCGAACATGAGATGGCAGCCGTCTCCGCCCTCAGTCGTCCCGATGGTCGCCTGACCGATTACGGCTTCGCGCCGAAATGGGACTGACGTCGTCGTCTTGCCGGTCAACGTGCATTTGCCTCATTGATCCCGCAGACGGGATCGGCCATTTCCAAGCTCGTTGCCCGCCAGCGGACCCATCATGTTCTTTTATGCCTCGAAGATCCTCGGCTTCTTCACGCAGCCGTCCAATTTCATCGCCGCGCTCTGCGTCATCGGTCTCGCGCTGGTACTTTTGAACCGGCACCGGATCGGCACATGGCTTGTGAGTCTCGGCGTCCTGCTGCTGCTGGTGTTTGGCTATTCGCCGCTCAGCAATGTGTTGCTGCTCTCGCTCACGGAGCGCTTCCCGCAATGGCAGGACGGCGGTCGGGCGCCGGATGGAATCGTCGTGCTTGGCGGCGCCATCGATTCCGATGCCACCGCAGCTCGCAATTCGCTGGAGATCAATGCGGCGGGCGAGCGCGTCATGGCGATGCTGGAGCTGGCGCGCCGTTATCCGCAGGCCAAGATCGCCTTCACCGGCGGGGCTGCGAGCTTGATCGAGCAGACGCTGTCCGAAGCGCCGGTCGCCGGCGACGTGCTGCGGCGGTTCGGCGTCGCGCCCGAACGGATCGTGCTGGAAACCGATAGCCGCACGACCGAGGAGAACGCGACCTTTACCGCGCGCCTCGTCAATCCCAAGCCGGGCGAGCGCTGGCTGCTCGTTACCTCCGCCTGGCACATGCCGCGCTCGATCGGTGTCTTCCGCAAGGCGGGTTTCGACGTCGAGGCCTATCCGGTCGATTGGCGCACCCGCGGCTGGATCGACGCATCCGAGACCTTCGATACCGCCAGCGCGGGTCTCGCCCGCGCCGATATCGCGCTGCATGAATGGGTCGGCCTTGTAATCTACCGGCTCGCCGGCCGCACCAGCGAGTTGCTGCCGGGGCCGAAGAAGCCGTAGTCAACTATTCGTCCTTCGGCAGCCCCAGCCGATAAACGCCGCGGAAATCCTCGGGGTCTTCGACCGGCTTGCCCTTGCGATAGATCACTAGCCGGCCGTCCAGCATCAGCGCCACCGCGGCGCGGCGGATCGGGATGAGGTGAGCGTGCCAGTCGCCTTCGGGCTCGATCATCTGGGCGATCTCCGGCGCGCTTAGGCTCTTGGCGGGATCGCGGCCCAGAATGGCAAGGATGCGCTCGTCGAGCGGCTGGGATTTGGGCTTTGCGGCCTTGGGCGGCGAGGCGGGAGATTTCTTCGGAGTTTTGGATTCGGATTTGGCCATGCCTTGGCATCGCCGATCCTGCATCGTCGCGCAAGCTGTGTCATGGCGGTCATGGCGTCCGCAGGTGACGGACGCTAAGATCGCGCTGCTGGCCTACATCTGGCCTACATATTGTCTTCAAGTCCATATCTTCGAATTCATGGAACCTCGGCACCTCATTCGCGCAGCGATCGCCGCCTCGGTGCTCGGTCATCTGGCCTTGGCCGTCGGCGTCTATTTCGCAGATGCCAGGCCGATGGAGGTCCACGACCACAGCGTTAGCGTCGATCTGGTGACCCCGCAGGACCTCGCCGAGGCCGAGAAGAAGGCCGAAGAGACGAAGCCCGAACCTGCGCCCGAGAAGCAGCCGGAGCCCGCAAAGCCCGAGTTCCGTCTGCCTGACCTGACCACGAAGCCGACGCTGGACGAGCAGAAGACGCCGGCTGCCGCGGCGGCCACACCACAATCGTCGCAGCCAAGATCCGAGCCGGAAAGCGTGACCCGGCAACAGCAGGCCGCGCCAGCGTCACCCCCGCCGCCACCAGAGTCTCAGCAGCCGCCTTCTTCACCGCCACAGCAGCAGGCCCAGGCGCTATCATCGCCATCGCCGGCTGCGCAGCCGCCGGTGCAGCAGCAGGCGGTTTCGCCCCCGCAGCCGGTGCCGCAATCGTCGCCTCCGGCGGCAGAGCAGGCGCCGCCGCAGACCGATCCGGACATCACGGTGAAATACGGCGTCATACTCGGGCTGCCCGGTTTCGGCGGCGCGCCGGCGAGCGAACAGGCGGATGTCGCCAAAACCGACATCACGGCCTTCCATCGCCACCTCAAGACCTGCCTGAAGCTGCCGGCTGATGTGGCGCGCAATGACGATGCCATGGTGAAGCTGCGCGCGATGCTGTCGCCGGACGGGCGCCTCGTTGCCGAACCGACGGTGATCGAGGTGCGCCGGCCCGCCAAGGCGGCATTGCTGCTGCAGGCCGCGAAACATGCGCTGGAAGCCTGCCAGCCTTATTCGATGCTGCCGGCGGACAAATACAACGAGTGGAAGGTGCTCGACCTGCCGTTCACGCCGCGGGATTTTGCGAGCTAGCTTTCTCTTCGGCGATCGTCTTCTTGGCCGCCTGCAGATCGTCGCCCATGGCGCGCCAGGCGCTGGAAGCGAACTGTCGTCGCCAGGTCACCACCACCACCGCTGCGGTAGAGACGATGAAAACCCACGGGCTCACGAACCAGCCGAGATAACCGAGCGCGAAAAAGAATGCGCGCTGGCCGCGATTGAAGTGCCGCGCCGCCGCGCCGAACATTTTCGTCGTGCGTATCACATGCGCTTCCGCTTCCGGGGTGTGGCGGTCCGTTGCGAAAGGCATCGCGCCGACCAGGATCGCGACATAGTTGAACAGCCGATAGGCCCAGGCGAATTTGAAGAACGCATAGACGAAGATCAGGATCAGCCCGAAGCACTTGATCTCCCACAGGCCTGGCGACGAATTGAAGCCGATCGGCAGATTGGCCATGATCGGCATCACCTCATTGGTGGCGCGCAGCAGTGCCAGCGAGCCACCGATGGCGATCAGCGTCGTGGAGGCGAACCAGGCGGTGCCGTTTTGCAGCGATGTCAGGATGTGGGTATCGACGATGCGCGCCTCGCGCGCGAGCAGGCGGCGCATCCACACCTCGCGATAGGCATGCATGCGCGCCGACAGGCTGTCGCGGCCATATTTGCTGTGCTCGAGCGTGATCGCATAGGCGGCCCATTCGAGAATGAAGAAGCCGAGCGCGAAAACGTCGATCCAGGAATAGTTCAGCATGCAGCACCCATCGTCTCAGGCTGTGGTTCTGCCACTTCGCTCCGCGGGCGGCAACGGCTGGCCATGCCCAACTTGATTGCAGCGCCGCCGCGCGCATGGCATTTTGCACGCCTTGCAGGGAGCGGATGATGGCTTTGAAACTGGTGATCGGTAACAAGAACTACTCGTCGTGGTCGATGCGCCCGTGGGTTGCCTTGAAAGGCGCCGGCATCCCGTTCGAGGAGGTGATGATTCCGCTCTATACCGGCCCCGCCGACAAGCAGCGGATTCTCGATGTCACGCCGTCGGGGAAAGTGCCGGCGCTGATCGACGGTGATGTCACCGTCTGGGATTCCCTCGCAATCATTGAATATGCCGCCGAACGTTTTCCCGAGGCGAAGCTGTGGCCGCAGGACGTCGCCCACCGCGCGCATGCGCGTTCGGTCTCGGCCGAGATGCATTCCGGCTTCATGCCGCTGCGCAACGAATGCGGCATGAACCTGCACCGGCCGGTGAAGGCGAAGCCACTGTCGGACGACGCCAGGGCCAATATTGCCCGCATCGACGAGATTTGGTCGTTCTGCCGCGCGCGCTACGGTGCGGCCGGCCCATATCTGTTCGGCGCTTTCAGCGGTGCCGATGCCATGTTCGCGCCGGTGGTGCATCGCTTTCTGACCTACGCCATCGAGGTGTCGCCCGCTGCGCGCGCTTACATGGACACCATGCAGGCGAATCCGGCGTTCCGGCAGTGGACGGAGGAGGGGCTGGCCGAGACCCTCCTGATTCCGCGCTTCGAGGAAGAGTGATCGGGCAGGCTGCGCTCCGCTCTTGTTCCGGCGGATATCGTCGCCATAACAACAGCATATTGCGGGTGCATGGCAGCCGCATCTGCTTGAATATCGTGGGGACTTCTGAATGAACGCGGCCTGGGCAACTTCGCTCGATCATCTCTGGCGCTCGGCCACATTGCCCATGTGGCTCGCATTTGCCGCGGCGGTGTTCTTTGCGTTGATCGTGCTGGTGACGCTGCTGCGCGCCGAGAAATCTGTCGCCAACGGTGCGCTGACGGTGATCACGCTGCTCGCGATCGGCGTCGCTGCGGCGGCCACTCTGCGCAGCTCCGGGACGACGCAGAATACGCCGGCGCCTGTTGCAACCAATGCGCAATTTGCGAGCGCGTTGCCCGCACTGTCCTGCCTCGATGAACTCGCCGGCGACATGGTTCTTGCCGCGTGCGAGAAATCGTTGTTCGCCTCGCCGGAATCCGTCGCTGCCGCTGTGTCGAGCTCCGCTGTACTGCTCGACCGTCTGCGTGCCCATGGCGATGTCGCCGCCGCCGACAAGGCGATGACGCCAGATCTGGCGTTGCTGCGCCGCGCTGTGGAGCGCGATCGCTACGGGCTGTTCGCCTATGTGCTGCAGACGCGCGAGCGCTGCATGCCGGAGAGCTGCCCGGCCTATGCGTCTGTCACCGACCACAAGCAGATCGCATCCAATATGGGCGAGCGCTTCTATGAGGGGTTGCTGACGCGGTATGCGCCGGCATGGAACGCGCCGCCGGCGATGGCAGCGGCATCGGCGGTTCCGGGCGTCGCATCGCTCGCAGGTTTGCCGCCATCGATGCCGACCGGCAAGCCGACCAATGCGGAATTCCCGTCGTCCTCGTCGATCCCGCCGATCTCGATCATGACCGATACGCCCGCTAAGCCGGCGGCATCCGAGACGAAGGCCGCGCCACGTCCCGCACCGAAGAAGCAGGCTGCGCCGAAAGAGGCGGCCAAGGAAGCGCCCCGTCCACAGGCGGCAGCGCCGGCGGCGCCCGTTCAGCTTGCGCCTGGCGCGCCGCAGGCGGATAACTGAGCGGTGGATAACAGCTTGTAAGACCGCTCCGGTTCCGATCTCACGCGCATGCCTTTGCACCTCGTCAAACTCGCCGTCGGCTGCGAGTCCATCGCCGATTTCAAGAGCTATCTGAGCGAACGTATGCGCGCCGCAAAAGCGCGCGGCGAGAAGCAGCAGCATATCCATGTCACCCGCATGGTGCCGAAGCGCGATACCGAGCTGCTCGATGGCGGTTCGCTCTATTGGGTGATCCGCGGCGAGATCGCGCTGCGCGAGAAACTGATCGCCATCGAACCGTTTCGCGACGGCGAAGGCATCAATCGCTGCCGGCTCATCATGGAGCCGAAGCCCGTCACCGTCGCGCCGCGTCCGCTGCGTCCGTTCCAGGGCTGGCGGTACCTCACCTACAAGGATGCGCCGCCCGATCTCGGCAAGGCCGCCGCCAGCATCGAGGCGATGCCCGAGCCGATGCGACGGGAGCTGCGTGAATTGGGGCTGCTATAGCGGCCACGCATGGCGGCCCCGCCTCGCAATGGCGACGTCCTGTTGCTAGAAGAGGCTTTCGACACCGCTTTTCGAAAGCCCGCTATGCCGTCTTCGTCTCTCCGCCTTGGCGTCAATATCGATCACGTCGCGACCCTGCGTAACGCGCGCGGCGGCAAACATCCCGATCCCGTGCGGGCGGCCCTCGAAGCCATCGCCGCTGGCGCCGATGGCATTACCGCGCATTTGCGCGAGGATCGCCGCCATATCCGCGATGCGGACATGGAGCGGCTGAAGGCCGAGATTTCGAAACCGCTGAATTTCGAGATGGCGGCGACGCCGGACATGGTGCGCATCGCGCTCGGCGTGCAGCCGCACGCGGTGTGTCTGGTGCCCGAGCGCCGCGAAGAGCTGACGACGGAAGGCGGGCTTGACGTCGTCGGCCAGCGCGAGTCGCTGGAGCCGACCATCGCGCGTTTCACCGATGCCGGCGTGCGCGTGTCGCTGTTCATCGCCGCCGATCCGAAGCAGATCGAGATGGCGGCGAAGCTGAAAGCGCCGGTGATCGAGATTCATACCGGCGCCTGGTGCGACGCGATCACCGATGGCGAACTGATCAGGGCCGAGAGCGAATGGCAGCGCATCGCGGCCGGCGCGAAGCTGGCGAAATCCGCTGGCCTCGAAGTCCATGCCGGTCACGGCCTCGATTATGCCACCGCCGAGACCATCGCCGCGCTGCCCGACATCATGGAGCTGAACATCGGCTACTACATGATCGGCGAGGCGCTGTTCGTCGGCCTCTCCGAAACCGTGAAGCAAATGCGCGCTGCCATGGACAAGGGCGTCGCCAAGCGGGAGCGCGCATGATCATCGGCATCGGCTCGGACCTGATCGACATCACCCGCGTCGCCAAGGTGATCGAACGCCATGGCGACCGCTTTCTCGATCGCGTTTTCACCGAGGCCGAGCGCGCCCGCGCCGAGCGCCGCGCCAAGAGCGAGAAGATGGTGGTCGCCACCTATGCCAAGCGCTTCGCCGCCAAGGAGGCGATGTCCAAGGCACTCGGCACCGGCATCCGCCAGGGCGTCTGGTGGCGCGACATGGGGGTGGTCAATCTGCCAGGCGGTAAACCGTCCATGAAACTGACCGGCGGCGCACTGGCGCGTTTGCAGGCACTGACCCCGGCAGGGCACGATGCCCAGATCGACCTCTCGATCACCGACGACTGGCCGCTGGCACAGGCTTTTGTGATCATTTCGGCCGTGATCCCGCCCAAATCCTGACGGAAGTCCCGCGCAAGTCTGCCGCCGGAAATGTTGGGTTCTTGCGCGCAATCGCACGGAATCTTGCGGCAAACCTGCGGCAGGGCGGGGCAGGCTTCGTTGCGCCGATCCACGCAACCGGATAAACCTGCTTTGACACCGAACCGGCGCCAATTCTCGCTTTCTCCATTGCTGGAATTTGCCGTAACAGATTGAATTTATTGCATTTCATGTAGATGAGATGTGAGACCAGCCGCGCACCCACGCGCGGGAATCGGGAAAGCGATGAGCGTGACTTCGGGGACCAAGACTGAAAGCGGCTTCGGCGAAACCGTCCGCGTCGTCATCAATGCGCTGCTCATCGCGCTGGTGATCCGGACCTTTCTGTTCCAGCCCTTCAACATTCCTTCGGGCTCGATGAAGGCCACGCTGCTGGTCGGCGACTATCTGTTCGTGTCCAAATATTCCTATGGCTACAGCCATTATTCGATCCCGCTGTCGCCGAACATCTTCTCCGGCCGCATCTTCGGCTCCGATCCCGCTCGCGGTGACGTGGTCGTGTTCCGTCTGCCGAAGGATGACACCACCGATTACATCAAGCGCGTGATCGGCCTGCCGGGCGACACGGTCCAGATGAAAGAGGGCCTGCTGTATATCAATGGCAAGCCGGTGCAGCGCGAGCGCCTCAGCGACTTCGTCGGCGAGGACCCCTGCGGCTCCGATGCGACGGCGCGGGTGAAGCGCTGGAAGGAGACGCTGCCGAACAACGTCACCTATGAGACGCTCGATTGCGTCGATAACGGCTTCTACGACAACACCATCGAATACAAGGTGCCGCCTGGCAACTTCTTCATGATGGGCGACAATCGCGACAACTCAACCGACAGCCGCGTGCAGTCGGCGGTGGGTTACGTGCCGTCGGAAAATCTGATCGGCCGCGCCCAGATGATCTTCTTCTCGATCGCCGAGGGCGAGCAGGCCTGGCAGATCTGGCGCTGGCCGACCGCCGTGCGCTGGAGTCGCATTTTCTCCATCGTGCGATGACGGACGATCACACCAAAACCATCGAGACGGCAGCGCCGAATTCCGACGATCACAGCCCGGTGCCCGAGGCGCCGAAGGAGACTGCGGCCCAGCGCAAGAAGCGCGCGCGCGCCGAGGCCAAGGCGGCGGCAGCCGAGATCGAAACGCGGATCGGCCATGCCTTCAAGGATGCGCAGCTTCTCGAGACGGCCTTTACGCATGTCTCGGCGCTGAAGTCGCAGCGCAGCCGCAGCGAGAGCTATCAACGCCTCGAATTTCTCGGCGATCACGTGCTCGGCCTCGTGATTTCCGACATGCTGTATCGCGCCTTTCCGAATGGCGACGAAGGCGAGCTATCG
Source organism: Tardiphaga sp. (assembly GCA_030147505.1). GTDB lineage: Bacteria > Pseudomonadota > Alphaproteobacteria > Rhizobiales > Xanthobacteraceae > Tardiphaga. The sequence continues at coordinate 17,548 of JASBVG010000126.1, forward strand.
AAGCGTCTTGCCGATCTCGTTCGCAAGGAAGCCTGCGCCGATGTCGCGCGTTCGCTCGGATTTCAGGACGGCATCAAGCTCGGCAGCGTCGGCGCTGGCGTGGGGCAGCGCCTGCGCAAGTCGGTGCTGGGTGACATCTGCGAAGCGGTGATCGGCGCGATCTTCCTCGACGGCGGATATCCCGCCGCCGAAGCCTTCGTGCAGCGCAACTGGACCGAGCGCATGCGCAGGCCGGTGCGCCCGTTGCGTGACCCGAAAACCGTCTTGCAGGAATGGGCGCAGGGCCGCGGCTTGCCAACGCCGATCTATCGCGAGGTCGGGCGTTCCGGTCCGCATCACGATCCGCATTTCAAAATCGCGGTGGATGTGAGCGGGCTTGCATCTGCTGAAGGTGAGGGCGGCAGCAAGCGTGCCGCCGAGAAGGCCGCCGCAACGGCCATGCTGGAGCGCGAAGGCGTGAAATCTTGAAGGATGATGACTTGAACGACAACGTTGCCCATGAATCCGAAGGCGCCCCGCAAGACACCCGTTGCGGCTTCGTTGCGCTGATCGGTGCGCCCAATGTCGGCAAGTCCACGCTCGTCAATGCGCTGGTCGGCTCCAAGGTCACCATCGTCTCGCGCAAGGTGCAGACCACGCGCGCGCTGATCCGCGGCATCGTGATCGAAGGGAATTCGCAGATCATCCTGGTCGATACGCCCGGCATCTTCCTGCCGAAGCGCCGGCTCGACCGCGCGATGGTCAAGACGGCCTGGAGCGGCGCCCATGACGCCGATCTCGTCTGCGTGCTGCTGGACGCCAAGGCCGGCATCAACGAGGAAGCCGAGGCGATCTTCAACCAGCTCGCCAACGTCAATCATCCGAAGATCCTGGTGATCAACAAGGTCGATATCGTCTCCAAGGAGCGGCTGCTCAAGCTGGCGCAGGACGCCAATGAGCGGCTGAAATTCGAGGACATCTTCATGATCTCGGCGATGACCGGCGACGGCGTCGACGACCTGCGCCGCCGGCTTGCGGCCGACGTGCCGGAAGGCCCGTATCACTATCCCGAGGACCAGATGTCGGACGCGCCTTTGCGGCATCTCGCGGCCGAGATCACCCGCGAAAAGATCTTTCGCCAGCTGCATCAGGAGCTGCCGTATCAGTCAACGGTGGAGACCGACAGCTGGCAGGAGCGCAAGGACAATTCCGTGCGCATCGAGCAGACGATCTTCGTCGAGCGCGAGAGCCAGCGGAAGATCGTGCTCGGCAAGGGCGGCGCGACCATCAAGCAGATCGGCGCCGATGCGCGCCGCGAGCTCACCGAGATCGTCGGCTTTCCCGTGCATCTCTTTCTGTTCGTGAAGGTGCGCGAGAACTGGGGTGACGATCCCAGCCGTTACCGCGAAATGGGTCTCGAATTCCCGCAGGAATGAAGCTGGGACCGATCAAGTGAGTGCAGCCGTGACCGTTCCCGCCGACCTGCCTAAGAACGTTTTCTATTTCGAGGTGCTGCTTTACGTGTCGCTGATCCTCGACAGCATATCGATCGCGTTCCAGGACCGTACGGCCGATGCCAATTTGTCCGACGGCACAATCGCGGTGGCGACTTTCGTCGCCGCCTGCATGCTGCTGTTTTTTGTCTATCTCGTCTGGCTGGCCGCCTATCGCCGCAAGAGCTGGCCGCGCTGGGTGCTGCTGGTGTCGCTGAGCTTCTCGGTGCTCTCGCTGCTCCAGGTGCTCGGCGTCTATGGCCTGCAGTTCGACAGCGCCATCGAGATCGTGTCGTGCATCCTGACGGCGCTCGGGCTGTATTGCGCCTTCACCGGCGATGCGCGGGACTGGTTCAAAGGGTGATCTGTAGGATGGGTAGAGCGCAGGCGCCCAGCGCCGGAGCGAAACCCATCGTGCGGTCGTTGCGGCAAGCCCTGCCGATGGGTTTCGCTTCGCTCTACCCATCCTACGAACTATAATCTTCCCATGGAATGGACCGACGAAGGCATCATCCTCGGTGTGCGACGGCATGGCGAATCCGGCGCCATCGTCGAACTGATGACGCGCAGCCATGGCCGCCATCTCGGCCTCGTGCGCGGCGGCGCGGGCTCGCGGATGCGTCCGGTCCTGCAGCCCGGCAACAGCGTGCAGGCGATCTGGCGCGCAAGGCTCGACGAGCAGCTCGGCTACTACCTGATCGACGGCACAAAACTCCGCGCGGCGACATTACTCGGCGCGTCGCATGCTGCCTACGGCGTCACCCATCTGGCCTCGATCGCGCGGCTCTTGCCGGAGCGCGATCCGCATGACGACATCTTTGCCATGCTCGAAGCCATCCTCGATGATTTCGATCATCCTGCGGTTGCGGCGATCCATACCATCCGTTTCGAACTCGCAATGCTCGCTGAACTCGGCGTCGGCCTCGATCTGGAGAACTGCGCCGCGACGGGCGTCACGACCGACCTGATCTATGTCTCGCCGAAATCCGGCAGCGCCGTCTCGCGCGCGGCCGGCGAGCCCTGGCGCGACAAGCTGATGCCGCTGCCGCCATTCATGCGTGCGAGTTACAATGCCGAACACGGGCTGTCCGATCGCGACCTGCAGGACGGCTTCGACATCACCGGTCGTTTCCTGCTGCGCAATGTTCTGGAGCCGCGCGGGCAGGTGCATTCCGATGCGCGATCCGGCTTCATCAATGCGGTGATCCGACAGATGGTGCGCTTGGGCACCTAGCGGGTGGCCGCCTTCGGTTTGAACGTGGTCACTTTGTAGACATCGCCGTTCTTGTCATAAGTGGTCCATTCGCCCGTCTGCTCGCCACGGTCGAAATGACCTGAGCGCATCCGGACGCCGTCCTTGCGGAACCACTCCCAGTAACCTGTTGCCAGGCCGTCGAGATGCTGGCCGCGGGCCCAGATGCTGCCGTCGCGGTGAAACTGGGTATGAGACTCGGGCCTCGACTTCGCCATCTTCCCTCCCGACAACAAGGTTGGCGTGAGCTGGAATAGCTTACCGCGTATCCTGATTCATTTCTTGCCCGATTCGCCGTCCCGCGCTAATGCCCCGCCATGGGAAAAAGACTGATTCCGCCTGAGCCGTCCGAGCCTCAACTGGTGCAACTGCGCGATGCGCTCGAGGAGCGCTATCTCGCTTATGCGCTCTCCACCATCATGCATCGTGCGCTGCCCGATGCGCGGGACGGCCTGAAGCCGGTCCACCGCCGCATCCTCTATGGCATGCGCCTGCTCCGGCTCGATCCGGGCACGCCGTTCAAGAAATCCGCCAAGATCGTCGGCGACGTGATGGGCTCGTTCCATCCCCATGGCGACCAGGCGATCTACGACGCCATGGTCCGCCTCGCGCAGGACTTCTCCTCGCGCTATCCGCTGGTCGATGGCCAGGGCAACTTCGGCAATATCGACGGCGATAATCCCGCCGCCTATCGCTACACCGAAGCGCGCATGACCGATGTCGCGCGGCTGCTGCTCGAAGGCATCGACGAGGACGCGGTCGAGTTTCGTCCGAACTATGACGGCCAGTCGAAAGAGCCGTCGGTCATGCCGGGTGGCTTCCCGAACCTGCTCGCCAATGGCGCGCAGGGCATTGCCGTCGGCATGGCCACTGCGATCCCGCCGCACAATGCTGCCGAGCTTTGCGATGCTGCTCTGCATCTGATCGAGAAGCCGGATGCCAAGTCGAAGGCGCTGTTGCGCTTCGTCAAGGGACCGGACTTTCCCACCGGCGGCATCGTCATCGACAGCAAGGAAGCGATCGCCGAGGCCTATACGACCGGTCGTGGCTCGTTCCGCACCCGCGCCAAGTGGCATGTGGAAGAGGGCAATCGCGGCGCCTGGACCATCGTGGTCACGGAGATTCCGTGGTTGGTGCAGAAGTCGCGCCTGATCGAGAAGATCGCCGAGCTGCTCAACGACAAGAAGCTGCCGCTGGTCGGCGATATCAGAGACGAGTCCGCGGAAGACATCCGCGTCGTCATCGAGCCGAAGACGCGCAATGTCGATGCCGGCCTCGTCATGGAGTCGCTGTTCAAGCTCACCGAGCTGGAAAGCAAGATCCCGCTGAACCTCAACGTGCTGGTCAAGGGCCGCATTCCGAAGGTGCTCGGCCTTGCCGAATGCCTGCGCGAATGGCTCGACCATCTGCGCGAAGTGCTTCTGCGCCGCTCGCAGCACCGCAAGGGCCAGATCGAGCATCGCCTGGAAGTGCTCGGCGGCTACCTGATCGCCTATCTCAACATCGACGAGGTCATCCGCATCATCCGCACCGAGGATGAGCCGAAGCCCGTCTTGATGAAGACCTTCAGCCTGACCGAGCTGCAGGCGGAGTCGATCCTGAACATGCGCCTGCGCTCTCTGCGCAAGCTCGAAGAGTTCGAGATCAAGAAGGAAGACAAGGCGTTGCGCGCGGAGCTGAAGGGGATCAACGAGATCCTCGGTTCGGAAGCCGTGCAGTGGTCGAAGGTCGGCGAGCAGGTGCGCAAGGTGCGCGAGATGTTCGGCCCGAAGACGCCGCTCGGCAAGCGCCGTACGGTGTTCGCGGATGCGCCGGAGCACGATCTCGCTGCGCTCGAGGAGTCGCTGGTCGAGCGCGAGCCCGTCACCGTCGTGATCTCCGACAAGGGCTGGGTGCGCACGCTGAAGGGCCAGGTGGCGGATCTGTCGAACCTGACCTTCAAGCAGGACGACAAGCTCGGCCAGTCCTTCTTCGCGGAGACGACGTCGAAGCTGATGCTGCTGGCTACCAATGGCCGCTTCTACACGCTCGATGTGGCGAAGCTGCCCGGTGGCCGCGGTCATGGCGAGCCGATCCGCCTGTTCATCGACATGGAAGGCGATGCAGCCATCGTCTCGGTGTTCGTGCACAAGGGTGGCCGCAAGTTCCTGATCGCCAGCCATGACGGCCAGGGTTTTGTGGTGGGCGAGGACGATTGCGTCAGCGCGACCCGCAAGGGCAAGCAGATCATCAATGTCGACATGCCCAACGAAGCGCGCGTCCTGACACTGGTGGAAGAGGGCGCCGATCAGGTCGCCGTCATCGGTACCAACCACAAGATGGTGATCTTCCCGCTCAGCGAAGTGCCGGAAATGTCGAAGGGCAAAGGCGTCCGGCTGCAGAAATACACAAGCGCTGCGCTGTCCGACGTCGCCGTGTTCAACGCCAAGGCAGGTCTGACCTGGCGCGACTCGTCGGGTCGCGAACGCTCGATGAGCTGGAAAGAGCTGTCGGATTGGCGCGGCACCCGCGCCGATGCCGGTCGTCAGGCAACGGGTCTGCCGAGTTCGAACAAGTTCAACAAGCCGATCGAGTAACGATCGGCTTGTTCGGATGCCGGTGAGATGACTGTCACGATCTACCACAATCCGCGTTGCGGCACCTCGCGCACCACCCTCGCGCTACTTCAGGAGCGCGGTGTGGAGCCGGTGGTGATCGAGTATCTGAAGACGCCGCTGGACCGGAAACAGCTCAAGGCTTTGGTCAAGACCGTCGGCGGTGTTCGTGCGTTGCTCCGCGAGAAGGAGCCGGCTTATGTCGAGCTTAGGCTCGTCGATCCCTCGCTCAAGGACGATGCGCTGATCGATGTCATCGTCGCGCATCCGATCCTGCTCAATCGGCCGATCGTGACCACGCTCAGGGGCGCGCGCGTGTGCCGGCCGGCTGAGACTGTTCTCGAACTGCTCTAGCCCGTCTCTTCCTCGACCATCCGTGTCGCCAGCACCTTGTCGATGCGGCGGCCGTCGAGGTCCATCACCTCGAATGTCCAGCCATGCGAGATGATGGTGTCGCCGACATCCGGAATGCGACCGAACTCATAGAGCAGGAAGCCGGCAAAGGTCTGATACGGGCGTGAGCCCGTCGGCGGTTCGATCGACAGCAGCGACATGAATTCCAGCGCCGGCATCCAGCCCGAGATGAGATAGGAGCCGTCCTCGCGCTTGTGGAAGGCGAGCTCGGCCGGCCCTTCCTCGGTATGGAATGCGCCGACGATGGCTTCGAGAATATCCGCCGACGTCACGACGCCCTGGAAAGTGCCGTATTCGTCATGGACGAGTCCCATATGCACCGCGGACTCGCGCAGGATCCGCACGACGTCGCGCGCATCCAGTGTGTCGGGGATCACAGGCGCCTCTCGCACCAGCGCGCGGATGTCCGGCGTGCCGCCGGCGAGGAAGGCGCCGAGCAGGTCCTTCGCCTGCACGATGCCGATGGCGGAATCCAGATTGCCGTCGAACACCGCAAAGCGTGAATGCGAACTGCCGGTGATTTCGGCATGGATGGTCTCGATGGGATCGGTGAGATCGATCATCGCCACTTCATGGCGCGGCGTCATCACGGCGCCGACCGGCAGGTCGCCGAGCCGCATCACGCCGGCGATCATTTCCTTCTCGCCGGGCTCGAGCACGCCCGCTGTCTCTGCTTCCGTCACCAGCGTGTGGATCTCGGCTTCGCTGACCTTGTCTTCCGAGGCGCCGCGCTGGCCGAGCATGAACAGGATCGCCTTGCCCGAGCGATCGAGCAGCCACACCAGCGGCAGCGAGATTTTCGCCAGCATCACCATCGCCGGCGCAACGCGCACGGCCACGGCTTCGGGATCGCGCAGGGCGATCTGCTTCGGCACGAGTTCGCCGATGATCAGCGAGGCATAGGTGATAGTGGTGACCACGAGGCCGACGCCGAGCGTATCGGCGAGGCCCTTGGAGACGCCGAGGTCGAGCAGCTCTGCCGAGAGGCGCTGGCCCAGCGTCGCGCCCGAAAAGGCGCCTGACAGCACACCGATCAGCGTGATACCGATCTGCACAGTGGAGAGAAACTTGCCGGGATCGGAAGCCAGGGTGAGCGCGCGGCGCGCGCCGGTGACGCCTTTTTCGACAAGGCCGGCGAGACGGGCGGGTCGGGACGAGACGATCGCCAGCTCGGACATCGCGAGCAGGCCGTTGAGGACGATCAGGACCGCGACGATCCCGAGTTCGAGCGATAACACAGTGGTTCCTTCTGATGATGGAGCCAGAAATATAGGCGATCACCCGCCGTCTCGCCATGGCCGGCCCGGTACCGTGCGCTCACGACGCAAGCCGGGAGGTTATAGACAGGATTTATCTCTCAAACTTTCGTGCTTTGACCGCATGTTGCGCGCGGCCACGTCAGCGCCCATCTGCTGCCTTCCGGACCAGGTGCGTCAGTCCGTCGCAAAAAAATCGACGTGTCGCAATTTTCATGTACGATTGCGTTCGGTCAGTCGGCTTGTTGGGGGCATTTATTTTGATTTGCTTCAGATCGATCTTTCCTTCTCTCTCTGTAATTGCCGCTTTGCTGCTTGCTGGCTGCGACAGGAAGCCCGAAGCCGCCGCGCCGCCACCGCCTCCCGTGACGGTCGCCAATCCGCTCAAGAAGATGACCACCGACTGGGACGAGTTCACCGGCCGTTTCGATGCGATCGATCAGGTGCAGATTCGCGCCCGCGTCACCGGCTTCGTCACCAAGGTGACCTTCGTGGACGGTGCCGTGGTGAAGGCCGGCGACGTACTCTACGAAATCGATCCGCGCCAGTATGAAGCCACTGCCGAGCAGGCTCAGGGGCAACTGGACGATGCCAAGGCCAAGGTCGATCTCGCGCAGAAAGAACTCGAACGCGCCACCACGCTGATCAAGACCCAGGCGATCTCCGAGAACATCGTCGATCAGCGCAGCCAGGCACTGGCTGCTGCGCAAGCCTCGGTGCTGGTGGCTGAAGGCGCGCTCAAGCTTGCGAAGCTCAATCTCGAATATACGAAAGTCGTTGCGCCCATCGATGGCCGCGTCAGCCGCCATCTCGTCAGCGTCGGCAATCTCGTCAATGGCAGCGACAGTGGCGCGACGCTGCTGACGACCATCGTGTCGATGACGCCGATCTATCTGTATTTCGACATGGACGAGTCCATCTATCAGCGCAACAGCCGCCTGTGGTTCGAGGGCAAGCGTCCGAGCTCGCGCGACACGCCCAATCCCGTGCAGATCACGCTGACCGGAGACAGCAGGCCGAGCAAGGAAGGCAAGATGGATTTCCTCGACAACCGGCTCGACGTCGGCACCGGCACGCTGCGCGGCCGTGCCATCGTCGACAATCGCGACCTCTCGATCCTGCCGGGCCAGTTCGCGCGCCTGCGCGTCATTGCCAGCGGCGAATATGAGGCGCTGCTGATCCCCGATACAGCGGTCGCCACCGATCAGTCACGCAAGATCGTGATGGTGGTGAAGCCGGACGATACGGTCGAGGCAAGGCCCGTCACGCTCGGCCCGCTCGACGACGGGTTGCGCGTCATTCGGGAAGGGCTCAAGCCGGATGACCGCATCATCATCGACGGTCTGCAGCGCGCGCGCGTTGGCGCCAAGGTCACTCCGAAAGCGGGCGACGTGAAGCCCGTGGCTCCCGCAGGCGGCGCCAAGCCATGAATCTCGGTAGCCTTTCCGTCAATCGTCCGATCCTCGCGATGGTGATGTCCATCGTGCTGATCATCGTCGGTGCCATCGCTTATACGACGCTGCCGGTGTCCGAATATCCCGAAGTCGCGCCGCCTACTGTGGTGATCACGACCCAATATCCCGGCGCCTCCGCGCAGACCGTGTCGGAAACCGTCGCGACACCGATTGAGCAGGAGATCAACGGCGTCGAGGACATGCTGTATCTGTACAGCCAGGCGACCTCGAACGGCCAGCTCAACATCACCGTCACCTTCAAGCTCGGCACCGATCTCGACAAGGCGCAGGTGCTGGTTCAGAACCGCGTCGCCATCGCGCAGCCGCGGCTGCCCGAGGAGGTCCAGCGCAACGGCGTCGTCACCCGCAAGAACTCGCCCGACCTGATGATGGTCGTGTTCATGCTGTCGCCTGACGATACCTACGACCAGCTTTATATTTCCAACTACGCGCTGCGCAACGTGCGCGACCAGTTGCTGCGTCTCGATGGTGTCGGTGACATTCAGATATTCGGTGCACGCGACTACTCGATGCGCCTGTGGCTCGATCCCGACAAGATCGCCAATCTCGGCATGACGGCCGGCGATGTCATCGCCGCCATCCGCGCGCAAAACATCCAGATCGCCGGTGGCCAGATCGCCGAGCCGCCGATCTCCGACCGTGCCTTCTCTCCGAACCTGACCTTTACCGGGCGTCTCAAGGATCAGTCCGAATTCGGCAATATCGTCGTCAAGGCCGGCAGCGACGGCCGCACCGTGCGGCTGCGCGACGTCGCGCGGATCGAGCTCGGCGCGCTGTCCTACACGACCAATAGCTTCCTGCTGAAGAAGCCGGCGGTTGCGCTGGCGGTCTCGCAGCGGCCGGGATCGAATGCGCTGGCCACGGCGGACGCGATCGCCAAGACGATGGCGAAGCTGAAGACCGAATTTCCGAAAGGTCTCGAATATAATATCGGCTACAACCCGACCGAATTCATCGCCCAGTCGGTGCATGAGCTGATCAAGACGATCTACGAGGCCATGGTGCTGGTCGTGATCGTCGTGCTGGTCTTCCTGCAGGGCTGGCGACCGGCGATCATTCCGATCATCGCCATTCCGGTGTCGCTGGTCGGCACCTTCGCCGTCATGGCGGCGCTCGGCTTCTCGATCAACAATCTCACCCTGTTCGGTCTCGTCCTCGCAGTCGGCATCGTCGTCGATGACGCCATCGTCGTGGTCGAGAATGTCGAGCGGCATCTCGCCGAGGGGAAGAGCCGGCGGGAGGCGGCCTTGCTGACCATGACCGAGGTTGGCGGCGCGCTGATCTCGATCGCGCTGGTGCTGTGCGCGGTGTTCGTGCCGACCGCCTTTCTCGGCGGCATCTCAGGGCAGTTCTTCCAGCAATTCGCCGTCACGATTGCGGTGGCGACTGCGATCTCCTGTTTCTGTTCGCTGACCCTCTCGCCAGCGCTGGCGTCGATGATCCTCGAACAGCATCACGAGAAGAAGCCGCCGGCGAGCTGGAATGTGGTGGCGCGCGGCTGGAACGCTTTCACGGGCGTCTTCAATCGCGGCTTCGACCGGCTCTCGCATGCCTATGGCACCGCGGCCGGTTTCGTCATCCATCACCTGGCGCTGATGCTGGTCGTCTATGCGGCGCTGATCGGCACCGCCGGCTGGCTGCTCTATGCGACGCCGCAGGGCTTCATTCCCGCGCAGGATCGCGGCTATGTCATTGTCGTCGTGCAATTGCCTGGCGCGGCCTCGCTGGCGCGAACGACGGAAGTCGTCCGCGAGATCGAACGCATTGCCCTCGATGTACCCGGCGTCGTTCGCGTGCCGTCTTTTGCGGGATTCAACGGCGCGACGCGCACGCAGGCTTCCAACGCCGCAGCATTGTTCCCGGTCTTCGCCGATGCGGAGGAGCGCGCAAAGCAGGGCCATACGGCGACACAGATCACCGCCGAACTGCGCAAGCGGCTGGCAGCCATCGAAGGCGCGCTGGTGATCGTGGTGCCGCCGCCCGCGGTGTCCGGCATCGGCACCGGCGGTGGCTTCGCCATGCGCATTCTGGACAATCAGGGCAGGGGCCCCGATCTGCTCGAAAAGGCGACGGATGAACTCGTCAATGCCGCGCGCCGCGCGCCAGGTCTCACCTCGGTGTTCTCGCCGTTCACCGCGAACACGCCGCAGGTCTTCGTCGATATCGATCGACAGAAGGCGCAAATGCTCAATGTGCCGATCACCAATGTGAACGATGCGATCCAGGTCTATTTTGGCTCGGCCTATGTCAACGACTTCAATATTCTCGGCCGTACCTATCACGTCACGGCGCAGGCCGATCTGCCATTCCGCAAGGAGCGCGCCGATCTCGCGCGGCTGCAGACCCGCGATGCCGATGGCAATATGGTGCTGCTCGGCAGCGTCGTGAATTTCGAGGACAGGGCGGGGCCGGATCGCGTGCCGCGTTATAATCTTTATCCGGCCTCCGAGCTGCAGGGCGACACATTGCCCGGCGTCAGTTCGGCGACGGCGTTGAACACCATGAAGAAACTCGCGGATGACACGCTGCCGAGTGGCTTCTCGTTCGAATGGACCGATTTGTCCTATCAGCAGGTCACCGCCGGCAATGCAGGTCTGTACGTCTTCCCGATCTGCGTGCTGTTCGTCTATCTCGTGCTGGCTGCGCAATATGGCAGCTGGTCGCTGCCTTTCGCTGTCATCCTGATCGTGCCGATGTGCCTGTTCGCGGCGACCATTGGCGTGCGCATCATGGGGCAGGACATCAATATCCTGACGCAGATCGGCTTCGTCGTGTTGGTGGGGCTTGCCGCGAAGAACGCCATCCTGATCGTCGAATTCGCGCGCGATATCGAGCAGGAGGGCCGCGATCAGCTCGAGGCCGTCATCGAGGCTTGTCGTCTGCGTATCCGCCCGATCCTGATGACATCCTTCGCCTTCATCCTGGGCGTGCTGCCGCTGGTGATTTCGTCGGGGTCGGGTTCGGAAATGCGACAGGCGGTCGGTGTGGCCGTGTTCTTTGGCATGATTGGCGTGACCATTTTCGGCCTGATCTTCACGCCGATCTTCTACATCCTGATCCGCCGTCTCTTCCCCGGCTCCGTCGTGGTTGCGCAAAAGGATCTGGGGGCGCATGCGTGATTGACGCCAGCTCCGTCCTCATCCTGAGGAGCGCGCACTTGCGCGCGTCTCGAAGGATGGGTCTAAGGTAGCGCCAGCATCTCATGGTTCGGAACGGCGCAAGGGCGCCTCCTCACCATGGGGCCTTCGTTTTTGGAAGCGATTCATGGACACTGCCCCCCGCATCGAACTGATGAACTGGCTCACCGGCCAGGGCCTCACTGGCTCGCCTGAAAGCGAGCTGATCCGCGGCTTTTGCGAACGCTGCCTTGCCATGGGGATCGAGCTGTCGCGCGGGCAGGTGTTTCTCGACACGCTGCATCCGCTGTTCGAGGGGCGCGGCTTTCGCTGGAGCGACAGGCCGACCAATGAAAGCGAGATGTTCGAATATGGCTCGACGGCGACCGGCGACGCCGCGAAAGCCTGGCGCCGCTCGGTATTCTTCCACATGCTTGAAGAGGGGCATAGCGAGATGTGCCTCGATCTGTTCGACCCGGCTATCGCCGAACGGTTCAACATGATCCAGACCCTGCGCGACAATGGGCACCGGCACGGCGCCGTGTTCGTGCACAGGTTTGGCGAACAGGGCTCCATGGGAAACATGGACTGCGTCTATTCGCATTGGACGACCCGCCGCGAAGCCGGCTTCGACGAAGATCAGATGGCTGCGCTGCGCGAACTCGTTCCTTTACTTGGCCTGGCGCTGAAGGCCGTGGCGCAGATGGAGATTGCCCGGACCCTCGGGCGCGTCTATCTGGGCCGCGATGCCGCCGAACAGGTACTGCGCGGCCGGATCACGCGCGGTGTTACCGAACGGATCAAGGCGGTCCTGTGGTTCTCCGATCTGCGCAATTCGACAGGGATCGGCGAGGTGATCGGTCCTGACGAGATCATTCCCTTTCTGAACGACTACGCCGAGGCGTCCATCAACGCGATCCATGAGTCCGGCGGCGATGTGCTGAAGCTGATCGGCGACGGCGTGCTTGCGATGTTCACGGCCGATGACATGGGGCAGGCCAAGCGCAACGCGCTGCGTGCCGAGCATCAGTTTCGCAAGAACATTGCGGCGCTGAATGGCAAGCGTCAGGCCGCGGGGCGTCCCGTCACGACGGCCTATGTCGGACTGCACGAGGGCGAGGTGTTTTATGGCAATATCGGCAGCGACGAGCGGCTCGATTTCACCGTGGTCGGCCCGTCGGTCAACGAGGTGAGCCGTATCGCTTCGATGTGTTCGTCGGTCGATCGGGCGCTCCTGACCTCATCGGCCTTCCAGAGCGGACTGGACAATGCCGGCCGCAAATATCTGGTGTCGACCGGCCGCTACGCCCTGCGTGGCATCGGCCGCGCGCAGGATCTCTATACGCTCGATCCCGAGATCGACAGCGACGAGGTTATGCGCGGCAGTTACGAGCGTTATCTCGCGCATTAGCCGGGCGCAGGAGCGCGCGGGCGCATCGCATAGAGCAGGGTCGCGAGCAGGCCACCCCCGGTCAGAACGATGCCCAGCGCCTGCAATGCGTCCGGGACGATGGTCGCGACCAGAAATACCCCGATCGCTGCACCTGTCATCTGCCAGAAGCCGAGCAATGCGGAGGCTGCGCCGGCATGGGTGCCGAATGGCGACAGCGCCTGTGCGGTGCCGAGCGGATTGACCACGCCCATGCCGAGCAGGAAGATGCATGTCGCCGCGATGAAGGTTGCGACGTTGGCGTGGACATAGGCCGTCGCAAGGATGGCGACTCCGCCCAGAAAGGCGATGAGCAATCCATAGCGGATCGCACGCTCCAGTCCGAAGCGCGGGGCAAGACGCGCCGCCAGCATGCCCGATCCGAACACGACCATGACGGTGCCGGCAAAGAACAGGCCGAGAGCGATCGGGGTGAAGCCGTAACCCTCGATCAGGATGCGGGGGGCGGCGGAGAACATCGAGAACAATCCGCCCATGATCAGGCTGACCGTCGCGGCCGGGATCAGGAAATGCAGGTTGGTCGAAAGCTTTCCGTAGGTGGTGCCGATGGCGATTGGATTGAGCGGGATACGTGTTGCATTGTGGGTCTCGCCGAGCACGGCGGTGAAGGCGATGGCGGATAGCAGTGCGAATGTGCCGACGAAGACGAATTCCGAGCGCCAGCCGAAAAAGTGATCCAGTCCGCCGCCGAGCAGCGGCGAGAAACCGGGGGCCGCCGCCTGGGCGATCATCACCAGCGTCAGCACCCGTGCCAGCGCCGCGCCGCTGAACAGGTCGCGCGCGATGGCACGGGACAGGACCGACGTCGCGCACGCGCCCGCTGCCTGAATGGCGCGGCCGAGCAGCAGCGATGTGAGGTCGGTGGACAGTCCGCACCAGATACTGCCTGCGATAAAGACGGCGAAGCCGGCCAGCACAGGAAGGCGGCGGCCGTAGCGATCCGAGATCGGTCCGACAACGAGTTGCCCGAGCGCGAAGACCAGCAGGAAAATTGTGATGGACGCGGTAATGGCCGGCGTCGTCACTTGCAGGGCAACGGCCATCTGCGGCAGCGAGGGCAGCAGGATGTTCGTGGCCAGCGTGCCGATGGAGGCCAGTGCAGCCAGCACGGCGATCTGCCCGCCCGTGGAGGATACCTCCGGAACCTGGCTGCCCGCCTTCGCGTCGATGGCCTGATCGGTCATATGATGGTCCTCATCTCTTTTGAGATGATGTATATCATATTAAATCGGCTGCAAAGGCCTGGCGGGCGATGTCACATTTTGCGAATGGGAGGGGCCATCGCCGCATCCCGGCGGTGGCCGGATGGCCGGTCAGTTCCCGTACAGGTAATTCGGCAGCCACAGCGTCAGGCCGGGCCATAGATACATCAGCACCATGCAGACGATGACGATGGCCATATAGGGCATCATGCCGCCGAAAATCTGGTTCAGCGTCACGTGTTTCGGCGCGACGCCCTTGAGATAGAAAGCCGACATGGCGACCGGCGGCGACAGGAACGCGGCCTGCAGGTTCACGAAGACCAGCACGCCCCACAGGATCGGATCGATGCCGAAATGTTTCAGCATCGGCAGGAAAATCGGCACGAAGATCACGATGATCTCGGTCCATTCCAGCGGCCAGCCCAGAATGAAGATGATGGCCTGCGACAGGATCATGAACTGCAGCGGCGTCAGATTCAGTGACAGCACCCAGCTCTCCAGCAGCGCCTGGCCGCCGAGAATGGCGAACACGGCCGAGAACAGCGCCGAGCCGACGAACAGCCAGCACACCATCGACGTCGTCTTGGCTGTCAGGAACACGGCTTCCTTGGTGCGCTTCCAGTCCAGCGTGCGCGCCTGGAAGGCGAGCAGGAACGCGCCGGCGGCGCCGACCGCGGCGGACTCCGTCGCCGTGGTGATGCCGAGCAGGATCACCGCGAGCACCACTGCAGTGAGGATGCCGAGCGGCATCACGGATGAGGTCAGTAGCCGTAGGACCTCGAACTGCTCCGCACCCATGGTCCAGTAGTAGTAGAACAGCAGCAGCGCGATGATCGCCGCGGTGAAGGCGAAGTAGGTGTAGAACTGGGGCGACGGCCCGGCATAGGCCGGCGCGTTGCTCGTCTGCAGTTCGGCACTGCCCATCTGCTGCAACTGTTCTGGTTCGCTCTCCTGCGATGAGCCTGATTGCGCCGAGCCGAGCTCTTCGAGCTTCTCCTCGGCCGGCTCGGCTTTACCGGCATCGCCGGTCTGCACGCGCTCGGTGATGGCGGCAGGCGCGGGCGTATCGGGCTGCGGATGGATGACCACATACCACCACGCCGCCCATAGCGTGGACAGCGCGAGGATCAGTGGCACCAGCGCGAAACCGAGATTCTTGAGGATGGTGCCATAGCTGACCCGCACGCCATCCATGGTTAGCGCCATCGCGCGCGATGGCGCGGCGGCGGCAGTCAGCAAAGCCGGCAGCATCTTGTGCGAATAGGCCTGCTGCAACTCGCCGATCCACGGCCGCACCGGCACGCGCGTTTCGCTCTCCGACAGTTTCGGCGCGATCTTCGGATTGAGCAGCGCCCAGCCGATAACATAGACGAGATAGAGGAAGGCCAGGAAAAAGCCCGGAAACATCGCGGCGGCATAGAGCTTCACCACCGACTGTCCGGCCACCGCCGCATAGACGATGATCATCACCGAAGGCGGGATCAGGATGCCGAGCGTGCCGCCGGCGGTGATGACGCCGGATGCCAGCTTCACGTCGTAGCCGGCCTTCAGCATCGGATTGAAGGCGATGACCCCCATCAGCACCACCACGGCGCCGACCAGGCCGGAGGCGATGCCCCAGAAGGTGCAGACGATCAGCGTCGCGACGGCCAGCGATGCAGGCACGCGGCGGAACGCGAGCTGGATCGAATAGAACATCTTGTCGACCAGCGCGCCGCGTTCCATCACATAGCCCATCAGCACGAACAGCGGGATGGAGATCAGGACGTCGTTGGTCATGGCGCCATAGGTGCGCTGGACCATCAGGTCGAAGATGTGATTGTCGGCCCAGGATTCGCCGGCGCGGTAATAGGCGACGAAGCCGAAGAACATGCCGAGACCCATCAGCGTGAAGGCCGTAGGAAAGCCCAGCATGATCACGACGACGATGAGGCCGAGCATCAGGAGGCCAAGGGCGGGATCGCTCATTTTTGCGTCTCCGTGCCCATGCCGCGCTGACGAGCGGCTTCCTCGATATCCTGCGCATGCGCGATGGCTTTGCGCCGCGTTTCGTCATCGACATGTTCCGAGAGTGCGAGCTGCTCCTCCACGACATCGATCTCTGAAACATCCTTCAACCGGCTGGGCCACGCACCGGTCCGCAGGCAGATCACCGCGCGCGCGATCTCGGCAAGACCTTGCAACAGCAGCAATGCGCCGGCGAGGGGGATCATCGCCTTGAAATGATAGACCGGCGGGCCATCGGCAGTGACGTTGGAATGTTCGCGGATGTGCCAGCTGTCCGCTGCATAGTCCCAGCCGGCATAGACCAGCGCCGCGATGCCGGGCAGGAAAAACACGAGATACAGCACGAGATCGAGTGAGGCCTGTGTCCGCGGCTTCATCGACGAATACAGGAAATCGCCGCGCACATGGCCGTTCTGCGCCAGCGTATAGGCGCCGCACAGCATGAACAGCGTGCCATAGAGCATGTTGGAGGCGTCGAAGATCCAGGCCGTCGGCATGTTCAGCATGTAGCGCTTGAACACCTCGGCGCAGACGAGACCCATCAATCCGAGAATGAGCCAGGCCGCAGCCTTGCCGGCGAAGGTGCTTATACCGTCGATGGAGTGCAGAAAACGCTCGGCAGTCATTTGATGAGGGCCAGTCTATGGAAATGCGGTTATGCAAAAGGCAGGCGATCGCAAGCAATAGCAAAGCATCATCCGGGAACAGGTCCCGGATGATGCGGGGCACGAGCGCCTGATGGCGTCAGGTCTTCTTCTTCGCGTTCGGTCCGAAATAGTGGTTGTAGGCCATTCGGCGATTGACCACCGTGTCCTGCTCCCACTGCGTGGCGCGCTTCGCAAAAGCCATCTGCGACTCCACGATCTCCTTGAACAGCGGATTCTCCGCCGACTTCTTTGCGACCACCTCGTCATAGACCTCGAGCTGCTTTTGCAGGATCGAGTCCGGCGTCTTGTAGAACTTCACCTTGTCCTTGCCCTGCAGGTCCGCATAGTCCTGCGAATAGCGATCGATGGCCTTCCATGACATTTCCTGTCCGGCTGCCTCGGTCGCCGCGGTGATGATGGCGCGCAGCTTGTCGGGCAGGGCGTCGTATTTGGTCTTGTTGAACAGGATCTCGAACTGCTCGGCATTCTGGTGATAGCTCTGCAGCATGCAGACTTTGGAGACGTCGGCGAAGCCGAGCACGCGGTCCGACGAGGCGTTGTTGAACTCGGCGGCATCGAGCAGGCCGCGATCCATCGCCGAGACGATTTCACCGCCCGGTAGCGCGTTCACCGCGGCGCCGAGGCCGGTGAACACGTCGATGGAGATGCCCACCGTCCTGAACTTCACGCCCTTGAGGTCGTCGGCCTTCTGTACCGGCTTCTTGAACCACCCGAGCGGCTGGGTCGGCATCGGCCCATAGGGCAGCGACACGACATTGGCGTTGATCGACGCATAGAGCTTGGCGAGCAGCTCCTTGCCGCCGCCATATTTGTGCCAGGCCAGCAACATGTTCGCGTCCATGGCATAGGCCGGGCCCGAGCCCCACAGCGCCAGCGCGGTCTGCTTGCCATAGTGATAGACCATCACGCCGTGGCCGCCGTCGAGCGTGCCCTTGGACACCGCATCGAGCAGGCCGAAGGCGGGCACCACGGCGCCCGCCGGCAGCACCTCGATCTTGAGGTCGCCACCGGTCATGTCATTGACCTTCTTGGCGTAGTCCTGGGCGTATTCGTGGAAGATGTCCTTGGCGGGCCAGGTGCTCTGCCAGCGCATGTTGATCGGCCCGGTGCTCTGCGCGATGGCCGGTGCCGCAACGGTTGCGGCAGCACCAGCGGTGGCGACCTTCAGAAAACGGCGCCGAGACGGAGTCCTGTCCTTGGATGACGTCATGATATCCTCCCCGAATGGTCGTCCTTTGCGAACTGACCTTGTTGTTTATGAGCAAGACAAAGGCTTGCCCCGTGCTTTGGCAAGAACCATCGCTTCGCTGCGACGCTAGGACGCGGACGAACTACACTAACAAGCCATGTTGCAATGCGGGGAGTGCAGGGGCGAAGAGAACTACAGATGAACTAACGAGCGGTCGTTAGACTTTCGTCGGCACACATCGGGTCACATCGTCAGTCATGTCCGGCTGCCGCTGGAGCGCAGCGGCGGGCGAGTTCAGGATCACCAGCGCCTGCCATGCGAAGCCGGCGACGGCGAGATAGAGGCACGTTTCCGCCTGATAGATCCCGCCGACGACCGCGGCGATGCCGGTCCCGACCGGACGGGCGCCATAGCTCAGAATGTTGATGGCCGAGACCCGGCCGAGCAGGCTCGCCGGCGTCACCGATTGCCTCAGCGTCGCCGTGGAGATCACCCAAAGGATCGGACCGACGCCGAGCAAGAAGAAACTGAGCCCCGCCAGCGCAGGCGAGGGAATCCACGTGGTCAGCGCCATGACCAGCGAGGCGACGAAGCCGGTGATCGGGCCGAGCACAATCACCGTGCCGAACGGCAGCCGCTTCATCAGCCGTGTCGCCACCAGCGCGCCGATCACCATGCCGGCGCCATACATGGCCAGCGTGACGCCAATACCCGTGGCGCCAAGGCCGAGACGGCGCACGGCATAGGGCGCGAAGATAGCAAGAATGATGAAGAACGCTCCGCTGAAGATGAACTGCGTGACGAAGACCGGGCGCAGATATTGATGGCGGGCGACGAAGGCGAGCCCCTCGGCGATATCCCGCATCGGCTTGCGCTGATTCATCGCCGAGCGCGAGGGCTCCTGAAGGCCGGCCAGAAAAACCACGGCGATGATGGACAAGGCCGCGGCAAAGCCAAAGGCCGGCGCAGCGCCGATGAAGCCGACCAGCGCACCGCCGATCGCCGGGCCACCGGCGAAGGCGACCGTCCTTGCGAGTTCGATCCGTGCATTGGCAGCGCCAAGCAGTTGCGGAGCGACCAGCGACGGCACCAATGATGGTGCCGCGACGCTATAGGCCACGGTCCCGCAGACGGCGAGGAAGCCGAGCAGCGCGAGCAATGGCAGTGTCAGCGCCCCCAGCCAGATCAGGACAAGCGTCGCCAGCAACGCAGCCGCCCGCAGCGCTTCCGCGCCCGCCATCAGCACCCGGCGCGACATCCGGTCGGCCAGCAGTCCCGTGGGAATGGCGAACAGCACGAATGGCAGTGTCAATGCCGTCTGCAGCAGCCCGGTCTGTCCTTCGCCGACGCCAAGCAACAGCACCGCCACGATCGGCGCCGCAGCCAGCGCGATCTGCTCCGCCGATTGCGCGGCGAGATTGGACCAGGCAAGACGATTGAAGGTGGCGGGCAGATAATCGGTCTCTCGGGCGGTCATGGCAAATCCTGCAATCCTGCCCGACTGACCGTGCGCTCGATGAAATAGGTGAGCCACCCGATTACTGAAAAGATGCCGAGGGGAGGGGCGCGACGCCAGACTCCAGCCGCGCTCGTATTGCGGCAGCCCAACTCCGGACGGACGAGTCTGACGTCCGATGCTTGAAAATGCCCCAGATGCACTTGCAAGTGAGTTGCAATTAGGGGTCTTTTCGGCCATCGTGCTGATATGGACGCCAAATCGCCTGCCATTGTCGCTGACCCCCTGAGTTCCGCCCCTTCCGCGCCTGCCGTCGATCTGCCCGGTTGGCGGACGAGCGGGGGCGATCCGTCGCTGCTGGGGATGTTCGGTTCGGTGCAGACGGTCAAATCCGGCTCGTTCTGGCGCAAACTGCTCGCGTTTCTCGGCCCCGGCTATCTTGTTGCCGTCGGCTATATGGACCCCGGCAACTGGGCCACTTCGCTCGCCGGCGGCTCCAAATTCGGCTACGCGCTGCTGACGGTGGCGCTGGTCTCCAATCTGATGGCCATCGTGCTGCAATCGCTGTGCGCGCGGCTCGGCGTCGGCGCCGGGCGCGATCTCGCGCAGGCCTGCCGCGACAGTTATCCGAAGCCGGTGGCCTTCATGCTCTGGCTGTCAGCAGAGGTTGCGATCACTGCCACCGATCTCGCCGAGGTGATCGGCACTGCCATCGGCCTCAATCTGCTGTTCGGCATTCCGCTTGAAATCGGCGTCATCATCACGGCGCTCGACGTGTTTCTCATCCTTGCGTTGCAGGCTTTCGGATTCCGCTGGATCGAGGCCTTCGTCGTCGCGTTACTCGGAGTCATCGCCGCCTGTTTCGCCATCCAGATCGCCATGGCCGATCCCGATTGGGGGCAAGTGATCCGCGGCTTTGCACCGACCACGGAGATCGTCGCCAACAAGGAAATGCTGTTCCTCGCGCTCGGTATTCTGGGCGCGACGGTGATGCCGCATAATCTCTATCTGCATTCCGGCCTCGTGCAGACGCGCGGCTACGGCCCGAGCGTCGAAGAGCGCAAGGAAGCAATCAAGCTCTCCACATGGGACTCGACCATCGCGCTCTCCCTTGCGCTGACCATCAATGCCTCGATCCTGATCCTCGCCGCCGCGACCTTCCACAAATCCGGCAAGACCGACGTCGCCGAACTCGATCAGGCGCATGCCTTCCTGGCGCCGCTGCTCGGCTCCAGCCTCGCGCCGACATTGTTCGCCATCGCGCTGCTGTGCTGCGGCCTGAACTCCACCATCACCGCGACGCTGTCGGGGCAGATCGTGATGGAAGGGTTTCTGCATCTGAAGATCGCGCCGTGGCTGCGCCGCATGGTCACCCGCATGATCGCCATCGTGCCGGCGGTGGTGGTGACGATCTGGTACGGCGAGAAGGGGACGGGGCAACTGCTCATCCTCAGCCAGGTCGTGCTGAGTTTGCAGCTGCCCTTCGCCGTGGTGCCGCTGGTGCTGTTCACCGCGAGCAGAAGCAAGATGGGCCCGTTCGTCGCGCCGCGCTGGATCACGGCCCTGGCCGCCATCACCGCGGTGGTGATCATCGCGCTGAATGTGAAGCTGGTGGTGGATTTCTTTTTGGGGTGAGCCTGCGGTTGAAATGACCGGACGATCGACTTGGCGCTCGCGCTTGTTTGCTATTGCTACGTTCTGGACGGACCAAACGCTTTGCAGTTCGACGTCTTTTGCGTCGATTGATTTGGTTTCAGATTTTCCTCTCAGTTGCGGTCTTGGTATCAAGGCCGGTGCTTAAGGATTAGCTTGTGTCAAACGAGCCGCTCAATATCCAATTGCCGTTAAAAGACTACTTGGTTTCAGTGCCTCTTTTGGGCACAACGCTTGCGATCGTGTGGGAAGTGGGAACCTTCGTTCCGATCGGCGGCGAAGCCTTCGGTTTGTTTTCCGTATCAGAACATATTTCTTTTGCGCTCAAGGCTTTGCCGCTTGGAATATTCGCTTCCGCGGCTCTTCTATTTCTTCATCTGCTTACTCAGAAAAGAAACATTGTAAACCTGCACTTTATCAAGCCCGTGCGGGCCTTCGATCGGAAGGTTTTTGAAATCCTTGGATTGGCGAAGGGGCATTCAAGAACAGGGAGAAATCGCAAAATATTCTTAAGGTGTATGTTTGGTCTATCTGTGGTTTTTTCGATTTGGTATTTTTGGCTGGGCTATCGAATGGGCTGGGTAAGTATCATGACAGCCGCAGCCGAGTTGGTAGTAGCTGTCACTCTCGCTGCTGTGTATGGCCCGTCGATCAAGAGGCAAAAAATTCCAGCGGGACTTTTAACAGTCCTGTGCGTGCTTCTCGTAACGTTTTCTTTTGGTATCGATCAGACGCGAGCCAATCTCAAGCATAGCAAGGAGAATCTGAGCCTCGTTCAATTCTCTGTGGAAGAGAAGCGGTTGCTACTCCTAAAAGCGGGCGAGAAGCATGTTCTGTTCTACGAGCCAGATGCTCAGGTCTACCGGCTTGAGTCATGGGACGACATTAAACGAATCCAGTGGGCGAGGCCTTCACTGCGAGAATTGTTCTTTTTCGAAATGCTAGAAATAATACCTTCTAGAAGACGATAACGATATTCGTGCGTCGTGGTGCAATCCTAAATCCAAACTAATTACTCCTGCGGCTCGCCCACCATCTCGCCGCTCTCATCGACGCGCAGCCACCCACTCGGCGCCAGCCGCTGCTGCGGCAGATAGCGTCCCTTGTAGTCCATCTTCTTGGACCCCTCGATCCAGTAGCCGAGATAGACGTAAGGCAGGCCCATCTTCCTGGCGCGTTCGATGTGATCGAGGATCATGAAGGTCCCGAGCGAACGCGCTTCCTCGCCGGGCTCGAAGAACGAATACACCATCGACAGTCCGTCGCTCAGCACATCCGTGAGCGCCACCGCCAGCAGGTCCTCGCCTCGGCCGGTGATGCCGCTGTCGGGGCCGCGGCGGCGATATTCGATGATGCGGGTCTCCACATGGGAGTCCTCCACCATCATCGCGTAGTCGAGCACGGTCATGTCCGCCATACCGCCCATGCGATGGCGCTGGTCGAGATAGGCGCGGAATACTGAATACTGTTCGGAAGTCGGCACCGCGCTGCGCTGCTCGCCGATCACATCGGCATTGCGGGCGAGCACCTTCCGAAAATTGCGTGACGGCTGGAACTCATGGGCGACCACGCGCACCGACACGCAGGCGCGGCACTGGTCGCAGGCCGGTCGATAGGCGATCGACTGGCTGCGGCGGAAGCCGCCATGGGTCAGGAGGTCGTTGAGATCGCCGGCCTTGTCCCCCACCAGATGAGTGAACACCTTGCGCTCCTGTCGGCCCGGCAGATACGGGCA
>JASBVG010000018.1 GCA_030147505.1 Tardiphaga sp.
GAAGAGACCCGCGCCGAACAGCGCCAGGAACTCGTCCAGAACCTCGAAGAGGGTCAGGTCATTGACGGCGTCGTCAAGAACATCACCGATTACGGTGCGTTCGTTGACCTCGGCGGCATCGACGGCCTGCTGCACGTCACCGACATCGCGTGGCGCCGCGTCAACCATCCGACCGAAGTGCTCACCATCGGTCAGACGGTCAAGGTCAAGATCATCAAGATCAACCACGAGACCCACCGTATCTCGCTCGGCATGAAGCAGCTGCTCGACGATCCGTGGCAGGGCATCGAGGCGAAGTACCCGCTGAACGCGCGCTTCTCGGGTCGCGTCACCAACATCACCGACTACGGCGCATTCGTCGAACTGGAGCCGGGCATCGAAGGCCTGATCCACGTCTCGGAGATGTCGTGGACCAAGAAGAACATGCACCCCGGCAAGATCGTTTCGACCTCGCAGGAAGTCGAAGTGCAGGTTCTCGAAGTCGACAGCGTCAAGCGTCGTATTTCGCTCGGTCTCAAGCAGACCATGCGCAATCCGTGGGAAGTGTTCGTCGAGAAGTTCCCGGTCGGCGCGACCGTGGAAGGCGAAGTCAAGAACAAGACCGAATTCGGTCTGTTCCTGGGCCTCGAAGGCGACGTGGACGGCATGGTCCATCTCTCGGATCTCGACTGGAAGCAGCCGGGTGAACAGGTCATCGACAACTTCAAGAAGGGCGACATGGTCAAGGCCATCGTCCTCGATGTGGATGTCGAGAAGGAGCGCATCTCGCTCGGCGTCAAGCAGCTCGAAGGCGACCCCTTCGCCGAGCCGGGCGACGTCAAGAAGGGCGCTGTCGTGACCTGCGAAGTGCTGGATGTGAAGGACTCCGGTATCGACGTCCAGATCGCCGGCACCGACTTCACGACCTTCATCAAGCGCTCGGAACTCGCGCGTGATCGCAACGACCAGCGCGCCGAACGCTTCGCCGTCGGCGAGAAGGTCGATGCCCGCGTGATCCAGTTCGACAAGAAGGCCCGCAAGGTCCAGGTGTCGATCAAGGCACTCGAAGTGGCCGAAGAGAAGGAAGCCATCGCACAGTACGGTTCGTCCGATTCGGGCGCGACCCTGGGCGACATCCTCGGCAAGGCGCTCAAGCAGAGTGGCGACAAGTAAGCTTCGGCTTGCTTCCGACGACAGATTGGGGCTCCGGCATTGCCGGGGCCCTTTTTGTTCGGAGGCGGCCTTAGGGATGGGTGGAGCGTAGCGAAACCCATCGGCCGAGCCTGCTGCAACGGCAGAAGGATGGGTTTCCGCTCGATCCATCCTACGGGGCCCCATCACCTTGTTTTCTTCATATTGCCTCGCAATTGAGGTATCTGAGAAACCCCAAAGAAAGGCTGCGCAGACGATGGATGCAGCCCCGCCGCAGTTCAGGAGTTCCGCATGTCGCTTGAATCCGATGTGATCGTCGATCGCCGCAGGCTCCGTCGTAAGCTGACTTTCTGGCGGACGATTGCAGTCCTCGTGGCAGTGGTGGCGATTGTCGGCGGCGGCCTCTATGTGACGCGGTCTTCGATGCAGGCCTCATCCGGCGCCATTGCACGCATCAAGATCGAGGGGCTGATCCAGAGCAACAATGAGCGCATCGAGGCGCTGGAGCGGCTGGAGAAGTCGTCGGCCGCCGCGGTCGTCGTGCATATCAACTCGCCCGGCGGCACGGTTGCCGGTTCCGAGCAGCTCTATGACGCGCTGGTCCGATTGAAGGCGAAGAAGCCGATGGTCGTGGTGGTGGAAGGTGTTGCCGCCTCCGGTGCCTATATTGCGGCGCTCGCCTCGGATCAGATTGTTGCGCAACAAACATCAATGGTCGGTTCCATCGGTGTGCTGGTGCAGTTTCCCGTTCTCAGCGGCCTCATGAAGACGATCGGCGTGCAGCTCGACGAAGTGAAGTCGTCGCCGTTGAAGGCGTCGCCTAATGGCGTGGACGCGCCCTCGCCCGAAGCGCGCGCCGCCTTGGAAGCGCTGGTGAAGGATAACTACACCTGGTTCCGGGGGCTCGTGCAGAACCGCCGCGCCATGGACGAGACACAGATCGAGAAGGTAGCCGATGGCCGTGTCTTCACCGGTCGCCAGGCTGTCGGGCTCAAGCTGATCGATCAGATCGGCGATGAAAAGACCGCGGTGGCTTGGCTGGTGTCTGAAAAGAAGATCAAGAGCGATTTGCCGGTTCGTGACTACAAGCTGTCGCCGAAATTCGGCGATCTCACTTTCCTGCGCGCAGCCACGTCGATCGCGCTCGATGCAGTGGGTCTGTCCACCATCGCGCGCCAGGTGGAGCAGGGCGGCTTTGCGCAAGCTGTCGATGGTATGGGTCTCGACGGGATGTTGGCGCTGTGGCGACCAGTGTCATTGAACTAAGCTTGAATCCGGAAGATGTCGCCTCGCTCGGTCGCAACCCGCTCTTCTGCGCTGCGGGCGGGCGGCCAAGCCTCTTTTAGAGCAATTGTCACGTACTTTCAGGGCAGTCATTAGTCATTTAGCGTCTTGACAGCTCAACGCTTTTTCACGGAAATGCACCCTCCAATCCCAAGCCCAACGTCTCGATGATCAAATCCGAACTCGTCCAACGCATCGCTGAGCACAACCCGCACCTCTATCAGCGGGATGTGGAGAACATCGTGAATGCGATCCTCGACGAAATCGTCGCGGCGCTGGCGAGGGGCGATCGTGTCGAGCTGCGTGGCTTCGGCGCCTTTTCGGTCAAGCATCGTCCGGCGCGCGCAGGCCGCAATCCGCGCACCGGCGAGCATGTTCCGGTCGATCAGAAGAGCGTGCCGTTCTTCAAGACCGGCAAGGAAATGCGCGAGCGCCTCAACCGCGATCCGTCCGCGCCGGAACCGGCCCAGGCATCGGAAGCCAGCGCTTCTTAGAGCATGATCCCGAAAAGTGGATTCCGGTTTTCGGACCAGATCATGCTCTAGCAAGAGAAAAAGCTAGGGTTCCGCTTGCCGCGAGCGCCGGGGCGGCTTCGTTTCTGCTTCACTGTTACGTGAGAGATGTCGATGCGCAAATTCCTCACGGCTCTGATCGTCGTCCCCGTTGCGATCCTCTTCATCGTGTTCGCCGTCGCCAATCGCCATCCGGTGACTGTCTCTTTCGACCCCTTCAACAGCAGCGATCCGTCCATCGGTGCGACCTTGCCGCTCTTCGTGGTGCTGATCGTCGTCGCCATTCTCGGCGTCATCGCCGGTGGTACCGCCACCTGGATCGGGCAGCGCCATTGGCGCCGCGCCTCCCGCCAGCATGAGGCCGATGCGCGCCGCGCCCGTAGCGAGCTGGCCGACCTGCGGGCCGAGATGGCTACGGCACGGGCTGCCACCCAGCGGCCAGTGCGGGGCCTGCCAGCCCCCGGCCATGCGGCCGGCGAGCGAGACAAGCAGGGCGCGACGTTGTAGAACCCGCCCGACTGCGCCGCCAGTTGGCGCCTGCTTTACCGTTCACCCGTTCCGTTTGCCTGCGGCCGTTAAGAGCATGCCCCTGACCGTCAAAATATGCGGCCTGTCCACACCAGAGACGCTCGATGCGGCTCTGGTTGCCGGCGCCGATATGGTCGGTTTCGTGTTCTTCCCGCCGTCGCCGCGGCACGTCTCTCTCGACGTTGCCGAGAAGCTCGGTCGTCAGGCGAAGAAGGCCGTCAAGGTCGCGCTGTCGGTGGACGCCGACGATGCGCTGCTCGCCAACAGCATCGAGGCCCTGCGTCCGCAGATCCTGCAACTGCACGGCAAGGAAAGCGTCGCGCGCATTCGCGACATCAAGCAGAAATTCGGCTTGCCGGTCATGAAGGCCATCGCTGTCGAGACCAAAGCCGATCTCGCTGCGCTGCCCGGCTATGCCGCGGTGTGCGATCGTATTCTGTTTGATGCCAAGGCGCCGAAGGACGCAACGCGTCCCGGCGGTCTCGGTGCGGCCTTTGACTGGCACCTGCTCGAAGGACTCGATCTCAAGCTGCCTTTCATGGTGTCGGGCGGATTGAATGCAACGAACATTGCCGAGGCCGTGCGGATCACGCGCGCTGGCGGTGTCGATATTTCGTCCGGTGTGGAAAGCGCGCCGGGCATCAAGGATCCCGACATGATCCGCGCCTTCATCCGCGCCGCGCGCGCAACGGAAGAACTGACGACCTGATGACAAAAGCCATTCCAAACTCCTATCGGTCCGGTCCCGACGAGACCGGTCATTTCGGCATCTTCGGCGGCCGCTTTGTTGCCGAGACCTTGATGCCGCTGATCCTCGAACTGGAAAAGGCCTATGCAGAAGCCAAGGTCGATCCGGTCTTCAAGAAGGAGATGGACGGCTACCTGAAAGCCTATGTCGGCCGCCCGTCGCCGCTCTATCTCGCCGAGCGCCTGACCGAACATCTCGGTGGCGCCAAGATCTATCTGAAGCGCGAAGAGCTGAACCACACCGGTTCGCACAAGGTGAACAATGTGCTCGGCCAGATCATGGTCGCGCGCCGCATGGGCAAGAAGCGCATCATCGCAGAGACCGGCGCCGGCCAGCATGGCGTGGCGACGGCGACGCTTTGCGCCCGCTTCGGCCTCGAATGCATCGTCTATATGGGCGCGGTGGACGTCGAGCGTCAGCAGCCCAATGTGATCCGCATGGAAATGCTCGGCGCCAGGGTGGTGCCGGTGCAATCGGGTGCGCGCACGCTCAAGGATGCGATGAACGAGGCGATGCGCGATTGGGTGACCAACGTGCACGACACCTTCTATTGCATCGGCACCGTGGCGGGGATGCACCCCTATCCGATGATGGTGCGCGATTTCCAGACCGTGATCGGCCATGAGACCAAGGCGCAGATGCAGGAGATCGAAGGTCGTCTGCCGGATTCGCTGCTCGCCTGCATCGGCGGCGGCTCGAATGCGATGGGCCTCTTCCATCCGTTCCTCGACGATCCCTCGGTCGAGATTTTCGGTGTCGAGGCGGCTGGTCATGGCCTCACCAATCTGCACGCTGCCTCCATCGCCGGCGGCCGTCCGGGCGTGCTGCACGGCAACCGCACCTATCTCTTGATGGACGAAGACGGCCAGATCCAGGAAGCGCATTCGATCTCGGCCGGTCTGGATTATCCCGGCATCGGCCCCGAACATTCATGGCTGCACGATGTCGGCCGCGTGACCTATCTGTCGGCGACGGACGAAGAGGCGCTGGCGGCGTTCCAGCTGCTGTCGAAGCTCGAAGGCATCATCCCGGCGCTGGAATCCGCGCATGCCATCGCCAAGGCGATGGAGCTCGCACCGAGCAAGCCGAAGGACCACCTGATGGTCATCAACCTCTCCGGCCGCGGCGACAAGGACGTCCCGCAAGTGGGCGATATTCTGAAAGGCCGCAAGTCGTGACCACCCGCATCGATACCCGTTTCGCCGAACTCAAGGCCGAGGGCCGCTCGGCTTTTGTTTCTTTCGTGATGGCCGGCGATCCCGATCCCGCCACCTCGCTCGAGATCGTCAAGGCGTTGCCGAAAGCCGGCGCCGACATCATCGAACTCGGCATGCCCTTCACCGATCCGATGGCGGATGGTCCGTCGATCCAGGCGGCCGGACTGCGCGCGCTCAAGGCGGGCATGACGCTGAAGAAGACGCTGCAGCTGGTCCGCGACTTCCGTAGCTCGGACGACAAGACGCCGATCGTGCTGATGGGGTACTACAATCCGATCTACATCTACGGCGTCGACAAATTCCTGCCCGATGCCAAGGCTGCCGGCGTCGATGGCCTGATCATCGTCGATCTGCCGCCGGAAGAAGACAACGAGCTCTGCATCCCCGCGATGAAGGCCGGTCTCAACTTCATCCGTCTCGCGACGCCCACCACGGACGACAAGCGTCTGCCGGCGGTGCTCGCGAACACGTCAGGTTTCGTTTACTACGTCTCGATCACTGGCATCACCGGAGCTGCCAGTGCGGATACGTCTGCGGTCAGTGCGGCCGTCGCGCGCATCAAGCGTCACACCGAGCTCCCGGTCTGCGTCGGCTTTGGCATTCGCACGCCGGAAGCGGCGCAGGCGATCGCCAGCCACGCGAGCGGCGCAGTGGTCGGCACGGCGCTTGTCGATGCGCTCAAGGGCACGCTGGATGCCGATGGCAAGGCCACGGCGAAGAGCGTGGCGGCCGTGGCCGACCTCGCTTCCGCCCTGTCCCAGGGCGTTCGGGGCGCCAGGCAGGCCGCAGAATAAGCCCAATTGGCTCCTAACCGCGGTTGCCGGCCCGGCCGGGACCGCCATATGTAGTTGAAGAGCGACGCCCGACCAACGCGACGCGGAGACTGAAATGAACTGGCTCACCAATGTCGTCCGTCCCAAGATCCGCAACATTTTGCGGCGGGAGACGCCGGAAAATCTCTGGATCAAATGTCCGGATACCGGCCAGCTCGTGTTCTACAAGGATGTCGAGAGCAATCAGTTCGTCATTCCCGGTTCGAACTATCACATGCGCATGGGCGCCACCGCGCGCCTGAAGTCGATCTTCGACAACGAGACCTGGTACGACGTCGCGCTGCCCGAAGTGATCGCCGATCCGCTCAAGTTTCGCGACGAGCGCAAATATGTCGATCGCATCAAGGACGCCCGCACCAAGACCGGCATGCAGGACTCCGTGAAGGTCGGCTACGGCAAGATGGAAGGCATGGGCACCGTGGTGGCCGTGCAGGATTTCGATTTCATGGGCGGATCGCTCGGCATGGCGGCGGGCGAAGCGCTGGTCCGCGGTCTCGAACTCGCCGTCGAGAAGAAGTCGCCCTTCATCGTCTTCGCTGCCTCCGGCGGCGCGCGCATGCAGGAGGGCATCCTGTCGCTGATGCAATTGCCGCGCACCACCGTCGGCGTGCAGATGCTGCGCGAGGCCAAGCTTCCCTATATCGTCGTGCTCACCAATCCCACCACAGGCGGCGTCACCGCCTCCTATGCGATGCTGGGTGATGTGCAGATCGCCGAACCCGGCGCGCTGATCGGCTTTGCCGGCGCCCGCGTCATCGAGCAGACTATCCGCGAAAAGCTCCCCGAAGGTTTCCAGCGGGCTGAATATCTGCGCGACCACGGCATGGTGGACATGGTCGTGCATCGCCACGATCTGAAGCCGACGCTGGCGCGCCTGTGCCGCCTGCTCACCAAATCGCCGGCGGTCGAGACGACGCCGCGCGTGCCGGCCGAGCAGATCGCGGTGGCGCCGGACGCGGTGCCGGCCCCGCAAGCGTGAGCGAGACCGCGCCGACATCGTCGCCGTCAGGCGAGATTCTGGCGCGCCTCTCGGCGTTGCATCCCAGCACGATCGATCTGTCGCTGGAGCGCATGCAACGCCTGATGGCGCAGCTTGGTCATCCCGAGCGCAAGCTGCCGCCGACGATCCATGTGGCCGGTACCAACGGCAAGGGTTCGACGATTGCGTATCTGCGCGCGATCTTTGAGGCCGCCGGGCTCAGCGTGCATGTCTACACGTCCCCGCATCTCGTCCGCATGAATGAGAGCATCCGTCTCGGCGGCATGCTGGTGAGCGACGTCGACCTGT
The DNA here is from genome assembly GCA_030147505.1 of Tardiphaga sp. GTDB lineage: Bacteria > Pseudomonadota > Alphaproteobacteria > Rhizobiales > Xanthobacteraceae > Tardiphaga. The sequence goes on from JASBVG010000018.1 coordinate 7,542, forward strand.
ATGATGCTTTTGCCCATGTGGAAGCCGTCAATGCCGGCGCCTCGGTCACGCTGTTCGAGGCGGAAACCGCCGCCGCCTTTCATCTGTTCGCCAGCCATCCCGCCGATGTGCTGCTGCTCGAAGTCGGGCTCGGCGGTCGCCTCGACGCGACCAATGTGATCGAGGCACCCGCGGCCTCCGTCATCACGCCGATCGCCATCGATCACACCGATTTCCTCGGCGATACCGTGGAGAAGATCGCGGCCGAAAAGGCCGGTATCATCAAGCGCCGCGTTCCCGTCATTATCGCCGATCAGCTTCCCCAGGTGGCAGCCGTTCTCGAAGCGCAGGCGCGCAAGCTGCATGCGCCGACGCACAGTGCCGGCCAAGATTGGCACATCAGCGTCGAGCGCGGACGTCTCGTCTATCAGGACGATCGCGGGTTGATGGATCTCGCGGCACCGCGCCTGTTCGGTCGGCATCAGTTCGGCAATGCCGGCCTCGCCATTGCTGCGCTGCGCGCGCTGCCGCAATTCAGGTTCGATCCCTCCATCTACGAGCGCGGCGTCGCCGGCGCGGAATGGCCTGCGCGCATGCAGCGGCTGACCTCCGGCACACTGCTTTCGCTTGCGCCTGATGAGTCAGAACTCTGGCTCGACGGCGGCCACAATGCCGAGGGCGGCCGTGTCATCGCCGAGGCGCTCGGCGATCTGGAAGAACGCGTGCCCCGGCCGCTGGTCGTCATTGTCGGCATGATGGCCAATAAGGATGCGAGCGGTTTCCTTGCCAATTTCGCCGGCCTCACGCGCCACATCATCGCGGTGCCGATTCCGGATCGCGCCGGCATCATGCCGGTGGAAAAGCTCGTCGACGCGGGTCGTGCGCTCGGCATGCGCGTGGAGACCGCGGACAGCGCCGGCGCCGCGCTACAGTCGCTGCGGCGTCTCGCTTACGAGGTGCCGCCGCGGGTACTGATCTGCGGCTCGCTCTATCTGGCGGGCCATGTTCTTGCCGAGAACGGCACGCTACCTGCATAAAGCGCATCAGTCTCTCAACCGTGGGAAGTCCGATGCGTTTCGCCGTTCTTGCCGATGTCCACGGCAACTATCTCGCCCTCGAAGCCGTGCTCGCCGATATCGAGGCGCAGGGTGTCGCCGAGATCGTCAATCTCGGCGACATGGTCTCCGGCCCGCTGGATGCCCGTCGCACCGTGGAGATCATGATGGGCATGAACGCCGTCTGCGTGCGCGGCAATCACGATCGCTATGTTACCGACTGGCCGCTGGACGAAATGTATCCGTCGGACCGTCTCGCGCATCACCAGCTCACGCCGGCGCAGATGGACTGGCTGCGCGCGCTGCCCTTCAGCGCGGTGTATCGCGATGAGGTGTATTGCGTTCACGCCACGCCCGATGACGACAACACCTACTGGATGGAAGCGGTGACGCCCGAAGGCGTGGTGCATGTGGCTCCCATCGAAGCCATCGAGGACAAGGCGAAAGGCATCGCGCAGTCGTTGATCCTCTGTGCCCACACGCATATCGCCCGCAGCGTGCGGCTTCGCGACGGCCGCATGATCGTCAATCCCGGCAGCGTCGGTGGCCCCGGCTATCGCGACGTGGTGCCGTATCCGCACATGCTCGAAGTCGGCACGCCCGATGCGTGCTACGCGATCGTCGAGAAACGGGATGGCCGCTGGGACGTGACGTTCCGCCAGGTGCCGTATGATCACGAGGCGATGGCGGTGCTGGCGCGGAAGAACGAGCGGCCGGAATGGGCAAGTGCGCTGGCGACGGGGTGGATCAGGTAACTCTGTCCCTCATGGTGAGGAGCGCGCTCTTGCGCGCGTCTCGAACCATGAGCTGGCGAAGCTCCTTCGCCATCCTTCGAGACGCGGCCTGCCGCCGCTCCTCAGGATGAGGGTGGAGCAAACAAAAACGGCCGGCGACATCGTCACCGGCCGTTCCGCAAATTCAATCACCAGCAGCTTACACCGCCGATGAAATCCACTGCTGCAGCTTCGCCTTCGGCGCAGCGCCGACCTGGCGGGAGGCCATCTCGCCACCCTTGAAGATCATCAGCGTCGGGATCGACATCACGCCATATTTCGACGCGGTCTTCGGGTTCTCGTCCACGTTCAGCTTCACGATGGTGACCTTCTCGCCCATCGCCGCCGAAATCTCGTCGAGCGCCGGAGCGATCATGCGGCAGGGGCCACACCACTCCGCCCAGAAATCGACGACCACCGGGCCCGGCGCACCGAGCACCGCGGTTTCGAAATCGGCGTCTGAAACCTTGCCAACACCCATGATCTTGTCCTCGTTCTCTTCAATGGAAGGCGCTTCGGGAATCGCGCGCCAGAAATGATGTATCCAACCTATGAACGCCCCCTTGCCGGGTCAAGGCACGGTCACGCAGCGATGATGGCGGCCAGCTCCGCGTCCAGCGCGGGGTTGGAAATTTCCATCATTTCAATGGTTTCCGTCCATAGCAGGGCGGCGCGCACGAGCCGGTCAGGATACAGTTTCGCCAGCACCCCGCGATAGAGGGCGAGCTGCCGGATATAGGCCTTGGGTGCCGCCACCAGCTTGCGCGGTGGATTGTGGTTGGTCTTGTAATCCACGATCCGCACCTCCGAGGGCGTCACTACCAGCCGGTCGATCTGGCCGGAGACGAGAAAGGTCGAGCCGTCCAGTCGCTCGAGTCGGCCGGCCACCGCGACCTCCGCCCGGCTGCCCGGCGCAAACAGCGCGGCCAGCCCCGGCTCGACAAGCAGCGCCAGCATCTGCCGGGCCAGGGTGCCGCGCTCGATCTCGGTCCAGTTGTTGGCGTTGCGGGCGAGGAAGGCCATCGCCGTGCCCTGTCGCTTGTCCACGGCGATCTCGGGCAGCGATTGCAGCAGGCGGTGCACCAGATTTCCGCGCTGCAGGGCCATCAGCCGCTGCCGTTCGGTCTCGTCGCCGCGCGGCGCGAAGCGATCGTCATCCTCGGCGTCGGAAGGCCGCAGCAGGCTTTCGCGCCGCGGCAGGTCACCCACCGTTCGGCGCAGCCAGGCAGGTAGCTCGATCGGCGCGGCCGCCGTCACGCCTGCCGCAGCGCTCGGCTCCGGCGTCGCATCGCCCGGCTTGGTATAGCGCTTCACCACGCCGTCCGGCGCCGGCACCTCCTGCAGATGCAGGCCGGAGGTCTCCAGTCCCTTCTGGATCAGATCATACCAGGAGTGTTCGCGCACCGCATTGCGGTTGCCCGGCATGCAGCCGCCGACGATCAGCCGGTCCGCCGCGCGCGTCATCGCCACATAGAGCAGCCGTCGATATTCGTCTTCGGTGTCGCGGATCATGCTTGCGCGCGCGGTCGCCACCGCTTCCGGATCGTCGCTCTTCCTGCCCGCCCACACCACGACGCCGGCCGCGCCCGGAGCCGCATTGCCCGTCGGCAACTGGATCAGGTTCAGCCGCTGCGAGTCCGATGGTGACGATGTCGTATCCACCATGAACACAACCGGCGCCTCCAGACCCTTGGCGCCATGCACCGTCATCACCCGCACCTCGTCGCGGCTGATTTCCATGTCGCGCTTCACCTCGGTATCGGCCGCGCGCAGCCAGGCGGCGAAGCCTTGCAGCGACGCTGGCGCCTTGCGCTCATAGCCGAGCGCGAGTTCGAGGAATTCATCGAGCGCATCATTGGCTTCATGGCCGAGCCGACGCAGGATGCGCGCGCGCCCGCCGTCGCCACCGAGCAGCCATGCATAGAAGGCGAAAGGTGTCGCGACCGCGTATCGTTTCTCGCAGGCGATGAGGCGCGTCAGCGCGCCATTCAGCTTCGCATCGCCCGCCGCCTTCTCGCCCAGCGCATCGCGCAGCGATCCCGTGCGTTCCCAGGCGATCTTGTAAAGATCGTCGTCATCGAGTCCGAACAGCGGGCTCTTCAGCGCGGTCGCCAGCGCGAGATCGTCCTGCGGCAGCAGCAGCGCATCGGCGAGGTTCATCAGGTCGATGATCGCGATGTGCTCGGTCAGCTTCAGCCGGTCGGCACCGGCCACGGGCACATCAGCATGTTTCAGCGCCTGGATGATCGCATCGAAGGCCGCGCCGCGCCGCCGCACCAGGATCAGCATGTCGCCATAGCTCAGCCGGCGCCGCCTGCCGAGCGGTCCCGTCTCGGTCTTGTCAGCGATCAGCGTCTTGATCTCGGCCTGCACGCGCCGGGCGAGCTTCACTTCGGGACTGGTTTCGGAGCGCTTGTCGAACGGCGCATCCCAGCCCTCGATGCTCGGGCGCTCGTCGGGCTGCTCCAGCTCCCACAGGTCGATCAGGCTCGGCCCGGCATCCTCCAGCGATTCATGGCCGGGTGGCGCGCTGTCGTTGTGGATGCTGCGATAGATCGCTTCATCGCGAAACACATGATCGACCGACTGCAGGATCGCTGCGCCGGTGCGGAACGAATAGGTGAAGGCGACCGGATCGAATTGCAGCCCGGCTTTGGTGAAGCGCGTCTGCAGCGCGCGTCGCCGCTCGTCGAATTCGCGCGGTGCCGCACCCTGGAACGAGAAGATCGATTGCTTCTCGTCGCCCACCGCGAAGATCGTTCGCTTCACGCCGTCGCGCGCGCCTTCGCCGGAGGTGAACTCCGCGATCAGATGCGTGAGGATGTCCCATTGCCGCGGCGAAGTGTCCTGTGCCTCGTCGATCAGCACGTGATCGACGCCGCGATCGAGCTTGTAGTGCACCCAGCCCGCCGCGCCCGAATCCAGCAGCGCCAGTGTCTGGTCGATCAGGTCGTCATAGTCGAGCAGCCCGCGCTCGATTTTCTCGCGGCGATAGTTCTCGGCCACCTGGCCTGCGATCACCAGCAACGCCTCGGTGCGTTCGCGCATGGCGACGCCGCGCCGGCGGTCCAGCAGCGGAATGATACGATCGCCCTCGCGCTGCAGGGTGGCGATCAGGTCGGGGCGGTTGTCCGAGATCTTCTTGGTCGCGAGCGACTTTCGCAGGCTCTGCTCCTTGGTCAGGAACAGTTCGAGATATTTTTCGACCTGCTCGGTGCCGGAGAGAACGAGCGCGTCGCGCAGCCGTGTCGCCTGGTCGCCGTCGGTCTTGCTGCCGGTTGCGAGAATCTCGGCCGTGGCGATCCAGTCCCTGCGCGGCAGATGCGGGCCATCGACGATGTCGTGTTCGATGGCCTCGCGGGTATCGGTCGCGGACACGCCCAGCGTCGCGCAAAGCTGCGCCATGGCCGTCTCGGTCGAGCCGGCATGGGCGATCCAGGCGAGAAATTTATCGCGGCTCAGGCTGGCCTCGCGCACCACGTCGCGGAAGGTGACGTCGGCGGCCGAGGTCATGGCAATGGTCAGCGCCTTGCCTTCGCTGCTGTCAGGCGCCGCCGCGGCCTGCAGCAGCACCTTGAGCGAGGCGCGCTCCATCATCTCGTTCTGGTCGCGGTCGTCGAGCACGCTGAAGCGGGCGGGGACATTCGCCTCGAACGGAAATTGCTGCAGCAGCCGCGTACACAGCGCGTGAATGGTCTGCACTTTCAGCCCGCCCGGCGTCTCCAGCGCACCGGCAAACAGTTCACGTGCCCTTGCGCGCAGCCTCGCATTCGATGCTGCCACGCCCGCATTGCGGATTTCCACATCGAGCGCAGCATCATCCAGCGTCACCCAATGGCCGAGCCGCGAAAACACGCGCTCCGCCATGTTGGCCGCAGCGGCCTTGGTGAAGGTCACGCACAGAATCTTCTCCGGCGGCACGCCATCGAGCAGCAGGCGGATGACGCGATTGACCAGCACATAGGTCTTGCCGGAACCTGCATTGGCCGAGACGAACACCGAGGAGGCCGGGTCCGAGGCCAGTTTCTGCTTCGTCGTCGCGGCGTCGGGAATGTTGCGCGGGCCGCTCATGCGTCGCCTCCGCCTGCGCCGCCATTGGCGGACCATTCCTTGATGCGCGCGAGATCGTCATAGGCGCCGTAGCGGTTCGACCACATGGAGAGCGCGAGCGATGTATAGCCTTGGTCCTCGTTCTCAAATTTGCGGATTAGAGCTTCGAGCTTGGCGCGCGCCTCGCTGGCGGCATCGTCGGGATGCTGTGCCTTCTTGTCGCTGCGTTCCATCTTCAATTCGATCGGCTTTTCCTCGCCCGGCGGATTGTTGCCGCTGAGGCGGACATAAGTGAGTTCGCTCACCGAGCTGCCAGCGGCAATGCCGGGAAACCCACCCTCGCGCAGGATCGCGGCCTCCAGCGTGAGCTGTGGCGAGAGCCCCATGCGCACCTGCTTGCCCGTCGGTGGATTGCCGGTCTTGTAGTCCAGCAGTGCGAAGGTGCGGTCGGTGCGATGCTCGATGCGGTCGGCGCGCGCCGAGAGTGTAAAGATGCGGCCGTGATCCAGCAGAATCTTGATCTCGCCCTTCGTCTCGGCGTCTATGCTGGCGACATTGATGCGCCGTTCGATTTCCCAATTGGCGAACCATGATGCGATGCGCAGGAAACGCGGCCACCACAGCGCCTGCGCTTCCGGACGATTCATCAGCGGATCGAAATGCACCTTGCCGATTTTGCGAAGCGCTGCAGCGGGATCGGACGGGAGAGCCTTGCTGAATTCCAGGGTGAAATCGCCGATCGCATTGTGGATCGCCGAGCCGCGATCGGCGGCAGACAGCGGCATGTCCACGGGATCGAGCGGCGCGAGCTTGAGGATGTATTTCGCATAGATCGAATAGGGATCGCGCAGCCAGTCTTCGATGGCGGTGACGGACAGCCGCAGCGGCCGTGCGATCAGCGGCGGCTTCGGTTCCGGCTGCGTAACTGGCGTCACCTGCTCCGGCTGGTCGAGGGCCTCGGCGTAGCGCACGTAGTTTTCGCCGGCCTTGATCGCGGCGGTCCAGCGGCCCTCGCCCGCGACGGCTTCCATGCGATGCAGGAAGCGCGAGGCGACCGCTGGTGCACCGCCGACCTTCGCCGCATGACTGAGGATCACCTCGTCATGGCCGAGCAGTTGCACGAAGTCATGCGCGGTGAGGCCGATGCGGCGCTCGGGCAGATCGAGGCCGAGCTGATTGCGCATCGGCCGGCTCAGCCATGGATCCGTGCGCGGCGATGGCGGCCAGATGCCCTCCACCAGTCCGCCGAGGATGACGCAATCCGATTGCGTGAGACGCGCCTCGAGCTGGCCATAGATGCGGAGTTTTGCATCGGCGACTTCAGGCCGCCGCACGATCCGGTCGCCGAAGGCGGTCTGAAATACTTCGGGATAGTCGCGCAGTTGCAGCGTCAGGCCGGAGAAGCGCAGGCGATCCTCGCCGTCGTCCTCTGCCGTCTCCATGATGCAAAGATCCTCGAAGGCCTTCGCCAGCGCATTGCCGCCCGTATGGCCGGCCAGCGCGATGGCGCCTCCCTTGTCGTCGCGCGACAATCGTTCGATCGCGTCGCGATGACGCTTTGCTATGTCGGCGAAATCAATCGGCCGGATCGGATGAATGCTCTCCAGCGGTGCCAGCGCCGTTTGCAGTTCCGCGATCAGATCGCCCGCGCGATCAAGCCTGTCGCCGGAAAGTTTTGCCCGCGGCTCGGCGCGATGCAGCATCGATGGTTCGTCGCGATACAGCTTGCCGAGCTCGTCGCGGAACCGGGCAAAGTCCTGTTTGAGTCCGGCAGTGCCCGGCGCCGGTCGCGTACCGCGGAGCACGGCCAGCTCCAGCGTTTCGACGGCATCCTTCCATCCGTGCGCCTTCTCGCCGAGCCGGAACAGCGGATGTTTCAGCAGCGCCAGTAGCGTCGCCGGCTCGAGCTGCTCGGCCGCAGCCTCGGCGACGAGCCGCGCAAAAATGCCCGCAGATGTTTCGGTCAGCGCATCGCCGCCGGAATCGTCGCACAGCAGGTTCCAGCGCTCCAGCGCTGCCATCACGCGCCGCGCCAACGCGCGGTCGGGCGTCACCAGAGCCGCCGATTTATTCTGCTCATGCGCCTCGCGCATCGCAATCGCGATGCTGAGCGCTTCCATTTCCGGATTGGCGGCGGCGATGACGGAAAGCTTCGTCATTCCTGCGGCGATCTTCTGCTCCACCATGGGCTCGCCAAGCCGCTTGTGCCATTGCGCCGTCGCATTGGACGGCCGCATCGCCTCGGAGGCCAGCAATTCGCGCCCATGCGGTGAGGGTATCCCGAGCGTGATGACATCGCGCCGGGTGATGTCGAAACGTTGCAGCAGCGCATGCAGCGCATATTGCGGATGGTTCGACGCGGAGGATTCGACGAAGCCCAGCACGTCGCGCGAACCGCCGATCAACTGCCACGAGGCCTCATCCAGATCAGTGTCGAGCCCCGGCAGCACCACGGCGCCTTGCGGAAGCTGCGCCACCGCGTGCAGGAATTTGGCCGTGGTCGGCATCGAACCGGTGGAGCCCGCCGCGATGATCGGTCCGCCCTTGTGGGCCTTCAGCCGCGCCGCTTCCGCGTCGATCAGCAGGTCGCGCCGCACAGCCGGTTCGATGGCATCGTTTTGCTTGAGTTCGGCCGGCCAATATTCCCGCGCGATCTTGAGGAAGTCGAGCGTCAGCTGCCAGTATTTGTCATGCGCATCGGGTACCAGCGCGTCGAGTTCGGACCATGGCACCTTGCGTGTCGCCATGTCGTCCATCAGCCGCGCGAGATCGTCGCCGAGGGCGAGCATCGAGGCGGGGCCGCCGGCCACCAGCGGCGCCTGTGCGGAATCGTCCGGCTTTATCCGCTTCGCCCAGAAGTCGATCAGCCGCGCCAGCAGCAGTCGTCGCTGCAGTCCGTCGAGCGCAGGCGGTATGTCCGGCAGGTCGAGTGTGTCGGGCGCCGCGGCATGGGCGAAAGCGAGTTCCTCCTCATCGACATCGCCGAGCGGCACGATGCGCGGCAGCAGCACGGCGTCACCGCCAAGGACATCGAGAAATGCCTCCTGCGCCATGCGCCCGGCACGCCGCGTCGGCAGATACAGCGTGACGGCGGCGAGCTTTTCGCGATCGCCGCGCGCATCGAAACCATCGATCAGCGCGCCATCCACCAGCGCGGTGACCAGCGTGCGCAGAAAGGGCGCCGACGATGGAATGGTGAAGACGCGCATGATGGGCCCGATTCGGAGAACGGGCGCATCATGGCATGATGAGATGCGAGAAGGGAGTCGTTACGCCACGCTCGCCAGGAACGCATCTTCCGCGGCGCGCACGGCGTCCGGCGTGCCGACGTGCATCCACACGCCGTCCATGCGCAGGCCGTAGAGGCGTTCCGCCGCGTTGGCGCGGTCGAACAGTCTTGTCAGCGAAAACTCGCCGTCCGGCGCACCGGCAAAAATTGCCGGCGAGATAATCGCGACGCCGGCATAGACGAACGGCACCACCTGATTCTCTTTCCGGCGGCGCAGCGTGCCGTCGGGACGCATCTCGTAGTCGCCCTTGCCGCTATAGCCGATGCTGTTCGCGGTCGGCGCCATCAGCAGCAGGATGTCCATCTTGGCCGGATCGAAATTCTCCGCGAGGCGCGCGAGATTCGGCCGCACGCCGTCGATCCACATCGTATCCGCATTGAGATGATAGAATGGCGCATCGCCAAGCAGCGGCAGCGCTTTCACCACGCCGCCACCGGTGCCGAGCACCTGGTCGCGTTCGTCGGAGATCGTGATCTTCGGTGCCGTGCGCGACTTCACATGATCGATGATCATGTCGGGCAGGTAGTGCACATTGACCACGGCCTCATCGACGTGGGCAGCAGCGAGTTTGTCGAGCACGTGATCAAGCAGCGGCTGGCCGGCGACGGCAACGAGCGGCTTCGGCATGGTCTCGGTGAGCGGGCGCATGCGCAGCCCGAGGCCGGCAGCGAGAACCATGGCTTTGGTGGGTTTCACGGACATGGCGAGGCGTCTTTGCGTTCGGTTCTCATCGTCGATTGAAGTGTAGCACGGCGCGCGGCGTCGCGCATAAATTGATCGAGCAATATGCGTGCGGTATGACGGCGATGCGACACCGTAACGCGCGTCAACAGGTGCTCAGGCGTTTGCCGCTTCGTTCTCTTGCGGTCTGGAATTCTTCTTCTTTTTGTCGCCGGGTTTGAGGAAATTCACACCGATCTGATCGCCATTCACCCAGCCGAGCTCACATCGGCGATAGGCGAGTCCGGTGGAGGACAACAGCAGGAAGAATTCTTTCAGATTGAGTCCCTCGACCGAGGTCGCGACGGTCAGCTTCGCACCGGTTTCGGATACGTCTTCGAGAACGCAGGCGCGGCGCCAGGTGCCGTCGATGCCCATCATCTGCGCGGGAAAGCCGCGCTCGAACACGACCCGATGATCGCTTCGTCGTTCCGTTGTCATGCTGACCGATCCTTACGCAATACCGCACGCCCCATCATGCAAGGCATGGCCGATCCAGGCGACGAGAGTAAGGCAATCGTGGCTAAGATTGCGTTAAGGATTGGGGTGGCGCCTGAGGATGGATTACTCCCCCTCATGGTGAGGAGCGCGCACTTGCGCGCGTCTCGAACCATGAGTTGCTTGGTTCCCGTGTTCGTGGCCATCCTTCGAGACGCCGCTACGCGGCTCCTCAGGATGAGGGATCAGTCAATACGGCGCCGGTACATACCGTTCATACCACGCGCGAAACTCCGCCAGCCTCGGATGCGCCAGCGAGCGGTTGAGGTAGGTCCAGATGCGTGGCTGGTGCTTCAGGTAATGCGGCTTGCCGTCGCGGCGATTCAGCCGTGCGAACGTACCGAGCAGCCGCGTGTTTCTCTGCGCCGACATGATCGCATAGAGCTCCGCAAAGCCGGCCGCATCGAAACCCGGCTCTGCCGCGCGCCGCGTCTTGATGTAGCGCGACAGCATGGCGAGCTCGATCTCTTCGGGAACGTCGATACGCGCATCCTGCAGCAGCGACACGACATCGTAGGCGGCCACGCCCAGCACCATATCCTGAAAGTCGATCACGCCGATCCGGTTGATGCCGTCGCGCTCCGGCAGCCAGATCATGTTCGGCGAATGGAAGTCGCGCAGCACCCATGTGCGCGGGGCGTCTTCGATCGAGGTGAGGAGATCGCGCCATAGCGCGACGAACTCCGCGTGCAGCACCTCGCCGGGCGCCGCTCCGCGATCCGGCAGATACCATTCCGGCATCAGACCCACTTCGATCAGGAGCGCTTCGGTGTCAAATACCGGGATCGCATAATCCTGATGCGGCAATAGCGGCAGCGTTTCCGGCAAAGCCTTGCCGTGCAGCACCGCCAGCATGTCCGTCGCCGCCTGATAGCGCTCGACCATCGGCGCGGGCGGCGATCCCGCGATGACGCCTTCCGTGCCGAAATCCTCGGTAATCAGGAAGCCTGCGTCGAGGTCGGCATGGTGGATCGCCGGTGCGGAAATGCCTTGTGCGCGCAATCCGTTCGCGATGGCGACGAACGGCTTCACGTCTTCGGCCAGATGCACCGCGGCACTATAGGATTTGCCGCCATAGATGGGCACACCGTCCGGCCGTCTCGGTGCATTCATCAGGATGAAGACACCGTCGTCATGGATCAGCCGCGCATAGGAGCGTGTCGAGGCATCGCCCGGCATGCGCCTGCGGCCGGCATCGAGATAGCCCGCCTGCTCCAGAAACTCTCGCAGCCCCTGCAGCCGCTGCACGATCGCTGCGGCCTTGCCATAACCGGTGATCTCCGCCGCCCGCGCCAGCGAACCGAGCGCGGGCCGATGCGTCAGTGCAATGTCGATGCGGTCGGCGGGCAGATCACCTTCGGCGCGCTCCGGCCATTCGATCAGCGCCACGGTGCCGTCGGGCAGCGGCGAGAGGCCGATCTCCTCCATCTCGCCGGGATCGGTGATGCGATAGAGATCCGCATGCACCAGCGGGAAAGAAGGTAGGTCGTAGCTCTGTGCCAGCGTGAAGGTGGGGCTCGGCACTTCCAGCTCTTCATCCCCGGCGAGATAGCGGATCATTGCCCGCGCCGCCGACGTCTTGCCGGCACCGAGGTCGCCGGACAGCGTGATCACATCGCCGGCGCCGATCAGCAACGCAAGGTCTGCCATCAACGCTGCAGTGGCAGCCTCATTGGGCAAGGCGAGAGAGAAGGTGAAAGGCGCGCTCATTCGGCCGCGTTACGGTGCGCGGATTGGTCGAGCGGGAAGTCGCAGCTCACCGTGGTGCCGCGTCCCACCATGGAATCGATTCGTACCTTGCCGCCGTGCAGCTCGACGAAGGACCGCACCAGTGAGAGGCCGAGCCCGGCGCCGCGATGACGCGATCCATTGGCGTGGCTCTCGAACCAGTCGAACACCTTGTCCTGCTTGTCTGCGGGAATGCCGGGGCCGCGATCGGTCACCGAGAAGGTGATCATGTGCTCGGAGCGGGCAACCTTCAGCGTCACCGCCGAATCATGCGGTGCGAAGCCGACGGCATTGGCGAGCAGATTGTACAGCACCTGCACCACGCGGCTTTCGTCGCCGATGAAGCTGCCGATATCGGCCCCTACATCCACCTGCAGCGCGATGCGGTCGCGCGCGAGACGATCCTGCACGCCTTCGGCGGCCGCATCGATGGTCTTGCGGATATCGATCGGGCCGAGATTGAGCGACATGGCGCCGGCATCGATGGTGGCGAGATCGAGAATGTTATTGATGATCGCCAGCAGCGCCGAGGTGGAGGTGGTGATGTAGTCGAGATACTCGGCCTGCTTGGCCAGCAGCGGGCCGGTGGACGAATCGCTGAGCAAATGCGCGAAGCCGATGATGGTGGTGAGCGGCGATCGCAGCTCGTAGGAGACGTGGTGGACGAAATCCACCTTCATCTGGTCGGCCGCCTCGAGCGCCTCGTTGCGTTCGCGCAGTGCACGTTCGACATTTTCGGCGTCGGAAATATCCTGGAAGGTGAGCATGGTGGCGCCGTCGGGCAGCGGCATGGCCATGCAGGCCAGCACGCTGCCATCCTTGCGCTCCATCTTCAGCGGCACCGGCGCGCGGTTGTCGATGGACGTGATGGCGCCGCGGATCGCCTGCCACACCAGCGGCTCGTCGAACAGCGGTTTGCACCATGTCTCGACCATTTCGATATGCGGCTGCTGTTCCAGCGCCTCGTTCGAGAGCCGCCACATCCGGGCGAAAGCGGGGTTGAACAGTTGCGCGCGGCCGTTGCTGCCGAACACGGCAACCGCCTCGCCGAGCGCATCGAGCGTTTCGCGCTGGACACGGATCAGGCCGTCGAAGCGACGGGCGAGATCGAGCCGTTCGGTGACATCGTCGAACAGATAGGTGACGCCGCCTTCCGGATTCGGTGTGGTGACAATGGAAAGCGCGCGGCCGTCCGGCAGATACCAGACGTCCTTATGCGCCTCGTTGGCGTGATAGGCCTCGTGCAGCTTGGTCTTCCAGGTGCGGTAGTTCGGCTGTTCCGGCAGTTTTCGCGCAGCACGAAGTCGGTCGAGCACGCTGGAATCGTCGGGATTGCCGTCGAGAAAGACCCTGTCGAGATCCCACAGCCGCCGATAGGCATCGTTGTAGAAAGCGAGGCGTCGCTGGCTGTCGAACACGGCAACGCCGGACGACAGCTGATCCAGCGTGCGGCGATGCGCATCCGCCATGCGGATCAGCGCGGCCTTCAGCGCTGCGGCCTCCGAAGCATCGATCGCCATGCCCGCGCTGCCGCTGCCGATGCGCGCGGCGTGCACGTCGAAAATCTTGCGCTCGCCGGAGATGACGATCGGCACGCGCGCGGTGAAGGGCTGGTTGTCGTTGAGCGCGCGCGCGAGGCTGGCGCGATGGTCGCTGTCGAGCAGTTCCAGGTCGCGGGCGATGACGTCGGCGGTGTCGGTGCCCTCGGTGGCGCGCACATAGGCGGCATTGGCGAAAGCCAGCTTGCCATCGGCACGGCGTGCCCAGATCGGGGTCGGCGCCGCATTGGCAAAGCCGCGTAGCGTGTCGCTCTCTTCAACCAGCTCCCGGTAGCGCAGCGTCATTTCGGCGAGCTCGCGGCGCAGGCCCGAGAGTTCCCGGATGCGCAGGATCGCCTGTCCGCCGATGGCGCGGCCCATCGCCTCGATGGCACGCCCTGTCGTGGTGGTGAGATTGAGAACGAAGCCTTCGCCGGCGTCGAGAAGCGCGTCGACGGCGTGATCCATGCGCAGCGCTGGTTCCGGCGGCAGCCAGGTGCCAAAGGCGAGGATACGCTGTGGTTGATGCGCCTGCGGGTCCTGAGACATCATGAGTGCGGTGTCACCGGAAATCTCGGGACGGGTTTCGCCGGCAGCCCAGGAGATCAGCACCTGCGGTTCCGTGAACAGCAGCGCGCGATAACGGTCGGTTTCGGTCTGCAGCGCGTGGAGTTCGTTGCGCAGCTTGGTTTCGGTGCGCGCGGCGCGCTGGCGGTTGCGCATCAGCAGGATCGCGCAGACCACGGAAAAGCCAAGCACGGCACCGCCGGTGGTGAGTGCGGCGATCTCCTGGCGGTCGAGATCGAGCAGGCCCGCCAGCGTCAACGGAGCGTCTTCGGCGGCGAGGGCATAGGTGGCGAGCATGGCGGACGCACCGGCGCCGACAAGCCCGTCACGCACCATGGCAGTGCATGAGAGCAAGGTCCGACGCATCGCCGCGATCACGCCTGACATCCTTCGCCCCAAAACTGCACGACTTCCCCAGGCGGTCCCCGCACCGCCGCAAACGAATCGGAGGAGAATATCTGCTTCGGGAGTCGCCGGGTAAGAGTCCAGACCGTGAACGTGAATCAGGCCGTTAAGAAAAGCGACGGTGTTTGAATCGAATTGAAGGAGGTGTGGCGAAAAGACTCGGTCGTTTCTTCAGCTCTGTCCTCATCCTGAGGAGCGGCGCCTTCGCCGCGTCTCGAAGGATGGTTGCGAACTCAGAGCCAAGCCATCTCATGGTTCGAGACGGCACTTCGTGCCTCCTCACCATGAGGGACTGAGTTTATCGCCCCGTCGATCCAAATCCGCCGCTGCCGCGCTCTGTCTCGCCCAGAGTCTGCACCATCACGAGTTCCGCCTGCTCCACCTTCGCAACCACCATCTGCGCGATTCTCTCCCCGCGCTTGATCGCAAAGGCTGTGCTGCCGTGATTGATCAGCAGCACCGCGATCTCGCCGCGGTAATCCGCATCGATCGTGCCCGGCGAATTCAGCACCGTGATGCCGTGCTTCGCCGCCAGCCCGGATCGCGGGCGCACCTGCGCTTCGTAACCCGGCGGCAGCGCAATACTCAGCGCTGTCGGCACCATCGCATATTTACCGGGCTCGATGATCACGGGCGCGGATTCCGGTACCGCCGCCAGCAGATCCATGCCGGCAGCATGCGCGGTCTGATGGGCCGGCAAGGGCAGGCCCGCGCCATGGGACAATTGCTGGACTTCGACGGTGATGGCGGCGGTCATGCAGTGTCCTTCGTCATGGTGGAAGCGATGCGCGCGACCAGAGTCGCGGCGACGTCCTCCTTGCTCATCGGCGCCCATGAATCAACGGCGATCTCACCCGTTGCCTTGTCGCGCGTCAGCAGGTTCACGGTATTGCTGTCGCCGCCCATGATGCCGGTGGCCGGCGAGACGTCATTGGCGACGATCCAGTCGCAGCCCTTGCGCTTGATCTTTGCCGTGGCGTTCTCGATCAGGTGCTCGGTCTCGGCGGCAAAGCCGATCACCAGCGGCGGACGCTTCGATTCCAGTTTCGAGATTGTCGCGAGGATGTCCGGGTTCTCGGTGAGCTGCAGTGGCGCCATCGCCTCGCCCGCTTTCTTCTTCAGTTTCTGCGCGCCTTCATTGACGACGCGCCAATCCGCGACAGCCGCCGCGAAGATCGCGATATCCACCGGCAATGCTGCTTCGACAGCACTCAGCATGTCGCGCGCCGACTCCACGTGCTTCACGTTCACGCCGCGTGGTTCATCGAGCTCCACCGGACCGGAGACGAGAATCACGTCCGCGCCCGCCGCGTGCGCGGCGTCGGCGATCGCATAGCCTTGCTTGCCTGACGAACGATTGGCGATATAGCGCACGGGATCGATCGGTTCATGCGTCGGCCCCGCGGTGATGAGAATGCGCTTGCCCTTCAGCGGCTGCGGAACAGTTGGCCGCAGCAGTGCATTCGCCGCTTCCGCAATCTCCGTCGGCTCCGCCATGCGGCCGATGCCGGCTTCATTGCGCTCCGCCATCTCGCCGGCATTTGGGCCGATCATCCGGACGCCGTCGCGCTTCAGCTGCGCGACATTGCGCTTCGTCGCGGCATTGCTCCACATCAGCGGATTCATCGCCGGCGCAATCAGGATCGGCTTGTTCGATGCGAGCAGGATCGCCGAAGCAAGGTCGTCCGCATGTCCGTTCGCCATCTTGGCCATGAGATCCGCCGTTGCCGGTGCAACGACGATCAGATCGCATTCGCGCGCGAGGCGAATATGTCCGGCATCGAACTCGCTCTGCGGGTCGAACAGGTCGGTGTAAGCGCGCTCATTGGAGAGGGCACTCGCGGCCAGTGCCGTGACAAATTTTTGCGCGCCCTGGGTCAGGACGACGCGGACATGGATGCCGCGTTCCTTCATCCGGCGGATCAGGTCGAGTGCTTTATAGGCTGCGATGCCGCCGCCGATGATCAGCGTGACTTTCGGCTGGCTGCCGCTGTGTTGCCGCAAGATTTCGCGCGAACGGGGCGCGGGAGACAGCGGTTCTTGCGGCAAATCAGCGGCCGCTGTGAGGCCGCCTTGCGATGCCTCGCGCAAAATGACCCGGACTTCGTCTTCCACCGAGCGCCCGTTGCGGGCCGCCCGAAGCCGGATTTCGTCCCGGATCGCGTCGTCGAGATTGCGAATCGAGAGATTGGCCATAGTTGCTCCGCGCAGCTTTGATGGCAATGCTAGCATGAAATGCCAGCAATGCAATCAGCGAACGGTGAGCAGGATTCCAATGAAAGTCAGCGCGATCACCCAGATGCCGATGGTCCGCCAGCGCGTCTGTCTGGCGCGGATTCTGCCAATGGCAGCAATGGTTTCCTCGTCGAGCCGGACGCCGTTGCGGGTCATGATTTCGAGCTGTTCGAGCACGGTCAGCGCCCGCGTTGCCAGAGCCGGCAGCCCGGATGCCGCCTTGCCGAGCTCGCCGGCGCCGGCAAGAGCGCCCTGAATCTTGCCCAGCGGTCCCAGATTGCGCTCGATCCACTCGCGCACGACAGGATCGGCGACCTTCCAGATGTCGAGTTTGGGGTCGAAAGTGCGGGCGACGCCTTCGACCACGACCATGGTTTTCTGCAGCAAAATCAATTCCGGCCGCGTCTGCATGTCGAACAGGCCGGTGACTTCCAGCAGCAAGGTCAACAGCTTGGCCATGGAGATTTCTTCGGCCGTCCGGTTGTGAATGGGCTCGCCGATGGCGCGGATGGCCTGCGCGAAGTTCTCCACCGAGTGATGGCCCGGTACATAGCCGGCTTCGAAATGCACTTCGGCGACGCGGCGATAGTTGCGGGTGATGAAGCCGAGCAGGATTTCCGCGAGGAATCTCCGCTCCTTGAGCCCCAGCCGGCCCATGATGCCGAAGTCGACCGCCACCAGCCGCCCGTCTTCGCCGAGGAACAGATTGCCCGGATGCATGTCGGCGTGGAAAAAGCCGTCGCGCAGCGCGTGACGCAGGAAACTCTGGATCACCTTGCGGCCGAGATCGGGCAGATCGATATCGGCGGCCTCCAGGCGCGCGTGGTCGTTCAGCGCGATGCCGTCGATCCATTCCATCGTCAGCACATTGTGCGACGTGCGATCCCAATCGACGGCGGGCACGCGGAAATCCGGATCGTTCTTCGTGTTCTCCGCCATTTCGGAGAGCGCGGCCGCCTCCAGCCGCAGATCCATCTCCATCGCGACGGAGCGCGACATCACGGTGATGATCTCGATCAGCCGCAGTCGGCGCGCTTCGGCGGAATGTTCTTCGGCATTGCGCGCGACGAAAAAGAAATCGCCGAGGTCGCGGCGGAACTGGCTGGCCACATTCGGTCGCAGCACTTTTACGGCGACCATCTTACGTACGCCGTCCTTGATCACCTCGGCACGATGCACCTGCGCGATCGATGCGGCAGCCACCGGCGGCGAGAAGCTCGCATAGAGCTGCGACATCGGCCGCTCCAGCGAAGCGGCGACCACATGCTGAGCTTCGGTCACTGAAAACGGCGGCAGGCGGTCCTGCAGATTCTCCAGATCGCGCGCCATGGCGACGCCGACCACATCGGGACGTGTGGCGAGAAACTGGCCGAGCTTCAGATAGGCCGGTCCCAGCCGGGTCAGCGCACGCGAGAGTCTTGGCCCTGTCTGCGCATTCTTGCGCTCGATCAGCCGCGCGATCTTCACCGCAAGCAGGGCCGGCGGTGGAATCAATGCGGGATCGACGGCACCGAACACGCCCTCGCGCGCGAACACGATGCCGGCGCGGACGAGGCGCGTGATATGCGAAAGGGCAGAGATCACAAACGCCAGCCCGAATGTAGCGCGACGATGCCGCCGGAAAGCAGTTCGTATTTCACCCGCGCAAAGCCGGCATCCCGGATCATGTCGGCGAATACGGTCGGCCTCGGAAACTTGCGGATCGATTCCACGAGATACTGATAGGACTCAGAATCGCTAGTCACCGCCTTGCCCATCGGCGGGATCACCTTGAACGAGAACAGGTCATAGATCTTGTCGAGGCCGGGCACGTCCACCGTCGAGAATTCGAGGCAGAGGAAGCGGCTGCCGGGTTTCAGCACGCGATACGCTTCCTTCAGTGCGCGATCGATGCGCGGCACGTTGCGGATGCCGAAGGCGATTGTATAGGCGTCGAAGCTCTTGTCCGCGAAAGGCAGCTCCTCGGCATTGCCTTCGATGAACGACACCTGATGTTCGAGATGCTGCTTGATGGCGCGTTCGCGGCCGACTTCCAGCATGCCGGTATTGATGTCGCAGACGGTGGCCGCAAAGCCGAGGCCGCTCGCCTTGGCGGCCCGGAACGAGATATCGCCGGTGCCACCGGCCACGTCGAGCAGCGCGAAAGGCGCATCGGAGCGCGGCGGATTCAGCGTGGTGATCATCACGTCTTTCCAGACGCGATGCATGCCGCCGGACATCAGGTCGTTCATCAGGTCGTAGCGCTGGGCCACGCTGTGGAACACCTCGTTCACCAGCGTCTGCTTGTCACCGACCGGAACGTCCCGGAAGCCGAAATGCGTGGTTTCGCCCGGCTGATCCATGCTGCTCATTTCAAAAACCTCGATTGCGGCTGACCATAGCGCGCCGGCGGCAAAGGGGCTATCACGTCAGCCTCTCAAGGTGAATGACCCATCGCATGCCCGAGCTTCCCGAAGTCGAGACCGTCCGTCGCGGCCTGCAGCCGGCCATGGAGGGTGCCCGGGTCGACCGGCTGGAGCTGCGCCGGGGCGATCTGCGGTTTCCGTTCCAGGGCGATTTTGCGCAGCGGTTGCAGGGCCGTGTGATCACCAGCCTCGGCCGCCGGGCCAAATATCTGCTTGCTGATCTCGATTCCGGCGATGTGTTGCTGATGCATCTCGGCATGTCGGGCTCGTTCCGGGTCGTCTCCGATGAAGCGAATGTGATGCCCGGTGCTTTCCATCATCCGCGCAGCGATGAACGCGCGCATGACCATGTGGTCTTCCACATGTCGTCTGGCCCATCGATCATCTATAACGATCCCCGCCGCTTCGGCTTCATGAAGATCTTTGCGCGTAGCGAGGCGGATCAGGAGCCGTTCATCAAGGACATCGGACCGGAGCCGCTCGGCAACGAATTCGATGCCGCGATGCTCGCCGAGGCTTGCCGTAACAAAAAGACGAGCCTGAAGGCGGCATTGCTCGACCAGACCGTCGTTGCCGGGCTCGGTAATATCTATGTTTGCGAAGCTCTGTTTCGCTCGCATCTGTCGCCGCGCCGTCTGGCAGCAACGCTCTCGACCAAGAAGGGCGAGCCGACCGAGCGCGCCGCCCATCTCGTCGATGCCATCCATGACGTACTCAATCTTGCCATCAAGGCTGGTGGCTCATCGCTCCGTGACCACCGCCAGACCTCTGGCGAACTCGGCTATTTCCAGCACTCGTTCCAGGTCTATGACCGCGAAGGCGAGCCCTGCAGAACCGATGGCTGTTCCGGCATCGTGAAGCGCTTCGTGCAGAATGGGCGATCGACGTTCTGGTGCCCGAAGTGTCAGAAGTGATTCTCTTCCGATAGAACATCTTCAGCCTGACGGTGACGTGTGTTGGCAAGCTGCGCGTGGTTGCCGATGATCATGTTCAAATGACAACGAGGCTGCCATGACCGATGCTTCCAATCCCTCGATCCGCTTCAATGACGGTGCCGCATATGAGCGCATGATGGGCGTCTGGAGCAGGCTGGCCGGCGAAACATTTCTCGACTGGCTGGCGCCCGAGCCGGACCTGACCTGGGTCGATGTCGGTTGCGGCAACGGCGCTTTTACCGAGTTGATCGTGCAGCGCCTCGCGCCGCGCGCAGTGGATGGCGTCGATCCGTCCGACGGCCAGCTCGATTATGCGCGCAAACGGCCGGCGACCGCGATGGCGGTCTATCATCAGGGCGACGCGATGGCGTTGCCGTTCGGCGACGACAGTTTTGATGCAGCGGTGATGGCGCTTGTGATCTTCTTCGTGCCCGTACCGTCGCGCGGCGTCGCCGAGATGACGCGTGTCGTGAAACCGGGCGGGCTTGTTGCCGCCTATGCCTGGGATATGGACGGCGGCGGCTTTCCGCTGCAACCGGTCATGCGAGAACTGCGCGCCATGGGATTTGTCCCGCAGCCTCCGCCGAATCCGGATGCGTCGCGGATGGAAAATCTCATTGCGCTTTGGCAGGGCGCAGGACTTGTCGATGTCGCCACGCGCCGCATCGATGTCACCCGCCGCTTCGACAGCTTCGACGATTTCTGGGTGGCTTCGACGTCCGGCTCCACGGTGAAACCGGCGGTGGCCGCGATGCCGCCGGACGTGCTGGCGGAGCTGCAGCAGCGCGTGCGTGCGCATCTCTCCGAATTGCCGGGTGGCGGGGTCAGCTACGATGCCTTCGCCAATGCCGTGAAGGGGCGGGTGCCAGGCCTGAAAAGCCCCTCAAATGTGCGGTAATATTATCTCAACTACGGCGGGTGTATAAATACCGGAAATAACCACGGCGCGCGTGAATGCTCGCCTGGCGGCCAATTCTGTGTTGGTTGCGAGGTACCGCAGGAGGCCACACGTGTCCGTTGAAAAATTCCTCAGGCAACGCGCCGTCAATGTGGTGGTGGGTGGTCAGTATACGTTGTCGAACTGGCTCGATCCCGAGGGCCGGCCGCGCAGTTTTGCCTGCCGCACCAGTCGCGTCTCGCCGTTCCGGATGATCGTCGAGGTCCCGGTGGTCGGCCGTGTGGGCGATCGCATCGCCACCTATTTCGGCGATTTCGGCAAGCTCGACGGCGAGATCAGCGACACCGTATCCGGCAGCTTCCTGATCGAACTGATGCTGACGCGCCCGATGCGGCAGAAGATGTCGGATCAGCTGACCTGGCTGGAGAAGAAGCAGAAGGACCCGAGCATCAAGGATGAGCGTCGGCAGGCCCGTATCGTGCCTGCGAGCCCGCACTCCATGCTCACTTTCGCCGACGGGTCGATCAAGAGTTGCTTCGTCGTCGACATGTCGCCGTCGGGGGCGGCGGTGTCGGCCGATGTGCAGCCGGAGATCGGCACGCCGCTCGCCGTTGGTGCGTGTGTCGGTCGTGTGATCCGCCATCTCGACGGCGGCTTTGCGGTGAAGTTTGTTGAGGAACAAAACCGCGATGTGCTGGAGCGTCGCGTCATCCGCCCGGTCCAAGCACCCCGTGTGCAGCGCGCGGCGACGCTGGAGCAGCGCATGGACCGGATGGAAGAAGCCTAAGCCGACGTCTCGCTTATTTCCTGACGCAGATCAGACGAAGCATTGACGCCTTCGCATCGCCGGCTTTGCCGGCGTCGATCGTTACGCCATTCGCCTTGACGAAGTTACGCACAACATCCGCCGGAGCCAGCACGGCTTGCGTCGTCGCAGGCACGGGGCCGGCTACGAGCACCGGCTTCAGCTGTGTGAGCCCTACGAAAGCGCCGTCGCTATCGAGCGCCGCCGCACCCGCGAAGCCGATACCGGGGGCAGGGACGAGCGTCGTTTCGTTATTCGATCCTTGCGCTGCTGCAGCTCTCACGCTGCTGACGGCGCCGCCGCCGCCCTGGTTCTGCGGGTCTGCAATGCCGACGAGATTGAGGTCGGATTTCGCCGAACCTGCGCCAAGCGGAAGCGGTTTGAGATCGCGTGCGCCATAGATCCGCAGCAATGCGAGATCGTGCGTCCTGTCCTCCGCGACCTTGTCGGCATTGCCATGGCCGGCCACGGTGATGGACAGGCAGCCGTCCACGGCCTGGCGGTCGGTGACGATGGCGCCATCCGCACCGATCACGATGCCCGACGCATATTCGACCTTTTTGCGCGGCGGGGGGCTCGTGGCCTGTGCGCCGGCGGGGAAAGCCTCGAAGGCCGATGACATGGCGATCACCACCGGCTCCATGGTGCCTTCGGTGGCCTGATCGTACAGGATGGTGAGGATACGAACCTCGTCGCTCTTGAGCTGGCCACGGACGTAGAATTTCTTCTGGTTCTGCAGGCCGGACAGCACGAAAAAATCCGGCTTCACGGCGCTGTAGTCGAGCTTGCGGCCCGGCTGCTTGCGTTCGGCTTCGGCGAGTTTCGCGGATGACGGGGCGTCTTCCTTGCGGCGGGTCAACGCAATCTGGATGGTGCCGGTGGAGGACTGCCATTTGCTGCCGCCGGCATCGGAAGTCTGCTGCGGCACCAGTTTGCCGGGAATCCCAAGCTTCGCGCCCGTCACCATGTCGGTGACGATCTTCCAGCCGACATTGTCGCGTGGCTTCTTCGCAGCCGCGGCGAGAAGGCTGCGTTCCTGCGGGTTCAGAACACCGGTCTCCTTGCCGCCATTGTTCTTCTGGAACGCCTTGATGCTGGCCACCATGCGATCGGAGACCTCGCCGTTGATGGTGCCGTTATAGTGCCCGGTCCAGGCGAGGTCGGACTGGATCGACAGGCGCTCGGCCTGGGTCATGCCCTTGGCGGTGTCCGCCGGCGTTTGCATGGCGGGGCGCACCGGCACGGTGGTTACCGGCTTCGGCTTCACGGGTGCGCTCGGGGCGGGGGCCTGTGCGTGAGCTGCAGAGGCCAGCAGGATCATGGCGGTTGCCGACAGTATCGATCTCATGACATGTCCCGGTGGAGGAACCGACAATTGATTTTGTTGCAACTAAGCACATCTGCTGGGTCGGCGACAGCGATTGGCAGGTTCAACACCGACCCTCATCCTGAGGAGCACGCCAAGGCGTGCGTCTCGAAGGTGGTTTCGGGGCTCATGGTTCGAGACGCGCGCAATATGCGCGCTCCTCACCATGAGGGAGCGAGTTTGGAGCGGAAGAGACGATGCTGAGCGGCGATGAACTCGAGCGTTATGCGCGCCACATCGTGTTGCGCGAGGTCGGCGGCCCCGGCCAGGCGAAGCTTCGCGCCGCGAAAGTGCTGGTGATCGGCGCCGGCGGGCTCGGTGCGCCGGCGTTGATGTATCTTGCCGCGGCTGGTGTCGGCACGCTGGGCATCGTGGACGATGACGAGGTGTCGTTGTCCAATCTGCAGCGCCAGATCATCCATGCGACGCCGGATATCGGTGAGCTGAAAGTGGCCAGTGCTGCGGCGAAAATCCACGCGCTCAATCCGCATGTGAATTTCGTCGGCCATGGCGAACGGCTGACGGCGGACAATGCGATGGCGCTGATCGGTGCGTATGACCTCGTGCTCGACGGTTCCGACAATTTCACGACACGCTATCTGGTGTCGGATGCCTGCTATCTCGCGGGCAAGCCGCTGATATCGGCCGCGCTGGGCACCTTCGATGCGTCGCTGACGACGTTGCGCCCGCATGAGCGCAACGACAAGGGGATGTTCAATCCGACCTATCGCTGCCTGTTCCCCGAAGCGCCGCCACCCGGCACCGTGCCAAGCTGTCAGGAGGCCGGCGTGATGGGTGCGCTGGCCGGCATGATCGGCTCGATGATGGCGCTGGAGGCGATCCGCGAGATCGTCGGTTTTGGCGAAGGGCTGGTCGGGCGTCTGGTGATGATCGACGCCCGCGCGATGCGCTTCGAGACGCTGCGTTATGCGCGCGATCCCGCCAATCCGCTGAACGGCGATGCGCCGTCCATCACCGATCTGAGCGGCCATCGCTGAAGCGGCTGATCCTCCTCAGCCGCTCGCGGCGGCGACGAGCTTGCCGTAACGTTCCGCATCGCTGCGCAGCTCGGCCTCGAAGGCATCGGGGGGCGAGCTGGTGATCGTGACGCCCTGTGCCTGATATTGCTGGATCAAAGCGGGATCAGTCAGCGCTTCGGCAAGGTCGCGCGCAATCTGGCTGACGATCGGCTTTGGCGTGGCACCAGCGGCGAGCATGCCGAACCAGCTGTCATAGGCAAAATCGGGCAATCCAGCCTCGGCGAAGGTCGGCACATCGGGCAGTTGCGGCAGCCGGGTCTTGCCGGTGACCGCCAGCGCCCGCAGCTTGCCGGATTGAATCAGGTCGCCGCCGACATTGAAGAAGGTGAAGGCCATGTTGGTGTCGCCGCGCACGACGCTGATCTGCGACTCCGGCTGCCCGCGATGCGGTATCAGCACCATCTTCGCGCCGGTCAGGCTCTTGAACAGCTCTGCGGCGATGCCGGTCGAGCTACCGACGCCGGCGGAGCTGTAGCTCAAGCCGTCCGGCTTGGCCTTTGCGGCTGCGATGAACTCGGCCAGCGTCTTGAACGGCGCATCGGGCGGCACGATCAGGATCACCGCGGTGGTCGCGACACGGCTGATGGCGACGAAATCCTTGACCGGATCGAAGCCCAGATTCTTGTTCACCACGCCGACCACGCTGTGGCCGTTGGAGGTCAGCATGATCTGCGATCCGTCTGCGGGACCTTTCGCGATGCTGCTGACACCAGCAATGCCGGGCCGGTTCTCCACGATCACCTGCTGCTTCCATTTGGCGGTAAGCTTCTCGGCCACGGTGCGCGCGAGGATGTCGGTCATGCTGCCGCCCGAGAACGGCACCACGATGCGGACGAGCTGGGTCGGATAGGTCTGTGCAGTGGCGTGGCTACCGACCATCGCTGCCGTCGCAGCGAGGCCGGAGCCGATCATGAATTGTCGGCGATCCATTGGTTTCCTCCGTGTGAACGCAAGTGCCGGGCTTTCAGCCTCTGGCGGTGTCAGGCAGTGGCATTGCAAGCAGCACCACGGCCGGTCTCTTCGTCTCGTTGCGCAGTGCGCGGATCTCGTTCGGTGCGATGCGACAGGAATCCCAGGTGTTCAGTGTGGCGGTGCTGTCCGGCGTCTCGAATGTCACTTCGCCTTCGAGCACCACATAGAATTTCTCTTCCGGCGAGGCGGATGGTGTGATGCCGCCGCCGGGCAGGATCTGGCTCATGCCGAGCCACATCACGTCGCTCGGCCCGGCATCGCGGCCCTGCAGACGGAACATCCGCATGTCAGTGTGGCCGGGCGCCTCGTAGCGCGGTGCGTCATTCAGGCGGACGACATGCATGGCTTCACCCGTTGGGCTGGAAGACGACGCGATCGCGCGACGAGCCGAGCACGGCTGCATAGGCCTCGGCCGCACGCGCCAGCGGATAGATCGCACCGGATTCGATGGGGAAAGGCTTCAGCGCACCGGACGCGAAGCCAGGCACGAGATCGCGCAGCACCTCGGCGCTCGCAGTCGAGGAGAGCGAGAGCGTGTCGATGCCGACATAGGTGTGCCGGCCGCGGTAGAAGGCGAAGATGTCGAACGCGACCGGCTGCTTCACCGATGCGATGAAGATCTGGCGGCCGAGCACGGCGAGCGATCTGGTGCCGGCGTCGTGATAGGGCTCGCCCACCGTGTTGTAGACGATGTCGGCGCCCTTGCCGCCGGTGATCTCGCGCACGGTGGCGGCAACATCGTTGCGGCTGGAGTCGATCACGGTCACCTCGCCGTGGGCGTGACCGGCATAAGTTTCGTCCTTGCGGACGACACCGATGACGCGGGCGCCCTGCCAGGATGCGATCTGTGCGGCGGCCTGACCGACCTTGCCGTTGAGTCCGAGGATCAGAACGGTCTCGCCGGCCTTCGGCATGCCCGCGCGACGAAAGCCTTCCTGCGCGGTGACGAACGGCACGCCGATGCCGGCAGCCTCGGCCAGGCTGATATTGGCCGGTTTCTCGACCAGGGCATCGGCCTCGACGACGAGATGCGTCGCGTGGGTGCCGTCGCGACGGATGCCGAGATCGCCCGACGAGCCGAACACTTCCTTGCCAACGAGGGCGTCAGGTCCTTCGAGCACGATGCCGGCGAAATCGCGGCCCGGCGTGCGCGGAAACACTGCATAAGGCATCATGCCGATCGCGGCTTTCGCATCCGATGGATTGACGGCGGCGGCCTTGATCGCGACGAGCGCGTCGGTTGCATTCGCGCGCACGAGTGTTCGCGGCTCGATGGCCGGCGCGACGTTCTCGATCCGCTCGACCTTGGCTGTCAATCGCAGGCAGGTGGCTGTGGTTTCTTTCATCATCCGGTTCCTCGATGACGGCATCTCAGGCGCCGCCCGGGAGGCCGAACAACACGCGGGCTTCGGCGGGCTTGGCGATCTGCGCGCCGATTTCCTCGACGATGCGCCGCGCCTTCTCGACCATCGCGGCATTGGATGGCGCCAGCACGCCACGTTCGAGATAGACACCGTCCTCGATGCCGGTGCGGGCATGTCCGCCAGCCAGTACCGACTGCGCCACCATCGGGAAGGTGGAGCGACCGATGCCGATCGCGGTGAAATGAGCGCCGGCCGGCAACAGGCCGCGCGCATAGAGCACGGTCTCCGGCGAGGGCTGGAAACCGTATTTCACGCCCATCACGAAAGAGGTCAAAGCCGGACCGCTGAGCGTGCCGTCGGCGAGCAGATCGTGCAGCAACGCGATATCGCCGGAGTCGAACAGTTCGATCTCGGGCTTCACGCCGGCTTCGCGAATGATTTTCGCCATGCGGCGCACATTGCCGGGCGTGTTGATCACCACCTGTCCGCCGGAGTTCATCGTGTTGAGATCGAGCGTACAGATATCCGGCTTGAGCGCCGTGATATGGCTGACGCGCTCTTCCGGATTCATCAGCGTCGTGCCGGCATCGGCGATCTTGGGATCGTCCTTCGACGGCACGAAGCGTCCGCCAGGGCCTGTCGTGATGTTCAGGATCAGATCACGGTTGCGTGCGCGGATACGTGCGACGACGTCCTGATAATATTCGAGCTTCATCGACGGCGCGCCGGAGCCGGGTTCGCGCACATGGATGTGAGCAATCGCCGCGCCGGCCTCAGCGGCACCGAGGCATGCTTCTGCGATCTCTTCCGGCGTGATCGGCAGATGCGGCGTCGCATCGGGCCGTGTCAGATTGCCTGTCACGGCGCAGGTGATGACGACCTTGTCGAGCATGGGGCGCATCGTGGTCTCCCTACAAAGCCCGGCCGCCGTCGACGACGATCAGTGAGCCGGTGGAATAGGTCAGGTGCGTGGCGCAGGCGGCGATGGCGCGGCCGACATCGTCGGCGGTGGCGACACGCTTGAGGGGGATGGTGGACGCCACCTTGTCGAGGGTGGCGGCGTCGCGGCCGGGCACGAAATCGGTGGCGACCACGCCGGGCGAAACCGACATCACGCGCACGCTCGGCGCCAGCGCGCGGGCCAGCGATTTGGTCATGGTGTCGATGCCCGCCTTGATGGCGGCATAAGCGAGGTTCGATCCGACGCCGCTCAGGCCGGCGATCGAAGACACGTTGACGATCAGCCCGTCGCCCGATGCCTTGAGCATGGGCGCGAAAGCGCGGATGGCGGCGAACTGCCCGCGCCAGTTCACCTTGAACATGTCGTCGATGAAATCGTCGGTGAGCGCGTTGAGATCGCCGATGGGGATCGGCCGGGTGTAACCCGCCGTGTTCACGAGAATATCGCAGCGGCCGAAGGCACGTTGCACCTCACTGGCGAGTTCGGTGAGTGTCGCTGTGTCCTCGATGACGGCACGGCGAGCGATATGGCCATCGCCGGAGAGCTTCGCGAGCAGCGCATTCGCGGCAGCTTCGCTGGAGCGCCATGTCACGACGACAGTGGCGCCGTCCGCCGCGAGCATCTGCGCGGCTGCCGCGCCGATGCCGCCCGAGCCGCCGATGACGACGGCGATCTTGCCTGCGAGAATTTGTGTCATGGATGGCTCACTTGATGGGGGGCTGCGGGAGCACGGCCTCGCCGGGCTCCATCACGAATGTGTAGTGGAGGCTGAACCATTCGCCGCTGACGTCCGGCGCCGGCGGCGATCCCTCGCCCTTGCGGAAGTCGCCGATCAGAGCGCGGGTCACGCCGAATACGACGTCGCTTTCCAGATGCTCGTCGTCATCGACGAATATCTGGGTGATCAGGGTCTTGAAGCCGGGCTTGTAGGCCAGAACGTGCAGATGCGCTGGCCGGTAGGGATGACGGCGCTGCGCGGCCAGCATTTCTCCGGTCGGGCCATGGGTCGGCACCGGATAGCCCGCCGGCTTGACCGAGCGAAAACGGAAACGGCCATCCGGATTGGTCTCGAACACACCGCGCAGGTTCATGTCGGCCTGTCCGGCGTCCTGGTTCTCGTACATGCCCGACGGTGAGGCCTGCCAGACATCGACGCGAACGCCCGGGATCGGCGCACCCTGGCCATCGCGAATATTGCACTCGACGAACAGTGGTGCACCGGGCGTCGGCGAGCGCACGATGGAGGCGCCGTTCTCCGTATGCGGCGCGTTGGCGCGCCAGAACGGGCCGAGCAGCGCCGCGGCGGTCTCGCTGGCGCCGTCCTGTCCATTGTTCAGCAGGCACACCAGCGTGGACAGGCCGACCGCATCGCTGAACAGCACGCCTTCGTTGTGGGTGTCGTTGGTCGTCTGGCCGATCCGGTTGAGGAAATCGATGGCGAATTCGAACTCGGTCTCCGTCAGCCGGACTTCGCGGGCGAATTCATGCAGGTGACGGACGAAGGCCGCCATCACCGTGCGCAGACGGTCGTCCGGCGCACGGCTCATGGCGTCGAGAACGACGTCGGTCACGTCCTGTTGGCGTGTGATGATCATTGGGTCCTCCCGGTCGATCGGCTGTTGCGTTTCGTCGCGCATGCCGACGGCGCGTCTGCGCAATCGATTGCATAGACGCTAATGCAAACGTTTGCGCGCGTCAAGCGGAGCGTTTAGGGTGGCGGCATGGCAGCTGTTGTGACGATCAAGGATGTGGCGCGGGAGGTGGGTGTTCATCCATCTACGGTATCCCGTGCGCTCGATCCGGCACGCCGCGATCGGCTCGGCGAGCCCGTGGTTCGCCGGGTGCTGGAAGCGGCAGAGCGGCTGGGCTACCGGCCGGATGTGGCAGCCGCGAGCCTGCGCAGCGGCCGGTCCAGACTCGTCGGCATCGTCGTTCCTGATATCGCCAACCCCGTGTTTTCGCCGATCATCAGCGGACTCGAGCGCGCGCTGGCGGCCCGGGGCTATGCGCTGATCGTGGCCGACCAGCGACCAGACCGGGCAGGCGGAAATGATCTCGTTCAGATGCTGATCGCACGCCGGGTCGACGGGCTGGTGCTTGCCAATGTTACGTTGAAGGACGATGCGGTGGAGCGCTGCCTGCGCGCGCAGATTCCGGTGGTGCTGGTCAACCGCGCCGAGGGGCAGGTGCGGGTGCCCTCGGTGGTCTCCGACGACATGGCAGGTATTACGCTGGCAGTGGATCACCTGATCGCATCGGGTCATCGGCGCATCGTTCATGTGGCGGGGCCGCAGTCGTTATCGACGGGCATGCTCCGGCGCCGCGGTTTTATCGCTGCGATGCGCGCCGCCGGCCTCGATCCTGACGAGGACGATATCGAGGAAGCTGCAGCGTTTACACGTGAAGCCGGGCTGCCTGCGGCGCGGACGCTGCTGGCGCGGCGGCCGGATGCGACGGCTGTGGTCGCCGCCAATGACCTGCTCGCGCTGGGTGTCTATGAGGCGCTGCGCGAACAGGGACGGCATTGTCCGGAGGATGTCTCCGTGATCGGCCACAACGACATGCCGCTGGTTGATCTCGTCGATCCGCCGCTCTCCACGGTCCGTATCAGCCATCGGGAGATGGGCGAACGGACCGGGGAATTGCTGCTCGATCTGATCACCGGCACCCATCAGGGCGCGCTGCAGATCGTGACGTCGCCTGTGTTGGTCGCGCGTGCATCGACGCGATCTCTGGAAGGCTGAGAGTCTATGTCTTCTCGCTGTCCATATGGACGAGCTGGCTGTCCGGATAGCGTCCGCCTGCAGCGGCGTCGACCGGAATGGCCTCTTCCAGCGCCGCGAGATGTGCCTGCGTCAGCTTCACATCCAGCGCGCCGAGCGCTTCTGTGAGACGATCACGCCGACGTGCACCCACCAGCGGAACGATGTCGGTGCCCCGCGCTGCGACCCAGGCGATCGCGACCTGGGCAACTGAGGCGCCGATTTCCCTGGCAATGGCGCGCAGTCTCTCCACCAGCGCCAGATTGTGATCGATATTCGCCGCCGAGAAACGCGGACTCATGCTGCGAAAATCCTGCGCGCCCTGGCCCTTGGTCCAGTGGCCTGAGATCAGTCCGCGCGACAGCACGCCGTAAGCAGTGATGCCGATGCCGAGTTCACGGCAGGTCGGCAGGATGTCGCGCTCGATTCCGCGCGAGATCAGCGAATATTCGATCTGTAGATCGGCGATCGGATGCACCCTGGCGGCGCGGCGGATGGTGTCGGCTCCGACTTCGGACAGGCCGATATGTTTGACGTGGCCGGCCTTGATGAGGTCTGCGATGGTGCCGATCGTGTCCTCGATGGGCACATTGGGGTCGAGGCGCGCCGGGCGATAGATGTCGATGGCTTCGACATTGAGCCGCTTCAGCGAATAGGCGACGAAATTCTTTACGGCCACCGGGCGCGAATCATAGCCGTTCCAGGCCATGTCGGGGCCGCGCAGGGCGCCGAATTTCACCGAGATCTGCGCGATATTGCGCTTGGAATGACTGCGCAGGGCTTCGGCGATCAGCATCTCATTGTGGCCCATGCCATAGAAATCGCCGGTGTCGAGCAAAGTGACGCCGGCATCCAGCGCCGCATGAATGGTGGCGATGCTCTCGTCGCGGTCGGCGGGCCCGTAAAAATCCGACATGCCCATGCAGCCGAGGCCCAGGGCTGAAACCTCAAGGGCCGAGGTTTGCGGGGTGGTCTTTCCGAGAATGCGGGTATCCATGGGGAGTGCTCCGTAGCTGTCGATGACGGTCCTTGCCGCCGATGCCGATCAATATGCGCACCGGTCGGTTGCACGATAAGCTGGACAATCCTGAAAGGGTTGTTCACTTTGGCGAACAATGAGCGATCTCGATCTCCGCGATCTTTCGGCCTTTCTCGCCGTTGCCCGCACGCGCAACTTTCGCCGGGCGGCGGTGGAGCTGCAGGTCTCGGTGTCCGGCCTGAGCCAGAGGCTCCGCGACCTCGAAGAACGGCTCGGCGTGCGATTGCTGCATCGCACAACGCGCAGCGTTGGCCTGACCGAAGCAGGCGAATTGCTGCGCACAAAAGTCGCCCCTGCCATGGGGGACATTGATGTTGCATTGCAGCAAGCGCGAAGTTTAAGTGCAGTCCCGTCCGGTCGGCTACGGATTAATGCGCCGGCGCCCGCGGTGGATCTCATTCTGGCGCCGATGGTGACGCCCTTCCTGCAGCGTTACCCAGCGATCCAGCTTGAAATTATTGCAGAAACGTCGCTGATCGACATCGTCGCCGAAGGCTTCGATGCCGGCATCCGTTATGGCGAACATCTCGCCCAGGACATGATTGCGATCTCGCTGGGGCCGCCGGAACGCTACGCGGTGGTGGCTTCATCGCAATATATTGCGCAGCATGGGCCTCCCTCCGTACCGCAGGATTTGCTGCAGCATTGCTGCATCAGAACCCGTTTTGCCTCGGGCGCGCTGCTGGACTGGGAGTTCGAGAAAGATGGCCGGGAGGTTCGGGTCGCGCCCGAGCCGGCGCTGATCGCCAGCTATTCGCGGCTCGGTCTCGAGGCGTCCGAAGGCGGCCTCGGCTTTTTCATGACGTTCGAAGGCTATGTCCGGGAGGCGGTCGCGGCAGGCAGGCTGGTCAGTGTGCTCGAAGACTGGTTGCCGCCATTTCCGGGGCCGTTTCTTTATTACCCCAGCCGTCGGCGGCCGCCGCCGGCGCTGGCGGCATTTGTCGCCTTTGTCGGGGAATGGCGTCGGCGGCACGGGGCCGCATGACAGGCTTCAATTCGGGATTTCCGCGGTCGGTTCACGGGTCTGCCAGAAGGTCAGTACGCGTTGTGCCGTGGCTGGCACCAGCCGCTCGAAATTCTGCCGGGCTTCCTCGACGTCATGAGGGGCCGGCGAACGGCCGGGGCCGACGCGGAGCGCGATCAGTGCGCGGACCGTAGCCCAGGAGATCCCGATCGACTTGCCGAGAATCAGCATTGGGTCGTCGCGATCGCCCTTCAAAAGCTGGTCGATGGTGGAGATGCGGACGCCGGACATGGCGGCCAATGCGGCCGCCGTTTCCTCATATTGATGAGCGCGGGCGAAGCGCAGCAGGGCGCCCTCGTTGAGCTCCGCGCTTTGCTGCAGCTTGCGCACACTGCGTTCGGCGCTGGCGAAATCGCGAGTGAGCGCGAGATGTTGCTGCGCGCCGGAGATGTCCTGCATCGCGCGATTGATGGCCGCGCGCAGTTCTGGTGCTGCCGAGTCAAACAGCCGGCGCCTGACGACCTCGACGGATTGGGCGAGAAGGAATTTGAGCTGCTCGGTGGAGAGGTCGTCGCGCTGGCCCACGGTGACGGCGAGCACGCCGTCGTCGCCGGCGCGGCGGATCAGGCCGTGATAGCCGAGTTGCGAGAACACCGCACCGGCATTGCCGGCGACGCGGCGGATCACGTCGCGGTCACCGCGGCGAATAATCACGTCGGTGATGCGAGGGCCCAGCGTCGGCCGGTCCGAGATGGCCAGAAGATGGGGCTGGCCCTTGGCCTTCGCGATATCGATCAGGGTCATCTCGTCGATCTGCGGCGAGCGGCGCAGCAGCGGACCGGCGATCACGATCTCGTCGTCGCGCACCAGCATGGAGATCAGCTGCGGGGGCGCATTGACCAGCTCTGCCAGCCGCTCGGCCAGCGCACGGCGCGCATCGATCTCCGTCTGCGGGACGAGGCTGGTCAGGATGTTGTCGAACAGGTCCACATGGGACGGCTGGAATCGTGAGGCGCCCTGCAGGAACAGGTCGGCGATCTTCCGTGCGGCCTCGCCCCGGCGCGCCGGATCGCCGTTGCGGACGATTTCCTCAAGCCCCGGAATGAGGGATTTGGCCTCTGCCATCAAGAATACTCAACTACGCCCAACACAAAGGCCCCCGCATCCTACAGAGGCTTTGTGAAGGAAGGGTTAGTCTGGGAGGCATAGATGTCAGAGTTTACAGTGACTTAAGATAAGGTGGTAGTCGGTGCGAGCGGCATCGGCCCGAATCCCGCCCTTGCCGTCGCGCCGAAAAAGGGCTATATCGGCTGCAACTTACAGTTCTCATACGATCCGTTTGAGAGTGGGGCCCCCGGGGACCCGCTCTTTTTTATTATCTGAACCGACCCGAACCTGGACCGCTGTGCGCCCACATGACCGACCCGATCGAACCCGCCATGGATGATGCCGAGCTGCTCGCTGAGCCGCGTCTGGTCGTCGAGCCCGGTGCCGGTGCGCGCGTGGCGGCCATCGCGACGCCGGTGCTGGAGGCGATGGGTTATCGGCTGGTACGCATCAAGATTTCGGCCGAGGCCGGCTGCACCGTGCAGATCATGGCCGAGCGGCCGGACGGCTCGATGCAGGTCGAGGATTGCGAAGCGATTTCCAATGCGCTGTCGCCGGTTCTCGATATCGAGGATCCGATCCAGCGCGCCTATCGGCTGGAAATTTCGTCGCCGGGGATCGATCGTCCGCTGGTGCGTCGCTCGGACTTTTTGCGTTTCCAGGGCCATCTCGTGAAGGTCGACATGGCGGTCGCCGTCGGTGGCCGGAAGCGTTTCCGTGGCTGGATCAGTGCCGTCGAAGGCGGTGAAGTCCTGATCGATCGCGAAGGCGCGCGTGACGGCGAAGACCCGATCACGCGTTTGCCGATGGAAGATATCGGCAGCGCCAATCTGGTGCTAACGGATGAGCTGATCGCGGAGTCCATGCGCCGCGGCAAGCATGCCGAGGAAGATCTCAAGCGCGAGCTGGGTCTTGCGCCGCCGCCGGCGCCGCATGCCAAACGCAGCGATCCGAAGAAGAGTTTTGCGCCGAAACCGAAGGGCAAGGCTGCGAAGACGGCCAAGAAGCCACCGCCGAAGAATACCAAGGCCCACCGCCTCGCCGCCGAAGCTGCGCGCCGCGGCGATATCGATCCCACCGAAGGAGACTGAGCCATGGCCGCTGTCAGCGCCAACCGACTTGAACTCTTGCAGATCGCCGACGCCGTCGCCCGCGAGAAAACGATCGATCGCGGCATCGTCATCTCGGCGATGGAAGAGGCGATCGCCAAGGCGGCGCGCGCGCGTTACGGCTCGGAAACCGACGTTCACGCCGAGATTCATCCGAAGACCGGCCAGCTCTCGCTGACCCGTCACATGCTGGTGGTCGAGGACGTCGAGAACGCGTCGAACCAGATTTCGCTCAACGATGCGCAGCGCGCCAATCCGGGCGCCCAGGTCGGCGACACCATCGCCGACACGCTGCCGCCGCTGGAATATGGCCGCATCGCCGCGCAGTCGGCCAAGCAGGTGATCGTGCAGAAGGTGCGCGAAGCCGAGCGCGACCGTCAGTATCAGGAATTCAAGGACCGCATCGGCGAGATTGTCAATGGCGTCGTCAAGCGCGTCGAATACGGCTCGGTCATCGTCGATCTCGGCCGCGGCGAAGCCATCGTGCGTCGTGACGAGATGCTGCCGCGCGAAGTATTCCGTAACGGCGACCGCGTCCGAGCCTATGTGTTCGACGTGCGCCGCGAAACACGCGGTCCGCAAATCTTCCTGTCGCGCACGCATCCGCAGTTCATGGCGAAGCTGTTCGCGCAGGAAGTGCCGGAAATCTATGACGGCATCGTCGAGATCAAGGCGGTCGCCCGCGATCCTGGTTCGCGCGCCAAGATCGGCGTGATCTCGCGCGACTCGTCGGTGGACCCGGTCGGCGCCTGCGTCGGTATGCGCGGTTCGCGCGTGCAGGCCGTGGTGAACGAGCTGCAGGGCGAAAAGATCGACATCATTCCGTGGTCGCCGGATATCGCGACCTTCGTAGTCAACGCGCTGGCGCCGGCGGAAGTCTCCAAGGTCGTCATCGACGAAGACCGTGAGCGCATCGAAGTCGTGGTGCCGGACACCAACAACCAGCTTTCGCTCGCTATCGGCCGCCGCGGCCAGAACGTGCGTCTGGCCTCGCAGCTCACCGGCTGGGACATCGACATCCTTACCGAGCAGGAAGAGTCCGAACGTCGCCAGGCCGACTTCGAAAACGCCACGCGCGTGTTCATGGAAGCACTCAATGTCGACGAGGTCGTCGGCCAGTTGCTGGCGTCGGAAGGCTTCACCAATGTCGAGGAACTGGCACTGGTCGATGCCAAGGAACTCGCCAGCATCGAGGGCTTTGATGACGAGACGGCTGACGAGTTGCAGAGCCGTGCACGCGAATATCTCGAGCAGCTCGAAGCCGAGCTCGAAGGCAAGTGCAAGGAGCTGGGCGTCGATCCGGCTTTGAAGGACGTGCCCGGCGTCACCCTGCAGATGATGGTCAAGTTCGGCGAAAACGACGTCAAGACCGTCGAGGATCTGGCGGGCTGCGCCACCGACGACATCGTCGGCTGGACCGAGCGCAAGGAAGGCGGCGAGCCAGTCAAGCATGCCGGTTTCCTCGATGCCAACGAGATGTCGCGTGAGGATGCCGAGCGCATGATCATGGAGGCCCGCGTCGTGGCCGGCTGGATCACTCGCGAGGACCTGGATGCGGGCGCCGAGCCTGAATCCGAAGAAGCCGAAGCGTAAGGATATGCGCAACGCATGCTCGCCATTGCTGACCCCGCAGATCTTGATCGCGGCCCCCGAGACACCAAATCGGGGACTGAGCGGATGTGCGTGGTCACAAGGCAGGTGCGTCCGATCGACGAACTGATCCGTTTCGTCCTCGCGCCCACGGGCGAGCCCGTTCCCGATCTCAAGCGCAAGCTGCCGGGGCGGGGCATGTGGGTGACGGCTTCGCACAAAGCTGTTGCCGAGGCCGTGAAGCGCAATCTGTTTGCGCGGGGGTTCAAGAAGAATGTCAAGCCATCGGCCGATCTCGCCGATGAAACCGATAAACTGATGCTGCGCGGCGTGATCGAGGCATTGGCCATGGTGGCCAAGGCCGGTCAGGTCGTCTCGGGATTCACAAAGGTCGAGGACGCCTTGCGGCGCAATACGGCCGGAATCTTGTTGCATGCTACCAATGGGGCCGCCGACGGCATCCGCAAACTGGACAGCATCGCCCGCCAAAACGCCGAATTCGGCGAAGAAACCGATCTGTTGCCCATCATATCGTTGCTCAATAGCGACGAATTGGATTTGGCATTGGGGCGGTCAAATGTGATACATGCTGCCGTGCTGACAGGCCCGGCGGGCAAAACGTTCCTGTCGCGCAGCCAGATCCTGGTCCGATACCGGATGGCTGACGCTGACATCAACGCAAGAGCCAAACCTTCGCTGACCCATGCGTCGCCGGACACGGCGCCGCCTGACGGTGATTTCGCCGATTGAATTCGAACGATGACGAATGTGCGACCGCGCACACCGAAAAGGACTAGGACTGCTGAATGGTTGATACGAAAACGCCTGGCGACAAGACTCTGAGCGTTCCCAGCAAGACCTTGACGCTGAAGCCGCGCGTCGAGCAGAGCACTGTGCGTCAGAGCTTCAGCCAGGGCCGTAGCAAGCAGGTGGTGGTCGAGAAACGCGGCAAGCGCCGTATTCCCGGCGAGAGCCACACTGAGGCTCCGGCACCCGCGCCCGCTCCGATACCACCGCCGGCGGCGCCCGTGGCCGCCGCGCCGGCGCCAGCTGCGCCCAAACCCGCTCCGGCTCCCGTCGCTGCTGCTCCGGCACCTGCGCCGGCAGCACCGGTGCGTCCCGCTGCGCCTGCCGCTCCCGCCGCTCCGGTCCGCACCTCGTCGTCCGGTGCGCCAGCACGCAGCTCGGCGCCGGTTGCTCCCTCACGTTCGTCTTCGCCGCCGCCGCGCGGTGGTTCGTCGCGTCCGCAGCCGCCGCAGCGCAGCGGCTCCGGTGTCGTGCTGCGTACGCTGACCGAGGATGAGCGCGCCGCCCGTGCCAGCGCGCTTGCTGACGCGCGTGCCCGTGAAGTTGAAGAACGCCGTATTGCCGAGGAGGAAGCGGCCCGCCGCAACACCAAGGAATACAAGGAGCAGATGGAGCGCGAAGCTGCCGAGGCCCGTCGCAAGGCCGAGGATGAGCGCCATCGCCAGGAAGAAGAAGCCAAGCGCAAGGCGGAAGCCGAAGCCAAGCGCCGCGAGGCCGAGGCTGAAGCAAAGGCCAAGGCGGCTGCCCGTCCGGCCACCACCACCGCTCGAGCTCCGATTGCCACAACCTCCGGCCGTCCGGCCGTCGCCGCCGATGGCAACGACGAAGACGAGGCGCCGCGCGTCATTCGCCGCCCCGGCAGCCCTGCACGTCCGGTGATCGCGCCGAAGCCGGCCGCCAAGCCCGGTCCGCAGAAGCAGCGCGGTCGTCTCACCGTCGTTACCGCGCTGTCGGCTGACGATGTGCGCGAGCGGTCGGTCGCGTCGTTCCGTCGCCGCACGCAGCGTTTGAAGGGTCATCAGTCGAACGAGCCGAAGGAAAAGCTCGTCCGCGAAGTGACGATCCCGGAAGCGATCACCATTCAGGAACTCGCGAACCGCATGGCGGAGCGCGCGGTGGACATCATCCGCATGCTGATGAAGCAGGGCGCGATGCACAAGATCACCGACGTGATCGATGCCGACACCGCGCAGCTCATCGCCGAAGAACTGGGCCACACCGTCAAGCGCGTCGCTGCGTCGGACGTTGAAGAAGGTCTGTTCGATGTCGTCGATGATTCCACCGATACCGAACCGCGTTCGCCAGTGGTGACCGTCATGGGTCACGTCGATCACGGCAAGACGTCGCTGCTCGACGCGCTGCGCCAGGCCACTGTCGTGTCGGGCGAAGCCGGCGGCATTACCCAGCATATCGGCGCCTATCAGGTCACTTCGCCGCTCGGTGGCAAGATTACCTTCATCGATACGCCCGGCCACGCCGCGTTCACCGCGATGCGCGCCCGCGGCGCCAAGGTCACCGACATCGTCATCCTCGTGGTGGCGGCAGATGACGGCGTGATGCCGCAGACCATCGAGGCCATCAACCACGCCAAGGCGGCGGGTGTGCCGATGATCGTGGCGATCAACAAGATCGACAAGCCCGATGCGAAGCCGGAGCGCGTGCGCACCGAGTTGTTGCAACACGACGTGCAGGTCGAATCCTTCGGCGGCGACGTCGTCGATGTCGAAGTGTCGGCGAAGAACAAGACCAATCTCGACAAGCTGCTCGAGATGGTCACGCTGCAGGCTGAAATCCTCGACCTGAAGACCAATTCGGAGCGTCCGGCCGAAGGCACCGTGATCGAAGCGAAGCTCGATCGTGGCCGTGGTCCGGTGGCCACCGTGCTGGTTCAGCGCGGCACCCTGCGCGTGGGCGACATCATCGTCGCCGGCGCCGAAATGGGCCGCGTCCGTGCGCTGATCTCCGATCAGGGCGATACGCTGCAGGAAGCCGGCCCCTCGGTGCCGGTGGAAGTGCTCGGCTTCAACGGCCCGCCGGAAGCCGGTGATCGCATGGCCGTGGTCGAGAACGAAGCCCGCGCCCGCCAGATCACCGACTACCGCACCCATCAGAAGCGCGAGAAGCTCGCCGCATCCGCCTCCGGCATGCGTGGCTCGCTTGAGCAGATGATGAGCCAGCTCAAGACTTCGGGGCGCAAGGACTTCCCGCTGGTCGTCAAGGCCGACGTGCAGGGCTCGCTCGAAGCGATCCTCGGTTCACTCGAGAAGCTCGGTACCGACGAAGTCGCCGCGCGCATCCTGCATGCGGGTGTCGGCGGTATCTCCGAGTCGGACGTCACGCTGGCGGAAGGCTTCAACGCTGCCATCATCGGCTTCTCGGTTCGTGCGAACAAGGAAGCTGCGGCGCTCGCCAAGCGTAACGGCATCGAGATTCGCTACTACAACATCATCTACGACCTCGTGGATGACGTGAAGAAGGCCATGTCCGGCCTGCTCGCGCCGACACTGCGCGAAACCATGCTGGGCAATGCGCAGATCCTCGAAGTGTTCAACATTTCGAAGGTCGGCAAGGTCGCAGGTTGCCGCGTCACCGACGGCACCGTGGAACGCGGCGCCAATGTGCGCCTGATCCGCGACAATGTCGTCGTTCACGAAGGCAAGCTGTCGACCCTGAAGCGCTTCAAGGACGAAGTGAAGGAAGTGGCGTCAGGCCAGGAATGCGGCATGGCGTTCGAAAACTACTCCGACATGCGTGTCGGCGACGTGATCGAGTGTTATCGCATCGAGACCATCCAGCGCTCGCTGTAAGTCCAAGTCTTACAGAGAGCCGGATTTTACGAAGGACGTCATGCCCGGCGTAGTGCCGGGCATCCACGTCTTTGATTTTTCACAGAACAGGCGTGGATGGCCGGGATAAGCCCGGCCATGACGTCGTTATTTGGGTTTGGCAAAACACGATGCCCAAGCATCATAATAAGTCTGCGACGCCGGGCGGTTCGCAGCGTCAATTGCGTGTCGGCGAGCTGATGCGCCACGCGATCGCCGATATCCTTTCGCAGGGTGGGATCTACGATCCCGTTCTGCAGAGCAACATCATCACTGTGCCAGAGGTGCGGATGTCTCCGGATCTCAAGCTGGCCACCGTCTATGTGATGCCGCTCGGCGGCAAGAACACCGAGCCCGTGCTCAAGGCACTGGCTGCGAACAAGGCCTTCCTGCGCACCGAAGCTGCGCATCGCGTGAATCTGAAATACGCGCCCGATTTGCGCTTCCGCATTGATGAGCGTTTCGACGAAGCCGAACGCATCGACAAACTCCTGCGCACTCCGGCGGTGGCGCGTGACCTCAAACAAGACCCGGGTAACGAAGAATGACTGTGACGACGACCAAGACCGACCACGGCATCGAGGTGAGCCCGCCTCCGCAGGGCGCTCGCGAGCCGCGCGGCAATAACGATCCGCGCCATCAGGGCGGCAAGCAGCGCCAGGGCCAAGTTCGTCGCGACAAGCGCGACGTTCATGGCTGGGTCATTCTCGACAAGCCGATCGGTATGACCTCGACCCAGGCGGTCGCTGTCGCAAAACGCCTGTTCCAGGCCAAGCGTGCCGGCCATGCCGGCACCCTCGATCCGCTTGCCTCCGGCGGCCTGCCGATTGCGCTGGGCGAAGCCACCAAGACCGTCCCGTTTGTGATGGATGGCCGCAAGCGCTACCGTTTCACCGTTGCCTGGGGGGCCGAGCGCGATACCGACGATACCGAAGGTCGTGTCACCCAGATCTCCGACGCCCGGCCAACGGCCGAGCAGATCCGTGCGCTGCTGCCGCAATTTACCGGCGAGATCGAGCAGATTCCCCCGCAATATTCGGCGATCAAGATCCAGGGCGAGCGTGCCTATGACCTCGCGCGCGACGGCGAAGTGGTTCCGTTAGTTCCGCGGCCCGTGGTTATTCACGAATTAGTCTTGACAGAACAGCCAGATAACGACCATGCCGTGTTCGAGGCCGAATGCGGCAAGGGCACCTATGTGCGTGCGCTGGCCCGTGACATTGGCCGTCTGCTCGGCTGCTACGGCCATATTTCCTCGCTGCGACGGACCCTGGTTGGCCCCTTCGCCGAAGCTGACATGATTCCACTGGCAGAATTGGAGGCTTTGTGCGATAGAGCCGCGTCTGGCGAGGGAAGCCTCGCCGACGCGCTACTGCCCGTTGAGACCGCGCTGGACGACATCCCGGCGCTGGCCGTCACACGGTCGGATGCGG
>JASBVG010000020.1 GCA_030147505.1 Tardiphaga sp.
GGAACGGGTCATGAAAGATGTGAAGCCTAAGGGCGGATTGAACGCCGAAATCCAGTCCCGGATCGGGCATCAGCTTCGTGCGATGTATGACGATGTCGTGCGGCAAGGTGTCCCCGACCGGTTCGCCGATATGATCCGCAAACTGGATGGGGCGGAGGCCCAGGCCCAGCTTGCGAGCGATGCTCATATCGGCGGCGGTGCGGCCAAAACCGAAGGAGGGGAATAATGCCTCTCACAGACTCTCTCCGCGACGACATCCTGGCGTCGGTCCCGAGCCTGCGCGCCTTCGCCATTTCGCTCTCGGGTAACGGCGATCGCGCCGACGACCTCGTGCAGGAAACGCTGCTGCGCGCGCTGGCGAATATCGACAGTTTCCAGGTCGGCTCCAATCTGCCAGCATGGTTGTTCACCATCCTGCGCAACCTGTTCCGCTCCGACTATCGCAAGCGACGCCGTGAGGTGGAGGATGCCGATGGCAGTTATGCCAAGACGCTGAAGACCCAACCATCGCAGAATGCGCATCTGGAGTTCGAGGAGTTTCGCGCGGCGCTCGACAAGCTGCCGCAGGACCAGCGCGAGGCACTCATCCTGGTAGGCGCGTCGGGCTTCTCCTACGAGGATGCCGCCACGATCTGCGGCTGCGCCGTCGGCACCATCAAGAGCCGCGTCAACCGCGCGCGCTCGAAACTCAGCGCGCTGCTCTATGTGGATGGCGCGGAAGACTTCGGCCCGGACGACACCGTCCGTGCAGTCATCGGCGGCTCCGGTGGCTAGGTCCGGAGCTTGGTCCGATCAACTCAAAAGCGGTCGCTTCGGCGGCCTTTTTTTTACTTGTCACCTCGCTCCACAAGCGGGGCGACGGCATCACCGCACCGGTCGCGCCAGTGCTTCGGTGCGGTCGCGCTCAGTCATGTCGATCACCGTCTCCATCGGCGCGGTGAGTTCATAAACATAGGAGACTTCGGTGAAATAGCGCTTCGCCGTGCCGCCGAGTGCTTCCGGCGCCACACGGTCGAGCAACACGGCACCGAAATCGGAATCGGCGCGACGCGTCGCTTCGCTGGTATTGAACTCCTCCCAGCGGAAATGGAACTGGTCGCCTTTCTCGCCGCCGATGATTTCCCAATGCGCGACGATGTTCGGATGCTTGCCAACGAGCGAAAGACCTTCATCCGAATGAGAGGCGAGTTCGAAAAACAAGAGTGCCAGACTCTGCGCCGCACGCGAACTGACGTCGATGTCCGGCCCCTGTACCGCGATGCGATCCGCATGCGGAATGGCGCGCGCCTCGAACAGACCCTTCAGCGGCACGCCCTGCCACTGACTCTCGCTGAGCAGCGACACCACATGCGACATGGCGTGGATACGGCCGATGAGGAGATCCCGCGCGCTGTCCATATCCGAGCCATGGCGCAGCGTGCGCGTGACGATGGACTGGATCACCGCCAGAATGTTCTTCACGCGATGATTGAGCTCGTCGATGACAGCCGTGAGCCGGCGTTCGAAGCCGATCCGCGTCTCCACCTCGCGCCGCAGGCGGATATTGCTGTAGGAGACGTAGCCAAACATGCCGCAAATAACAGCGGTGAGTGCGAGGCCGATGCCGCCGACGAAGATAGCCGTGCGACGGGCTCGCAGATCGGTGTCCACCTTCGGATAGTAGCCGAGCGACCAGTCGCGGCCGCCGAAACTGACGGTACGCAGGATCGCCAGCGAGGGGCCATTTGCGATCAGTGCGCGCGCGCGCACATTGCCATCGTCATCGGCAACGATCTCGCCATCGGGCACACGCGGATCCTTTAATGCCACCGAGAACAGCGACATCTCGTCATTGGCCAGCATCAGCGGGCCGAGCTCATAGGAGAACGAGACGAAACCCGCTGCAGTCGAACTACCTTCGGGAAGCACCGGCGTCACCAGCACCACACCAAGCGGACCGCTCTCCCGTTGCAACGGTGTCGGATCGGAAGCGACGGGGCGGCCCGCTTCATTGGCGCGCAAGATGGTCGGCCCCATCACGTGCGAATTGTTGAGCGCGCGGCCAGCGAAACCTTCGGTCACGGAATTGCGCGGCTCGAGATCCATCAGCACGTCGAGGGTCTGGCTGCGCAACCGTGTATCCAGCGGCGTGTCGTCGAAATTACGGATGGTCGGGTTGCGATAACCGGCAGCTGCGAGATCGGCGGCGGCGCTGGCGAGTTCACCCGGTTGCAGGCGCGCGATCCAGCCTGCCATCACGAAATCCGTTTTGAAGGCGTAGATCGAGGCACGCAGCGGCTTCAGCATGTCCGCCTTCATCACGGTCGGCGATCGGAAGAGACCGGCGGCAACCCGCGCGAGAAGTTCGCGTTCCGTCAGGCGCTCCTGAACCAGACTGGCATGGATGTCGACCCCACGCGCCAGCGCGATGTTCTCGATGGCCAGCTCCTGATCATGCACGCGATAGGCTGCGAAGCCGGACAGGCCGACCCCGATCAATGCCAACAATGCGATGATAAAACCCAGCCGGACCACGCGCCCACTCGGAATGTGAGAAATACTGCCGGATCAGCGGCCTAGGAGTATGCAAATCAGATCAGGACAAAATAGTTCCTGAAATATGGAACTTTCTTACACCGGTGCGCGGCGCCCGCAAACAAGCTTAAGAGATTGCTCATAGCGCAATCCCCGCGTGTTGCGGCTCCAACCTATGCGCGAAACATCAGGCGACCGCTTTTGCCGTGAGGCCGCCTTTGGCTTCGATGAAGGCGATGATGGTGTCGAGCCCGGACCGGGTTTTCATATTTGTCATGACGAACGGCCGAGTGCCGCGCATGCGCCTGGAATCCGTATCCATCTTCTCCAGCGAAGCGCCGACGTGGGGCGCAAGATCGACCTTGTTGATGACAAGGAGATCGGAGCGCGTGATGCCGGGGCCGCCTTTGGACGGGATCTTGTCCCCGGCGGAGACATCGATGACATAGATGGTGATGTCGGCGAGTTCGGGCGAGAAGGTCGCGGCGAGATTGTCGCCGCCGGATTCGATCAGCACCAGATCGAGGTCCGGAAATTTCGCGCGCATATCGGCAATGGCGGCGAGATTCATCGAGGCGTCTTCGCGGATCGCCGTATGCGGGCAACCGCCGGTCTCGACGCCCGCGATGCGATCCGGCGTCAGCGAGCCCGAGCGCACCAGATATTCGGCATCCCACTTCGTATAGATGTCGTTGGTGATCGCAGCGATGTCATAGCGCTCCCGCATGGTCTTGCACAGCAAGTCCATCAGCGCCGTCTTGCCGGAGCCAACGGGGCCACCAATGCCGACGCGGAGAGGACCGTGAGAGGTGGACATGTCAGTTGCTCGCTGGGTTGAGGGTGGGAAGCACAGAGTAGCATCTCCGACTGTCATCCCCGCGAAAGCGGGGATCCAGTAGACACCGGCGTTCGTGAGAGAGCACGGGCAATGGAGCGTACTGGGTCACCCGGTCAAGCCGGGTGACGACAGGTGAGTATGTGGCGAATGTCTCTGGCATCACGATCTGAACAGCCGCGTATATTGCGTTTCATGCCGCATGCTGGCGAT
The DNA here is from genome assembly GCA_030147505.1 of Tardiphaga sp. GTDB lineage: Bacteria > Pseudomonadota > Alphaproteobacteria > Rhizobiales > Xanthobacteraceae > Tardiphaga. The sequence continues at coordinate 3,563 of JASBVG010000020.1, forward strand.
ATCGGAACGGAAGGTGGCACTGCCGAGATCATCGAGCGACGCAGCCATCGCGCGATGGCCGGTTTCGACCACCACAGGCTCCAGCGCCGCCAGCACGCGCTGGCTGTCGGTCTGGCCGAGCGGCACGAGACGCGCGCCGGCGGAAATCCAGTTCGAGACGACGGCGTGGAAGAACGCATGCATGGTCGGCGCCAGCGGCACGCCATGGGCGGCGCTGACGAGGCCGACGGCAACGGGATAGACGATCGGGCCATCGCAGGCGGCGATGAGCTGCTGCAGCGCGTCATGCGGCCACGCGTTGAGCGAGATCTCGACGAAAGCCTTGCCCTGCGTCGAGGTCTCGAGCAGGCGTTCCCTCGAGGGGACGAAGGCGCTGGCGAGTTCGGCGATATCACGCAGCGCCTGGTCGTCGCCCTTGGTGGCGGCACGATGAATATGCGCGAGAAAAACGCCATCGCAAAAGCCGGAGCCATCGGACAGCATGGCGGAGAGCCAGTCCTGCAGCGACGCGGCATCGGTGACGTCGCCCGCCTCCACCGCCCATTCGATGCCGCTGGAATAAGAAAAGGCGCCGACCGGGAAGGACGGCGACAGCCACGTCATCAGCCGATACAGCGCGGCGCCTTCATCGACGGAGAGCCGCGTGGGCTCAGCAGGCGATGATGTGTCCGCTGGCTTACTTGTGACCATGAGCATGGGAATGCCCGTGGTGATGGCCATGATCGTGGTCGTGCCCGCAATGCTCGTCATGGACATGGCCATGATGGTGATCGTGGCTGCAGCCGTGATGACCGGAGCTGTGCGCATGATCGTGATGACCATGCGTACGCGGCGCTTCATGCGGAGCAGCGTAGGCGCCGCCTTCGGGATCGAATGGGGCTTCGATCTCGATGACGCGCGCGCCAAGGCCTTTCACCATCTCCTCGATAACATGATCGCGGCGGATACGTAGCCCCTTCGCCATGATCTGCGTCGGCAGATGGCGATTGCCGAGATGCCAGGCGAGACGCACGAGGTGGCCGGGATCCGTACCCCGGATCTCGATCAGCGGCTCCGGTGCAGCGACAACCTCGACGCGGCGACCATCTTCGAGCACCAACGCATCGCCGCCGCGCAGGGCGACGGCGTTTTCGAGATCGAGCAGAAATTCCAGTCCGCGCGTCCCCGTCATCACCATGCGGCGGCGATGGCGATCGTCAAAGTCGAGAACGACGGTGTCGATGGCCGCTTCAATCCAGTGATATTGGCCGATGACGGCAGTCGCGCGGATCATGGTTCTACTCGTTTGGTTCAGCGCACCACGACATCAGCCGGCGTGATGATTTCGATCTTCGGTGGCGCGGCGAAGCATTTCACCGCGACACGGCCGAACGTCTTCATATGCTCCTGCGTCCGGTGCGGCACCAGCGCCTCGGCATTTTCCCACTGCTCGACAAACACCATACGGGTCGGATCGGTGACGCTCTCATGGAGATCGTAGGCAATGTTACCGGGCTCCTTGCGGGTGGCGGCAATGCAGGCTTTCGCAGCTTCGATCAATTCGGCGCGGGCTTCGGGTTTCACGGACAGGGTGGCAACGACGTAAATCAAGGGGAGTCCTCCCGGTTTGTTGTTGTGGCTTGGAGTGCCGGGATGGACATTAGGGGGTTATCGGACGGGATTGAAGGGGTCTTCTCTCTCCCCGGAGCGAAGCGACTGGAGAGGGAAACCATTGGCTTCAATACATGAAATATCGCTGCGCCATCGGCAGCACCTCGGCGGGCTCGCAGGTGAGCAATTCGCCATCCGCACGCACTTCATAGGTCTCGGAATCCACCTCGATCTTCGGCGTCGCACCGTTATGGATCATGCTTTTCTTCGAGATGCCGCTGCGGACATTTTCCACCGCGTAGAAAGATTTCTGAATGCCGAGCTTTTCCGCCAGTCCCGACGCCGCCGCAGCGCCCGAGATGAACACCACCGACGACTGCGTTCGCGCGCGACCGAAGGCGCCGAACATCGGCTGGTAATGCACCGGCTGTGGCGTGGGGATCGATGCATTGGGATCGCCCATGGGGGCTGCGACGATGCTGCCGCCCTTGATGACGAGATCCGGCTTCACACCGAAAAAAGCCGGCGACCACAGAACGAGATCGGCCAGTTTGCCCTTCTCCACCGACCCGATGAGTTTCGACACGCCGTGGGCGATGGCGGGGTTGATCGTGTATTTGGCGATGTAGCGCTTCACGCGGAAATTGTCGTTGTTGCCCTTTTCTTCCTTCAGGGCCCCGCGCTGCTTCTTCATCTTGTCGGCGGTCTGCCAGGTGCGGATGATGACCTCGCCAAGCCGGCCCATGGCTTGTGAATCCGACGACATCATCGAGAGCGCGCCGAGATCGTGCAGGATATCCTCCGCCGCGATGGTCTCCTTGCGGATGCGGCTCTCCGCGAAAGCGAGATCCTCCGCGATGGAGGGATCGAGATGATGGCACACCATCAGCATGTCGAGATGCTCATCGATGGTGTTGCGCGTGAACGGCCGGGTCGGATTGGTGGAGGACGGCAGCACATTAGCGAGGCCGGCGACCTTGATGATATCGGGCGCGTGTCCACCGCCGGCGCCCTCGGTATGGAAGGCATGGATCGTGCGGCCCTTGAAGGCTTTGATGGTGTCCTCGACGAAGCCGCTCTCGTTGAGCGTATCGGAATGCAGCATCACCTGGATGTCGTGATCATCCGCAACACTCAGGCAGTTGTCGATGGCGGCGGGCGTCGTGCCCCAGTCTTCATGCAGCTTGAGCGCACAGGCGCCGGCTTCGATCATCTCGATGAGCGCCGCCGGTGTCGAGGCATTGCCCTTGCCGGATATTCCGAGATTGACCGGGAACGCATCGAAGGACTGGATCATCCGCGCGATGTGCCATGGGCCGGGCGTGCAGGTGGTGGCAAACGTGCCGTGCGAGGGGCCCGTGCCGCCGCCGAGCATCGAGGTGACGCCGGACATCAACGCGTGCTCGATCTGCTGCGGGCAGATGAAATGGATGTGGCTATCGAACCCGCCGGCAGTGAGGATCTTGCCTTCGCCCGCGATCACATCGGTACCGGGACCGACATTGATGGTGACGCCCGGCTGGATATCGGGATTGCCGGCCTTGCCGATGGCATGAACCATGCCGTCCTTGATGGCGACATCGGCCTTCACGATGCCCCAGTGATCGACGATCAACGCATTGGTGATGACGGTGTCCACCGCGCCCTGCGCACGCGTCGCCTGCGACTGGCCCATGCCGTCGCGGATCACCTTGCCGCCGCCGAACTTCACCTCCTCGCCATAGATCGTAAAATCCTTCTCGACCTCGATGATGAGATCGGTATCAGCGAGACGCACTTTGTCGCCGGTGGTGGGCCCGAACATGTCGGTATAAACGGAGCGCTTGATTTTGACGGGCATGTCACAGCTTCCCCATCACGTCACCACGAAAACCATAGACCGTCCGCTCACCGGCGAGTTCGACCAGTTGCACGTCACGGGTCTGGCCAGGCTCGAAACGCACCGCGGTGCCGGCGGCGATGTCGAGGCGCATGCCGCGGGCCCGTGCGCGATCGAAAGCCAGAGCGGGATTCGTTTCGAAGAAATGATAGTGGGAGCCGACCTGAATCGGACGGTCGCCGGTGTTGGAGACTGACAGCGTGATTGCCTTACGGCCGGCATTGAGCTCAATCTCGCCGTCCTGAATGAACATTTCGCCGGGGATCATATCATTTCACCTCGTCAGTATCGTCTGCGGCGTTCAACGCCGCTTCATAGATCTCAATACTCTTCCACAGCGCCGCTTCATGCGGATCGAACAGCCGATCGAGCTCCCACAGCTTCTCACCGAGCGCGTCGGTCCCGGACAGAAGAGCTGCGCTTCCGGCTTTTCTCCAGTCTGTACTGGCATGCAGCTCCCCGATCGCGGCCGCGACAATCGCGCTCACGTCCGGTGCGCCAAGCATCGTCATCGCTGTGGGAAGCAGGAGGATGTCCGCTTTCTCCCAGTTCGAGAACAGTTGCGCAAAACCGCCATTGCTCCACTCGCCATGAAAGCGTTCGGCAATCGCAAGCACGTCATCCGGCAGGCTCAAGTCGAATTCGGCTGCGGGCTCCTCAGCTGAAACTTTTCTCTCGTCCACCATGGCTGAAAGCTCCATCACCGGATGGGTTCGTGAACGGTCACAAGCTTCGTTCCGTCGGGGAATGTCGCTTCCACCTGGATGTCATGGATCATTTCGGCGATCCCATCCATGCACTGATCCCGCGTGATGACTTCCGCGCCGGCTTTCATCAATTCGGCCACCGTGCGGCCGTCGCGCGCGCCTTCGACGATGAAGTCGGAGATGATCGCGATCGCTTCAGGATGATTGAGCTTGACCCCACGCTCCAGCCGGCGGCGCGCGACGATGGCGGCCATGGAAATGAGAAGCTTGTCTTTCTCGCGAGGGGACAGGTTCATCGCAGTTTCCTGATTGATTAGTTCAGCCACGTGCGCGGCAGCATCGCACCCGATTGCGACAACAGCGCCATCATGTCGGCCCGTAATTTGGCGGCATCTTGCGCACAGATGCGGGCCATTGCAAATCCGTTCCAGCAGGAGATTCCGACCTCGCAGCTTGCCTGCTCGGCGACGGCGCGCAGCCGTTCAAGGAGTGCCTCATCACCGGGCACGATCAGCGCCGTGGCGACGGCAAGCCCACCATTGCCGATTGCGGGTTTTGCGAGCTTCGCGCCGATGTCGCCGTCGAGACGGACATTCTCGGCGAAGACCAGCCGGCCGCCGCGGCGCAGGCGCCAGCGATCGATAAACGAGCCGGCGCGCATGGCTTCGCCCATGGCCGTTCGGCCGAACACGACAATCTCGCACAGCACCAGCGATGCGGTGTCGGCGAGATCGATATCGATGCTGCGCTCGGTGCGCGCCTGATCGAACAGAATGGTCTCCTGCGGCAACCAGCTCAGATGCGCTCCGGCCTCTGCGCGAAGCGAGATATTGATCTCGGCCGCCGGGCCGTGGGAGCGGTAGACCTTTTCGGCCGCGGCGGTCGAAAGCGTGAGCCGCGCGCCCTCGCCTGCGGTGATGTCGATATCGAAACGATCGCCGCCGGCGGCACCGCCTGCGGTGTTAACGAACATCGCTGTGAGGCCGTCATCTTCCGGCGAGGGAAAGCGGACGCGGAGCGAACCGGATTCATGGAGCTGGCGACGGCGGGTCTTTCCGTCGACGAGATGCACGTCAAACGCCACTGCGCCGCGGGCACGATTGGCGGCGAAGCTCGCGGATGATGCGAGGGCGTCCTGCATGGGCACTCCGACGAACGCCTTTACAGCGCCATCTGGCGGCTGATCTCGGCGGGATCGAGATTGACGCGGTCGCAGGCGTATTTCACCGCGCCACGATCCATCACGGCGAAATTGTCGCCGAGTTCGCACGCGAAGTCGAGATATTGCTCCACCAGCACGATGGCGATTGTGCCGAGCGAGCGCAGATAGGTGATGGCGCGGCCAATATCCTTGATGATCGAGGGCTGGATGCCTTCGGTGGGCTCGTCGAGCAGCAGCAGCTTCGGCCGCATCACCAGCGCGCGGCCGATGGCGAGCTGTTGCTGCTGACCACCCGAGAGATCGCCGCCGCGGCGGCCGAGCATGGATTGCAGCACCGGGAAGAGCGAGAACACGTCATCCGGAATGGTGCGATCGACCCGCTTGAGCGGCGCATAACCGGTCTTGAGGTTTTCCTCCACAGTGAGCAGCGGGAATATCTCGCGGCCCTGCGGGACGAAGCCGATGCCGCGGCGGGCGCGCTCGAAGGGTTTGAGCTTCGAGATATCCTGCCCGTCGAAGGTGATGGAGCCTGACGAGATCGCCTGCTGACCGACCATGGCGCGCAGCAGCGAGGTCTTGCCGACCCCATTGCGACCGAGGACGCAGGTGACCTTGCCGGGCTCCGCCGCCACGGTGACGCCGCGCAGCGCCTGAGCGGCGCCGTAATGGAGGCTGATATTGTTGACGTTCAGCATGGTGATGCCTCGGGCGCTTGTATCTCTCGGTCGTCATGGCCGGGCTTGTCCCGGCCATCCAACTTTGGCGCCGGAAAAAGATGGATGCCCGGGTCAAGCCCGGGCATGACGGTGTATGTGGAAGCAACAAACATCATCCTCACCGCCCCAAATACACTTCGACCACACGCTCATTGGTCGAAACATCGTCGATAGTCCCTTCAGCGAGCACCGTGCCTTCATGCAGGCACGTCACCTTGACGCCGAGTTCGCGCACGAAAGTCATGTCGTGCTCGACCACCATCACGGTCTTGTTGTCACGGTTGATCGCCTTCAGGAGCTCGGCCGTCTGATGCGTCTCCACATCGGTCATCCCCGCCACCGGCTCGTCCACCAGCAGCACTTTCGGGTCCTGCGCCAGCAACATGCCGATTTCCAGCCACTGCTTCTGGCCATGGGAGAGATTGCCGGCGAGACGGTCACGAGCGTCGGTGAGGCGGATCGTCTCCAGCACCCTGTCGATGCGTTCGGCCTCGTTGCGGCTGCCGCGCCAGAACAGGGTGCCGCGCACACTGTGATCGACATTCAGCGCCAGCAAGAGATTGTCCTGGATGGTCTGGCTTTCGAACACCGTGGGCTTCTGGAATTTGCGGCCGATGCCGAGCTTGGCGATTTCAGTTTCGTCCAGCAGCGTGAGATCGTGGGTACCGTCAAAATAGACGTCGCCCTCGTCCGGCTTGGTCTTGCCGGTGATGATGTCCATCATCGTGGTCTTGCCGGCGCCGTTGGGACCGATGATGGCGCGCATTTCACCGGGGGCGAGCACCATCGAGAGATTGTTGATGGCGTGGAAACCATCGAAGGAGACGTGCACGCCATCGAGATAGAGCTGCGCCGAGGTGATGCGCTTCGCGCGGGCTTCGGCCTCGCGGGCAGCGACCTGCGGATCGACCGCGGTGAGTTCGGCTGACACCATCACGCCTTCTCCAGATCGGGTTTGATGATGCCATCTTCCGCCGCAGCACTGTCTGCGAGCGCCGTGTCGCGAGCCTTACGGCCCTCTTGCCAGGCATTGATGGTGCCGATGATGCCCTTGGGCAGCAGCAGCGTCACCAGGATGAACAATGCGCCGAGCATGAACAGCCAGTACGGCGCCAGCGCGCCCGACGTGAAGAAAGTCTTGGCATAGTTCACGACGACCGCACCGAGCGCCGCGCCGACCAGCGTGCCGCGGCCGCCGACGGCGACCCAGATGACGGCCTCGATGGAATTGCCCGGCGCGAATTCGCCGGGATTGATGATGCCGACCTGCGGCACATAGAGCGCGCCGGCGACGCCAGCCATGCAAGCAGAGAGCGTAAACACGAACAGCTTGTAGGATTCGACGCGATAGCCAAGGAAGCGCGTGCGCGACTCCGCATCGCGCACGGCGATCAGCACCTTGCCGAGCTTCGAGGTGACGATGGCGCGGCACATGACAAAAGCGAGGATCAAGGCGAGGCAGCTTGCCACGAACAGTGCCGCACGCGTGCCGTCGCTCTGGATATTGAAGCCGAGGATGTCCTTGAAATCGGTGAGACCATTATTGCCGCCAAATCCAAAATCGTTGCGAAAGAAGGCGAGCAGCAGCGCATAGGTCATCGCCTGGGTGATGATCGAAAGATAGACGCCGGTGACGCGGGAGCGGAAGGCGAGCCAGCCGAAGCAGAAGGCAAGCAGGCCCGGCACTACCAGCACCATCAGTGCGGCGAACCAGAACATGTCGAAGCCGTACCAGTACCAGGGCAGCGCCTTGTAGTTCAGGAACACCATGAAATCAGGCAGCACGGGATTGCCATAGACGCCACGCGAACCGATCTGGCGCATCAGATACATGCCCATGGCATAGCCGCCGAGCGCGAAGAAGGCGCCGTGGCCGAGCGAAAGAATGCCGCAATAGCCCCAGATCAGATCGATGGAGAGGGCGAGAATGGCGTAGCATACATATTTGCCGAACAGCGAGATCAGATAGGTCGGCACCTGCAGCGGCGAATTCTGCGGTAGCAGCAGGTTAAGCAACGGAAGGACGATGCCGATGGCGGCGACGACCAGGATGAAGATGGTGGCGCTGCGATCGAGGGTGCGGGTGAGAAAATACGGGGTCATGCTTCGATCGCCCTGCCCTTGAGTGCGAACAGGCCGCGCGGGCGTTTCTGGATGAACAGGATGATCAACACCAGAATGGCGATCTTGCCGAGCACTGCGCCGGCGACGGGCTCCAGGAACTTGTTGGCAATACCAAGCGAGAGCGCGCCGACCAGCGTGCCCCAGAGATTGCCGACACCGCCGAACACCACAACCATGAATGAGTCGATGATGTAGCTCTGGCCGAGATTGGGCGAGACATTGTCGATCTGCGACAGCGCCACGCCGGCAATACCCGCAATGCCGGAGCCGAGACCGAAAGTGAGCGCATCGACACGCGAGGTGGCGATGCCCATGGACGCTGCCATGCGACGGTTCTGGGTGACAGCGCGCATTTCCAGGCCCATGGCGGTGTAGCGCAGCATTGCCAGCAGGATCACGAACACCGCAAGCGTGAAGCAGAGAATCCAGAGGCGGTTATAGGTGATGGTGATCTGGCCGAGTTCGAAGGCGCCGGACATCCAGGAGGGATTGCCGACTTCGCGATTGGTCGGGCCGAACATGGTGCGCACCGCCTGCTGGAGCACCAAAGAGAGGCCCCAGGTGGCGAGCAGCGTTTCCAGCGGGCGGCCATAGAGGAAGCGGATGATGGTGCGCTCGATAACGATGCCGAGAATGCCGGCGACGAGGAAGGCAAGCGGCACGGCGATCAGCAGCGAATAATCGAACAGGCCGGGATAGGAAGCGCGGATGATGTCCTGCACCACGAAGGTGACGTAGGCGCCGATCATCACCATCTCGCCATGCGCCATGTTGATGACGCCCATGACACCGAAGGTGATGGCAAGGCCGATGGCGGCAAGTAGCAGCACCGAGCCGAGCGAGAGGCCGTACCAGGCATTCTGACCGATCGACCATAGCGTTTGCCGGCTATTGATAGCGGTGATGGCGCTGGCGACGGTGCGTGCAATGCCGACGCTCTGATCGGACGGCAGGCCGGTGAGCACTGCGAGTGCGTCCTGATCGGCGCGGGCCTTGATCACGGCGATGGCGGCGGTCTTCTCCGCCTCGCTCGCATCTTCCTTGTAAAGGATGATGGCTGCGCGGGCTTCGGTGAAGGCCTGCTTGGCGGCCTTGTTGGTTTCCTTTTCCAGTGCGGTGTCGATCACCGGCAGCATGGAAGCCTCGTGGCTCTTGAACACTGACTGCGCCGACGCGATCCGCTTGGCGGGATCGGGCGACATCAAGGTCAGGCCACCGAGCGCGGATTCGATATTGCGGCGGAGACGATTGTTCAAGCGCACCGCGCTGGCGCTGGCGGGCACTTCGGCGACGGCAGCGCCGCTGGCAGCATCGGTGCTCTTGCCATCGGTGCCGGTGACATAGACCTTCTTGCTGTCGGGATCGGCGAAGAGCCGCCCCTCCTGCAACGCGCTGATGATGGCAAAAGCCTGCGGATTCCCCGATGTGGCGATGATGCCGATGGCTTCATCCGTATCGGAGAAATCGTCATTGGCGAATTTGGCGACGGCGTCCTCGAAGGGACCGGCCAATGCCGGAATAGCGGTCGCGGCCAATAGCAGGCAGGCGAGCGCAATCGCGCGGCAGCGGTGAAGGAAGTCAGTCACAAGAAGAACCCCGGCAGAGGAAAAAGGAGGAGAAGGCGGCGGTGACCGCCTTCTCCAAGTCTCGGGAGGAAACGAGAGACTACGACCTTACGACCCCTGACCGCCGCACTTGTTGGTCTTGGTGTTGTAGTTGCCGCACTTCTTGCCGACCCAGTCGCCGATCAGGTCCTTGGAGCCATCGAGCTCCTTCGACCAGGCATCGCCGGCCACCAGCGCCGGGGTCTTCCAGACCACGTCGAACTGGCCGTTGCCCTTGATCTCGCCGATGAAGACCGGCTTGGTGATGTGGTGGTTCGGCAGCATCTTCGAGGTGCCGCCGGTGAGGTTCTTGGCCTCGATGCCCGGCAGGGTGTCGATGACCTTGTCGGCCTCGATGGACTTCGCCTTCTCGACCGCCTTCACCCACATGTTGAAGCCGATCACAGTGGCTTCCATCGGATCGTTGGTCACGCGCTTCGGGTTCTTCGTGTAAACCTGCCAGGCCTTGATGAACTTCTCGTTTTCCGGGTCCTTGATGGACTGGAAGTAGTTCCAGGCGGCGAGATGGCCGAGCAGCGGCTTGGTGTCGATGCCGGCGAGCTCTTCTTCACCCACCGAGAACGCGACCACCGGGATATCGGTCGCCTTGATGCCCTGGTTGCCGAGCTCCTTGTAGAACGGCACGTTCGCGTCGCCATTGATGGTGGAGACCACGGCGGTCTTCTTGCCGGCCGAGCCGAACTTCTTGATGTCGGCGACGATCGTCTGCCAGTCCGAATGACCGAACGGCGTGTAGTTGATCATGATGTCTTCCTGCTTGACGCCTTTCGACTTCAAGTAGGCTTCGAGGATCTTGTTGGTGGTGCGCGGATAGACATAGTCAGTGCCGGCCAGCACCCAGCGCTTCACCTTCTCGTCCTTCATCAGATAGTCGACCGCCGGGATCGCCTGCTGGTTCGGCGCGGCGCCGGTGTAGAACACATTGCGCTCGGACTCCTCGCCCTCATATTGCACGGGGTAGAACAGGATGTTGTTCAGCTCCTTGAACACCGGGAGAACCGACTTGCGGGACACCGAGGTCCAGCAGCCGAACACGACGGCGACCTTGTCCTTGGTGATCAGCTCGCGCGCCTTTTCGGCGAACAGCGGCCAGTTCGAGGCGGGATCGACCACCACGGCTTCGAGCTTCTTGCCGAGCACGCCGCCCTTCTTGTTCTGCTCATCGATCATGAACAGGACGGTGTCCTTCAGCGTGGTCTCGGAAATCGCCATGGTGCCGGACAGCGAATGCAGCACGCCGACCTTGATGGTGTCGTCGGCAGCCTTGGCGCCGGACACGGCCGACAGGCCAAGCGCCAGACCCGTGGCCGCGGCCATCAGGCTGCGCCGCGATAGCGGCCTGGAAAATGAATGAGCGAAGTGGCGGATCATATGCGGTCTCTCCCTGGACGCAGACGAATTCACTGCGAACGGCCCCACGGCCGGACATCCAAGGAATCGCAAGAAGTGTGCCACCGACCTCTTACTCGTTAAGTTATTGGTAAGTCTGCATAGTTTTGGGTCGCTGTCATGACCACAAAATCATCTCGCTTATTTCATGTGCAAAAATTTTGACCATCCACACGGCATGTAGCCCAAGATAAGTGCATCTATTTTAACCTGTCTAAATTTATCGCAGCGACATTTCGCCTCCAGCCCGGCCGTCGCTTGTTTCACCTTGAATCCGCCCGGATCGTGTTCCATATGATGGGCACGACCTTGAGAATCATCGGGTCCTTGTGAGCCGCGTGTTCTGATCCCGCCTTCCTCTGATCACAGAGCACCAGCGGTTTCTGGCTTGCCTCTTCAGATAACCAGAATGACGCCCCAAACACGCGGGTGTCCCCAAGACACCGCGTGCGCCGCTGGCCAACCTGCCGGGCGCGATACGCCATGATGGAAAGACCGATCTTTTGACCACCTTCCAGGAATTCGGCCTCGCCGATCCCATTACCCGTGCGCTCAAGGAAGAGAATTACGTCACCCCGACCCCGATCCAGGCCCAGACCATCCCCATCGCCATTACCGGCAAGGATGTGATCGGCATCGCCCAGACCGGCACCGGCAAGACCGCTTCCTTCGCACTCCCGATCCTGCACCGCCTGCTCGAACATCGCGTCAAGCCGCAGCCCAAGACCTGCCGCGTGCTGGTGCTGAGTCCGACGCGTGAACTCTCGGGCCAGATCCTCGACAGCTTCAATGCCTATGGCCGCCACATGAACCTGTCTTCGGCGCTGGCCATCGGCGGCGTGCCGATGGGCCGCCAGGTCCGCGCCGTGATGCCGGGTATCGATGTGCTCGTCGCCACGCCGGGCCGCCTGCTCGACCTCGTGCAGGGCAACGCGCTCAAGCTGAACATGGTGGAGTTCCTCGTCCTGGACGAGGCCGACCGCATGCTCGACATGGGCTTCATCAACGACATCCGCAAAGTCGTCGCGAAACTCCCGATCAAGCGCCAGACGCTGTTCTTCTCGGCCACGATGCCGAAGGACATCGCGGATCTTGCCGAGCACATGCTCAAGGATCCTGCTCGCGTCGCCGTGACCCCGGTATCGTCCACCGCCGAACGCATTTCGCAGCGCATTTTGCTGGTGGATCACTCGGCCAAGCCATCGACCCTCGCAGGCATTCTCAAGAGCGAGCCGATCAACCGCGCCTTGGTGTTCACCCGCACCAAGCACGGCGCCGACAAGGTCGTGAAAGTACTCGAAAAGTCCGGTATCCCGGCGGCCGCCATTCACGGCAACAAGTCACAGAATCATCGCGAGCGCACATTGGCGGCGTTCCGCACCGGCGAAATCCGCACCTTGATCGCCACCGACATCGCCGCGCGCGGTATCGATGTGGATGGCATCACCCATGTGGTCAATTTCGACCTGCCCAACGTGCCGGAGACCTATGTCCACCGCATCGGCCGCACGGCGCGCGCCGGACGGGAAGGCGTGGCAATCTCGCTTTGCGCGGGCGAGGAAATGGCGTATCTGCGCGACATCGAAAAGCTGATCCGCATTGCGCTTCCGAAGGAAGACCGTCGTACCCCCGGCAAGAACGATGTGGGGCCGTCGCCTTCTCAGAACCGTGGCGGCCAGCGCAACGGTCGCCCCGCCCAGCACGCCCATCGCCAGGACGGAGCCCCCGGTAACAAGAACCAGCGCAACCGGCGCCGCGGTGGCGGCAATGGCGGCGCACAGCAGAACAACCGCGACCACGCGCGGAACGAGAACACACGGCATGAACATGTACGGCACGAGCCGAAGCCGCGTCCCGCCCATCAGGGCGGCGCAGCGGCCAAAGAAGGAACCATGCAGGGCGTGGCCTTCCTTCACAGGCCGAGCCGTCCGAATTCGCCCCCTTCCACCCCTAACCGCAGCCAGCGTCAACGTTAACCGTCGACCGATCTGGAGCTATTGAATGGCCAAAGAAGAGCTGATCCAGTTCGAAGGACTGGTGACCGAAATCCTTCCCGACGCACGCTATCGCGTGCAGCTTGATGCCGGACACGAGATCATCGCCTACACCGCGGGCAAGATGAAGAAGAATCGCATCAAGACCCTCGCGGGCGACCGCGTGACGATCGAAATGTCGCCCTATGACCTGGAGAAGGGCCGCCTGATCTTCCGTCACAAGGACGAGCGTCCGGGTGGCGGCCCGCCCCGGTCAGGCCCGCCGCGCGGCAATTTCCGGCGCCGCTGAGCATCTGGACGTTTATTTCTGTCGACAATTCGCATCGCAATATCGACCCTCGCCGCACATGACAGCACCCGTCATGCGCGGGTGCCGGGGGCGAATTCGCCTATTCGTATGCAATCAAAAAATCGTGCGCGGCTGGATTGTCTTGGGGAATAGCTTCCCTTAATGTGATCCTATCGATTTTCGGCCGGACGACTTCTCTATACCCCGGTGCAGCCGGTCTAGACTGACGACCCTTCCAAAAATTCGATGCCAACCAACCTGCGTCCAA
>JASBVG010000027.1 GCA_030147505.1 Tardiphaga sp.
CCCGCAAGTTCTGAATTTGGTTTGGGTATGTCCACCGCGGTCCTTGAAACCGCGAGCGGAGGATTGAATGGCTGCCGTACAAGAGACGATCGATCAGGTCCGCCTCATCGATGTCGATCAATATCGTTATGGGTTCGAGACCAACATCGAATCCGAGCTCGCCCCGAAGGGTTTGAGCGAAGACATCGTCCGTTATATTTCCGCGAAGAAGAATGAGCCCGAGTGGATGCTCGAATGGCGCCTCGAGGCCTATCGCCGCTGGCTGACCATGGAGGAACCCAAGTGGGCGCGCGTCGAATATCCGAAGATCGATTTTCAGGATATTCACTACTACGCAGCGCCGAAGAAGAAATCGATCGCTTCGCTGGACGAAATCGATCCTGAAATCTTGAAGACCTATGAGAAGCTCGGCATTCCGCTGCGCGAAGTGGCGATGCTGGAAGGCGTCGAGCCGCAGCCGGGCGACGAAAATCCCGAGCGCCGCAAGATCGCCGTCGACGCCGTGTTCGACTCCGTGTCGGTCGCGACCACGTTCCAGGCCGAGCTGAAGAAGGCCGGCGTGATCTTCATGCCGATCTCGGAAGCCATCCGCGAACATCCCGAGCTGGTGAAGCAGTATCTCGGCTCCGTCGTTCCGACCTCCGACAACTTTTACGCCACGTTGAACTCGGCCGTGTTCTCCGACGGCTCCTTCGTCTACATCCCGCCGGGCGTGAAGTGCCCGATGGAGCTGTCGACCTATTTCCGCATTAACGAGCGCAATACCGGCCAGTTCGAGCGCACGCTGATCATCGCCGACAAGGGCGCCTACGTCTCCTATCTCGAAGGCTGCACCGCGCCGCAGCGCGACGAGAACCAGCTGCATGCCGCCGTGGTCGAACTCGTCGCCCTCGACGATGCCGAGATCAAATATTCGACGGTGCAGAACTGGTATCCCGGCAATTCGGAAGGCAAGGGCGGCATCTACAATTTCGTCACCAAGCGTGGCGACTGCCGCGGCGACAATTCCAAGATCTCCTGGACCCAGGTCGAGACCGGTTCGGCCATCACCTGGAAATATCCGAGCTGCATCCTGCGCGGCGACAATTCGCGCGGCGAGTTCTATTCGATCGCCATTTCGAACGGCTATCAGCAGGTCGATAGCGGCACCAAGATGATCCATCTCGGCAACAACACCACGAGCCGGATCATCTCCAAGGGTATCGCCGCTGGAAAATCCCAAAATACCTATCGTGGTCTCGTCACAGCCAATCGCAAGGCGAAGAACGCCCGTAACTTTACGGCGTGCGACTCGCTCCTGATCGGCGATCAGTGCGGCGCACATACGGTGCCTTACATCGAGGCGAAGAACTCTTCAGCGCTGTTCGAGCACGAAGCGACCACGTCGAAGATCTCGGAAGACGTGCTGTTCTACTGCATCCAGCGCGGCCTGAGCCAGGAAGAGGCTGTCGGCCTCGTGGTGAACGGCTTTGTCAAGGACGTGCTGCAGCAGCTCCCGATGGAGTTTGCTGTGGAAGCGCAGAAGCTGATCTCGATCTCGCTTGAAGGATCGGTCGGCTAAGCCAGATCGGTCTCGGAGGACCGCATGGCGGTCCTCCGCAAATGCCAATTCGAATGATGGGTCATCTCCAGAGGTCCGCCAGTGACGGCGAGTGCCTCCAGCCCGATCAGGCGGGATGACGATGCTACTCAAAGGATAGATAGATGCCCGCTCTGCTTGAAGTGAAGAACCTGCAAGTCCGTGTCGAGGATCGCGAGATTCTCCATGGGCTCACCATGACCGTGAATGCGGGCGAGGTGCATGCCATCATGGGCCCGAACGGTTCGGGCAAGTCCACGCTGTCCCACGTCATCGCGGGCAAGCCGGGTTATGAAGTCACCGGCGGCGAAATCCTGTTCAAGGGTGAAGACTTGCTCGAGATGGAACCGGACGAGCGCGCTGCAAAGGGCGTGTTCCTGGCCTTCCAGTATCCGGTGGAAATCCCGGGCGTCGCCACCATGACCTTCCTGCGCACCGCGCTGAACGCGCAGCGCAAGGCGCGCGGCGAAGACGAGTTCTCGACCCCAGACTTCCTCAAGAAGGTGCGCGAAGTCGCAGCCTCGCTGAACATCCCGCAGGACATGCTCCGTCGCGGCGTCAATGTCGGCTTCTCCGGTGGCGAGAAGAAGCGCAATGAGGTGCTGCAGATGGCGCTGTTCCAGCCGAGCCTCTGCATCCTCGATGAAATGGACTCCGGTCTCGACATCGACGCGCTGCGCATCGCATCGGAAGGCGTCAATGCGCTGCGCTCGTCGGATCGTGCCATGGTCGTCATCACCCACTATCAGCGTCTGCTGAACTACATCGTGCCGGATCATGTGCATGTGATGTCGAGGGGCCGCGTGGTGAAATCCGGCGGCAAGGAACTGGCGCTCGAACTCGAAGCCTCGGGTTACGCGCAGTACGAAGAAGCCGCTGCCTGAGTGAGATCGTCATGAATGTAGCTGTAGCCAAGACCACGACGGGCGCGACGCTGGACGGCACTTTTGCCGCCGCGCGCGGTCGTCTGCCCGGCACCGGGCCCGTCACCGAAACGCGCCAGCGCGCCTTCGACGCATTTGCTGTCGGCGGCTTGCCAACCCGCCGCGTCGAGGAATGGAAGTATACCGACCTGCGCCGTCTGCTCGGCGATGTCGCGCCGCTCGCTGCCGCGCCGGATCAGGCTGCGCTCGACGCGGCACGCAAGGCCGTCGCTGCATTGAAGGATGGCGATACCCAGAAGCTCGTTCTGGTCGATGGCGTGCTCGCCGCCGATCTGTCCGATCTCTCGGCCGGCAACGGCGTCACCGTGCATGCGCTCAGTGCCGTGCTGGCGGATGAGGCCAGCGCCGCGCGCGCCGACCTGCTGCTCAGCAAGGTCAACGACCCGATGCTGTCGCTCAACGCGGCGTTCGCGACCGATGGCGTCATCGTCAGCGTGGCGGACGGCACCGAAGTCGCGAAGCCCCTCCAGATCGTCCATGTGGCTACCAAGGCGAGGGCGTCGTCGTTCACGCGCTCGCTGATCCGCATCGGCAGCAATGCCAAGGTGACTTTGGTCGAGACCTACGTCGCGACGGACTCCGCAACAGCCTATCAGGTCCACGACACCACGGTGATCTGGGTCGGCGATGACGCGGACCTGCAGCATGTGCGCGTGATGGAAGACGCCATCGATGCCGCCAGCATCGCCAGCGCCATCGTCACCGTCGGCGCACGCACCAAGTTCAACACCTTCAGCCTGACCAGCGGTGGCGCTGTCAGCCGCTACCAGAGCTTCATCACGCTGGCCGGCGAGGGTAGCGAACTGTCCACCAACAGCATCCATCTGCTGCGCGGCCAGCAGCATGGCGATTGCACCTTCGTCATCGATCATGCCACGCCGGGCTGCCTCAGCCGCGAAAACTTCCGCGCTGTGCTCGACGATCGCGCCCATTCGGTGTTCCAGGGCAGGATCAACGTGCATCAGGTCGCCCAGCAGACCGACGGCAAGATGATGTCGCGCGCGCTGCTGCTCTCCGACGATGCCGAGATCGACAACAAGCCCGAACTCGAAATCTTTGCCGACGATGTGCAGTGCGGCCACGGCGCCACGGTCGGTGCGCTCGATGACTCCTTGCTGTTCTATCTGCGCGCCCGCGGTCTTCCCGAGAAGGAAGCGCAGGCGTTGCTCATCCAGGCTTTCGTCGGCGAGGCGCTGGAGACCATCGTCAATGACGACCTGCGCGACGTCGCCATTGGTGCGGCCGAGCGCTGGCTGGGGACGCGTGCATGAGTGACCATCCAGCGGTGATCAACGGCTCCTATGACGTCGAGCTGATCCGCAAGGATTTTCCGGCGCTGGCGATGCAGGTCTATGGCAAGCCGCTGGTCTATCTCGACAACGCGGCTTCGGCGCAGAAGCCGTTTGCCGTCCTCGACCGCATGACCGAGGCCTACAAGTCCGAATATGCCAATGTGCATCGCGGGCTGCATTACCTCGCCAACGCGGCGACCGAAGCCTATGAGGGCGCGCGCACCAAGGTGCAGCATTTCCTCAATGCGAAGCGGCTGGAAGAGATCATCTTCACCCGCAACGCCACCGATGCGCTCAACACCGTGGCGGCAAGCTTCGGCGGCGAGAACATCAAGGAAGGCGACGAGATCGTGGTCTCCATCATGGAGCACCATTCGAACATCGTGCCATGGCACTTCCTGCGCGAGCGTCAGGGCGCCGTCATCAAGTGGGCGCCGGTCGATGACGAGGGTAATTTTCTCATCGACGAGTTCGAGAAGCTGCTGACCGATCGCACCAAGATCGTCGCCATTACGCAGATGTCGAATGCGCTCGGTACCCTCGTGCCGGTGAAAGAGGTCACGGCGATCGCCCATGCCCGCGGCATTCCGGTGCTGGTGGACGGCAGCCAAGCGGCGGTGCACGGCGTCGTCGACGTGCAGGACATCGATTGCGACTTCTACGTCTTCACCGGTCACAAGCTTTATGGCCCGACCGGCATCGGCGTGCTCTACGGCAAATATGATCGCCTCGCTGCTATGCGGCCTTATGCCGGCGGCGGCGAGATGATCCGCGAAGTTTCGCGCGACTGGGTCACCTATGGCGACCCGCCGCACAAGTTCGAGGCGGGCACGCCGATGATCGTCGAGGCGATCGGCCTCGGTGCGGCCATCGACTATGTGAATTCGATCGGCCGCGAGCGCATCGCCGCACACGAGCACGATCTGTTGGCCTATGCGGAAGGCAAGCTGCGCGAGATCAATTCGCTGCGCATCTTCGGTTCGGCAAAGGACAAGGGGCCGGTGATTTCGTTCGAGCTCAAGGGCGCCCATGCCCATGATGTCGCGACGGTGATCGACCGGCAAGGCATTGCGGTGCGCGCAGGCACCCATTGCGTGATGCCGCTTCTGGAACGATTCAACGTGACGGCCACCTGCCGTGCGTCGTTCGGACTGTATAATACCCGCGAAGAAATCGATCATCTCGCGCAGGCGCTGATCAAGGCACGGGAGCTTTTCGCATGAGTGACACCGCAGAGGTGAAGATACCGGAGATGCAGACCGTCTCCGCGCTGGATCCGGCCGAGACCGAGCGCATGGGCACGGAAATCGTCGCCGCGCTGAAGACTGTGTTCGACCCGGAAATTCCCGCCGATATCTACGAGCTCGGCCTGATCTACAAAGTCGACATCAAGGATGATCGCGGCATCGACATCGACATGACGCTGACGACGCCAAACTGTCCGGCGGCGGAAGAGCTGCCGACCATGGTGGAGAACGCCGTGGCCAGCGTGCCGGGCGCGGGGATCGTCAAGGTGAACATCGTCTGGGAGCCGACCTGGACGCCGGACCGGATGAGCGACGAGGCCCGCCTCGTGCTCAATATGTGGTGAGATCAGCGTCCGACTGAATTCTCCGTTGGCGGCCTTGAACCGCCCAAGGGACTGAACACATGACTGAGATGACACAGAGCACTACCACGCCTGTAAAGCCCAAGCCGCGGCCGAAGCCGCAGGTCATGCGTCTGACCGACGCCGCGGCGGCGCGCGTGCTGGAGCTGACCAAACGCGCGGATTCCGAGATCATCGGCTTGCGCGTCGGCATCAAGAACGGCGGCTGCGCCGGCCAGTCCTACACCGTCGAATACGCCCATGACGTGAAGCCGACCGACGAGGTCGTCGAGGACAAGGGCGTCAAGATTCTAGTCGATCCCAAGGCCGTGCTTTTCCTGCTCGGTACCGAGATGGACTACAAGACCGACAAGATGCAGGCGCAGTTCGTGTTCAACAACCCGAACCAGATCAGCGCATGTGGCTGCGGCGAGTCCGTGCAGTTGCAGCCGGCGAAGATCGACGGCTGAGATCCTTCAGCATCTGTTAGAGCTCTGTCATCCCCGGGCTTGACCCGGGGATCCATCTTGTGGGCCTTCTCGAAGAGAAGATGGATGGCCGGGTCAAGCCCGGCCATGACGTGGGGAGAGTGCGGAGCTTCCACTTCCCGCGGCTTTCATCCTACACTTCCTCCATGGACCGTGAATTCCTCTCCGAACTGTTCGCCGGCTTTGGTCCGGTGACAATCCGCCGGATGTTTTCCGGTTTCGGCGTTTCCGCGGACGGCATCAACTTCGCGCTGGTGCTGCGCGGGGCGATCTATCTGCGCGCCGACGAGAACTCGATCCCGCGTTTCGAAAGCGAGGGCTCGCAGTGCTTCCAGTATGAGATGAAGGGCAAGCTACGGATGATCGCCTCCTATTGGCGATTGCCGGAGCGGCTCTATGACGATCCCGATGAAGTGACGGAATGGGCGCGCACGGCACATGCGGCGGCGATCCGGGCGGCGCTGAAAAAGAGTGCGAAGAAGAAGCCGGCCAAGAAGAAGGTCGCGAAGAAGGCGCCGAAGAAAGTCGCGAAGAAGAAAACGGAATAACTCCGCCCCTCATCCTGAGGAGCCGCGCAGCGGCGTCTCGAAGGATGGCCACAGACACGGGAGTCAGGCCAGCTCATGGTTCGAGACGCGCGCCGGGGCGCGCTCCTCACCATGAGGGGTGGAGTGTGTCACGCCACCTGGAACGTGATCTCGCTCTGATATTCCGGGTCGACTTCGCAGATCACGCGGTTGCGGCCGTTGCGCTTCGCTGCGTAGAGGCAGGCGTCGGCGCGGCCGATCAGCGAATCCATGTCGTCGCCGCTTGCCAGCATGGAGACGCCGATGGAGATGGTGACGCGGCCGAGAATCTCGCCGGTCGATTTTTTCTTCAGTTCCTTCGACATCACGGCGCGGCGGATGTGATCCGCGACTGTCAGCGCCTGGCGCAGCGGCGTGTTCGGCAGCACCACGGCGAATTCCTCGCCGCCATAGCGCGCGGTGATGTCCTGGCCCTTGATGGTCTGCTTCAGCGACATGCCAACGAGGCGCAGCACCTGGTCGCCGGTGAGGTGGCCGTAATTGTCGTTGAACGACTTGAAGTGATCGATGTCGAGCATCAGCAGCGACAGCGGCTCACCGCGCTTCTGCGCCGTCTCGATCGCCGTCACCAGCGCGCGATCGAAATATTTGCGATTGCCGAGCGCGGTGAGGGGATCGGTCAGACTCTCGGCGCGGATGGCTTCGAGACTCTGCTGCAACACACTGACTTCGCTGCGCGAAAACAACAGGCGCTCTTCCAGAGCCTTGTTGGTGTCGTGCACGTCGCGCGTCGATTTCACCAGGCCTTCGATGACGGCCTTGATGGCGGCGGGATCGCGCGCCACTGCGAGCTGCTTGCCGGCACCGGCGAGACTCGTGTTGAAATCGACGGTCATGTTGAGCGCGTCGTTGATCAGCGTCATCACGTCGTCGATCTCGCCGATGACGCGGGCACCGACCTGATCGATGCGATCGGTGACGCGCGCCTGGGAGAGATAGGTGTCGTGGATCTGGTCGAGATCGGCGTCGCTGAGGCGGCCGTTGCGCGCCAGCGTCTCGTTGATCACCTTGTTCAGCGCCGGATTGTAGCCGGTCGCGTAAACGTACCAGATTTCATAGTTGCGCGGGATCGCGGGCTGGCGCAGCGAACGGATCTGCCCGAGCGCGATGTCGGCGAACGCCAATGTGCGTTCAAGGTCGTCGAGGTTTGCGGTCACGTCCTGTGTCCCCAAGCGGCGCTGCGTCGCGCCGCCCTCACTTGCGAAATGTCACAAAATATCGCGGTGACACTAGGGGACGTGTGTGAATCGTCGGTAAATGAGCGCCGAAGATACTACCTATGCGCGTGCCCGGATGGGGCGCAGCAGGAAGGCGGGCAGGTGCGAGTGATCGCCCGGCTCGAAGTCCTCTTCGCGGCGCGCACGCGGTGCCTGCGGGCGGCCGATGGAGGGCGGCTGCGAGGTGCCATAGGAAGCGACCGCGGGCTGCGGGCCGCTGCCACGGTCCTCGCTCGGCCGACGATCACGGTCGCGGCGCGGCTTGCGCTCGCGCGGCGCTTCGCTTTCGGCAGCATGGCTCTCGCGCTCGGGGCGCGCCGCACGCTCTGGACGTGCTTCGCGCTCGGGCCGTGCCGAACGCTCACGGCGGCCATCGCGGCGACCGCGCGAGCCGTCTTCATTGGACTCGCGATTGCCGCTGCGGCGGCGGCCGGAACGTGGCGCCTCGGCGGCTTCGCTCGCGTCCTCGGCCGGCATGGCGTCGAGGGCGGCGCTCTCGTGCTTGGCGATGCTCTGGCCGATCAGTTTCTCGACCGCCTGGATGGATTTCTGATCTGCCGGCGACACCAGCGAGATCGCGGTGCCGGTGCGGCCGGCGCGGCCGGTGCGGCCGATGCGATGCACGTAGTCGTCGGAATGATGGGGAATGTCGAAATTGAAGACGTGGCTCACCGCGGGAATGTCGAGGCCGCGGGCGGCGACGTCGGAGGCGACGAGGAGCGGCAGCTCGCCTTTACGGAACTGGTCCAGCGCGGCAAGGCGGGCGGACTGTTCCATGTCGCCATGCAGGGCGCCGACGGCGAAGCCGTGCTTCTGCAGTGATTTGGCGAGCTGCGCGACCTCGCGCTTGCGGTTGCAGAAGATGATCGCGTTCTTGAGATCTTCGGCCTCGCGCAGCAGCGTGCGGAGCACTTCGCGCTTCTGCCAGTCGTTGCGGGAGACGGCGACTTGGGACTGGGTGATGGTGGCGGCGGCGGTTGCCGGCTTGGCGACTTCGATCTTCACCGGATTATGCAGGAAGGTCTCGGTGATGCGGCGGATTTCCGGCGGCATGGTCGCCGTGAGGAACAGCGTCTGACGGGTGAACGGCACCAGCTTGCAGATGCGCTCGATGTCCGGGATGAAGCCCATGTCCAGCATGCGGTCGGCTTCGTCGATCACCAGCAGTTCGACGCCGGTGAGGAGAAGCCCGCCACGCTCGGTGTGGTCGAGCAGGCGGCCCGGCGTGGCGATGAGGACGTCGACGCCGCGCGTCAGTTTCATGTCCTGGTCGCCGAACGAAACGCCGCCGATCAGCAGCGCGACGTTGAGCTTCTGGCCGGCGCCGTATTTGTCGAACTGCTCCTTCACCTGCGCCGCGAGTTCGCGGGTCGGTTCGAGGATCAGGGTACGCGGCATGCGGGCGCGGGCGCGGCCTTTTTCGAGAAGCGTGAGCATCGGCAGCACGAAGGCTGCGGTCTTGCCGGTGCCGGTCTGGGCGATGCCGAGCACGTCCTTGCGTGCCAGAACATGGGGGATCGCCTGTTCCTGAATGGGGGTGGGGGTCGTGTAACCTGACGCCGTGACGGCGGCGAGAACCTTGTCGGACAGGCCGAGATTGGAAAAGGACATTGAGCCTCTGTTATGGGGCCATGATGCCATCGCGGAACGGTGTATCGCTCATTCGATGCCGTAGCGAGATCATGCCTCTGGTCGAAACCGCCGCTTGGATTCTCGGAAAAAGCCATCACGCCTACCCCCGGAGCGGCACGCAAACATGCACGGGGATCGCTGGGCGCTGACAGGCGGCTTACTCGAGATATCGCGCTTCGATACCGGGCCGCTTCGAGCCGGAACATAGGCCGGAATCACCGGAAGTCAATGCGCCGGGGGCTGGAACCGCCCCAAAAGCTTAACGTTTTCGGCGAAATTCCGCTTCTGGATCGGCCTCATACCGCATCTGCACAGTTGCGGAGAGGTTGCCGGCGTCCTCCGTCGGACGTGCGGCGGGCTGGTCACCCGGCCGATGGCTGCTCCATTCGACCAGTGCGCCCACAGTGCCGAGAGCCGCAGCCGCTACCACTATCTCCCCGGGCGCGCCGATGGCGAGAGCGGTGAGGCCCACGATCCAGAGCGCGGCGATGAAGCCGATGGCGATGCGGAGCGATGTGGGAATGCTGGTCATGTGACTACAAAGGTCCCGGGGCGGGTCATGCGGCGCGTCGCAGCGCGTCACACGCTCCCATGGCACCCATTCCAACCCATCTCGTTTCAGTGATAAAGTTGGCGATATGTCTCATGCCCGCGGCAGAACTGTCCTGAAATCATCCGGATTTCCGCTGCGGATGTTCTGAACTTTTGCCGATCTTTTCAGGGCAAACGCGCGATGCCCTGCGCATGCCTCGCGCCCGTCACCATGTGTAGCGCACCAAGCCCTTGCCGGCGTAGCTGCGCGTCGTTTCGGAGAATTCGCCCTCGAAGGTCGCGGCGAGGGCGAAACCGTTCGTCCATTCGACTTCGGTTGAAGCAGATGTGAGAGCGGCATCGCGCGCGGCGGCGGCGCCGTTCACCACGAAGCTCGCGCCCGGCAACGCCTGGAAGGTCGCCGATGCGGCCCGGTCGGTGTTGAAATCATGTGCCCATGCCGCGCGGCCGCGCAGTGTCAGCAGCGCGCCGTCGAGCGCGAAGGCCTTGTCGGTGCGCAGGCCGAGTTCGGTGCGCGGCGCCATAACGGTCTTTGCTGTGTAGCCGAGTGCGAATGCGTTGCTGCCGGAAACGACGCTCTCGGCATAAGCGGGCAGGTCGAGGATCGTGATCTGTCCTGCCACATAGGGCGTGACGCCGATGCCATTGAGCTCCGCCACGGCGCCGCGGCTGCCGAGTTCGACGCGGCCGGCATAGCTGTTGGCGTTGAACCGTGCGCGCAGGCGATCGGCGCCGACGACGGTGACGAGGCGTTCGGTAGTGATGTCCTGCCAGCCATAGGCGAAGGCCGCGCTGAGATAGGCCGAGCCGATGCCGTGGCGAACGAAGCCGCCGACCTGCACGAGGTCGGACTGGCCGGTGCCGCCTTGTGCGACAGAGAAGCTGGTGGCGCCGCCGGCCATCGAGATGCCGGCGAGGGTGGTCGGTGACAGCCACACATCGGCGCCGGCTGCGGCACCGTAGATGCGCGAGGTCGCGCTGTTGCTGCCCGCGGCTGCGTTGCCGTCGGTGGTCTGCGATCCGCCGAAGCCGGCCGACCAGACACTCCAGCGCTGTTCGAAGCTCGCCGCGCGGGGCATCGCCTTGGTGATCGCGGCATAAGCGTCGCGCGGCGCCTTGCCCCGCGCCTCCGGCGCATAGGCCATGGCATCGGTGGCTGCAAAGCCCGAAGCAGCCGGAGGTGCATCGCTGCGGCCTGCGGAGGATGGGTCCATCATCATGCCCATGAACTGTGTCATGGCGTTGATGCCGGCCTGCTGCGATCCCGTCGCCGTCTCGCCGGAGATCTGGGTGAGACCGTTCGCCGTGAGGCCGCCATAGACCAGCGGGATGCCGCCATTGCTGTTGAAGTAGCCGACAAGCGCATTGCCGACGCCCTGCTGATTGCTGCTGGCGCCTGTCGTGGCCGGGCGAACGAAGATCAATTCGAGATCGAGATAGGCGTTGGTGTTGTCATAGCTGAGTGACGACTTGAAATTCTCCGGCAGGTTGGTGTTGACCACCGCGCCGAATGTCGAGCCGCCAAAACCGCCAGCAGCGTTGAGGATCGTATATCGCTTCGCGACGTAGCTGCCCGAGGTAAAGCTTGCATTCACCGCGGCGCCGCCGAGTGTCGCCGTACCTGTCACATCGGTGCGATCCGAACTCGCCGGCGAGATATCGACGAGATAGCGCGCCGCCGATGTGAAAGCGAGATTGCCCTGCACAGTGAGCGTGCCGATGGAATTGCCCGGCGCCAGTGTGCCGCCATTGATCAGGGTGTCGCCGACGGTGCCGGTGCCGCCCAGCGTGCCTGACGCATTCACCGTGGTCAGCACCGACGATGCGATGGAGCCGTTGATGCTCAGCGTACCCGCATTAACGATCGTGCGGCCGGTATAGTTGCTGATGCCCGTGAGGATGGTGTTGCCGCTGCCGGCCTGTGTCAGCGTGCCCACATAGCGTTGCGGGCCCGTGCCGGGATCGTAAAAATCATCACCGATGACGCCTGCAAATGTGTAGGTGTTGGAGCGATTGAAAACCAGCGCGCTGCCGTTTCGGACATCGCCGATGATCGAGCCGGTGGTGCCGCCATCGCCGATCTGCAATGTTGCGCCGCTGCCGATCGTGGTGCCGCCGCTGTATGTGTTGGCGCCGGTGAAAATGGCGGTGCCGGTGCCACCCAGCCTGCCAACCCAGACCTCGACAGTGCCGAGGGCGCCGTCCTTGATCGTGCCGGCGAAGGTGTCGGTCGTGCCATTGAGCCCGGTGATCAGCTTTGCATTCCCGGCCGTCGTGGTCACGATACCCGCGCCCGTGAGCGCGCCGATGGCGGCAAAGAGGTGGCCGTTTAGATCGAAGGTTGCGCCGGCCGCGATATCGTGCCGGCTCTCGACAGGTGTTGTGCCTGTCGGTGCCAGTCGCAGCGTGCCGGCCTCGATGGAGGTGACGCCGTGATAGTCATTGGCGCCCGACAGCAGCAGCGTGCCAGCACCGCGTTTGATCAGGCCGCCGGAGCCGGCGAGGTCCTGGGTCACTTCGAACGTGTTGGCGGCATGAGCGATGTCGAAGCCGCCGCCACCTGCGCGCCAGTTGATGGCACGCGTGGTCGAGTTGAAACTCGTGCCGGTGATTTGAAGGATGCCACCATTGAAGGTCAGATCGCCGCTGCCGAGATTGCTGTCCGACGACACGCTGAGTGCGCCGCCCGCAAAGGTGGTGCCGCCGGAATAGGTGTTGACACCTGTCAGCGTCAGGGTGCCGCTGCCGGTCTTGACGATCGAGCCGGTCATGGGGTCGCCGAATTGTCCGTTCCAACAACGCGTGCCGTTGTCCCCGCAGTTACTGATCACCCCGGCATAGGTCGTGTCGCGTCCGTTGGTGCCGATCGTGAGTTCACCGTTGCTGAGGTAGATTTCGCCACCGTTGCCTGCAAGCGAGCCAAGAGTGTTCCTTCCAGTGGTGAATAAGGAGTAACGGAAGTCGACAATACCGCCCGCATTGCTGGTCAAGGCGGCGTTTCGGCCCGACATGTCTCCTTGGAAGTTCATCTGCCCGGTATTGACGATATTGATATTCCCGGCCGATGCGTTTGCACCGAGAAACAAGCTGCCATCGTTGATAAAAGTGACGGTGCCAACCACAGGCGCGCTGAACTCTATCATGCCAGTGCTCGTGGTCTTGAGCGTGAGGCTGCCGCCGTTGACGACGATTCCGATCCCACGGGGGCTGAAGTAGTTGCTGGTCGTTATCGTATAATCGCCGGCATCGGCGTTGAGCGTGAGGCCACCATTCCATCTGTTGTTTATGGCCGTTTCCAGCGAGGTGATCGTTGACGCTCCGAAATAGGCCCCGCCGGAGTCTTGAGGCGGTCTCGATCCGCCGATCCAGTTGTTGTCATTGTTGAGGTCGCCACTCGTTGGCGTCGTGCTCCATGTCACGTTCTGTGCTTGCGCGTTCGGCGCGCTGGCCAGCGCGAAAACCGTCGACGCCAGCAGCGCTGCGCGGAGTTTGTTCATGGCCGTCACCATGCGTAGCGAACCACGCCCTTGCCGGCGTAGCTGCGCGTGGTCTCGGAGAATTCGCCCTCGAAAGTGGCCGCGAGGGAGAAGCCGTTGCGCCATGACACCTCGGCGGATGCGGAGGTGAGCGCGGCGTCGCGCGCGGCTGTCGCGCCGTTGACGACGAAGCTTGCGCCCGGCAGCGACTGGAAAGCCGCCTGCAGGCTGCGGTCATTCTGATAGTCATGGGCCCAGGCGGCGCGGCCGCGCAGGGTCAGCAGTGCGCCGTCGAGGGCGAAGGACTTGTCGGCGCGCAGGCCGAGTTCGCTGCGCGGTGCGGTGACGGTCTTGCCATCATAGGCGAGGGCGAAGTTGCCGGCGCCGGCGACGAGGCTTTCCGCATAAGCGGGCAGATCGAGCGCGGTGATCTGCACGGCGGCGTAGGGTGTGAGGCCGATGCCGCCGGTCCAAGGTTCGTTGAAACGATTGCCGAGTTCGACGCGGCCGGAGAAGGCATTGGCATGGAAGCGTCCGCGCAGGCGGTCGAAGCCGGCGGCGGTGATTGATCGGTCGGCGGTGACGTCCTGCCAGCCATAGGCCGCGGCAGCGGTCAGATAGGCCGAGCCTGCGGTGTGGCGCAGATAAGCGCCGGCCTGGAACATGTCGGAGCTGCCCGAGCCGTTGTCGGCCACGGAAAACGTCGCGCCGCCGCCGGCCAGCGCAAAGCCGGCAACAGTCTGCGGCGCCCACAGATAGTCGGCGCCGACGGCGAAGCCATAGGTGCGCGAGGTCGTGGTATTGCTGCCGAGCGCGGTGTTGCCGTCGGTCGTCTGCGAACCGCCGAAGCCGGCGGCCCAGACATTCCAGCTCGGATCGAACACCGGTGCGCGCGGCGTGGCCTTGGTCATCAGGGCAAAGGCGTCGCGTTCGGAGGCGCTGCGCTTGCCGCCGCGCGGCGCATAGGCGAGGGATTCGTCGGCGAAGGCGCTGGGGCCCGGCATTGGCGCGGTGCCGGTGCGGCCGGCAATGGTGGGATCGGTGAGCAGGCCGAGAAACAGGTTCATCGCCTGCATGCTGGTCTGCTGCAGGCCGCTAGCGGTTTCGCCGGAGGCCTGGGTAAGGCCGGTCGGCGTCAGCGCACCGAACACCAGCGGGATGCCGCCATTGCGGTTGAAGTAGCCGACCAGCGCAGTGGCGACATTGGTCTGGTTGATGTTCAGCGGTGTGTAGTTCGGACCCGGCGCCGGACCGGGCGGAACGAAGTTCAGCGTCAGGTCGAGATAGACGTTGTTCGCGTCATAGCTCAGCTTCGAGGCGAAGTTGGTCGGCAGGTTGGTGGTGATCTGGCTGCCGAACTTGCCGGTCAGGCCGCCGGCAGCGTTGAGGATCGTGTATTGCTTCGTGATATAGCTGCCCGGCGCGAAACTCGCATTCACGGTGGCGCCGCCGAGGGTGGCCGTGCCGGTGACATTGGTGTGGTCGGACCCGGCGGGATCGACTTCCACCATGTAATGCGCGGCCGTCGTGAACAGCAGATTGCCCTGCACGGTCAGCGTGCCGATGGAATTGCCGGGCGCCAGCGCGCCGCCGGCATTGATCCTGACATCGCCAACCGTGCCGGTGCCGCCGAGTGTGCCACCGGAGTTCACCGTGGTCAGCGAGGATGAGGCGATCGAGCCGTTGACGCTGAGCGTACCGGCATTGACCTGGGTCGGGCCGGTATAGGTGTTGATGCCGGTGAGGATGGTGTTGCCGCTGCCGGCCTGCACGACCTTGCCGGCATCGATGCCGTTGTCCGAAATGATGCCGGCGAATGTATAGCTGTTGGAACGGTTGAAGATCAGCGTGCCGTTGTTCTCGACATTACCGACAATCGAGCCGGTGGTGCCGCCATCGCCGAGCTGCAGCGTCGAGCAGAAGCAGATCAGGGTGCCACCGGTATAGGTGTTGATGCCGGTGAAGGTGGTAATGCCGCTGCCGTCGATATCGAGCTGCAGCTGTCCCGTCGCGCCGTCCTTGATGGTGCCAGCGAAGGTCGCCGAGGTATTGTCGAAGCCGGTAATCAGGCGCGAGACGCCGGCGCCGGTGGTGGTCACCGTGCCGGAGCCGGTGAGCGAACCGACGATCTGGAAAAGCGAGCCGTTCAGGTCCAGCGTTGCGCCGGCGGCGATGTTGTGGCGGCTGTCGAAGGCGAGCGTGCCGCTGCTGCCGACCTTCAGCGTGCCGGCCTGAATGTCCGTGAGGCCCGTATAGTTCGGGTTGTTGTCGATCACGAGCGTGCCGGCGCCGCGCTTGATTAGGCCGCCGGTGCCGGTCAGGTTCTGCGGCGAGTCGGAAATCGTGAAAATAGCGGCGGCGTCGGCAATGTCGAAGCCGCCGCCATTGGCGCCCCAGATGATGTCACGCGTGGTGCCGATAAAGCCGGTGCCGGTGATTTGCAGGATGCCGCCGTCGAAGATGAGTTTGCCGGCGATGCCGAGATTGCTGTTGGACGACACGCTGACGGTGCCGCCCGCGAAGGTGGTGTCGCCGGTATAGGTGTTGGCCCCGGTCAGGATCATCGTTCCCGAGCCGATCTTCACCAGCGAACCGCCGGTGGGATTGGACGGAAAATGCGCGCAGTTGCCGGTGTTGCCGACGCAGTCTGTGATCAGGCCACTGACGGTGGTGGAGCGGTTGTTGCCGCCCACGGTGAGCTGGTTGGCGCCGAGGAAGAAGTCGCCGGCGCCCTCGATCGAACCGGCGCTCAGCTTCTGATCGCCGAGGAGCCCGGTGCTCGCCGAGAAATCGATCGATCCCGCCGAGCTGCCGACCAACCGCGCGTTGCCGCCGGTCGAGTTCTGCGTGAACAGGACCTGGCTCAGGCCGGTATTGGTGATCGTGGCATCGCCGGCCGAGCTCGAATTGTAGAAGCCGATTCCCGCACCCGGAGAATTGGTGATGGACAGGCTGCCGCCATTGATGGTGAGGCCGCTGCCGTTCAGAGACAGCAGGCCGCCATTGGCCAGCGTGTAATCGCCGGCGCCGGTCGCGAGCGTCAGGCCGCCCGGCGTCATGTTCGTGCCGAGCGTCAGCGCCCGCGTGCCCGACGCGCCGAAGAAGCCGGTCGAGGTCGTACCCGGCGTGGACTCGCCGACCCAGTTGGGGCCGTCGGAGATCTCGCCGGTTGCGGGCGCGTTTTTCCAGGTGGCGTCCTGCGCGCGGGCCAAATTCGACAAATCGATACCGGAAATGACGGTAACAGCGAGCAAAATCAACCACTTGCCAGAATTTGCTCCGAACTTCTCCCACTTCAACAAGTCGACAACCCCCAAACCTCAGCGGCGACTGTTTCCCACGCCGGGGCGGCCGGAGTCCTGAAATGCACCCAATAACAGTATGCTACCTTCTGAAGATTTTCTGATATCTTCGAAATGTTCCATCCGGGGCCGGTTTTCCCCGGACTTTGCGGGAAGGGCGCATCGTTTTCCTGGGGGCTGTCCGTGTTGTCGTTTGCCGGTTTTGTCATCGATCTGCAGCGCGCTGAGTTGCGCGGGCCGGGTGGCGACCTCATCCGATTGCGCCCGAAGGCATTCGATATGCTGGCCTTCTTTGCCGGCAACACCGGCCGCCTGCTCACCAAGCAGGAATTGATGGAGCGATTCTGGCCGGGACTGCATGTCGGTGAGGACAGTCTCTTCCAGTGCATCCGTGAGATCCGCGCGGCGCTCGGCGACAGCCGGCGCGAGATCCTGCGCAACATTTCCGGTCGCGGCTATCTGTTCGAAGCCGATGTCACCGTCACCGCGACGGCCGCGATCGAGCAGATCAGGCCCGATACATCCAGGCCTGAGACGTCGAGGGAAGATGCGGCGGGCGCAACCGGCCGTCCAGTTGAGGGAATCCTTGCCGCAGTGCCGGTGGATCGCGGCGGCGACGTCGCGCTGGCCGATCCGGTCGTCGCCGCGACTGTCGTCGACAACCGCTTGCCGGATCGCTCCACACCCCGTCTGTCGTCAGCGGTCCGGACGCGCGCTGGATGGCGCGTCATCGCCGTGGCCTGCGCCGCCGTCCTGCTCGTCGCAGCCGGCGTCGCGATGGTGCCGATGCTTGGCTCGCAAACGATGACACGGCATGTCCGTCCGTCCGTTGCCGTGATGCCCGTGGTCACCACCGATGGCGAGGTGCAGGTGCGCGCCATGGCTGCCGGTGTTACCGATCGCCTCAGTGCGGGCCTTGCGCGGATCGAGAATATCCGCGTCGTCGCGCCGGGACAGGCGACCGCGCGGGCATCGCTGGAGCCGGCCGTCGGGCGCGGACCGGCGGCCGACTACATTGTGAACGCGGAGCTGCTGAAGGACGAGCAGAACTGGCTGCTGCGCGCGCGCATGGAGCGGACGTCGAGCGGCGAGATCGTCTGGAGCGCCGATCTCACGGTCGCCAGCGGCGATGCCGATCGCGATACACAGCAGTCGCGGCTCGCCGCTGCCGTCGGCCATCCGCTGGCGGTGTGCATCAATGCGATCCTGAACGATGCCGTGGCCGGCACGCAGGGCGTGTCGGGGAGCGCCAAGGTTGCGGTGGAGCAGGCCACCGCCTCCATCGTGCACACAACGCCCGAACGGTTTCGCGTCGCCGAGGCGATGTTGCGCAAGGCGCTCGGCGATCATCCCGACAACATCGATGTCCAGGCAGCGCTGGCGGCGCTGCAGCTGCGTGGCATCCAGATGGTCTGGTACAAGCCGGAAGAGCGCGAGGCCGTGCGGCAAAGCGCGCAGGACCTGATGGAGCGCGTGCTGCGCGTCAAGCCGACCTATGTGCCGGTGCTGGAAAGCTATTGCCGCCTGCTCAGCGCCACCAACCGCTTCGTCGACAGTCTCGTCGCCTGCGCGCGGGTGCTGTCATTCGATCCGTGGAACGGGCTTGCGATCTATCACATCGGGCTCAACCAGATCTTCCTCGGCCGCTTCGAGGAAGCGGTGACGAATTTCAAGCTCGCCGATCAATACGACACGCCGACCGTGTCGCGCTGGACATGGTTGCTCGGCGCCGGTTTCGCGCTGAATTATCTCGAACGTTATGAGGAAGCGGCGTCCTGGCTTGAGCGCTCGCTCGCGGTCACGGAGGGAACCGGCCGGACCCATTTCATGCTGGTAACTGCCTATCATCGCCTCGGGCGCAACGCCGAGGCGCAGGCGATGCTTGCAAAGGGAATGGCGCTGCGGCCGGGCGCGACGGCGGACAATATCGGGCCACCGACGGCGAATACGAGTCCGGTTTATCTTGAAGCGTCGGCGAAGCTGCGCGACATTCTCGTCGAGGCCGGTATGCCGCGGCGCTGATGCTCAAGCGTGAGCGGCGCGGCGGTCGTCGCTTACTTGCCGTAAGTGCCGAGCAGCTGACCGAGATTCTGCATCACAAAGGCATTGGCGCGCAGCTGCGCTGCGCGGCCGTTCTGCAAGCGGACATCGATCTCATAGGTCGCTGGATCGATCTGCCGCATGCCGATCACCTGCACGATCTCCAGCGTTTCGACGGATGTCTGGGCCGGCTTTGCGGCGTGCTTCGGAGTGGCTGGAGCAGGCTTTGCTGTGCGCGGCGCCGGAGCGGCCGGAGCCTGGCTCGTCGCCGGAGCGGCGCCTTGCGCGAATGCGAGGGTGGGAACAAGCAATGCGGTTGCGAGCACAAGAAATTTCACGCCGGTCTCCTGAATCATCGAGCGGAATCGGGCTGTCGCTATAGCAGATTGCGGCAGAATTTATGGCAGCCGCGTCGTCTCCATCAAGCGGTTGATCTATCTGGCGATGCACGACAAATTGCCCGGCACCGGTCAGTGCCGGATTGAACCGGCCGCAGTTTGGCCTCGACCAAGGCAGACAATCGCGCGGCGAACACCGCTGCAAGACAGGAATGCAGGCATGAATGCGACGATGAAACGGCTCGTACTCACCTTGGGTGTGCTGATGAGCGCGACATTCGTGGCACTCCCGGCCTGGGCCGAGAAGCGCGTTGCTCTCGTGGTCGGCAACGACAATTATCGCAACGTCACGAAACTGCAGAAGGCCGTCAACGATGCCCGCGCCATGGGCGAGGTGCTGAAGAAGCTCGGTTTCGAGGTGATGGTTGCCGAAAACCAGACGCGGCAGGGTTTCAGCCAGGCGCTGCTGACCTTCGAGACCTCGCTCGACAAGGGAGACACTGCATTCTTCTTCTTCGCGGGCCACGGCTTCGAGATCACCGGCCAGAACTATCTGCTGCCCACCGACATTCCCGCGGCCACCGCCGGGCAGGAAGAACTGGTGCGCGACAGCGCTGTGCTCGCCGATCGCATCGTCGATCGCCTGCAGAACAAGGGCGTACGCAGTGCGATCCTCGTCTTCGATGCCTGCCGCAACAATCCGTTCGAGCGCAGTGGCGTCCGCGCGCTGAATGGCTCCGGCGGCCTCGCTCCGATGACGCAGCTGCCGGAAGGGGTGTTCTCGATCTTCTCCGCCGGACCGCGGCAGACCGCGCTCGATCGCCTGTCCAACAACGACACCGATCCGAATTCGGTGTTCACCCGCACCTTCATCAAGGAGCTGCAGGAGCCCTCGCTCAATCTCGTGCAGATCGCGCAGCGCACGCGGCGCACCGTGAGCGAACTCGCCGAGACAGTGAAGCACCGCCAGGTGCCGGTCTATTTCGACCAGATGGTGGACGATGTCTTCCTCAACGGCCAGGCGCCGCCCAAGGCCGCAGCTGTGCAGGCTTCGACCATCCCGACTGCGCAGCTGCCGAAGGTCGCGGCGCTACCGCCAGTGAACACGTCGCCGCTGCCGACGCCGGACAATCCGAACGCGCCGATCGCCAGCTTCTCGCGCCACAATGGCGGCTGGACGGTGGTATTCTCCATCGTCGACCCCGCGCTAGGCATTTCCTGGCGCAGGGGCGACAGCGGCGATTTCCGCGAGACCGGATTCATGGACACGCTCGATCCGCGCACGCGCAAGCGTCTGCCGAATCCGTCGATCCAGCTTAATGCGGATGAGCCGGCGACGACGTTGCAGGTGCGCTACATCGATGCGACCGGCGAGATGCAGGGGCCGTTCCCGATCCGCTTCGACCCGGAGGCCGCCTTGGTGCGTGACCAGAGGAAAATTCTGGACATGACTGCTTCCAACTGGCTGGAATTCGGCGGCTCCAACGGCTTGCTCTACTACACGCATCTGATCTCGTATCGCTGCGCGATCCGCGAGGTGAAGCTGGGCTTCGATACGTCCGTGCCGGATCAGGTTCTGAAGCTGCCGCCCTGCAATCAGCGCGATCCGATGGCGGTGCCGAGCAACGCGCCGATCTACATGAAGGTGCCCGGCGGCGCGCGTTCGGTTTCGGTGGAGTTGCAGTTCCGCGACGGCAGCGTGTCGGAGATCAGGACATTCCGGAAATGAGCGGAGAGCTCTCCACGCGCTGCTGCATCGTCGGAGGCGGGCCGGCCGGCATGATGCTCGGCTATCTGCTCGGCCGTGCTGGTGTCGATACCATCGTGCTGGAGAAGCATGCCGACTTCTTCCGCGATTTTCGCGGCGACACCGTGCATCCATCGACGCTGCAGGTGATGGACGAGCTCGGCCTGATCGATGACTTCCTCAAGATCAAGCACGACCGTATTGCGAAAATGGACGGCTATTTCGGCGAGCACAAACTACGCATCGTCGATATCACCCGCACTTCTGCGAAGTATCCGTTCATCGCCTTCATGCCGCAGTGGGATTTTCTCAATTTCCTCCGCGACAAGGGACAGAGCTTCCCGCATCTGAAAGTGATGATGCAGACGGAGGCGACCGATCTTGTCTGGTCGGGTGCGCAGGTCGTCGGTGTGAAAGCGACAACGGAGCAGGGCTCCATCGAGATTCGTGCCGATCTCGTGGTTGCCTGCGATGGCCGTCATTCGGTGTTGCGGCCGGCCGCCAAGCTCGCGGTCGAAGACATCGGGGCGCCGATGGACATTCTCTGGTTTCGCATCGCCAAGGGACCCGAGACCGAAAGCGTATTCGCACGGCTCGAGCCCGGCAAGATGATGGTGACCATCGATCGCGGCGACTACTGGCAATG
This sequence comes from Tardiphaga sp., assembly GCA_030147505.1. Lineage (GTDB taxonomy): Bacteria > Pseudomonadota > Alphaproteobacteria > Rhizobiales > Xanthobacteraceae > Tardiphaga. The sequence goes on from JASBVG010000027.1 coordinate 21,429, forward strand.
CGCCTATGTGATCGCCAAGAACCATTTCGGCGAGGTCAAGGGCAGGGGCATCGAGGCTTTCCGCTCGGAAATATCGCGGCTGGCGCCGATCCTCGCCGCGCATGTCGACGACGTGAAGAGTTGGGATGACGTCAAGCTACTCACTGTCGCTATCAGCCGACTAAGGCGCTGGCACTTGCCGGGCTTGCTGTGTATCGGCGATGCCGCCCATGCGATGTCACCGGTCGGAGGGGTCGGTGTGAACATCGCCGTGCAGGACGCTGTCGCCACCGCCAATCTGCTGGCGGCGAAGTTGCAGAAAGGGCCGGTCAGCGAAGACGATCTCGATGCGGTGCGCCAGCGCCGCGAATTCCCGATGCGTGTGACTCAGGCGCTCCAGGTCATGATGCAGAACAACATCATCAGCCGCGCGCTGGCGCCCGGCGATCAGCCGCTGACCCCGCCGCTGGCGATGCGCCTCGTCAGCGCGCTTCCGTGGTTGCAGGGACTGACGGCACGCCTCCTTGCAATCGGCGTTCGCCCCGAGCATGTGCGATCGCCGGCGTGAGACGGCAGGACGGGTTTGCGCTGCGCTCAAACCCGTCCTGCGAGCACTGTGAGAAGATGTGCCCAAGGTCGTTGGAGAGGCAAACAATAATATGGTGGCGTCTTCAGTCGGCTAATCGGATGGTTTGGGCTCACTGCCGCTTGCCGAGATTGCTTGTGTTCTAATTTTGTTCTTGACATCGACTCGTCCTTAGGTTGTTATTTGGTTATCTCCTTTGCAGGGGCGCTATCATGAGTGTCATTGAGCGGAGAGATAGCCGCCTGGGGGAAGGAGGTCGCATGTCTCCTTTGACTCGGGTGTTTGAGACCACCGTCTAGTCCTAATACGCGGTTCCCCGCTATTGCACGGCCGGTGAGCACTGGCGATCCAGTGGGCTCTCCGGACGCATCCTGTCCATCCATCGCACCTTGCGGCGGGCGTCCTGTGCGCGTGCCCGCGAGGGGAGATCTTTCTTATACGTTGCACGTGCGAGCGTTGCGAGAACGGCACAGGCATGCCGGTCTTCGTCACGCCTGTGTCAGTTGTGTCTTTTTCCGTCGGAGAGGCGTGCGGTCATGGCAAGTCGCGGACAACGGCTGGTCGAAGCGATGCAATTGCGCGGTTACACCAAGCAGCATGCCTTAGCCTACGCTCTCGGCGTTAATGAAAGCACCATCACGCGCTGGAAGAACGACGGGCCGATGACTCTGGACAACGTCGTGACGCTCTGCCGGCTCCTCGACGTCTCGGTCGACTGGTTCCTGAACGGCACCGGCAGCCTCGACGCCCATAACGGATCGCAGCCCGCCGTCGGGGCCGAGACGCCCCTGGCCCTGACCATCCGGCGCGCCGAACTGGTGATGACCGATCGCGCGCAAGCCATGCTCGTCGCCTTCATCGACGAAATCCTCCCGGCTCGGTGAATTCCCCGTAACGCAAGCACCGGCGGGCTCGATTGCGTGGGGCGCAAATCAAAAATCGAGAATGTTCTTTGTATTACACGTAATGGTTGTGTTGCCGCTCTCACGCAAATTCATTGGGGGCGGTCTCATCGCAGCCTCAGCAGGAGACAGATCATGGCCACGACCATCACGATCAACGTCACCAATAACAGTACGTCGCTCCAGAATTTCTACTTCTTCCAGCAGCCCGCACAGTATTCCGGCGGTCAGCAAGTCTACACCAACAGCCTTTACACGCAGGCGCTGCTGCCGTTCAAAACCTCCGGCGCAGTGCTCTCCTTCACGATGATGCTGCAATATTATGCAGGCGTTCAGCAGCAGGTCGTGCCGCCCGCGGTCGGACAGCCGTCAGGGCAATTGGCGGCGATCCAGGCCATCAATCTCACCCCGGCAGCCGGCGGCACCCAGACCAACAATACGACGACGATGCAGGTGCAGCCTTCGCTTGGCCTTTCACCGCCGGTCTCGACCGTTGGGCCGCAGACCGGATCGTTTCGGATCGTGACGCCGACCTTCAATCCGGTGCTCACCAACTACAATGCCGGCTCGGCGGTGCAGTCGCTGACCGGAGCGATCACGCTGTCCAATTTCGTGACCGTGCAGCCGACCAGCAATCTCGATTGTCAGCCGGTAATCCTGTTCTATGTGCAGACCGGATCGTTCACCCCCGGAACGGTGATGAACTTCACCAGTTCGTCGATCAATGCGGCGATCTGCGATGCGACCCAGGGCTTCACCACCTTCAATGTGTCCTACAATGTCGATGGCACCTGGACAGTCCAGAACATGGTCAAGGCGCGTCTGGCGAATGGCGAGGAAGGGCTGATCGAGCACTCCAGCAAGTCGAGCGGCCTGATCGTTCCGGTGCAGCCGAATGCCGACGTCATGAACGAGGCCGGCACCGGCCTGCGTTCGACCGGGTATGCGGCGAATTTCAACAAGCCGATCACCGTGGCCAATCTCAGTGCGCCCGGCAATGTCAGCCAGTTCAGCGAATATCAGGTCGGCCCAACCGGAGGCCCGTATCAAGGCGTGATGTGCACCAACATCGCCGGCAATACGGCGACGTTCTCCTGATCCCGACCATCAACAAAGCGCGCCGGGAGTCCTTCAGCGATTCCCGGCGTGTTATTTTGAGAATGGTGGGCGGTCGGTCTCAGATTGAAAAGCTGGTGCCGCAGCCGCAGGATGCGGTGGCGTTCGGATTGACGACCCGGAACGAGGCGCCGATCAGGTCGTCGACGAAATCCAGTTCGGAGCCGGCGAGGAACGGCGCCGATGCGGGATCGACCAACACGACGGCGGCATCGCGCTCGATCACCATGTCGTCCTCGGCCTTGGCGCGCTCGACGTCGAATTTGTACTGGAAACCCGAGCAGCCGCCGCCTTCGACCGAGACGCGCAGCATGGCGCCGTCACCTTCGGCCTTTAGGATCTCGCCGATCCGGCGCGCAGCGCTGGCGCTGACGGTGAGGGGGGCTTCGATCGTGGCTGCATCGGTCATCGTTTGGCTCCGCCGGAGGGATTCGAACCATTTGAATCTCCCGCGCTCCATAGTTAAGTGCGGCAGTCTCCGGAATCAATTGGATCAAGGATAAACAGCCGTGTCGGTCGGAATGGCAGCTCCCCGCGCCCTCTTTGCCTGCGATCCCGATCGCAGCCGCGGTCGCGAGTTCCCCGAAGCGCCGAGCCGGACCCGCAGCGCCTTTCGCCGGGACTGCGACCGCGTGATCCACTCCACCGCGTTCCGGCGGCTCAAGCACAAGACCCAGGTCTTCGTGTTCCACGAGGGTGACCACTACCGCACACGCCTGACGCACACGCTGGAAGTCGCCCAGATCGCCCGCGCGGTGGCGCGGCAGCTTGGCCTCGACGAGGACCTGATCGAGACGCTGGCGCTGGCCCACGACCTCGGCCACCCGCCATTCGGCCATGCCGGCGAGCGCGCCCTCGATGCCTGTCTCGAAGCCCATGGCGGCTTCGATCACAATGCTCAGGCGCTGCGCGTGGTCACGGCACTGGAGCACCGCTATCCCGACTTCGACGGCCTCAACCTGACCTGGGAATCCCTCGAAGGTATCGTCAAGCACAATGGCCCGTTGACGGCTTCGGATGGTTCGCCATTGGCGCGCTACGCCCAGCACGGCCTGCCGCTCGGTATCGTTGCGTTCAACCGGAGCCTCGATCTCGAACTCGGCAGTTTTGCCTCGCTGGAAGCGCAGGCGGCGGCGATCGCCGATGACATCGCCTATGACGCTCATGACATCGACGACGGTCTGCGCGCGGGCCTGTTCGGCATCGACGATCTCAAGGCGATCCCGCTGGTCGCTGACATCATCGCGGAGATCGATCGCCGCTATCCCGGTCTCGATCAGGACCGCCGCGGCGCCGAGCTCGTGCGCGAGCTGATCTCCCATCTGATTGGTTCTGTGGTAAGTGAGGCGCAGCGACGGCTGGACGAGGTGAGGCCGCTTTCGGTTGAAGAGGTCCGCCACTGCGGCCGTCAGTTGATCGCGTTTTCGGACGACGCGGCCGAAGCAGAGCGCGCCATCAAATCCTTCCTCTGGACAGGCATGTATCGCCATCCCCGGGTGATGCGGGTGATGGTCGAGGCGGAGTGCCTGGTGGCCGATCTGTTCTCCCGCTACACACGCCGGCCCGAAGATCTGCCGCCCGAATGGCAGCCCGGATCGGATGGCGAGGCGGCATCGGAGGCCGAACAGGCGCGGCGGATCGGCAATTTCATTGCCGGGATGACCGACCGTTTCGCCATCACCGAGCATATCCGGCTGTTCGACAGCACGCCGGAATTACGTTGAATCGATAAGCTGTTGCTTTTATTATGAAATGTGTGGATTTGCAGGCCGCCGCCAGCTTGCATGCAAACCGCGCGCAAATGCAAACGCGTCATGCTAATGACGCCGAAATGTTCATGCCGGGTGAGTCCGGCTCAGCCCGGTTCCCGTATCGAATGACCACTTCTGCTCCGACGCCGCATCTGTTCGCCAATGTGCTCGCCCGCGTGCATGCGATCTGCAACGACCTGATCGCCGAAGGTTTGCTGCCTGCCGGCATCGACCTGTCGCGTATCGTCGTCGAGCCGACCAAGGATGCATCGCATGGCGACATGGCGACCAATGCCGCCATGGTGCTGGCCAAGGAAGCCAAGGCGAAGCCGCGGGATCTGGCGGATGCCATCGCCGCCAAGCTGCGCGCCGATGACCTCATCACCTCGGTCGATGTCGCAGGTCCCGGCTTCATCAATCTGACGCTGAAGACCTCGGTCTGGGCCGACGCGCTGCGCGCCGTGTTGCGCGATGGCGATGCCTATGGCCGTAGCGCCATCGGCGCTGGCGAGAAGGTCAATGTCGAATATGTCTCGGCCAATCCGACAGGCCCGATGCATGTCGGCCATTGTCGCGGCGCCGTGTTCGGTGATGCGCTGGCGAGCCTGCTCGACATCGCCGGCTATGACGTCACGCGCGAATACTACATCAACGATGCCGGCGCGCAGGTCGATGTGCTCGGCCGCTCCGCCCATCTGCGTTATCGCGAGGCGCTCGGCGAAGACATCGGCGAGATTCCGGAGGGTCTTTATCCCGGCGACTATCTGAAGCCGGTCGGGCAGGCGCTCGCTGCCGAACATGGCGCGGCGCTGAAGGGCATGTCGGAGGAGCAATGGCTTCCAATTACCCGCGCGCGCGCCATCGAAATGATGATGGAGATGATCAAGGGTGATCTCGCGGCCCTGAACATCTCGCATGAAGTGTTTTTCTCCGAGCGTTCGCTGATCACGGGGACGACCGATCAGGTCGGCGCCACCATCGATTTCCTGCGCAGCAAGGGCGACGTCTATGAGGGCCGTCTGCCGCCGCCGAAGGGCAAGCCGGTCGACGATTACGAGGATCGCGACCAGACTCTGTTTCGTGCCACCGCTTACGGCGATGACGTGGACCGTCCGCTGCTGAAGTCGAATGGCGGCTACACCTACTTCGCCTCCGACATTGCCTATCACAAGACCAAGGTGGATCGCGGCTTCCACAATATGGTGGACGTCTGGGGCGCCGATCACGGCGGCTACATCAAGCGCGTGCAGGCAGCGATCAAGGCGGTGACCGATGGCAAGGGCGAGCTGGACGTGAAGATCGTTCAGCTGGTCAAACTGCTGCGCAATGGCGAGCCGGTGAAGATGTCGAAGCGTTCGGGTGACTTTGTCACCCTGCGCGAGGTGGTCGACGAGGTCGGCTCCGACGCCGTCCGCTTCATGATGCTGTTCCGGAAAAATGACTCCGTCCTCGATTTTGACCTAGCCAAAGTCGTCGAGCAGAACAGCAACAATCCGGTCTACTACGCTCAATATGGTCACGCTCGCGGTCATTCGATCTTCCGCAATGCACGGGACCAGGTCCCTGAGATGGCCGGCCTGCCTCTGGATACAGAAGAGCGGACTGCCTATCTAAGGGATGCGCGTCTTGAGCGGCTCGATGATCCGACCGAACTCGGTTTGATGCGGCTGCTGGCTGTTTATCCGCGGACGATCGAGGCGGCTGCTCTGGCGCACGAGCCGCACCGCATTGCCTTTTACCTCTATGAGTTGGCGAGCGAGTTTCACGCCCACTGGAATCGCGGCGGTCCGGGGAACTCGCCTAATTTACGCTTTATTATGCCTGATGATGCAGAACTTACTAAAGCACGTCTGGCGCTCGTGCAGGGCATCGTTTCCGTTATCAGGTCAGGTCTCGCCGTTCTCGGCGTCTCCGCACCGGACGAGATGCGTTAGTAGTTGAGTAACAATTTGGGAATGGTCGCGGCATGGGGGTGTGCAGCGATCAATGACAGGCGGCAGTCTCGTCCCGTCGGCGAGGTGGCAGCTTTCCCGCAGGGGATGTGACATCACCATGGCCAATCGATACCAGAACCGATCGTACCCCGCGGATACCGGCTATAACGATCCGCGTGCGCAAGGAGAGGGCGATCCCCTGGCCGAGCTGGCGCGCCTGATCGGCCAGACCGACCCCTTCGCTTCCGCGCCGGCACGTCAGGCTTTCGCCCAGCAGCAGCGTCGCGCCGAGCCGCCCTCCGCCCATCACGACGAACCCGAAGAGCAGTTCGAGGCCGCGCCGACCCCGCCGCCATGGATGCAGCGCGTCGCTGCGCAGCGTGCCCAGCAACCGACCGAGCCGGAGCAGCATGACGGGCAGCCGCAAGTCGAACCGGAATTCGATTTCCAGCAGAGCTATCAGCAGCCCTCGCAGCATCATGATGTCGAGGCTTATGCCGCCAGCGGCTACGCTCAGCGGGGGTATGCTGCGCAGGGCTACGAACAGCAGGCGCATGCCGGCTACGATGCCTATGGCCATCCGCAGGTGCAGGAGCAGCAGCTCGACCCGAGCCGCTACGATGATGCACTGTACGGCCAGCCCGAGAGCGGGCATCAGATTTATCAGCAGGATCAGTATCAGGACGATCCCTACGCGTATCAGCAGCACGACGATGCTGACGAGGAAGAGCGTCCGAAACGCCGCAGCGGCATGATGACCGTTGCGGCCGTGATCGCACTGGCTGTCGTTGGTACTGGTGGTGCATTGGCTTATCGCACCTTTGTCGGATCGACCCGCAGCGGTGAGCCGCCGGTGATCAAGGCCGATCCCGGTCCCAACAAGATCGTGCCGCCATCGGCCGCAGCGTCGAATGACAGCGGCAAGCAACTCGATCGTCTCGCTGTCGGACAGGAGCGCCTGGTGCCGCGCGAGGAGCAGCCGGTGAACGTGCAGGACGCCACCAAGGCCGGCGGGCCGCGGGTGGTGTTCCCGCCGCTGAACCAGAACAGCAATCCGCCGACCACCGCCAGCGTTTCTCCCGCGAACAAGCCGATGGTGGGCAACGGCGCCATGAATGGCGACGAGCCGCGCCGGGTCCGCACGCTTCCGATCCGTGGCGATCAGGCGGATACGACTGCAACGCCGGCCGCGCGTCAGGCGCCGGCCAAGCTGACTGCGCCGGCTCCAGCGCCGACGCCGGCCGTGAATTCGAATGCCTCGGCCAATGCGCCAATGTCGCTGTCGCCCCAGTCAGCTCCTCCGGCGCCCACGACGCGCTCGGCTGCGCTGAATACGGCTCCGCAAGACATCGCTCCGCCATCCTCGGCAGCGACCGGCGGCTATGTGGTCCAGATCTCGTCGCAGCGCAGCGACGCCGATGCCCGCGCTTCCTTCAAGGCACTGCAGAACAAATATCCGTCGGTGCTTGGTTCCCGCTCGCCGCTGATCAAGAGGGCTGACCTCGGCGACAAGGGAACCTACTATCGGGCCATGGTCGGCCCGTTCGGATCGGCGGATGAAGCTCTCCAGTTCCGCAAAAACCTGGAAGCCGCCGGTGGACCGCAGGGAATAGTCCAAAGGAATTAACGGCGCTTTCCTTGACCCTGCGTGGTGATGGGGCCTAATCGGCCCCATGAGCACCCGCGCTTTCATCACCGGAATTTCTGGCCTCGAACTGACCGCCGACGAGCGTGCATTTTTGCGCGCAGAACGGCCATGGGGTTTCATTCTCTTCAAGCGCAACATCGACAACCCTGAGCAAGTCGCTGCGCTGGTTGAAGAATTACGTGGAACGACGAGCGACTTGGGCGCCCCGGTCCTGATCGATCAGGAAGGTGGCAGGGTTCAGCGTCTCGGACCACCGCATTGGCCCGTTTATCCGCCTGGGGCGGTCTTCGGCTCGCTTTACGATCGTCAGCCGGAGCTGGGCTTGCGAGCCGCCTGGTTGAGCTCACGGCTCATCGCTGCCGATCTGGCGGACCTCGGAATTACCGTGGACTGTCTGCCGCTGGCAGATGTGCCTATTGAGGGCGCCGATGCCGTGATCGGCAACCGCGCCTATGGTACGACCGCGGCGAAGGTTGCGGCCATTGCGCGCGCGGTGACCGATGGTCTGGCCGATGGCGGTATCCTGCCAGTGCTCAAACATATTCCGGGACACGGCCGGGCCAATGCTGACAGCCATCACAAGCTTCCGGTCGTGGATTGCTCCAGGAAAGAGCTGGAAGTATCTGATTTCGAAGCGTTTCGCCCGCTTGCCGACCTGCCGATGGCGATGACTGCACATGTTGTGTTTAACGCCCTGGATGCCACTCAGCCGGCCACGACTTCTGCGACAATCATCGAGCAGGTGATTCGCGGAAGTATCGGGTTCCAGGGTTTGTTGATGAGTGACGACGTGTCCATGAATGCTCTGGCGGGATCGATCGCCGAGCGAACCCGCGCGATCGTGAGCGCCGGGTGCGACGTCGTCCTGCACTGCAACGGCAATCTCGACGAGATGCAGGCCGTCGCCAGGGAGACCCCGCTGCTCAAGGGCAGCGCCGACGAGCGCGCCCGCGCCGCGATTGCCGCGCGCCGTCAGCCGCAGCCGTTCGACCGCGCCGCCGGGCGGGCGGAACTGGACCAACTAATCGCACGGACGGGAGCCAGCGCATGAGCGCCGAAATTCTGTCGTTTGAAACCGGACGTCCGGCCGAGATCGTCACCAATGATGAGCCGGCACTGGTCATCGACGTCGAGGGCTATGAAGGCCCGCTGGACCTACTGCTCACACTCGCCCGCCAGCAGAAGGTCGACCTGCACAAGATTTCGATCCTCGCGCTCGCCGATCAGTATCTGCTGTTCATCGAAGAAGCGCGAAAAATCCGGCTGGAACTCGCGGCCGACTATCTTGTGATGGCGGCCTGGCTGGCATTTCTGAAGTCGCGTCTGCTGCTGCCGGAACAGGTGACCACGGAAGAGGGGCCGAGCGCCGAGGACATGGCGACCGCGCTGGCCAACCGGCTGCGGCGCCTCGAGGCGATCCGCAGCGCTGCCGATCAGCTGATGGCCCGGCCGCAGCTCGGTCGCGACAGCTTTCCGCGCGGCATGCCGGAGCAGATTGCCGAGATCAAGCAGCAGAAATTCACCGCGACGCTCTATGACCTGTTGTCGGCCTATGCGACCCAGCGTCAGGCCCGGGTGCTGACCCGCGTCCACCTCGCCAAGCGCACGGTGTGGTCGCTGAGCGAGGCCCGCGCGTCGCTGGAGCGGCTCATTGGCATGGCCGAGGACTGGAGCCGGCTCGACGAGTATCTCCTGGCCTATGTGCCCGATCCGCAGCAGCGCGCCACCGTAATGGCATCGAGCTTCGCGGCGGCGCTTGAGCTTGTACGCGAGGGCGCACTTGATCTCAGCCAGAGCGAGGCATTTGCACCATTGTATTTCCGCAAGCATGTGGGGCCGCCACCCGTGCCTGTGGTGCCGGACGTTCCGGTCGAGTAAGTGAGAGAAGGAGATCCGGACATGGCAAGTGTTGCCGAAAAACGCATCGACGTTGTCGAGGATCAGGTTGAGGACATGCAGCAGGCCGATGCCGCGCAGCAGGGTCAGGCCGTTCAGGCAGCAGATGAGGCTGCGCAACAGCTGGACGTCGCTGTGCAGCCAGAAGAACTCCAGGTCGCCGCTCGCCCTGAGGAACTGCGCGTTCTCGAGGCGCTGCTGTTTGCTTCCACCGAGCCGCTGGACCAATCTGCTCTCGCAAAGCGCATGCCGGAAGGTGTGAACGTCAAGAAGGCGCTGGAAGCGCTGCAGGCGGATTACGCCATGCGCGGCGTCAATCTGGTACGCATCGCCAATAAATGGACGTTCCGCACCGCCGGCGACCTTGCCTGGTTGATGACCCGCGAGACCAGCGAGACCAAGAAGCTGTCGCGCGCCGCGGTCGAGGTGCTGGCGATCGTCGCCTATCATCAGCCGGTGACCCGCGCCGAGATCGAAGACATCCGCGGCGTCGTCACTTCGAAGGGTACGCTCGACGTGTTGCTGGAAACCGGCTGGATCAAGCCGCGCGGCCGTCGCAAGACGCCGGGTCGTCCGCTGACCTTTGGCACCACCGACACGTTCCTGTCGCAGTTCGGCCTCGAAGCGCTTGGCGATCTGCCGGGCCTCGAAGAGCTGAAGGGCACGGGTCTTCTCGACTCGCGCCTGCCGGCCGGCTTCAGCGTGCCCAATCCGTCCGACGATCCGCAGCTCCGCGAGGACGAGGATCCGCTGGAGGATGGGGAACTTCACCTTTCGCTCTCGGAGCCGGATCCCGAGTTCCCGGAAGCGCAGACGGAACAGGCCCAAGCTGCAGCTGCTGCCTGCGATGCGACCGTGGAGGCTGTTGGCTTCGTTGAAGTGCCGGCTACCGACGATGCCGAGGCTGGTGACGTCGCCGGTTTGACCGAAGCTGAGGACGCGGAAGCTCCGGTGCTCGGCGTCGTCGACATCAATGAGGACGAAGCGGAAGACGTCTCCGAAGAGGCGGAATATGCTGCCGAAGTGGAACAGGGCGAGGCCGAACTGGCCGAGACCGCGGAACTCGACACTGACGACCAGGATGACGACGACTTCGACGATGAAGGCGACGATCTGGACGACGAAGACAAGGATATTGACGCGGACGACGCTGAGGAGGACTCATCCGATGGTGAGGCGCCGAAGTCGGACCGGGATGACGACCAGCGCCACTGATGCGACATTAACGCTCGCGACGTTACGACTTGTCCATCCGCGATTCCACGGTGGTTAAGTCCTTGTTTTTGACGAACCCGCGGCCTACGTTCCGGGTAAATCGGGCCGGTGCGCCGGCCGCGTGTTTGGAGGGTTAGCAGGATGGGTTCTCTCAGCATTTGGCACTGGATCGTCGTGATCGCGGTGGTCCTGCTGTTGTTCGGTCGCGGCAAGATTTCCGACCTCATGGGCGACGTGGCCCAGGGCATCAAGGCCTTCAAGAAGGGCATGGCGGACGATGACAAGCCGGCGGAGAAGCCGGCCGATCCGAACAAGACCATCGATCAGGCTCCGTCGGCGCCGACCGCCAACCGGTCGGATGTCGGCAGCAAGGCCGTCTGAGGCCAGGTTTATCGCAGCGGGCGGGTCAGAAGGCGCGGCTCGTCCGGCCTGTGAGCAGGTTGTTACATGTTCGACATCGGGTGGAGTGAATTGGTCGTCATCGGCGTCGTTGCGCTGATCGCCATCGGCCCGAAGGAATTGCCCGGCGTGTTGCGCATGGTCGGACAATGGATGGGCAAAGCCCGTCGCATGGCATCGGAATTCCAGGGGCAGTTCAACGAGGCGATGCGCGAAGCCGAGATGGCCGAGGTCAAGCAGGCCTTCGACGACGTCAAGGACGCCGCTTCCGACTTCTCCAAGAACAATATCATGACCTCGCTGACCAAGGATGTCAGCGATGCCATGACCGTCGACAAGATCGACAATGTCACCACGCCGCCGGTGATGCCAACCACCCCAGAGGCGCCGACGGCGGAGACCTTCGTCGAAGCCGAAGCGCATAGTGCCATCCACGAACCGCTCGCCATCACGCAGGAAGTGCGGCCGGCTCCTGTCGAGCCGGCAGCGACGAGCGACGTGCCTGTGGCTGTCGCCGACGACAACACGCCTGCCGAAGCCGGCAATCCCGACATTCTGAAGAACGCCAAAGCCCTATGAGCGCCGAAGATATCGAGGCCTCGAAGGCCCCCTTGATGGACCACCTGATCGAACTGCGGTCGCGGCTGATCAAGGCGCTGTTGGCATTTGCCGTGGCGTTCGTGTTCTGCTTCTTCTTCGCCAAGCAGATTTACAACGTGCTGGTCTGGCCGTTCGTCTGGGTTGCGGGCCCCGAGAACTCGAAATTCATCTACACCGCACTGCTTGAGTATTTCCTGACGCAGCTCAAGCTTGCGATGTTCGGTGCCGGCTTCATTTCGTTTCCAGTGATCGCCGCGCAGATCTACATGTTCGTCGCGCCCGGCCTCTACAAGCACGAACGCGGCGCCTTCCTGCCATATCTGATCGCGACCCCGATCTTCTTCGCGCTGGGAACGCTGCTGGTCTATTTTATGGTCCTGCCGATGCTGATCCGCTTCTCGCTCGGCATGCAGCAGGCCGGGGGCGCCGAGACGGCGCAGATCGCGCTACTGCCGAAGGTCGGCGAATATCTGTCGCTGATGATGTCGCTGATCTTCGCCTTCGGCGTCGCGTTTCAGTTGCCGGTGATCCTGACGCTGCTCGGCCGCATCGGTATCCTCACCTCCAAGCAGCTCCGGGAGAAACGCCGCTATTTCATCGTCGGCGCCTTCGTCATCGCTGCGGTGCTGACGCCGCCGGATGTTATCAGCCAGATGTCGCTCGCAATCCCGCTGCTGGTGCTTTACGAGGGCTCGATTATCGCCGTCCGTATCGTCGAAAAGAACGCAGCGAAGCGGGCTGCCGCGGCGACCGGGACGGATCTGACGACGGTGGAGTAGGGACCTCTTCAAAGCCTATGCTTGCCCATTTGATGTTTCAAATCAGCGGGTTTCGGGCTAGTCAGGGCGCGTTGGGCTCCATCATCTATGGTGTAGGTCAATATTCCATCGCCAGGACCTTCCCATGCACGACATCAAATCGATCCGCGACAATCCCGAAGCCTTCGACGCCGCCTTGAAGCGGCGCGGTCTGGCGGCGGTGTCGGCGTCTCTGCTGGCGATCGACGAGACCCGGCGCACGGCGATCCTTGCCTCCGAACAGGCGCAGGCGCGACGAAATGCGGCGTCCAAGGAGATCGGTGAAGCCAAGAAGACCAAGGACGAGGCGCGAGCGAATGCGCTGATGGCCGAGGTCGCCGAACTCAAGACCACGATGCCGGAGATGGAAGCGGCGGTGAAGGCCGCAGAGGAGCAGCTTCGTACCGAGCTTGCCAGCATTCCCAACCTGCCGCTCGACGAGGTGCCGGAAGGAATCGACGAGCACGGCAATGTGGAGCGTCACCATTTCGGTGCCAAGCGCAACTATGCCTTCACGCCGAAACCGCATTACGAGATCGGCGAAGCCATGGGCTTCATGGATTTCGAGGCTGCGGCAAAGCTGTCGGGGGCGCGCTTCGTCGTGCTGAAGAAAGGTCTGGCGCGTCTCGAACGTGCGATCGGGCAGTTCATGATCGATCTGCATACAAATGAGCACGGCTATACAGAAATCAATCCGCCGTTGCTGGTGCGCGACGATGCGATGTTCGGTACCGCGCAATTGCCGAAATTTCGCGACGATCAGTTTGCAGCCGGTGCGCTCGGCAGTGAAGGGCAGGGCTACTGGCTCATTCCCACCGCTGAAGTCCCACTCACAAATCTCGTCCGCGAATCCATCCTTGACGAGAAAGAACTCCCGCTACGCCTGACGGCACTCACGCCGTGCTTCCGCGCGGAGGCCGGTGCTGCAGGCCGCGATACGCGCGGCATGATCCGGCAGCATCAGTTCACCAAGGTCGAGCTCGTCTCGGTGACAACGCCGGAGGAGAGCAAGAACGAGCACGAGCGGATGCTGTCCTGCGCCGAGGAAGTGCTGCGCAAACTCGGCCTGCATTATCGCGTGATGACGCTCTGCACCGGCGATATGGGCTTTGCCGCGCAGAAGACCTACGACATTGAGGTGTGGATGCCCGGGCAAGGCGAGGGCGGCGCCTATCGCGAGATTTCGTCCTGCTCGGTTTGCGGAGATTTTCAGGCGCGTCGCATGGATGCACGTTCGCGCGGGCCGGATGGCAAGCCGCGTTTCGTGCATACGCTGAATGGCTCGGGCACAGCGGTCGGCCGCGCGCTGATCGCAGTCATGGAAAACTATCAGCAGGAAGACGGCTCCATCGCGGTGCCGGATGTGCTGCAGCCCTATATGGGCGGGCTGAAGGTCATTCAGGCAAACTGATCGCGGTTAAAGGACGCGTCAGGCGCGGCTCGCCGTCACGAGCGCACATTTCGCCCGCGAGGCGCGGATGTTGATGTGCCCGATCAGCGTTGTCGGGAAGGCCTTTCGGCTTTTCATACCGACCGTCTCTGCGAGAAGCTTGCGGCGCTCGGTCGTGTAACGGCCGTCGCGGCTCTTGAAGGCGCAGAGCAGTTCAAGATCCTTGATGTCGTAGTCGTTGCCGTTGCGCACGGTGAAGGTCATCAGCGCCTGCGATCCCATGCCGCCGCGGCGGAATGACTGGCGTGACAAGCGGACACGATCGAGATTGGCGGCTTCCACGCGATCGACCGAGTCGGTTGGCATCGTCTCCGGGGTTGCCTGATCGCTGGATGGGTTGGTAACGGCGAGGTTGAGTTTCAGGTCAGGTTGTGGCGTACGTGCAAGGCTCGGCCAGAGCAGCAGACCGGCGATGCCGGCGGCAGCAAGAACCGGGATGCCCAGCAGCATTCGCCGATCGAACCTCGTGACCATGGTCGTCGCCTCAAAGTGCGCAGCAGCCGCACTGTTTCGGCCGCGCGCTGGTGACTGGACGCGATGAAACGCATAGGTGCCGGGATAACTGCGTGCTCGGCAACGTGGTTCCCGTGTGCCGGAAAAATGGCGTTTGGAATGCCTGAAGCGCTCACAACAAGGGGGTGGCAAAAGCCGCTTCGGGCTGGCAAAAGCTCGCTGCCGGCGAAGCCGGCCAGGATCGAAAAGGGCTGACGCGCATGCGCATTCTCTGCACCAATGATGACGGTATTCACGCTCCCGGCCTCAAGATCATCGAGCAGATCGCCAGGGAATTGTCTGACGACGTCTGGGTCGTGGCACCCGAACTCGATCAGTCCGGCGTCTCGCATTCGCTGTCTCTGAACGATCCGCTGCGCCTGCGCGAAGTCGGCGAGCGGCACTACGCCGTGCGCGGCACGCCGACCGACTGTGTGATCATGGGTGCGCGGCATATCCTCAAGGACAAGCAGCCCGATCTGGTGCTGTCCGGCGTCAACAAGGGCCGGAATGTCGCCGAGGACGTGGTCTATTCAGGTACCATCGCCGGCGCACTGGAAGGCACCATTCTCGGCTTTCCGTCGGTGGCGCTGAGCCAGGAATTTTCCATGGAAACGCGCCACAATCCCCAATGGGAGACGGCGCTGAAATTCGGGCCGGACGTGTTGCGCAAGGTGATCAGGGCCGGCGTGCCGAAGAACACCGTCATCAACGTCAATTTCCCGGCCTGTACGGCCGAGGCCGTGAAGGGCGTCGTGGTGACGCGGCAGGGCAAGCGCAATCAGGGTTTTCTGCGTATCGACGAGCGGCGTGATGGCCGCAACAATCCATATTTCTGGATCGGGTTCGAGCGCATCGTCGCCGCTGAGGCGCCGCCGGAAGGCACCGATCTTGCCGCGCTCGCCGCACATTATGTTTCGGTCACGCCGCTGCGGCTCGATCGCACGGACGAGGCGTTCAGCGAGACGCTGGCAAAGGCGCTGGGATAGGGTGATCGCAGGATGGGTATCGCTGTGCTCAACTCATCCTGCATCGGGGCCTTAAACCGCGACGCCCTTCAGCGTCGTGACAAGCATCTGCGCCAGCGTTTCCATCTGGAACGGCTTTTGCAGTGCGGGGCGATCCCGGAACTGTTCGGGCAAACCCTGTGCGCCATAACCGGTCGCGAAAATGAAGGGTTTGTTGCGCGCGGCGAGCACCTCGGCCACCGGTGAAATCACCTTGCCGTTGACGTTGACGTCGAGGATCGCGACATCGAATTCGGCGGAACCGGCGAGGCGGATCGCCTCATTGATCTCACCGGCTTCGGCGGCAATGCGGTAACCAAGCTCTTCCAGCATGTCTCCGACCATCATGCGGATCATCACTTCGTCCTCGACGAGGAAGACGGAGCCGCCCGGCTGGCTCGATTCAGTCATGGCCGCTTTCCCTGCATGATCCTGATAGAACGTCGCAAATTCCGCCCTTGAACGCAATCGCGCGACCGGTCAATTCGAAGGACTCAAATAGCGCGGCCGCGCCGCACGACGTGTACGGTTGCCGACACTCATGATGCGAATTCGATGGTCCCCGGAGGCTGTAACAAGCAATTGCGTGCCGGGTTCCGGATGCGGAACAAAAATCTTCTCAACCGCGGGCCTTGTTCCCGGCGACGTTGCGTCAACCTATTTGGAATAGTCGGAGCCATCGCAAGTTGAGGGCGGAGATTCCATGATCGATACAGGCCATCCGCCAGAACAGATGCAGTTCCAGTTGAGCCTGCGCCGCCGCGGCATCAGCGACGGCCGAGTGCTGCGCGCCATGGAGGAGGTGCCTCGCGATCTCTTCGTCGATCCAGCCGATCGCGATTATGCCTGGCGAGACTCCGCATTACCGATTTCCTGCGGCCAGACCATCAGCCAGCCTTTTGTGGTGGCCTATATGACTGAACAGTTGCAGCTTGAGCCCGGCCATCGCGTGCTCGAACTCGGCACCGGTTCGGGCTATCAGGCGGCCGTTCTCGCCAAGCTCGTCCGCGACGTGTTGAGCGTCGAGCGGTATCGGACGCTGGCGGAAACTGCGCGCGCGCGGCTGGAGAGTCTCGGATTGTACAATGTCGAGGTGATGCTCGGCGACGGCCTCGATCTCGCGTCCAATTTCGGGGCCTTCGACCGGATTATCGTCACCGCCGCGGTCGAGGCCTTGCCACAATCGTTAATCGACCGGCTCGCCGATGGCGGCATTCTGATCGCGCCGGTCGGCCCTCATCATGGCGTGCAGACGCTGGTGCGCATGCGCAGGACTGGCGAGACCATTGAGCGTCGAGATCTCGTAGATGTGCGATTTGTGCCTGCGCTTTCGGGCATAGCACGCGAACTTTGAGTGTGCCGGCCACCAATTTGCCGCCTTCATTGCAGGGATAAAGGCTTTGGTAACTGAGACGTTGTTTACTCAATTCAGTCGTTTGTTGCGTATGAGTGAGTAACCAATGTCCCGCGTTGTCGAGTTGCTTTGCTCGCGTCGTTCGCCGCAGGTTGCGGTGCTGGCGTTGATGTCGATCGGATTTGCCGGCTGCAGTGCCGACATGTCGACCAGGCTTTCGCAAACCTTCGACGGCAATCAGATCAGTCAGAGCAGCAATCGTCAGTTCGGCTGGCAGGGCGGCGAGGCTACGGGCTCAGTGCCGCAGCGTCCGGTTGCCCAGGCACCGCGCGAATTGCCGCAGTATCAGCGCCCGGCCTACAATCCGCAGCCGCAATATTCGTCGCAGCCGCTGCCGCCGCCGATCTCGGCGCCACAATCCTATCCGTCCGCGCCGCGTCCGGTCGCATCCGCTGCGCCGATGAGCGGTGGCGGCAATGGCATGTACACGCCGCCGCCGGCGCGTGCGCCGATCGAGCATACCGGCAGCACGGCGCCGCGTTCGGTCGCCGCAGCACCCGCGCCGGCTGCGCCGAATGGCACCACGATCATCGTCGGCACCAGCGATACACTGGAAGGTCTGTCGAAGCGCTACAACGTGTCGCAAGCTGCGATCCTGCAGGCCAACGGCTATCGCGGCCCGCGGGCGTTGTCGCCCGGCCAGTCGCTGATCATTCCGCGTCAGGGCACCGCTGCCGCTCCGGCTGTCACCGCCACGCCGGCGAGGTCGGCCGCTGCCGCAACCACGCACTATGTCAATCGCGGCGACACGTTGATGAGCATTTCGCGCCGGAACAACATCCCGGTGGCTGAACTCGCGCGCGCCAATGGTATGTCGCCGAACGCCCAGCTCAAGCTCGGCAGTAAGATCAATGTTCCCGCTCCGCGCGCTGCGACAGCTGCTGTCCCGACTGCATCGGCTCCGGCGCCGCTCGGCGCACCTTCAACGATCGCAGCTGCTCCGGTCGCACCCGTCGCGACCGCGCCCGCCCGCGTCGCCGCCGTCGAGCCGCAGCAGAAGGCGCGTCTCGCGAGCGCCACCACAACGCCCGAAGAAGCTGTTCCGGAAGCGCCTGCGAAGGCCGCTGAAGCTACCGGCGCGCTGCCGACTTTCCGCTGGCCCGTGCGTGGCCGCGTGGCGACCGGCTACGGCGCCAAGACCAACGGCAAATCGAATGACGGCATCAACATCGCCGTGCCCGAAGGCACGCCGGTCAAGGCTGCGGAGGACGGCGTCGTCGCTTATGCAGGCAACGAACTCAAGGGCTACGGCAATCTCGTGCTGGTGCGTCACTCCAATGGCTATGTCACCGCTTATGCCCATGCCAGCGAGCTGATGGTGAAGCGCGGCGAGACCATCAAGCGCGGTCAGGTCATCATGAAGTCCGGTCAATCCGGTGAGGTGTCGTCACCGCAGCTGCACTTCGAAATCCGCAAGGGCTCGTCGCCGGTGGATCCGCTGCAATTCCTCAACGGAGCATAACTGCTACATATCACCACATAGCTGTTGATGATGTCGTGGCCGGGACTTGTGCCGGCCATTGGCGTTTCAAGGCGCGATGCGCGATCGCCGGATCGCTACGCGCGCGCGAAACGTCAGCCACACGACAGACCCCGCTGATTTCATCTCGCCGTGATCGACAAGGCGGCCGCTGCTTGATACGCGCGGATATGGGCTGAGGAAGGTGAGTCGGGGCATGCGCGGATCAGCAGCAAGATGGCAGGATCGCGTCCTGCCGATGGGTTGTGCAATTGTCGGCGCCTGTCTGTGTCCAACGCCGATCCTCGCGGGTGACATTCCATATGCGCCGAGCTCGCCGCTCGCCCTGCCGGCATGGGCGAGCAGCAACCCGCAGACATGGCATCTCGACATGATCGGCGCGTCGGTTGCCTATGGTCGTGGTTTCACGGGAGCCGGGGTCGTCGTCACCGTCGCGGATTCAGGCGTGGACATCAACCATCCGGCGCTTGCGGGAAAAGTCCTGCTTCAGGACAGCCGTAACTACATGCTCGCGGCGCCGGGACAGGCCTATGATCCCACGCAGCAGACGCCCAGCGAGAAGAAAGACATGCACGGGTCGCATGTGTCGGGCATCATCGCCGCGCGGCAAGTCCCCGGCATCGATATGCACGGCGTGGCCTATGACGCCGAACTCATCACGATACGTGTCCTCGCGGATCACGGCACGTCTGCAGTGCCGGCGCCCGGACTCTATCCGACTTACGAGGCGATGAACTATTTCGCGGGGCTGCCCAATTCTGTTTCCATGATCTACAATGCCAGCTACGGTCCGAGCATTCCGAGGGACGCGCCGCCACAGTACGTCTGGAATGTTCAGAGTGAGAAATATGATGATCACACCTATGCAGCGGCGCGCGCGTTGCAGGCAGGCAAGATCATCGTGGCGGCGAATGGCAACGATCGCGAGAGTAACCCAGCCGGCAAGAATCCATCCGGCCTAGCATTGCTGCCGTTCCTGCATCCGTCGCACGCCAATCTGGGCGTCTATAACGACGGCGGCGAAGGGATCGACTTCACCGGCCTTCAGAACCAGCCGGGACAGATTGTTGCAGTCATGTCCGTTGGTGCGGACAAGCAACCCGCTACATATTCCAATTTCTGCGGCGTGACCGCGAGTTGGTGCGTTGCTGCGCCTGGCGGTGATATCAGCAAGACCTTCGGTATCGTTTCCACCGTTCCTTACGGCGAATATGAAACGTTGCACGGGACGTCGATGGCGGCGCCGGTCGTCTCCGGTGCGCTCGCCGTGTTGCTGCAGGCCAATCCGGCTTATAACGCACAAGATCTCGCGCATCTTCTCTTCTCGACAACGGAAGATCTCGGTGATCCCGGCCTCGACAAGATTTATGGTCATGGTCTGATCAAGCTCGATCGGGCGACGGAAGGTCCGACGACGCTCTCGGCTGACGTCAGTGTTCCCGTCGCTGTCGGGGTCACCGAATATTGGAGCCGGCCGCTGGTCACGTCGGGTGGCTTTACCAAGGACGGCGACGGCATTCTGACGATCTCGGGCCGCACCGATGCGATGGGGCGTGTCTCGGCTGCGGGCGGAACGCTCGCCGTGGACGGCACGCTCGGCGTCGGAAACCACGGCCTGACCATAGGGCAAGCCGCGACCCTGGCCGGCTTCGGCACGGTCAATGGCGACACGGCGGTCGACGGCACGTTGTCACCCGGCAAGATGGCCAATTTCGCCGATTTGCAGGCCAACAACTTTCTCACGCCGAGCACCGTGCGTTTCGGTAATTCGGCGGGGACGCTAACCTTCAATGGCAATGTCACTCTGGCGCCGACAGCGACCACGCAGATCGATATCGATGGCATGCAGGTCATCCCGGGTGGTCCGGGCACCTACGACAAGGTGATCGTGAGCGGTGCCGGGCATACGTTCTGGGCCAGTGGCACGCTGGTGCCCGTGCTCCGCGGCACCGTCGGCACGCCGAGCAATTACGTGCCGTCGCTCGGCAATAACTTCGATATCGTGCAGGCCGTCAATGGCGCGCGCACCTCGGGCACTTTCAACGCGCTCACGCAACCGGCGGACAGCTTGTTATCGCAGCTGCGTCTCGACCTGATCTACAACAATGCCTTCATTGCCCTGGCAGTGACGCCGCAGAGTTTTGCCGAATTCGCATCTCATGCGCAGCTCGGTCCCGCCTCGCGGGTCGTTGCCGACATGCTCGACCGCCGCCGGGTCGCCCCCGGCGAGATGCCGTCAGCGAGTGACAAGGCGCTGTATGACGCGATCTACCGGCTGCCGGATGATAACAACTACGCCGGTGGTCTTTACCAACTCACCGGCCCCGGTCAGTCCGCGGTCATGAGCGCGATGACGCAGACCTTTCAGGGCTTCATGGGGCCGATCGCGGATCGTCAGAACGCGCATGTGCTGAACGGTTCGGCCGGCATGGTCGGTACCGCGCAGGCCTTTGCCATGGCCTATGACGGCCGCATCATGAACGCGGCGACAACGCAGGCCTTTGCGAGCATCGACCATCCGAAGGCAGAGCAGGGCTGGAGCGTTTGGGGGCAGGGCTTTGGTCGTCTTGCCACGGTGAATGCGACTGGCGAGCTCGCCGGCTCCCGCACCACCGGCACCGGTTTTGTCATGGGCGCAGACCGCATTGTATCGGCTAGCCTGCTTGCAGGCGGCGCCTTCGGTTTCGCGCGTACCTCCACCTCTAGCGAGGGGATGACCGGCACGTCGGACACCTATGCCGGCGCCGCCTATGCGACATGGACACCGGGCGCAGCCAAGCTCGACATGCGTGTCGCCGCGGGCCCGAGCCAGATCTCGACCGCGCGTCAGACTATTCTGATGCCCGGCGCGATCGGAGGTGCGGTGAATGGGTTTGGCACGGCGATCAATCTGGAAGCAGGCTATCTGATCCCGATGTGGCAGCAGGCAGTACTGCAGCCCTTCGCGGGTCTTGGCTGGCAAGGTTTTCGCCGTAACGCCTATGTCGAGAACCAGCAGCCCTTCGGGCTCGCCTACGGGGCGCAGTTCTACGACAAGCTCACCGCAACGCTGGGCCTGTCCCTGAGCGCACAGCTGCTTACGCTTGACGGCACGACCTTGATGCCCGAGCTGCGCATCGGCTGGGGCCACGATCTGCGTGACACCACGCTGGTCACCCAGGCCGCGCTGCTCGACGCGCCCTTCATGGTCGAGGGCGCGCGGCCGGGCCGCGATGCCGGGCTGGTCGGAGTGAAGTTGTCGGGTTGGCGCAGCGAGAATTTCCGTCTTTACGGCTCGTACAACGGCGAATTCCGCAGCAACGCGATCAGCCACCAGGTTGCCGCGGGGGCTCGTTTCAGCTGGTAGGCTCAGCGCGACGAGAGCGCGATGTCGATGATTTGTTCAGGTGAGAATCAGATCGACATCGCGTCCGATGCGAAATCGATTTCGAATGTGATCCCAGACCCGGATGCCGCAAGCTTGATCGACGCTCCATGGGCGCGCAGCATCGACTGCACGATCGCAAGCCCCATGCCGGTGCCGCCTTGCTCGCGGCGCGTGGTGAAGAAGGCATCGAAGATGCGGCTGCGGTTCTGTTCCGAAATACCGTCACCGTCATTGCTGATAAGAAGTTGCAGATCACCAGATGCAGGAACTGCAGTGACGACAAAGCGTGTTGCCCCATGGCGCATGGCATTGTCGGCGAGATGGGCGAGCACGATCAGGATGTTCTCAGCGGACATCGCGATCGGCGCATCTATGTCGCCGTCGGCCCGGCAATCCAGCTGAGGAAAGCGTTGTTGCAGATCGCTGATCACTGCGGCGAGCGAGCTGGACGCGATCTCTGGCGCCGTCTCCGCGCGCGCGAGATCGCGTAGACGATGCATGATGACGGCGAGCCGGTCGGTATCGGCGATGATATTGGCCAGAAATCGCCGCTGCTCGGCGATGGTGAGCGATGCAGGTGCGGACTGGATCGAATCCTGCAGGAGTTCGGCGGCGCCCTTGATGGAGGTGAGGGGCGATTTCAGTTCATGCGTGAGATGCGCGGTGAAGGTCGACATATGGTCGGTTCGCACAGCGAGTTGCTCGGCGAGACCAAGAAAGTTGCGCGAAAGCAGGGCAAAATCGCGCGTGCCGTAATGCGCCAACGGCCGAAACGCGTCGGGATCGCCGCGGCGGATATTGGAAATCCGGCCGATCATATCGTGCATCGGGCGCGCAATGGTGCGGGCAAAGACGAGCCCGATCAGCAGTGTCACGCAAAGCACCGCGAGCCCGGCGAGAACGAATTTGCCGCGTTCGTTGTAGAGGTGTTCCATCATGTTGCTCGGTGTTCGCGATAGATAGACCGCGCCGGCAACCTGCTTCTGGACGATGACGGGGATCGCGACGAAGACGCGCAAGCCTGTACCGCGATTGATGGAATAGATGGGCGGTGGCGGTTTGTCGGGAATGCGGATGCGCAAGGCGCCGCCGTAACGACCGCGCAGCGCCGTTGCGACTTCTGGCAGATGAGCCAGCGACATGCCGATTTCGTCACGCCCGGCGATCACCGTTCCATTGAAATCAAGGACGCGGAGGCCAGCCAAGGTGATGCGCTGGGTGCTGCGGAGCAGTGGCTGCAACTGCGATCCGATATCCTGATAGGTCGGATCGGCAGATTTCCCGGATTGGTGCGCATCCGGCCTCATGATCTGCAAATCCTCGCCAGCGAGATCGAGCTTCGGCTTGATCGGCACGAAATCGTCGTCGGCTGGCGGGAGATCCTTCTCGGGGACCGCGGCGCCGAGCTTGATCCCGCCCGGGATTTTCTGTTCGACCTTCTCGGCGAAGATCGCGGACAGGACCGCTCCTTGGGCGATCAGCTCGGCTTCTGTCTGGCGGATCAGCTGGTTATCGTACAGGCGAAAAATAAAGAGACCCGCGAGCGGCAGCGTCATCACCAGCACCAGAGAGGCGAAGATGACGAAGCTGAGGGATGGGCGCCATTTCTGTCGAGCGCGTCGTGGCGTCATTCCTGGAGCTCGCAGCGACCCAGCCTGAAGCCGACGCCGTGGACGGTTTCCACCGCATTGTCGCAGCCTTTTGCGGCGAACTTGGAACGGATGTTCCGGATATGGCTGTCGATGGTGCGATCGGAAACCTGCATATGGGCACGATAGGCCGCGGCCATGATCTGGTCGCGCGTAAATACCAATGTTGGCCGTGCCACCATGGTCTTGAGGATATCGAATTCGATCGCCGTCAATGTCAGTTTCGTATCGCGAAGGCGTGCGATATGTGCTGGCGGATCGATGGTGAGATCGCCATGCGACAAGGGGCGTCCGCTGTCGCTATCGCCGGTTGCCTGGACGAGAGAGCGGCGCAGCCGAACATTCACCCGCGCGACGAGTTCGCGCGGGCTGAACGGCTTTGTCACATAATCGTCGCCACCGATTTCGAGGCCGAGGATGCGATCTATCTCATCGTCGCGGGCGGAGAGGAACAGGATCGGGGCATCGGAGTTCTTGCGGATACGGCGGCAGACTTCGAGGCCATCGATCTCCGGCATGCCGATATCCAGAATGATCAGCGATGGCCGTTCGGCAGCGAAGCGCATCAGCGCTTCTGCACCATCCTTGGCTGTAACAGGGGTGAATCCGGCCTTTCGCAGCGCCACGCAAATGACGTCGCGAATATGCGGATCGTCATCGACCACCAAAATGCTATGCGTCATTGAATACTCGTTGCGGGGGCGTCGAGGCGATTGCTCTTTTGCAAGATGGTCTTGGAGACATCGACCCGATCCAGATAGCGCTGCAGGCGCCAGCTGCGAATGGTCCAGGCCCGCCAGGAATTTAACTCCGCACGTTGCGTGCGGGCAAGGTCATCACGGTTGATCGTCAGCGGTGTCCGATGATCCGGGCGGATGGCGATGTAGCGGTCGAGGGCCGGGATCGCCTGCGGGCCGAGGCTGACCAGATAGTCCGCGTCAAGGAACGGTCCTTTGCCGCCCATCTCGCGGCAGTCGGCGACATTGTAGTCGGCGACGATGGCAGCAAAATTCACGAAAGTGCAGACATAGAGCGCCGAGATGAGGGCAATTAGGTTGGCCCGGATCAGCCAGCGATCCGAGCGGCGCAGCACCACACGTAACAAGATGAAGACGAGACCAAGCGCCACCAACGTCATCCAGATGAAGGCGGCGACCCGCCAGTAAGTTAGCGAATAAGCCTCCACATAGCGATCGAGCCGCAGGATCGATGACAGCACCAGCATAAGGTTCTGCGCGGTCCATACCACGATCAACAGATCGACCAGCCGCTTGCGTTGGGGCGTCTGTTCGACCGCGCTTGCATGGAGAATGAATCCGGCTGCGAGCAGGGCCGTGACGATCAAGGGATAGGCGCCACGATGGGCGTAAGCGGCATATGTCATGCCGTCGGGTAAAGTGACGCCTGCCCAGAGATAGAGCGCGTCCAGCGTCGTCTGCACGGCGAACATCAGGTTGAAGAGAACGAGAGAGCGGAAAACGGCTGTCGGCCCGAATAATTGGCTCGGCTGCTCCGCTGGCGTTTCAGTGGAGGCATCCGCCGTTGGCGTTCTCTCTTGCGCCGCTGCCTTGCGTTGGATGACGCTCAGCTTCACGCACACGAAGGGCCAGACCAGTGACAGGACCGCGAACCAGAACAGCGTTCGGGGCAAGCTGATTTGCGAAGTGCCGCTATGAATATCGATGGCGCTAAGCCAACGTTCCATCATTGGATTGGCCGATACGAACAGCGCCAGAAACACGGCGCCGAGCACCAGGGGGACGATCCAGGCGACAAACATGCTGGTTGTCATCGTCCCGCGGCTGGCGCGCGCAAGATCCGGTAGCAGCCGGAAGGGTCCTTCGATCAGCAGACTGCGCGCTGCAGACAGGCGGTCCTGCAATTCTGTCCGAAGTGGCGCGATGATCGTGAGGATCGCGAAGACGGCGCCGACCACACCGCATGCGAGGGATACGATGTTCACGCTCATCATTGCAGGCGCGAGGGTGAGAGCGAGTGCCACGCCTGCGCGCAGTGCGGCCGGCCTGCTCCCGAGGTGCGGGTTGGCGACTATTGTGCAGGCGATCAGGACGAGGACGAAAATTGCAAAGGAAATGCCGATCGCATGGCCATAGAACAGCCAGTCTGCTGCAATCGTTGCGCATACAGCAATTGTGAGGGGCCGGAGTGTCGGATGCGTCATTGGCGCGTCAGCATCTGCGGTCGCGGATAGTCCCGTCATCGTTGTTGGTCCTTTCACTGTCGTTCGGGGTAGTGCCGCCATGACGAGGGTCGTGGCGGGTTCGCAAAGCCACCAGCCGTCATTTGCAAGTCGTGTCGGGATAGGCATTGCGAGCCTTCTTCACAGCGTCGATGCACACTATGTGCCCCGTACGATTGCAGTTGCCGCGTGGTGGTCCGGCAGAATTTCAGGAGTTTTGTGCAGATATTGCGCAGAGCGCTTTTTGACTCTCGTCAGCCTGGGAAGCGACTGCTAGGCGACGATCGAATGATCCGCTGGAAGGAAAGTCGTGATGTCGAAGTGGGAGCGTCTGGCGGTCGCTGCACTGTGGCTGGCAGGTTTGATCCTTGTCGGTGTCGGTGCCTGCCTGAATGATCCCTATCTCTCAATCGTCCGCGGACGTGCGCCCACGCTGATCGTTGTCACGAGCGTACTTGTCGTCGGCTGGCTGCTGTGGCGGCGGAGCTGGCGCAAGGGTTGGATCGCCGGCAGGCTGTTGCTGGCGATGTGGTGCATCGCACCGCTGGGGATGGTGTCGTCGAAACTCACCTTCCAGATGCGCAAGGCGGACGTTCTCGCGGCGGATACTCCGCAGGCGAAGGTGCTGGGTCGGCATTTCATGATCGGTTACCGCCGTGCACAGGACATCACGCCGCTTGTCGCCAAGGGGTTGATCGGCGGCATCTATGTCTCCCATCGCAATATCAGGGGGCGCACGGCTGATGAGCTGAAGGCCGAGATCGCCAATTTTCAGTCGATACGGCGTACCGCAGGGCTGCCGCCTTTGATCGTCGCGGCGGATCAGGAGGGCGGCATCGTCTCGCATCTGTCGCCGCAACTGACGGCCTTGCCCGCGCTGGCCACCCTGACGGAGCTGCCAGAGGCTGAGCGTCTGCATCGTGCGACAGAATTCGGCCGCACGCATGGACGCGAACTCGCTGATCTCGGGGTGACGATGAACTTTGCGCCGGTTTTGGACATGCGGAAGTCCAGTGAGCGCCACCGTTTCGATTTCAACAGTCTGATCGGACAGCGTGCGATCTCGAGCGATCCCGCCGTCGTGAGCGAGATTGCGTCGGCTTACACTGCGGGGCTCCGTGAGTTTGATGTGGGAGCCACAGTCAAGCACTTCCCGGGCCTTGGGCGCGTTGCTGCGGATACGCACCATTTCCGTGCCCGGCTGGATACGCCGATCGACGAGATGGAAAAGACCGACTGGCTGCCATTCCGCGATCTCCTGAAGCAGCCGCAGACGCACCTGATGATCGGCCACGTCGCGCTCGCGGCGATCGATCCCGATAGGGCGGCGTCGCATTCGAAGCGCGTGGTCAACGATCTCGTGCGTGACAGATGGGGCTATCAGGGCGTGATCGTCACCGACGATCTGGTCATGGGCGCGGTCTACCAGCACGACATCTGCGCGGTAACCGTGGAAGCGATCAATGCCGGCGTCGACCTGTTACTCGTCGCTTTCGACGGCACGCAGTTTTATCGCATCTTCACCTGCGCCCTCGCGGCCTTGCAAGGAGGCCGCCTTGACCGACCTATGCTGGAAAAGAGCGATCAGCGCTTGGACGGCCTCGCGCCGCGACAGACGGCGTCGGCGCGATAATTCCGTTACTTGCCGGTGAGCTTCACCTCAAGCCGGCCTGCCAGCTCCTGCACGAACTGCCAGGCCACGCGGCCGGAGCGTGAGCCGCGGGTGGTCGACCATTCCAGCGCTTCGCGTTGCAGTTGGGCGTCGTCGATCTCGATGCCGTAGTGGCTGCAGTAGCCGCGGACCATAGCGAGATATTCGTCCTGGCTGCACTTGTGGAAACCGAGCCAGAGGCCGAAACGGTCCGACAGAGAGACCTTCTCCTCCACAGCCTCGCCGGGATTGATCGAGGTCGAGCGCTCGTTCTCGATCATGTCGCGGGCCAGCAGGTGGCGGCGGTTCGAGGTCGCATAGAGAATGACGTTTTCGGGTCGGCCCTCGATGCCGCCTTCGAGCACGGCCTTCAGCGACTTGTAGGAAGCGTCATTGCCGTCGAAGGAGAGGTCGTCGCAGAACACGATGAAGTAGAAATCCGAGGCGCGGATCTGCGCCATTAGCAGCGGCAGGCTCTCGATATCCTCGCGATGGATCTCGACCAGCTTCAATCGGCCGTTGACCGACGGGCTGGCGTTGATCCGCGCATGCGCGGCCTTGACCAGCGACGACTTGCCCATGCCGCGGGCGCCCCAGAGCAGGGCGTTGTTGGCGGGCAGGCCGTTGGCGAAACGGCGGGTGTTTTCGATCAGCGTATCGACCTGCTGGTTGATGCCCTGGAGGAGATCGAGCTCCACCCGGCTGACTTTCGGCACGGGCGCGAGGCGGCCGTCCGGGTGCCAGATGAAGGCATGGGCGCTGGCGAGAGAATCGGCATTAGAGGTCTTGGGCGAGGTCGCGGCCATGTTGACGGCGATCGCTTCCAGGGCCGCGGCGATACGCTCGTCCAGGCCAGGGGCGGCCATCGGTCGCGGACGCTTGGCGGCGATCTTGCGAGCAACTGATTTGGTGGGTTTGGGGGCGGGGCGGTGGCTGGTTTTATTGGCTTTTTTCGGCATTTGGGACTTTCCTCGGTCCGCACCCTTAACCATCCGGCAACAGCTTCGCAAGCGGTACAAATCGCTTGTACATCAAGGGGGTTAGGAGCGTTGCAATTGGCCTGCCGGCCGCTATAGTCCGCGCCGAATTTGCGAGGGCCGGCTTTCCGCGGCTGCGTCGCCGGTCATTTCCAGCCCGATTGAGGACTTCCGATGTTCATTACCCCTGCGTTCGCCCAGGCCGCAGCTGCCGGCAACGATACCAACAGCATGCTGATGTCGCTGCTGCCGTTCGCGCTGATCTTCGTGATCATGTATTTCCTGATCCTGCGTCCGCAGCAGAAGAAGGTCAAAGATCACGCGGAGATGGTGAAGAATATCCGCCGCGGTGACACCATCGTCACTTCGGGCGGCCTGGTTGGCAAGGTGACCAAGGTGGTGGACGACGAGCAGGTCGAGTTTGAGCTCGCCGAAGGCGTCCGCGTCCGCCAGCTGCGTTCGATGATCTCGGGTGTGCGCACCAAGGGCGAGCCGGCCAAGGAAAAGGGCGAGAAGACCGAGGCGAAGGACGACGCGGCAGCGAAATAACTCGCGGCGACGTTTATTCTCGAATCCTGACGGACCTGTTCGATGTTGTATTTCTCACGGTGGAAGGCGCTGGGCATCATCCTGACGGCGCTGGTCGTCTGCCTGTTCGCTGTGCCGAACTTCTTTCCCGAAGCCACCGTGAAGACCTGGCCGAAATGGGCGCAGCGCCATCTGGTGCTGGGCCTCGACTTGCAGGGCGGATCGCATATCCTGCTCGAAGTCGATGCCAATGCGGTGAAGAAAGACAAGCTCGACCAGGTCCGCGATGACGTGCGCCGGACGCTGCGCGACATTAATCCGCGCGTTCAATACACGGGTTTGAACGTCCGCGGCGACAGTGTCGAAGTCCGGATCACCAAGGACACCGATCTTTCGAACGCGCTCGCCAAGCTGCGTGAGCTGTCGCAGCCCCTGGGCGGCATCATGGGCCAGAGCGGCGCGCGCAGCCTGGAGGTCTCCGATGCCGGCGGCGGCCTGATCCGTCTCACGGTGCCGCAGGCCGCGATCAACGATCGCCTGCGCCAGTCGGTCGATCAGTCGCTGCAGATCATCGAACGTCGTATCAACGAACTCGGCACGGTCGAGCCGCTGATCCAGCGTCAGGGTCTCGACCGCGTACTGGTTCAAGTGCCCGGCCTGCAGGATCCGTCGCGTCTGAAGGAGCTGCTTGGCAAGACCGCGAAGCTCGATTTCCGCATGGTCGATACATCAATCCCGGCCGAACAGGCGCAGGGAAGGGTGCCGGCGGATTCCGATCTGCTGATGAGCTCCTCGTCGCCGAAGGTGCCGTATCTGGTGAAAAAGGAAGTGCTGGTTTCCGGCGCCGATCTTACCGATGCGCAGCCGGGTTTCGACCAGCGCACCAATGAGCCGATCGTGTCGTTCCGCTTCAACACGGCGGGCGCGCGCAAGTTTGCGGAAGCGACGACCAAGAATGTCGGCCTGCCTTTCGCCATCGTGCTCGATAACGAGGTGGTGTCGGCACCCGTCATCCGCGAACCGATCACCGGCGGCTCCGGCCAGATCTCGGGCTCGTTCACGGTGCAGGGCGCCAATGACCTCGCGATCCTGCTGCGCGCCGGCGCGCTGCCGGCGCCGCTGTCGATCATCGAGGAACGTACCGTGGGTCCGGGCCTCGGCCAGGACTCGATCGCCAAGGGCGAGCTTGCCGCCTATGTCGGCTCGATCCTTGTCATCGTGTTCATGCTGCTGACCTATCGCCTGTTCGGTCTGTTCGCGAACATCGCGGTAGCAATCAACGTCGCCATGATCTTCGGCATTCTGTCTCTGCTCAACGCCACGCTGACCCTGCCGGGTATCGCCGGCATCGTGCTCACGGTCGGCATCGCGGTCGACTCCAACGTGCTGATCTACGAGCGCATTCGTGAAGAGCTGCGTGGTGGTCGCACGGCCATCGCCGCCATCGACGCCGGCTTCAAGCGCGCGCTCGCCACCATTCTCGATTCCAACATCACCACCTTCATCGCGGCTGCCGTGCTGTTCTATATCGGCACCGGCCCGGTGCGCGGCTTTGCCGTGACATTCGGCATCGGCATTCTTACGACGGTGTTCACCGCCTTCACGGTGACCCGCCTGATCGTCGCCACCTGGGTCAGGTGGAAGCGGCCGCAGCGCGTGCCGATCTGAGCTGACGGAGCACGCTGTGACCAACACCCAAATGATTCTGGCAGGCCTTGCTGCATTGGTCGTCATCTTGACGATCCTGACCATCTTCAATGTGCTGCCATCGATGCGTATCGTTCCCGACGATACCAAATTCGACTTCACCCAGTTCCGCCGCATCAGCTTCCCGGCTTCGGCGCTGCTGACCATTGCGGCGATCACGCTGTTCTTCACGCACGGCCTGAATTTCGGCATCGACTTCAAGGGTGGTACGCTCATGGAGGTGCAGGACAAGTCCGGCGCCGCCGATATCGCCAGCATGCGCACCAAGCTGTCCGGCCTCCAGCTCGGAGACGTGCAGTTGCAGCAGTTCGGTGGTCCGGCGGACGTGCTGATCCGCCTGGCTCAGCAGCCCGGTGGCGATACCGCGCAGCAGGCCGCGGTGCAGAAGGTTCGCTCGGTGCTTGGCGACAGCGTCGAATATCGCCGCGTCGAAGTGGTCGGGCCCCGCGTCTCGGGCGAACTGCTCGCCTATGGCATGCTGGGTCTCATCCTCGCGATTTTCGGCATCCTAATTTATCTCTGGTTCCGCTTCGAATGGCAGTTCGCTCTTGGCGCCATGATCGCCAATATCCACGACATCGTGCTGACCATCGGTTTCATGTCGATCACGCAGATCGATTTCGACCTCACCAGTATCGCGGCGTTGCTCACCATTCTTGGCTACTCGCTGAACGATACCGTGGTCATCTATGACCGTATTCGCGAGATCCTGCGTCGCTACAAGAAGATGCCGATGCCGGAACTGCTCAACGAGTCGATCAATTCGACGCTGTCGCGCTCGATCATCACCCATGTCACCGTGACGCTTGCGCTGCTTGCGCTGTATCTGTTCGGCGGCCATGCGATTCATTCGTTCACGGCCGTGATGATCTTCGGCGTGGTGCTGGTCGGCACCTATACGTCGATCTTCATCGCTGCGCCGATGCTGATCTATCTAGGCGTCGGCGAGAACCGTGACGAGCCGGTGAGCACGGGCAAGCCGGCAAAGACGGCGAAGGCCTGATGCCGGTCGATCCCGAGCAGCCGCATCTTCCGCGCGCGGCCGAGATCGAAGCCTATGGCAAGGGCGGTTTCATCTTCGATACCATGTCGCATCAGGGCTCGCTTCTGTGTTTGCCCGATGCGGTGTGGCCGTGGCCCGTCACCAAGGCTGACGAGATCGACCGCCACGCATTGCGCCGCGTCTTCGAGGGCCATGCGGGCATCGACACGCTGATCGTTGGCACCGGCAATGACGTCTGGATCATGCCGCGCGATCTGCGCGAAGCGCTACGCGGCCTCAGCGTCGTTGTGGATACGATGATGACGGGACCTGCAATCCGCACCTACAACATTATGATCGGCGAGCGCCGCCGCGTCGCTGCCGCGCTGATCGCCGTGCCATGAGCGGCGCCGACCAGAGCGCTGCGGCGTTTTGCGCCGATCTCGTGCGTAATCACGATTTCGACCGCTACGCTTCCACGCTGTTCGTGCCGGCCGACAGGCGTCGCTCGTTGCTGGCGCTCTATGCATTCAATGCCGAGGTGAGCCGCGTCCGTGATCAGGTCAGGCAGGCTTTGCCTGGCGAGATCCGGCTGCAGTGGTGGACCGATGCGCTGACCGATAACGGCCATGGCGATGTCGAGCAGAACCCCATTGCGGCCGAACTGCTGCTGGCAGTGCGCAGTTTCGGCCTGCCGGTCGATCGTCTCGCCAAGCTGGTCGATGCGCATATCTTTGATCTCTATAACGATCCGATGCCCGATCTTGCGGTGCTGGAAAGCCATTTCCGTGATACATCAGGAACGCTGTTCGCCTGTGCCGGGCGCGTTCTTGGTGATAGCTCAGAGGCGGTCGATCATGTCGCCGAGCACGCCGGTCTGGCGCAGGGCGTCGCGCGTATCGCCGCGCGCTTGCCTTATGATGCGGCCCGCAGCCAGCTCTATCTGCCGCACGACATGCTGCGCCAGAACGGCGGCAGTGAGCAGGAGTTCTATGCCGGCAAGCTGACGCCCGCGATCCGAGCGACGCTCGATCAATTGATCAAGGGCGCGCAGGAGCAATTGGCTGTGGCCGACGGCATGCTGGTCGACGTCGCGGAGCCGGCTCGCGCGGCGTTCCTGCCGATGGTGCTGACGAAGTATGATCTCGGCCAGATGTCCGCTGCAAGCTTCGATCCGTTTGATCTCTACATCCGATCACGACTGCGAACGCTGTGGGCTCTTTGGCGGGCGTCGTAGCGCTCGCTTCACCCGCCGTTCAGCGGGCTCTGTTCCTTCGGTGACACGTAGTCGGGATCGTGAGCGAAAGGCAGCTCGGTATCGTTCCTTAGGGCGTCGAGGATGCTGGCAAAATCCGTCTTGCAGCGGAAGCCGAGCAGACGTTCGGCTTTGCCCGGGTCGTAAACGCGTCCGATGCTATGCGGTAGCGTCCAGTTGCGCTTGGTATAGAGTTCCTTGGCATCGGGAAAATGGCAAGTGATGACACGTGCGGCATCCTGCTTCAGGGCCTCGACATCCGATCTCATAAACGGCGGAGGCGCGGAGATCACGAAAGTGTCGAAACCGATGGTGGCTGCCTTTTTGAGCGCGACGACATGCGCGTCCGCGGCGTCTTCGACCGTCAGTCGGCGATTGAGGAATTCATTGGCCTTGAGGTTCGGACCGGGCACGTGATCCAGCGTGTCGTCTTCTTCCGGGAAGAAACGGCTGGTCCGAAGCACGACGCAATTCAGCCCATGCTCGAGATGCGTGAGGCGGCACAACTCTTCCGCGGACAGTTTCGTCACGCCGTAGATGTTGCGCGGGGCCAGCGGTCCTGAGGTCTCATCGAGCCAGACTGCAGCGTTGCCGGCTTCTTCGCGGATCGCCGTCGTGATCATCAGTGAGGTGCTGGATGTGAAGACAAAACGGTCATGCTTGGCACGAACGGCGGCTTCGAGCAGGTTCAACGTGCCGCTGACATTCACGTCGATGAAGGCCTGAGCGGGATACCGGATGATGTCCGGCTTGTGCAGCGCGCCGCAATGAATGACGGCCTCAATGCCGAATTCGCCGAAGACGCGATCGACCAATTCGCGGTCCGCCACCGAGCCGATGACGGATGTCTCGGTGCCTGGCGCGACATCGAGACCGACGACACCGTGACCTGCCGCTCGAAGACGCGGGCCGAGAAATCGCCCAAGCCAGCCCGATGATCCCGTCAAAAGAACACGCATCGCTCGTCTCGCATTTGAGATGCCGGTCGGGCGGGGATCAGGAGGTGAGGGGAGGTTGCGTGGTCTCGAAATTGAATCGATCACGCAGGTTCTTGCGAGACTCAAGAACGGATTTGAGAAATGCCCGGTCGGCATCGCTGTTCATCAGCGGCTCCAGCAGATCGACCTGGTTCATCGCCACCAGCTGCAGCACTTCGGTGCGGATCTTGCCGGACGTATCGCGCGGCAGCGCCGGGATCACCTGCAGATGTTCCGGCGGTTTTGCCACCTTCGCCGCGCTGAGATCGTTCTGCAGCCTCGCTTCCAGTGTGGTGTCATCAGCCTCGACGAATGCGTAAAGCCCAACACCCGTACGCCGATCCGCGAATGCGACGATCGCTGCGTCGCGTACGGCCGGATTGCGCTTGATGATTTCCAGCAACGGCGGCGCATCGTTGACGAGGCGCTTGCCGCCGCCTTCGCGGTCGGTGAAGTTGAAGATACCGCGGGTGATGGCGCGGTAGACCTTCTTGCCGGTCATCAGCCAGATCCGTGCCGGCAGCGATTTCTTCGACAGGATCTGCTTTTCCTTCGCCGTCAAAAGCTCCGGCGCGTAAGTGCGCTTGTGTTTGAGGAGATGGCGCAGGTCCTCATAGGCAGCGATGCGGAACAGTTGGCTGCGGCTCTTGAAGCAGACCGCAAGCTGGAAGTCGGTGAGATAGGCCAACCCGTCGCTGCCGCGGAGCCAGTTCTGCTCCTTGGCGAGATCGTTGTGGCACACGCCCATCCGATGCAGCTTGCGCAGCGCGAGCTTGGCCGACTGGAAGTAGCGCGCATCGCCATAGGGCTTTGCGAGATGCAGCGCGACGCCATCGATAAAGCCGCGCACCAGCGTGCGCTTGCCGGCCCAGAGCAGCTCCGGTCCGACCTTGAGATCGCGCGCCAGTGTCAACGCGCGGCGTTCGCGGGTGAACAGATGCAGCGCGAGGCCGAACGACCACCACGGCACCTGATCGAGCCGGCGCAGCACCGCATCAACTTCGCCGTCGCGGGTGCGGAAACGGCCGCGCTCGACGGTGGAGAACACGTCGCGCTTCAGCAGCACGCCTTCGGTCCAGTGTTTGGACAGCGCGGCGGTGTCCTGTTTGGGCAAGCTCATGACAGATCCAACCGAGCTTGCGTTACGCCGCTGCCGCGACGGCAGAAAGGCTTGCCGCGATCCAGCCATCGAGGTCGGCCAATGCACGCGCACTCATGGCCTGCTTCTTGGCCACGGTCTTCTCATTGCCGCGCAGGCGCGAGCCATCAGGCTTCTTGGTCGGCGGCGAGGCGAGCGGCGGAAACAGGCCGAAATTGATGTTCATCGGCTGGAACGAGCGCGGGCCGGCATCGACCGTCTCGATGTGTCCGCCGGTGATGTGGCCGAGCAGCGAGCCGAGCGCGGTGGTCGCCGGCGGCATCGCGAGAGACTGGCCCTTGGCTTCGGCTGCCGCACAGAGCCCGGCGATCAGGCCGACGCTGGCGGATTCCACATAGCCCTCGCAGCCGGTCATCTGACCGGCGAAGCGCAGACGCGGCTGTACCTTGAGCCGCAGCTGCTCGTCGAGCAGTTTGGGCGAATTCAGGAAGGTGTTGCGATGCAGGCCGCCGAGCCGGGCAAATTCCGCATTCTGCAGGCCCGGAATCATACGCAGCACATTCTGCTGCGGGCCATATTTCAGCTTCGTCTGGAAACCGACGATATTATAGAGCGTGCCGAGCTTATTGTCCTGGCGAAGCTGCACGATGGCATAGGGTTTCACCGTGGGATCGCGCGGATTGGTGAGGCCGACCGGCTTCATCGGCCCATGGCGGAGCGTCTCGCGGCCGCGCTCGGCCATCACCTCGATGGGGAGGCAACCGTCGAAATAGGGTGTGTTGACTTCCCATTCCTTGAAGTCGGTCTTTTCCCCGGCCAGCAGTGCATCGATGAAGGTCTCATACTGCTCTGATGTCATCGGGCAGTTGATGTAGTCTGCACCGGTGCCGCCGGGCCCGACCTTGTCATAGCGCGACTGGAACCAGGCGATCTCCATGTCAATGGAATCTTTGTGCACGATCGGCGCGATGGCGTCGAAAAAGGCGAGCGCGTTCTCGTCGGTCAGTTCGCGGATCGCATCGGCCAGGGGAGCCGAGGTGAGAGGGCCGGTGGCGACGATGACATTGCGCCAGTCGGCCGGCGGCAGGCCGGCGACTTCCATGCGGTCGATGGTGATGAGCGGGTGGTCTTCCAGCGCTTTGGTCACCGCGCCCGAGAACGCGTCGCGGTCCACCGCGAGCGCGCCGCCGGCGGGCACCTGATGGGCGTCGGCGCTGCGCATGATCAACGAGCCCAGCTTGCGCATTTCGGCATGCAGCAGGCCGACAGCATTGTTCAGGGCATCGTCGGAACGGAACGAATTGGAGCAGACGAGCTCTGCGAGGCCATCGGTGCGATGGGCATCGGTCATCCGGACCGGGCGCATCTCGTGGAGCACCACGGGGATGCCGGCATTGGCGACCTGCCAGGCGGCTTCCGAGCCGGCAAGGCCCGCGCCGATCACATGGACGCGGTCGTCTGAAATAGGGGCTGTTGTCATGGCCCCGCATGTAGCGTGTTTCGAAGCGAAACGGAATTCGCTTTGGCCAGGTTCCGCAGGTTAGCCAGTGCTGTGCACCGTCGTTTGCGGAGAACACGATCGCGCCCGCTCAAAGCGGGCGCAATTCGTGAAACGTCGGCGGACGGAATGGCCGTCCGGACGGATCAGCCGTTGTAGGCGCCCGAAGCAACGCGCGGAATGTCGGAACGGTCGAGACCAATGTCGGACAGTTCACGATCGCTGAGCTGCGACAGCTCGGCAACATTGCGTTGATAGTCACGGAAAGCCTGGATCATACGGATAAGCGAGAGCAGCATCTTCTATCTCCTTCACAGTCTGCGATTCATCTCTTGAGGAGGTGTCGCCGTTGAAGTGAATATAGAAGAGAGCTTCGCAGTGCGGGAGTTCAGATGTTGCGATGCAGCTAAGCGATTTATGCATGCCTCTCGCAAGAACTGATTAACCTTTCGGCGCCGGCTGGCACTTGTCCGGGCACCCTGCGTATCCGGACACCGGATCGCTGGCCGCGGGTGTTAGTTAGGCGTTTAAATCACTGTTTTAGGGCAATTCTGATCCGTTGCCGCGAAAACATAATCGGCGCTTTGCCGTGCGCTGGCCTGAGCAGCGAGGCTCTTAACGATGGCCACCTAGACATGCGCGAATCGCATATATCCGTTAGGTATGAATATGTATTCATCAAATAAGACGACTCCTGGAAGCATGAAGATTCATCAATTCGATCATGATCGGTTGAATGATTTCTTGCTTTGTTCCGTACCCGGAAACACCATAATATGTTGCAGGGATTGTCCTGCTCGCCATTGATCGCGGCAAACGTGTATGCCGTGTAAAAACTGAATGAGATTCCGGTGTCGAATCCAGTCATGTATCTGCCCGGCATTCGGACAGCTGCATGACCGGGAGTTGCCGTCGTTCAGTCTCGGCGGCGGCCCTGGAACAGCGAGACGGGGAAGTCCGCTGCGTAGCGCTTGGTCGTGCTGGGCGGCGGCATTGTCGGCGGGTTCGGATTGCGCTCGACCGCCTTGCGATAGAGATGCCAGCTGGCATGACCGAGGAGCGGGATCACCACCGCGAGCCCGAGAAAGAACGGCAGTGAGCCGAGCACGAGCAGTACGGCAACGATGAAGCCCCAAGTCGCCATCATCACCGGATTGCGCGCGACCACGCGCAGCGATGTGGTGATCGCGTCCATCACCCCTGCATGCCGATCGAGCATCAGCGGAAACGACACGGCGCTGATACAGAGCGCGACAAGTGCGAACATCAGTCCGGTGCCGCAGCCGACGACGATGAGTTGCCAGCCTTGTGGTGTCGTCAGCACCTGCGACAGGAAGCTCGGAATCTCCGCGGCCGGCGCGTTGCCGAAGGTGGAGACGTAGATCGCCTGGGCGGTTGCGATCCAGACCAGAAACAGGACCAGCAGTGCGAGGCCGAGCGCGAGCATGGCGCCGAAGGAGGGCGAACGCGTGACGTCCAGCGCATGCCATGCGGATGGATCCTCGCCGGTTTCGCGGCGACGGCTGAGTTCATAGAGGCCGATCGCCGCGAACGGGCCGAGCAATGCGAAGCCGGCCGCGAGCGGAAACAGCAATGGCAGGATCGAATAGCCAAGCACCGTGCGCGCCAGCACAATGCCGATCACCGGATAGATCAGGCACAGCATGACGGCGTGGCTCGGCACCGCCTTGAAGTCGTCCCAGCCGAGCCGCAGCGCGTCGCGGAGATCGGACGGTGTGAGCGTGTGGATTCTCGGCGCCGAGCCGACACCATCGGCGCGTGCGATATCGCTGGCATTGCCGGGATAGGAGAGGGCCATGGTCGTTGCTCCCTTCTGTGCGCAGCATTCGCGCGCGCCAATAGCGCGGGAGCCGCTCGGAAACGATCGCGACATGACCAGACGCGCATGCAAGAAGACTGGCTGCCGCGACCTGTGCGACCATCGTAGCGCCGATGCGCAGCGCCGTCTCTCACGCTTGGGTGAGGGTGCGGTGCATAACGACGGTGCACTGCAGTGCAGTCCGGCTTTCGCCGCAATTGGAACGAACTTTGAGCGAGTCTCGTTGTCTGTCGCCGGTGCCGCATTGGCAGCGGCGGCCAGCGGGGACATAATGCTATCCGGCGGTCATTCGCCGGTCATGTCTTGCGGCAATTCTTGCAGCCATCATCATAGTTATTGGGAGCGACAAAAATGAGCATTTTCGGAAAGATCATGGGCGCGATTTTCGGCAGCAGCGCCAGTGCTGCAGCTCCCGACGCTGCGCCCGCCGCCGGCGGAGCTGCAGCCCCGGCCGGAGGTGCCGCACCCGCCGCCACCGTGGATGTCGCGCCAATCCTTGACGCTGCGGTGAAAGCCAAGGGCGAGAAGCTGGAATGGCGCACCTCCATCGTCGATCTGATGAAGGCGCTGGATATCGACAGCAGCCTCAGCGCACGCAAGGAACTGGCCAAGGAGCTCGGCTATACCGGCGACACCAATGACAGCGCCAGCATGAATATCTGGCTGCACAAGCAGGTGATGACCAAATTCGCGGCCAATGGCGGCAAGCTGCCGGACGATCTCAAGTAAAGCTCTTCGCTCTAAAGCGAAACGACAGGCCCGCGCTCGCGCGGGCCTTTTTGTTGTGGTATGCCAGATGACAACAAAGCGCTCACCCAAGAGCCAATACTGGGAGGACCACCATGGATTTGATCGATCGCCGGACCCTCGTCGCAGGCGGCGCCGTTGCTATGACTGCAAGCGCCATCGGCAACGGGACTGTGCAGGCGCAGGCCGGCCGCAAAAGCATCTTCAAGGTCGATACGGTGACGATTCCCATCGTCGGCGAGACCGATGTCTTTCCGGTCCGCCGCATCTATTGCATCGGCCGCAACTACGCTGCGCATTCGCGCGAAATGGGCTCCGACCCCACCCGTGAGCCACCATTTTTTTTCCAGAAGCCGACCGACGCGATCCAGAACGTGAAGATCGGCGAGGTCGCCGATCACCCCTATCCGTCGCTGACGAAAAACTATCATTACGAGGTCGAGCTGGTCGCCGCGCTGAAATCCGGCGGCACCAACATCCCCGCCGACAAGGCGCTCGACCACGTCTATGGCTACGCCCTCGGCCTCGACATGACCCGCCGCGACCTGCAGCGCGCCATGGGCGACGAGAAGAAGCCCTGGGAGATCGGCAAGAGCTTCGACCATGCCGCCGTGCTCGGCCCGATCCATCCGGTGGCCAAGACGGGACATCTCACCAAAGGTCCGATCTCGCTCGCGGTGAACGGCACCGTGAAGCAGAGCTCCGATCTCGACAAGATGATCTGGAGCGTTGCCGAGCAGATCGCAAAACTGTCAGAGGCCTTCGAGCTGAAGGCTGGCGACATCATCTATTCCGGCACGCCGGAAAATGTCGGCCCGGTGGTGAAGGGCGACGTGCTGCTCTGCAAGCTGCAGGGCCTGCCGGATATGTCGATCAAGATCGTTTGAGGCGTTGCTCGTCATTCCGGGTTCGCGCGAAGGCGCGCCCCGGAATGACCGCGTGGGGTTAGCCCGCGATGTCCTGATATTCCGGATGCTGCTCGAGATAATCGACCACGAATGAGCACCCCGCCACGACCTTGCGACCGTCCGCACGGATCAATTCCAGCGCGCCCTTGACCAGCTCCGACGCGATGCCGCGCCCGCGCAGTGCGGGCGGCGTTTCGGTATGGGTGATGATCACGCGATCGCCGACCAGGCGATAATTGGCGAAAGCCATGCTGCCGTTGATCGCGAGTTCGAAGCGGCTGGCGCTTGTGTTGTCGCGAACCGCAGAGGCAGCGAGGGTGTCGGTCATGATGGCATTTCCAATCGGTCATCGAGGCCCTACTCAAAAGCTAGACACGAGCATAGGCGCAAGCAATGCGGCTGGATGCCGGTCAGCCCCGCGGCGTCGTCAGGGCCACGGTGATGTCGTCCATGCGCGAGAACATGTAATTTGGTGCGCGCGCATTGAGGGCCGCGGCGCTCGTATAGCCCCACGACACCGCGCCGAAATCGACGCCGGCCTCGCGCGCCGCATCGATGTCGCGGATTTCGTCGCCGATGGACAGCGTGTCATCTACGGAGACGCCGGTCAGTTCGAGGATGCGCTGGAATTTGGCGGTCTTGCCGAACAGGCCGGCGGCGCAGGCGAAATAGGAGACGCGGTCGTCGAGCGGGCCCAGCACCCGGCGCACATTGTCCTCGTTGTCCGAGCTGACGACGCAAATGGTGACGTCGCGCGCCTTCAGCTCCTCGAACATGCGATCGACGCCGGGAAACAGCGCGATGCGGTCGATCTGCTCCGCCTTCATCTTCCGCATGTCGCGGATGATCAGCGGGATGCGCCATTTGGGAACGCCGAGCATCCGCACCAGTTCGCCGGCACCGACGCTGCGCATCTCGTCGATGCGATCGTCGGTGACGCGCTGAAACTTGTGCTTGTCAGCCACCTGATTGATGACGCTGAGAAACCACGGAAAACTGTCGGACAGCGTTCCATCCATGTCGAATATGGCAAGTTTGTAAGGCATGTCACCGAAAGGCGAGGCGGGAGATCTCCGCGGAAATGGTCATGAAAAGGCGGTGGAATCGAGGCCGCCGGCTGTGACAAGGATGGCCGGATTAGGTGACGCCATCAAGTCGCGGGTATGCGGCGAATAGATGCTTGCATCGACTTTTCAAGTTTGGTGCTTTCGTCCATCTGGCGAAGAAGTGCAATCTGTACATGACAGTATTGACATTTTTTCAACTTAAAAGCGTATATGTGGAAGAGGTGAAAGTGATAGGTGGGATGGCATGGGGCTCATTGATTTTGACTCTCTTCAAAGAGATCGTGTGCAACGCTTCGTGAACGATAATATCGGCTCTGGAAACTACGAAGGTCTATTCAGTAGCGAGCGTGTAACGACTACTTTGCATCAGCAGAAGATGGTGCTGAATGGCTTCAAACCAGAGAAAATAAAAGCGATACTACCGTTCACCCCAGTCGTCTACGCGCCAATTTGCTCCAAGTGCGTCAAGCCATCGGATTTCGCTGCTTTCAAAACGCTAGTAGAAGCACATCTTATCGTACCTGTTCTCATTGGAAGATACGATTATTTTGAAGAGAACATGAAGAGCTTTATTCTCGCTCATGATCATATTTCTTCAATGGAGCTTTCCGGGTATCTTTATTTGAATGCCTCAACGAGGGGACTGCGTCCGCAATGTCCTCACTGTTTGTACAATCAAATCGACGGTGTTTGCGCTGATAAAAAGGGTGAGCCAGAGTCGAAGAAATACGAAACTAGCCTCCGGCAATTCATCGGAAGCTTAGACCCGTTCCCGCAATCAGATAGGAAACTAATTGAGCTTGCGATTACATATTTTGAGAAAAGAGAATTAAAAAAGCTAAATCAGCTAACTAAGATGGGACATTTGATCGAGCAGATTCGACGAGATGAAGCTCTGAATTCTCCTGTTCTGATGGAGGATACCGACCTTCTGAACCTGCCGGAAAACGTTTCTGAGACTATCGACGAGGCGCACGCGAAAACAGCCTCTTTACGCAAAATCGCAGCTGATGGACTGGGCATATCCATCCCGACCGATATGCCTCTAGAACCATATATTGAGTTGGTCAAAGACTATCAGCCGCGCATTTCTGCGACAATTGAATCGGTCCTCAAGGCCGGAGGTAAGGAGGCTTCGGTTCTTGATGTCTCTAATAACATCGTTGCTATCAATAGCGAGATAGAGCGAATTAAGGGAACACGACGTTATGCCGTTCTGGAAGCTTCCGTCGGATTCTATCGCAACAATAAGCTGCTGGCTGCGGCGACTATGCTTGCTGGATCACTCGGCTTAGCAGGGAGTTTGGTGGGCTGTATAGCTGCAGGAGGTGCGGTTGTTGGAGCTGGCGTCGCAAAGAAGAAAGGTTGGATGAAGAGCTCAGAAGAGCGAGGGCGATTACGTAAAATAATCGATCGCGACCTCCAGCCTGCCGTTGATCTCTTTCTAAAGGCCTATCTAGGTTCTAAGTCTCCAGCGATCAATGTTCTATCACTCCGCAAAAGAATCGCAGCTTCAAACGAGCGCGTTTCAAGTAAGAAGTAGTGACAACGATAGCAATCCGTCTCACTCCGCCGCCTCCCCAGTCACCTTACGCTTCTTCGGCTTGCCCGCCTTCGCCAGCACCGGTTTCAGGAACTGCCCCGTATAGCTCCGCGGTGCCTTCACGATATCTTCCGGCGGGCCCCAGGCGACGATTTCGCCGCCGCCGTCGCCGCCTTCGGGGCCTAGGTCGATGACCCAGTCGGCGGTCTTGATGACTTCGAGATTGTGCTCGATCACCACCACCGTATTGCCTTGCTCCACCAGCTCATGCAGCACCTCGAGCAGTTTTGCGACGTCGTGGAAATGCAGGCCGGTGGTCGGCTCGTCGAGAATATAGAGCGTACGGCCGGTGGCGCGCTTGCTCAATTCCTTGGCGAGTTTCACGCGCTGCGCCTCGCCGCCTGACAGCGTCGTCGCCTGCTGGCCGACATGGATGTAGTCGAGGCCGACGCGATGCAGGGTCTTGAACGTCTCGCGCACGCGCGGCACCGCCTTGAAGAATTCGGCGGCTTCCTCGACGGTCATGTCGAGCACGTCGGCGATCGACTTGCCCTTGAACAGGACTTCCAGTGTCTCGCGATTGTAGCGCTTGCCCTTGCATGTGTCGCAGGTGACATAGACGTCGGGCAGGAAGTGCATCTCGATCTTGATGACGCCGTCGCCCTGGCAGGCCTCGCAGCGGCCGCCCTTGACGTTGAAGGAGAAGCGGCCGGCTTCATAGCCGCGCGCCTTGGATTCCGGCAGGCCGGCGAACCATTCGCGGATCGGTGTGAAGGCGCCGGTATAGGTCGCCGGATTGGAGCGCGGCGTGCGGCCGATCGGTGACTGGTCGATCTCGATGATCTTGTCGATATGTTCGAGGCCTTCGATGCGATCATGCGGCGCGGCGCCTTCGCTGGCGCCATTGAGTTTTCGCGCAATGGCCTTGTAGAGCGTGTCGATCAGCAGCGTGGATTTGCCGCCGCCGGAGACGCCGGTGATGGCCGTGAACAGGCCGAGCGGTAGCTCCGCCGAGACGTTCTTTAGATTGTTGCCGCGCGCATTGATGACCTTGATGGTGCGTCGATGGTTCGGCGGCCGACGCTCCCGTACCGGCACCGACATTTCGCCGGTGAGATATTTGCCGGTCAGGGACTTCGGATTCTTCATTACCTCCTGGGGCGTGCCCTGGGCGACGATATTGCCGCCATGGGTGCCGGCGCCGGGGCCAACGTCCACCACATAGTCGGCGGCGATGACCGCGTCCTCGTCATGTTCGACCACGATCACGGTATTGCCGAGATCGCGCAGCCGCCGCAGCGTATCGAGCAGTCGCGCATTGTCGCGTTGATGCAGGCCGATGGAGGGTTCGTCCAGCACATAGAGCACACCGGTGAGGCCGGAGCCGATCTGCGAGGCGAGGCGGATGCGCTGGCTCTCGCCGCCGGACAGTGTGCCCGACGACCGCGACAGCGTGAGATAGT
Source organism: Tardiphaga sp. (assembly GCA_030147505.1). Lineage (GTDB taxonomy): Bacteria > Pseudomonadota > Alphaproteobacteria > Rhizobiales > Xanthobacteraceae > Tardiphaga. The sequence goes on from JASBVG010000027.1 coordinate 65,553, forward strand.
TCAGGCCGACGTCGAGCAGGAAGGAGAGGCGCTCGCGGATCTCCTTCAGGATGCGGACGGCGATCTCATTCTGCTGCTTGTTGAGCAGGCCCGGCACCGTCTCGAACCAGTCGCCGGCCTTGCGGACCGAGAGTTCGGAGATGTTGCCGATATGCATGTCGCCGATCTTCACCGACAGCGCTTCCGGCTTCAGGCGATAGCCCTCGCAGGCGTCGCAGGGTACGTCAGAGAAATACTTGCCGAGCTCCTCGCGCGCCCATTCGCTTTCGGTCTCGCGGAAACGGCGGTCGATGTTGGTGACCACACCCTCGAACGGCTTCTTGGTGTCGTAGGAGCGGACGCCATCCTCATAGGAGAACTTGATCTCGTCGTCGCCGGAGCCGTGCAGAAGGACGTTCTGCGTCTTCTTCGGCAGGTCCTTCCATTTGGTATCGAGCGTGAACTTGTAGTGCTTGCCGAGCGCGGTGAGCGTCTGCAGATAATAGGGCGACGACGATTTCGCCCACGGCGCGATGGCGCCCTTGCGCAGCGTCAGTTCCTTGTCGGGAATAACGAGATCGGCATCGATAGTCTGTTCGATGCCGAGGCCGCCGCATTTCGGGCAGGCGCCATAGGGATTGTTGAAGGAGAACAGGCGTGGCTCGACTTCCGGAATGGTGAAGCCGGAGACCGGGCAGGCGAATTTTTCCGAGAACAGGATGCGTTCAGCGCCGGTCTTGTCGTGGATCTTTGCGACCTTCTTCTTGCCGGTGTCCTCGACCGCGGCCGCAGGCGCGTCGGCATATTCGATGACGGCAAGACCATCGGCGAGCTTTAGCGCGGTCTCAAAACTTTCCGCGAGGCGCTGGCCGATATCCGGGCGCACCACGATACGGTCGACCACCACATCGATGTCATGCGGAAACTTCTTGTCGAGGGTCGGCGCTTCCGCTAGTTCGTGGAACGTGCCGTCCACCTTCACGCGCTGAAAACCCTTCTTGAGATATTCAGCAAACTCCTTGCGGTACTCACCCTTGCGGCCGCGCACCACGGGCGCCAGCAGATAGAGCCGCGTGCCTTCCGGCATCGCCAGCACGCGGTCCACCATCATGGAAACGGTCTGGCTTTCGATCGGCAGGCCGGTGGCCGGCGAATAGGGAATGCCGACGCGCGCCCAGAGCAGGCGCATATAGTCGTAGATTTCGGTGACGGTGCCGACGGTCGAGCGCGGATTCTTCGAGGTGGTCTTCTGTTCGATGGAGATGGCGGGCGACAGGCCGTCGATCTGGTCGACATCCGGCTTTTGCATCATCTCCAGAAACTGGCGCGCATAAGCGGAGAGCGACTCGACGTAGCGGCGCTGGCCTTCCGCATAGATGGTGTCGAAGGCGAGGGAGGATTTGCCGGAGCCGGACAGGCCGGTGAACACCACCAGCTTATCGCGCGGGATGGTCAGGTCGATGTTCTTGAGATTGTGCTCGCGCGCGCCGCGGATGGTGATGCTGCGCATATTCGCGGCGGCCTGTTGCCGCCTCGCCTTGATGACTTCATCCATCGCAATGCATTCCCCGGCACGCCGCGCGCGCCACATGCGGGCGTGTCTCGCCGGGGCACCGGGATCAACGCCGAATTGATTGTCGCTGGAACATAGGAAGAACGGCGCCGGATTTCCAGTGCTTGGCAGCGATCTTCAACGATTTGTTGGTGGAGAGGTTGCGTGACGATCCCGGTCAAGGCCGGGCCAGGTCAAGCTAAGCCAAGAAAAAAGGCCGGCATTGCTGCCGGCCTTTCGAGGTTGGTCTTCTGGAAAACTCAGTACTTGGCAACCACCGGGCCGCCCCAGTTGAAGCGGTAGTTCAGGCCGGCCTTGACGGTGTGCTGGTCGTTCTTGGACGAACCGAAAACACCGAGGAGAGCCGGAGTGGTGATCGTGGTGCTGCCGAAATCGTAGTACTGATACTCGATCTTG
>JASBVG010000127.1 GCA_030147505.1 Tardiphaga sp.
GGCCCGGTTTTTTCTCGTCTGACATCACTTCCCCACTGGTTTGGAACGCTTATTGGTGAGGCAAGTGTTGCTGAACTTAAGCGCTCCTCGGATACGTGGGATTGCGTATACTGCACCGCAAAATGCCGACGTAGGTTTTGCCGTCGCGCAAATATGCGTAGTCGCGTTGGGGTCAGGAGTGAGGAGTGGCAGGGCGGCAGCGGATCGACCGTGTCAGGCGCCAATACAATCAGTGGGTCGCCAACCAGACCCTTGAGGATTACGCCCTCCGCTTCACAGCGAAGAGCGCGCGTCGCTGGTCCGCTGCCCGCGTCGCCAATACGGCGCTTGGCGCGATTTCCTTTCTCGCGCTCGAAGCCATCGGCGGCACCATCACCATCAATTACGGCGTCACCAACGCCGCAGCTGCGATCTTTGTGGTCAGCATCATCATCTTCTGCTGCGGCCTGCCGATCGCCTATCACGCGGCGCGCAGCGGCATCGACATCGATCTGCTCACACGCGGCGCCGGCTTCGGCTATATCGGTTCGACGATCACCTCGCTGATCTACGCGTCCTTCACGTTTATCTTCTTCGCCATCGAGGCCGTCATTCTCGCCGCCGCGCTGGAGATGTGTTTCGATATTCCGCGCCCGATCGGCTATCTCATATCCGCCATGGTGATCATCCCGCTGGTGACACACGGTATCACGCTGATCAGCCGCTTCCAGCTCTGGACCCAGCCGATCTGGCTAGTGCTCAACCTCGTGCCCTTTGTCGCCATCGCCTATGCCAGCCGGCAATCCTTCGCCGAATGGACCGCCTATCCCGGCTTGCATGGCGATCCCAAAGGCGGCCTCGATCTCCTGCTGTTCGGCACGGCCGCTGCAGTCATCTTCTCGCTGGTGGCGCAGATCGGCGAACAGGTCGACTTCCTGCGCTTCCTGCCGCGCGATCGCCGGCAATCGAAAGCGAACTGGTGGATCGCCCTGCTGTGTGCCGGCCCCGGCTGGATCGTGGTCGGTGCCATCAAGCTGCTGGCCGGCTCATTCCTGGCCTATTTCGCGTTGACGCACGGCGCGACGCCGGAACAGGCGGCCGAGCCCGCGCATATGTATCTCGACGCGTTCCGTTACGTGCTTTCGCAGCCTGACCTGGCGTTGGCACTGACCGGGGCGTTCGTGATTCTGTCGCAGCTCAAGATCAACGTCACCAATGCCTATGCCGGTTCCATAGCCTGGTCGAACTTCTTCTCGCGCCTGACCCACAGCCATCCAGGCCGCGTCGTCTGGCTGGTGTTCAACGTGCTGGTGGCGCTGCTGCTGATGGAGATCGGCGTCTACAAGGCGCTGGAGCAGACGCTGGCGCTGTATTCTAACGTCGCCATTGCCTGGGTTGGCGCCCTCGTCGCCGATCTCGTGATCAACCGACCACTAGGCCTGCGGCCGCGGCAGATGGAGTTCAAGCGCGCGCATCTCTACGACATCAATCCGGTTGGCGTCGGCGCCATGCTCGCCGCCACCGTGATGTCGGTCAGCGCGTTCTATGGCCTGTTCGGCCCCACCGCGAAGGCGCTGTCGCCCTTCGTCGCTCTCGTCACCGCGCTCGTCGCGGCACCGATCATCGCTTATGCGACCGGTGGAAAATACTACATCGCGCGAAAACCGAAGCGGGCCTGGCAGAACATCCCGGCGCTGCAGTGCTGTATCTGCGAACATACATTCGAGCATGAGGACATGGCGCATTGCCCCGCCTATGCCGGCCCGATCTGCTCGCTGTGCTGTTCCCTCGACGCCCGCTGCCACGATCTTTGCAAACCGCATGCGCGGATCGATGCGCAGCTCTCCACGGCCTTCGGAAAACTGCTGCCGGAGCCGATCCTCGCTCGCCTCAATTCCCAGTTCGGCCACTATCTCGGCGTGTTCGCGATGGCAGCGGGCCTCGTCGGCCTGACATTGGCGCTGATCTATCTGCAGACATCGGCTGCATCTCCCGCCGACAGCTCCGCAGTGTCCGACGTACTGTGGAAGGTGTTCTTCGCCCTTGCCATCATCATCGGCGTCATCGCGTGGCTGTTCGTCTTGGCCAAGCAGAGCCGGCGCGCGGCAGAGGCCGAGACGAAGCGCCAGACCACGCTGCTGATGCAGGAGATCGACGCCCACAAGCGCACCGATGCGGAATTGCAGCGCGCGAAGGAAGTCGCAGAATCCGCCAACCTCGCCAAGAGCCGCTATGTCGTCGGCCTCAGCCACGAACTGCGCTCGCCGCTCAACGCGATCAGCGGCTACGCGCAATTGCTGGAACAGGACGACAGCTTGCAGACGCGCCCGCGCGAGCAGGTCCGCGTGGTCAAGCGCAGTGCCGATCACCTCTCCGGCCTGATCGACGGCATTCTCGACATTTCCAAGATCGAGGCCGGCCGTCTCTATCTGTCGCGCGACGAGGTACGCCTTACCGATTTCCTCGATCAACTCGTTGGCATGTTCCGCCTGCAGGCTGCCGCCAAGGGCATCGAATTCGTCTTCCGCCGTCCGCCCGTGTTGCCTGCCGTCGTCTATGCCGACGAGAAGCGTCTGCGCCAGATCCTGATCAACCTGCTCTCCAACGCGATCAAATTCACCCAGGAAGGCAGCGTCACCTTCGTCATTCACTATCGCAGCCCGGTCGCCGAATTCGAGATCATCGATACCGGCCCCGGCATCCGCCCCGACGATCTCGAGCGCATCTTTGCGCCCTTCGAACGAGGCGCCCTCGGCGCGGCCCAGCCCCATAGCGGCACCGGCCTCGGCCTCACCATCTCGAAGCTGCTGGCAGGCGTCATGGGCGGCGACATCCGGGTCTCAAGTGACGTGGGCGCGGGTGCGACATTCCGCGTCAAGATGCTGTTGTCCGAGGTCAACAACCCCACGCGCACGGCGCCCATTGAAGCCCCCATCCTCGGCTATCACGGTCCGCGCAGGACCATCCTCGTCACCGACAACGATCCGACCCAGCGCGACCTCTTACGTCAGGTGCTGACACCACTCGGCTTTATCCTGCTCAGTGCTCCCGACGGTCCGGCCTGTCTCAGCCTCGCCCAGCATTGCCGGCCGGACATGTTCCTGCTCGACATCTCGATGCCCGGCATGGATGGCTGGACCGTCGCCGAGACGCTGCGCACCACCGGACATCATCAGGCGCGCATCCTGATGGTCTCCGCCAGCGCCCTCGAAGCCCATGGCGCGCCGCTCGCGCAGCCGTTCCACGATGGCTATCTGATGAAGCCCGTCGAGTTGCCGCGCCTCCTCGAAATGATCGGCCAGCTCCTCAAGATCGACTGGCGCTACGACCGCGACGAAGCACCAATCGACCAGCACTGGACGCCTGACGACATGCGCCCGCCCGCACATCATATCGACCAGCTCATCGGCCTCGGCGAAATGGGTCATATCCGCGCTATCCAGATGAAGCTCGACGAGATCGGCGCCGAACATCCCGAACACATGGCCTTCGTCGCGCAGATGCGCATGCTGATCGACCGCTTTGATCTCGACCAATACATGTCTCTCCTCAAGGCGCTGCAGACGCATGACTCCTGATTCCAAGACATCCGACGCCAAGAAGCGCGACGTCGCCCTTGTGGTGGACGACAGCCCAGAGACGCTGCGGCTCCTCACCGATGCCCTCGATGGCGTCGGCATGACCGTCATGGTCGCGCTGGACGGCGCCGGCGCCATGCGTATCGCAGAACAGATCACGCCGGATATCGTGCTGCTCGATGCCGTGATGCCCGGGATCGACGGTTTCGAGACCTGCCGCCGTCTCAAGCGCGACGCCGGGCTGGCCGATGTGCCCGTCATTTTCATGACCGGCCTCTCCGAGACCGCGCATATCGTCCGCGGCCTCGAGGCCGGCGGCGTCGACTACGTCACCAAGCCCATCGTGATCGAGGAAATGCTGGCACGCATCCGCGTCCATCTCGCCAACGCGCGCCTGACCCAAAGCGCCCGTGCGGCACTCGACGTGTCTGGTCGCTTCCTGCTCGCCGTCAACAAGCGCGGCGACGTGCTCTGGGCGACGCCGCAGGCGCAGAAGCTGCTGAGCAATCACTTGATCGCCGGCACAGGCGACACACTGCTGCTGCCGCCGGCCATGCTGCACTGGCTCGATCAGATGCAGAAGCCCGCCGTCAAACCGGCTCCTTCCGCGCCTTTCACCAACAACGAACTGCTGCGTCTCAACTACATGGGCAAAGCCGGTCCCGACGAATTCCTGCTCCGCCTCGCGAAAGACAGCACGGCCGCGGTGCCTGCCGAATTCAGCAAGGAACTGGGACTGACCATCCGCGAAGGCGAAGTCCTCTCCTGGCTCAGCAAAGGCAAGAGCAACCGCGACATCGCCCAGATTCTCGGCCTCTCGCCACGCACCGTCGATAAACACCTCGAGCAGATCTATGCCAAGCTCGGTGTCGAGAACCGCACCGCGGCAGCAGCCGTCGCAGTGAATGCGACCCAGCGGCGGCAATAGTCCACCAACAACGCGTTACCCAAGGACCTGCCACAGCGATGAGCCGCGCTATTGCGTGGCCACGTTGCATTGCGAAAGCACGAATTCGCCATTGACAGATAATTTTGCCAATATCTAATCTTCTCAAAAGCAGACGACCAAGCAAAACGGACCCGGCAGACGGGCCACTTTCGGGAGAGAAACACATGACGCGCCACGTGCTGGCGTGGGCCACTGCGCTCGCGCTTTCGACCACAGCCATTTCCACGCAGGCTTCAGCCCAGGTCTCCGACGATGTCGTCCGCATCGGCGTGCTGACCGACCTGTCGAGCTGGGGCCGCGACAATAGCGGGCCGGGTTCGGTTGAGGCAGCCAAAATGGCGGTCGAGGAGTTCGGCAAGACCGTACTCGGCAAACCCATCGAGATCATCAGCGCCGACCACCAGATGAAATCCGATGTCGGCGTGCAGATCGCGCGCAACTGGTTCGACAACGGCAAGGTCGACGCCGTCGTCGACATCCCCAATTCGGCCATCGCCATCGCGGTCCACAATCTCGCCCGCGAGCGCAACAGGATCGCGCTGCTGTCCGGTCCCGGCTCGAGCGCGCTGACCGACGAACTGTGCAGCCCCAACACCGTGCAGTTTGCCTACGACACCTACGCGCTGTCGAAAGTCACGGCCTCTGCCGTGATCGCCGAAGGCGGCAAGTCCTGGTACTTCATCACGGCGGACTATGCCTTCGGCAGTCAGCTTGAGAACGACGCGACGCGCTTCATCAAGGCCAGTGGCGGCACCGTGGTCGGTGGCGTGCGTCACCCGACCAATACGGCGGACTTCTCGTCATTTGCCCTGCAGGCGCAGAATTCGAAGGCCAATGTCGTCGCCTTCGCCAATGCCGGTCAGGACACCGACAACTCCATCAAGCAGGCCGGCGAGTTCGGCCTTGTCCAAGGCGGCCAGAAGCTTGTCGGCCTGCTGATGTTCGACACCGATGTGCATGCCATCGGTCTCGACGCAGCGCAGGGCACCTATCTCACCACTGCGTCCTACTGGAACATGGATGACAAGACCCGCGCATGGTCGAGGAAGTTCTTCGCCAAGACCAATGTGATGCCGACCATGATCCAGACCGGCGTCTATGGCTCGGTGCTGCACTATCTCAAGGCCATCAAGGCCGCCGGTACAGACGATCCCGCCAAGGTGATGGCGAAAATGCGCGAGCTACCCATCGAGGACACCTTCGTCCATGGCGGCAAGCTCCGCGAGGACGGCCGCGTGATCCGCGACATGTATCTCGCCAAGGTCAAGAAGCCCTCGGAGTCCAAGGAACCATGGGACTATCTCGACATCGTCAAGACAGTGAAGGGCGAGGACGCCTACCGCCCCGTCTCGGAATCCAAGTGCCCGCTACTGAAGAAGTGAGATGACCATGGCCAGCGATCCAGCAACCGCGATTGAGACTCACGAATGCGACGTGCTGGTCGCTGGCTCCGGTTGCTCCGGTATGTCGGCCGCGATCACCGCCAGGCATGGGGGACTCGACGTCCTGGTCGTCGAGAAGGAGCCACGCTTTGGCGGTACCACCGCGCGCTCCGGTGGATGGCTGTGGGTGCCGGGCACCTCGCTGGCGAAAGCGTGGGGCATCCATGAGAGCCCCGACCAGGCCCGCACCTATCTGCGTCACGAGGCTGGCAACAGCTTTGACGCCGCACGCGTTGACGCCTTCCTCACGGCGGGCCCCGAAGCCATCGACTTCTTCACCACGCAGACAGCGGTGCGTTTCGACATGCCTCTGACCTTTCCGGATTACGACGCCGAAGCGCCGGGTGGCACCCAGGGCGGCCGTTCCATGGTCGCACGCCCGTTCGACGGCCGCGAACTCGGCGACAACATCAAGAACATCGGCGCGCCGCTGCCCGAACTCACTGTATTCGGCATCATGCTCGGCTCCGGCAAGGACATCATCCATTTCATGCGCGCGACCAAATCGCTGACATCGGCGATCTATGTCGCCAAGCGGCTGTCCAGGCATCTGAGAGATGTTCTCAGCCACGGCCGCGGCATGACGCTCACCAATGGCAATGCGCTTGCCGGTCGTCTCGCCAAGTCGGCCTTCGATCTCAAAATCCCGCTATGGCTTTCGACGCCTGTGCGCGAACTCATCGTCGAGAACGGCCATGTGCGCGGCGCCATTGTCGAGCGCGACGGCAAGCACGTGCGTGTCATCGCGCGACGCGGCGTCGTGCTCGCCTGCGGCGGATTTCCGCACGATGTCGAACGCCGCAAGGCGATGTTCCCGCACGCGCCAACGGGCCGTGAGCACTATTCGCCCGGCCCGACCGGCAATACCGGTGACGGCCTGCGTCTGGCCGAAGCCGCTGGCGGCCGGGTCGAGGACTCGCTGCCGAACGCCGCGGCATGGGTGCCCGTTTCCGTCACCACGCGGAAGGACGGCAGCAAGGGCGTGATGCCGCATTTCATCGATCGCGCGAAGCCCGGCGTCATCGCCGTGCTGCGCGATGGCACGCGCTTCGCCAATGAAGGCAACTCGTATCACGCCTTCGTTCAGGAGATGATGCGCGCGACCAGACCGGGCGAGGAAATAGCTGCCTGGCTCGTCTGCGATCATCGCGCGTTGCGCCAGTATGGTCTTGGCGCCGTGCCGCCTTTCCCCATGCCGATCGGCCACTACCTCAAGTCCGGTTATCTGATCAAAGGCGCCACACTTGAAGAGCTCGCGAAGAATGCAGGCATCGACGCGAGCGTTTTCGCGAAGACTGTCGCGCAGTTTAATGTCAACGCCGCAAACGGCCACGATCCCGCGTTCGGCAAGGGCTCACGCGCCTATAACCGCTATCAAGGCGACGCCCAGCACGGGCCGAATCCCTGCGTGGCACCGATCGAAAGCGGACCGTTCTACGCCATCAAGATGGTGATCGGCGATCTCGGCACCTATGCCGGCATCAAGACCGACTCGCACGCCCGCGCACTCGACGGCAATGGCGAGGTGATCGCCGGCCTCTATGCGGCCGGGAACGACATGGCCAGCATCATGGGCGGCAACTATCCCGGCGCCGGCATCACGCTCGGCCCGGCGTTGACCTTCGGCTACATCGCCGGCCGCCATCTCGCCGGCAAACCGGTGGCGGCATGACCATGACTGTGTTCGCTCCCGATCTGCTGCTCGGCCAGCTTGCTCTTGTCACCGGCGGCGGCAACGGCAACGGCCGCGCCATCGCGCTCGGCCTTGCCGCCCATGGCGCCGAGGTGATCGTGACCGATATCGACAGCCAGGCCGCGGCCGATACGGCACGCGAGATCGATGCCCGAGGCGAGCGCTCATGGCATCACCAGCTCGACGTCACCGATGTCGAAGCCTGCCGCACACTTGCGGACGTCGTGCACAGTCAGGCCGGCGACATCTCCATTCTCGTCAACAATGCTGGCATCATCATCCGCGAAGGGATCGATTCTCCGCGCGCAGCGGAGAACTGGCGCCGCGTGCTCGATGTCAATCTTAATGGCGTCTTCAATGTCACCCATGCGTTCCTGCCGGCCTTGCGTGCGCGCCACGGCAGCGTGATCAATCTCGGCTCCATCGCCTCCTTTGTCGGCGTCGCCGACACGCTCGGCTACTCGCCCTCAAAGGGCGGCGTGAAGCTGCTGACTCAGGCGCTGGCGCGCGAACTCGCCCGTGACGGTGTGCGCGTGAATGCGCTGGCGCCCGGTGTGATCGAAACGGCCATGACCGAAGGCACGCGGAATGATCCCGCTCGTCTCGCCGGCTTTCTCGGCCGAACGCCGCTCGGCCGCGTCGGCCAGCCTTCAGAGCTTGTCGGTCCCGTCGTCTTCCTGGCGTCCGACATGGCCTCCTATGTGAACGGCGCGACCTTGCCGGTGGATGGCGGCTTCCTCGCCGTGTAATGTCGCGCTCTGATTTGGGGCAAGCATGGCTAAAGAGAGTCGCGGCATTCAGTCGATCGAGGTCGGCGGCGAATTGCTGCAAGCGCTGGTGCGCAACGGCGAACCGATGATGCTACGCGATCTCGCGCGGGAAGCCGGTATGGCGCCGGCCAAGGCACATCCTTATCTCGTCAGTTTTTCGCGCATCGGCCTGATCGAGCAGGATCCATCCACCGGCCGCTACGAATTTGGCGCACTTGCGCTCGAACTCGGCATCGTCACGCTGCGGCGACTGTCCGCCGTGCGTATCGCCACGCCGGCGATCACCGCCCTCGCCGCACAAATCGACCACGCTGTGTCCTTGTCCATCTGGGGCACCCATGGCCCGACCGTGGTCCGGCTGGAGGAGCCAAGCCATCCCGTGCACATCGCCATGCGCGTCGGCTCCACCATGTCATTGCTGGAAACAGCGACCGGCCGCATCTTCGCGGCTTTCCTGTCACCTGCCACCATCAAGGCCGCGCTTGAGGAAGACCTTGATCGCCTGTCCATTGGTTACGATCCGAAACGCGAAACCAAGGGCCCAGCCATCGACAAAATTCTCGCCGATGTCCGCAGTCGCGGCCTTGCGCGCGCGGTCGCCGAACCACTGCGTGGCGTCAACGCCTTTTCTGCGCCGGTGTTCGATCACACTGGCAGCGTCGTTCTCTCAGTAACCGCCATGGGCGCCGTCGGCACATTCGACGTCAACTGGAACAGCGCCATTGCCAAAGCCCTGCTCGATTGCACGCATGCGATCTCGCGGCGGCTTGGGCATGGGGTGAAAGACCAGGCTGCGCGATAGCAGCGCGCAAATCGCAGCGCGACAACTTGTCTGACAACCGATAGCCGCACCTTGCCACCCCGCCTCAGCATGTTACGCTTCCCCTCAGGCGCATCTCCGGTTCACGGGGAGCGACCATAAAATCACCGCCGGTCAAGGCGGCTTGAGGGAGGATTACCCATGGCCAGCCAAGGCCCGTCTCGCCGTGCCCTGCTCAAGGGCGCGCTCGCCACGTCAGCATTGCCTGCACTCGGATCGCTCGGTCTCTCTTCAACACCCGCCTTCGCCGAACCGAACTGGAAGAAATATGCGGGCACCACCATCGAGGCCAATCTGATCAAGGGACCACGCGGCGAGCTGTTGCAGAAATACGCGTCTGAATTCACGGCGCTCACCGGCATCAAGGTCGAATCCGAGCTGATCCCGGAGCAGCAACAGCGCCAGAAGGCCGTGATCGAGCTCACCTCCGGCAAGCCCTCATTCGACGTCGTGCATCTCAGCTATCACGTGCAGAAGCGGCAGTTCGAGAAAGCCGGCTGGCTCGCCGACATCTCGGGCTTCATGAAGGACCCGACCCTTACCGCGCCTGACCTGACGGTGGACGACTTCTCCGCCGGCGGCCGGCAATTCGCCGAGAATGACAAGGGCGTGATGCATTCGCTGCCGTGGTCGGTGGATTACTTCATCCTTTATTACAACAAGGAGATGTTCGCGAAGAAGAACATCGCCGTGCCCAAGACCATGGACGAGATGGTCGCGGCAGCAGAGAAGCTCAACGATCCATCAGCCGGCATCTATGGCTTCACCGGGCGGGGGCTGCGCAACGCCAATATGACGTTGTGGAGCAACTTCTTCCTCAACTATGGCGGCGAATTCCTCGACGCCAAGGGCAACATCCTCACCGATGGCCCCGAATCCATCGAGGCGACAAAGGTCTATCAGCGCCTGATGATGAAGAGCGCACCGCCCGGCGCCGCCGGCTTCAACTGGATGGAGTCGATGGCCTCGCTGACGCAAGGTCGTGCCGCCATGTGGATCGACGGCGTCGGCTGGGCACCGCCCATCGAGGATCCCAATGCCTCACGCGTGGTCGGCAAGATCGGCTACACGCTGGTACCCGCAGGACCGAAGGGACAGTACTCGTCCACTTACGGCGACGGCATCGGCATCGCAAAGACGTCGACCAAGAAGGAAGCGTCCTATCTTTACTGCCAGTGGGCGGTATCCAAGGAGATGGGCGCGCGTCTGCTGCAGACCGGGGGCGGCGTCCCCTTCCGCAATTCGGTGCTCAATGACGAGACCGTGCGCAAGGGCGTGAAGAACCAGGAATGGCTGCAGTCGGTCATCGACTCCGCCAAGTTCAGCAAGCTCGGCTTGCCCGTGATCATCCCCGTCGCAGAATTCCGCGATCTCGTCGGTGCCAGCATCACAGCGACGCTGGCCGGCGCCGATCCCGCCACCGAACTCAAGAAGGCGCATGAGCAGTTCCGGCCCATCCTGGAGCGCAGCGAAAAAACGTGAGTTCACTGGCCGCAGAACAACGAACCGCGGTCGAGCCAACGATCGCAAAGAAGGACGAGTGGCGGCCGATCTCCTATTGGCCGTTCGTGCTTCCCGCGATGATCGTCGTGATGGCGGTCATCGTTTTCCCGTGGGCCTACACGATCTGGATGAGCATGCATGAATGGAAGGTCGGCCAGGCGCCGACCTTTGTCGGCTTCGCCAATTACATGCGCTTGCCCGGCGACGCCCGCTTCATGGAATCGGTGTGGCACACGCTCGTCTATACCGTGCTGTCCGTGGTGCTGCCGCTGATCCTCGGCACGCTCGCGGCGGTCGTGTTCAACAACCGCTTCCCGCTGCGCGGTTTCATCCGCGGCCTGTTCATCCTGCCGATGATGGCGACTCCCGTGGCCATCGCGTTGGTCTGGACCATGATGTTCCATCCGCAGCTCGGCATTCTCAATTATCTGCTGTCGCTGGTCGGCCTGCCGCCGTCGCTCTGGGTGTTTCATCCCGCTACGGTGATCCCCTCGTTGGTACTTGTGGAGACCTGGCAATGGACGCCATTGGTGATGCTGATCGTGCTCGGCGGTCTCAGCGCACTGCCCAGCGAGCCCTATGAGAGCGCGCAGATCGACGGTGCCACGCCGTGGCAGACCTTCCGCCACATCTCCCTGCCGATGATCATGCCGTTCCTGTTCATCGCCGCGATGATCCGCATGATCGACGCCGTGAAGAGTTTTGACATCATCTTCGCCATCACCCAGGGCGGCCCCGGCAGCGCGTCAGAGACCATCAATCTCTATCTCTACAGCGTCGCCTTCGTCTATTACGACGTCGGCTATGCCTCCGCCATCGTGGTCGTGTTCTTCGCGCTGATCGTGGCGCTCGCCGGCGCCCTGCTGCATCTGCGCCAGCGCACCCACTGGAACGAGAGCGGAGGCAGTGCCTGATGCGACCCCTGCTCGGCAAGATCGGCCTCGCTTTCGCCGTTCTCGTGATCGTGTCGCCGGCGATCCTGTTCTTCCTCTGGATGCTGTCGCTCTCGCTCAAATTCGAGATCGACAACGCCTCCTATCCGCCGGTTTTCATTCCCGAGCGGATCAATTGGGGCAACTATGCAGCCGTCATCGAATCCAAGCGGTTCATGACCTATTTCTTCAACACCCTGATCGTCACCGGCGCGGCGACCTTGTTCGCCCTCGTGGTCGGCGTCCCCGCCGGCTATGGCCTCGCCCGCATGCGCGCGCGCAAGGCTGCGATCCTGATCCTGATCGCGCGCATCACGCCCGGCCTGTCCTATCTGATCCCTCTGTTCCTGCTGTTCCAGTGGCTCGGCCTGCTCGGCACACTTTGGCCGCAGATCATCATCCACCTGGTCGTCACGGTGCCGATCGTGATCTGGATCATGATCGGCTATTTCGAGACCACACCAATGGAGCTGGAAGAATCCGCCGTGATCGACGGCGCCAATCGCTGGCAGGTTTTTCGTCATGTGGCGCTGCCGATCGCCAAGCCCGGCATCGCCGTGGCCTTCATCCTCGCGGTGATCTTCTCCTGGAACAATTTTGTGTTCGGCATCGTGCTCGCCGGCCGCGAGACGCGGACCTTGCCCGTGGCGGTCTACAACATGATCTCGTTCGACCAGCTCAGTTGGGGACCGTTGGCCGCTGCTGCACTGATCGTGACAGCGCCGGTATTGCTGCTGACCGTGTTTGCGCAGAGGCAGATCGTGGCCGGCCTCACGGCGGGCGCGGTAAAATAGATCCGCGCCCGGCGTCGCACACTCATTGCGGCGTGGCTGACGGCACCCGCCGCAACACATCGTCAAAGCGTGCCAGATCGAGAAACGCGTTCACTTCGATCGCCTTGCCGTCCTGCATGCGCATGATCCAGACATAGCGATTGGTGTAGGCGAGGCCGTCGCGCGCCCGCGCGACGCCGTCCCAGTTGACGATCACATGATCGCCATCGGTCCAGACGCGCGTGCTCACGGGCTTGATCGGTTCGGACAATCGCGCCGCCAGAGGCCGCACCGCGCGATCCATCAGCGCGTCGCGGCCATAATGGGTACCGGCATTCGCTCCCGAACCTTCGACGGTCCAGACGACCTCGGGCGCGAGCAGATCAGTGAAGAACGTCGTGCCGCCCGCTGCCCAGCGATCGAAGGCCTCGATCACGACGCGCTTATTGCGCGCCGCGGTTTCCACATTCGTGGATGCCGTGGCCATCTGCGGCCAGAGCACCGTCATCGCAATGACCGTCCATCCGACAAGCGTCAGACGAAAACGACTCGATATCGACATCATCATTTCCTCCTTCATTGGCATCCGGATGAGCGACGCGCGACCGCCGCGCCACCAAAAATGAGTTGCTGAACCATCGGTCGGCCGACGAACCGCGCCGGAAATATCGGCGCCGGCGCGCTTGTCTCGTCGAGCCGCGCGAGCTGCTCGCGCGACAGAACCACATCCAGCGCCCCGAGATTGTCCTCGGCCTGCGCAAGTGTGCGCGCACCGAGGATCGGCGACACCACCGCCGGATTTGCCAGGGTCCATGCGATCGCCACCTGCGACGGTTTGACTCCGATCTCATCGGCGACAGCGCGCACGACTTCGGCGATCCCGATCGCGCGCTCATTGAGATGCCCCAATGAAGCGATGACGCCCTTGCGGGTTGGCGACACGCTCGCCTCGCCCGACAGATCGACATCGGCCTTGGTATATTTACCCGTCAGCACACCGCCGCCGAGCGGGGACCACGGCAATACGCCGAGGCCGAGCGCGTCAGCCATCGGCAACAATTCATGTTCGACCGTGCGTTCGACAAGGCTGTATTCGATCTGCAGCGCCACCAGAGGCGACCAGCCGCGCAGCTCCGCGATCGCCTGCATCTGCGCCGCTCGCCAGGCCGGCACATTGCAGATGCCGAGATACTGCACCTTGCCGGCGCGCACGAGATCGTCGAGCGCGCGCATCATCTCCTCCGGTCGCGTGGTCATGTCCCAGGCGTGAAGATACAGAAGGTCGATGCGATCCGTATCGAGCTGCCGCAGGCTCTGCTCCACCGAGCGCACCATGTTGAGGCGATGATTGCCGCCGGAATTGGGGTTGCCGGGATGGCGCGCCATGGTGAACTTGGTCGCCAGCACGATCCGCTCGCGCTTCTCCTTGATGAACTGGCCGACCAGTCGCTCCGACGCGCCGTTGGTGTAGTTCACCGCCGTATCGATAAAATTGCCGCCGCGATCGACATAGAGATCGAAAATCCGCCGCGCCTCGCTTTCGCCGGCGCCCCAGCCCCAGTCCTCGCCAAAGGTCATCGTGCCGAGCGACAGCGGCGACACCCGCAATCCGGATCGTCCAAGCAGGCGGTAGGTATCGAGAGATGTCATGGGTCGTGGCTCCGGTTGGTCATGCCGCAAACCTATGAGCGTGCCGGAAATCGAACAATTTGCTGATTTCTGACCAGACTGGTAAGCTTGGCTAACCAATGGTGCTCGATCTCAACCAGGTTTCCGTTTTTCTCGCGGTCGCCGAGGCGAAGAGTTTTCGCCTCGCCGCCGAACGACTTGGCGTCACCCGGTCTGCGGTCAGCCAGACCATCCGCAAGATGGAGGACCGCATGGGCGTCGCCTTGCTGCAGCGGACGACGCGCAGCGTTAGTCTGACGGAAGCGGGTCTGCGCCTGCATGAGCGCGTCGCGCCTGCTATCGCCGAAGTCGAGGATGCGCTGGATACGGCGCGTGATCTTCCCACGCAGCCTACCGGGCAGTTGCGGCTGGCGGTGTCCTCCATCGCGGAACGCTTCATCTCCGGCCCGCTACTGGCGAGCTTCACGCTCGCTCATCCCGGCATCCAGCTCGACGTGACCGTCACCGACGACGAATTCGACATCGTCGCCGAAGGTTTCGATGCGGGCGTCAGGCTCGGCGAGGTGATCGAGCAGGACATGATCGCCGTACCCGTCTCCGCCGAACAGCGTCAGGTCATCGTGGCCGCGCCCTCATATCTTCAGCGCTTCGGCGCGCCCACGCATCCTTCGGAGCTCCCACAACACTGCTGCATCGGTTGGCGTCCCGCGCCGAACGTCGCGCCATATCGCTGGGAGTTCGAGGAGAACGGCCGGGAGTTCGACGTCGCGGTCAATCCGAGGATCACGACCAACGACATGTGGGTCATGGTGCGCACCGCCTGCGCCGGCGGCGGACTCACCTTCGGCATGGAGGAGCTGTTCAGGCCTTATCTCGCACGCGGCGAGCTGGTGACGCTGCTCGACACCTGGCTGCCGCCGTTTCCAGGCTTCTTCCTGTATTTTCCGGAGCGCCGCAACCTGCCGCCGAAGCTGCGCGCCCTGATCGATCATGTGCGTTATCACGCGAGCGTCTGAGTCTCCGCCCCTCATGGTGAGGACCCGCGAAGCGCCGTTTCGAACCATAAGATGATTGAGCTCAAGCCCCGCCGTCATCGTTCGAGACGCCGCGCGTCGCGCGGTTCCTCGGGATGAGGAAGAGATTAATTCATCGCAAGCTTCCGCTGCTGATCAGACTCCTCCTCGCTCGCCGCGATGAGCCGCTTCAGCTCCGGAATGCACGATCCGCAATTCGTCCCTGCCTTGAGCTGGGCACCGATCTCGCCAGCCGTCGCGCAGCCCGCAGTGATCGCATCATTGATCGTGTTGCGGCCGACGCCGAAACAGGCGCAGACGATGGGTCCTGCACTGACGGCGCCGTTAGCGGGTTTGCCGGACAACAGCATGTGACGCTGATCGTCGCTCAACTTGTCAGCGGCGAACGCCTCCTTGACCGCATCCCATGACAACATATCATCGGCCGGCCCAACGAACAGACAGAGCGCGATCCGCTCCCCGGCAAAGGACACCGCGCGATAAACACCGCGGCCGACATCCGCGAAGCTGGCCACATCATCGCCAAGCAGCGGCACCAGCCAGTCGCGCCACACCGCCAGATCCATATTGTCGGCCAGCAGATATCCGACGCCGCCGGTGACCGCAACGCGCGCATGAACGACGCCCGGCGGCAGTACCAGCGGCTTGCGCGACAGAACGAAGCCGCGCTGGCTCACAGCCACTGCTGCAATCGACACCGGCGTCGCCTTGTTCTCCGGCTGACCAGAATACGGATCGACAAAGGGCGCCACCAGCGCGCCGACGCGGGCATAACCGGCTGTCTCGTCATTCCAGTGGATCGGTGCGAACAGCATGCCGCGTTGCTGACGTTTGCTGACCATAACCTTCAGCGTGCAGGCACCATAGTCCGTCGTGAGCTGCGCATAGCCGCCATCGGCAATGGCGAAGCGCATTGCGTCATCCGGATGTATCTCGACATAGGGCTCGGGGATGTGCTGGCCAAGCCGCGGGCTGAGACCCGTGCGCGTCATCGTATGCCACTGGTCGCGCACCCGGCCGGTGTTCAGGCGCAGCGGCCGTTCCGGCGTTACATGCGTCCGCAGCTCCGGAGCTTCCGGGACGATGAACTGGCCGCGATGATCTTTGGTGTAGAAACGCCCCTCAGCAAAGAAGCGCGCCTGCTGCATCGTCATGCCCTTGCGCAGCGGCCACTGCACCGGCGCCATGCTGTCGAAAGCGTCGTCCGACACATGCATCAACCCGCCGATGTCGAAATCGCGGCTGCCGTCATTCTCGAAATCCGACAGCGCCGCATGTTCGCGAAAGATTTCTGCGGCGGATGTGTATGCGAAACCGACGCTGAAGCCGAGGCGCTTCGCCACTTCGCTGAGCGCCCACCAGTCCGGCTTCGCCTCGCCCGGCGCACGCAGGAACGAGCGCTGCCGTGACACACGTCGCTCCGAATTTGTGACCGTACCCGACTTCTCGCCCCAGGCCAGCGCCGGTAGCAACACATGCGCGCCAGCATTGGCAGTGTCGTTGGAGCGCACATTTTCCGACACCACGAACAGATTGAGCCTGCCGAGCGCAGCCCGCACCGCATCCGCATCCGGCAGCGACACCGCCGGATTGGTGCCCATCACCCACAGCGCCTTGATCTCGCCGCGGCCTATCGCCTCGAACATCTGAACGGCCTTGAGGCCTTCATGGGTTGCAATGTGCGGCGCCCTCCAGAATCGCCGCACGCGGTCGATCTCGACAGGCGCAAAGCCCATATGAGCGGCGAGCTGATTGGCGAGGCCCCCGACCTCTCGGCCGCCCATGGCGTTGGGTTGGCCGGTGAGCGAGAAAGGCGATGCGCCCGGCTTGCCGATGCGCCCCGTGGCGAGATGGCAGTTCAGGATCGCATTGACCTTGTCGGTACCCTGCGCCGACTGGTTGACGCCCTGCGAATACAGCGTGACCACGCGCGGTGTCTGCCGGAACATCTGAAAGAAGGTGGCGACATCCACCTCATTGAGACCAGTCGCCTTGGCGGTCGCAGCGACGCTGCCGGCGATGGCTCGTGCACGCGCCAAAGCCTCGTCGAATCCCGACGTATGCTGACGGATATAAGCGCGATCAAGTGCGCCATTATCAGCGAGATAAGCGAGCAGCCCGGAAAACAACGCCGTGTCGGTGCCAGGTTTGAGGCCGAGAAAGAGATCGTCATCGCCCACCGTATCGGTGCGGCGCGGATCGATCACAACGAAGCGTGCGCCACGCGCCTGCTTGTTGGCGAGCATGCGCTGATACAGCACCGGATGGCACCAGGCGGCATTGGAGCCGACGAAGACCAGCAGGTCGGCCTGATCGAGATCCTCATAGCAGCCCGGCACGGTGTCAGCGCCGAAAGCACGTTTGTGGCCCGCCACGGACGACGCCATGCAGAGCCGCGAATTGGTATCCACATTGGCGCTGCCGATGAAGCCCTTCATCAGCTTGTTGGCGACGTAATAGTCTTCGGTCAGCAATTGTCCTGACAGGTAGAACGCCACCGCGTCCGGTCCATGCTCGGCAACGATGCGGCGAAAGCCATCCGCAACATGATCGAGCGCTGCGCTCCATTCCACGCGCGCCATCGCACCCGAGGCATCGCGCATCATCGGATGCAGGAGGCGTTCATCGAGGCTCAGCGTCTCGCCAAGTGCCGAGCCCTTCGAACACAGACGACCAAGATTGGCTGGATGATCGGGATCGCCGGTGATGGCCGCGCCACCCTGCCCGTCCGGCGTCGCCAGCACGCCACAACCAACGCCGCAATAGGCGCAGGTGGTGCGGACTGTCGTAAGCCTGGTATCGACCGCGTTCATCAGGCCGCCTTCGCGACGGGACGGCCGAACATCATGTCGCCTCGAAAGCTGGAGACATCGGCACCGCTGCGGATCAGGTCGAGGTACCACAGCGCGTCGCTGGTATCGCCGACCAGCACGGCGCCGGTCAGCTTGCCCCCGGCAACGACCAGCTTCTTGTAGGTCCCGCGCTTCGCATCACTCAGCAGCAGCGTCTCGCTGCCTTCTGCCGCCATGAAATCGCCGGCAGAAAACACGCTGACGCCAGAGACCTTGAGATTGGTAGATAGGATACTGCCCGTATAAGCCGCGGCCCCGCCGGCGAGATGCCGCGCCAACACCCTCGCCTGCTCATAGGCAGGCTCCACGAGGCCATAGCAGGTTCCGCGATGCTCGGCACACTCACCGAGCGCGAACACTCCCTCAGCCGCCGTCGCCATCGCATCATCGACAACGATGCCGCGATTGACCGGGACCCCTGCTTCCTTTGCCAGCGACGTGTTCGGCCTGATGCCGGCAGCAAAGATGACTGCATCGGCATCCAGCATGCGACCGTTCGCGAGTTCGACGCGCTCCACGACATCGGCACCATGAATGCGTGCCGTATTCGCGTTGAGCAGGATCTTGACGCCCTTGCGCTCGACCAGTGTCTTCAACAGCTCCGCTGCCAGCCCATCGAGCTGCCGTTCCATCAGCCGATCCATCAGATGAATCAGCGTCACATCGGCGCCAGCTTTCGCGAGACCATAGGCCGCCTCGAGGCCGAGCAAACCACCGCCAACCACAATGACACGCTTCTTCTGTTCGGCCAGTTCGATCAGACGATCGACATCGTGGCTATCACGGAAGACATGTACGCCTTTGAGATCGCCACCCGGCACTGGCAACCGTAGCGCCGAGGAGCCGGTGGCAAACACCAGTTTCGAAAATCCGACACGCTTGCCCGTCGATGTCGTCACCTCGCGTGCAGCGATATCGACCGATGTCGCCCGTGCACCGTATTTCAGCGTCACGCCGCGATCCCGCCACCACGAGGCAGGCTTCAGCTCGATCTCCTGCGAAGTCGCCTCGCCTGCCAGCACTGATGACAGCAGCACGCGATTATAGGCCAGTCGCGGCTCATCGCCGATCACGGCGATGGCGTAGCGGCCGAGCGAGGACCTCGCGAGTTCGTCGACGAGCCGCGCCGCCGCCATGCCGTTTCCAATGATGACCAGCGGCTCGCTCATGCTGCCTCGCTTGTTCTTAAGCTGCTTCCACGAACTTGTGGCGCTCGTACAGGAACTCCAGCACACGCTTGCGGCACTTGACATAGACGGGGTCGCTCGCGAGCTCGATCCGCTTGCGCGGCCGCGCCAGCGGCACGTCGAGAACTTCACCAATGGTCGCTGACGGACCATTCGTCATCATCACGATACGATCCGACAGCAGGACGGCCTCATCCACGTCATGGGTAATCATGACGATGGTGTTGCCAAGCTTCTGATGCAGCGCCATCACCGAGTCCTGAAGATGCGCGCGGGTCAGCGCATCGAGCGCGCCGAAAGGCTCGTCGAGCAACAACACCTTCGGCTCCATGGCCAGCGCGCGCGCGATGCCGACGCGCTGCTTCATGCCACCCGAGATTTCAGAAGGACGCTTGTCCTTGGCGTGCGTCATCTGCACGAGGTTGAGATTGTGCATGGTCCATTCGTCGCGCTCGGCGCGGCTCTTCGTCCTGGCGAACACCTTGTCCACGCCGAGCCGGACGTTCTGGTAGACCGTCAACCATGGCAACAGGCTGTGGTTCTGGAAGACCACGGCGCGATCCGGTCCCGGTGAATTCACCTCGCGCCCTTCGAGCAGCACACCACCGGTGGTGGCGCGCGTCAGACCGGCGATGATGTTGAGCATCGTCGACTTGCCGCAGCCGGAATGGCCGATGATCGAGATGTACTCGCCCTTGCCGAGGGTGAGGTTGATGTCCTTGAGCACCTGCGTCGTCGCCTTGCCGCGGGTGAAGGTCTTGTCGATATGGTCGAGCTTCACATAGGGGGTCATGGTCATGATCCTTAAGCGGCCGAAGTACCGTGGGTGACGAGCTTGCCGAGGCCGGCAATCAGGCGATCGAGCACGAAGCCGACGATGCCGACATAGAACAGCGCGAGGATGATCTCGCTGATATGCGATGAGTTCCACGCGTCCCAGATGAAGAAGCCGATGCCGACGCCACCGATCAGCATTTCCGCCGCAATGATCGCGAGCCAGGACAGGCCGATGCCAATGCGCAGACCCGTGAAGATGTAGGGAGCGGCAGCCGGCAGCATCACCTTGCCGAAGAATTCCAGCGGATTGAGCTGCACAACCGCGGCGACGTTGCGATAGTCCTGCGGAATGTTGCGGATGCCGACGGCGGTGTTGATGATGATCGGCCAGATCGAGGTAATGAAGATCACAAAGATCGCCGAGGGCTGGCCGTCGCGGAATGCCGCCAGCGCGAGCGGCAGCCAGGCCAGCGGCGGGATCGTGCGCAGCACCTGGAAGATCGGATCGAGACCGCGCATGGCCCACACGGATTGTCCGACCAGCGTGCCAAGACCGATGCCGACCACGGCGGCGAGCGCGTAGCCATAGGCGACCCGCCACAAGCTGGCCGAGAGATGCCAGAACAGGCCCTTGTCGAGGCCGCCATTGTCGAAGAACGGATCGAAGATCAGTTCCTTCGTATCCTTGTAGACCTTGGAGGGCGGCGGCAGTGTCGAGCCTGTGCGCCGGCACAAGAGCTCCCACACCACGCCAAGCAGGATGACGACGATTAGCGGCGGAATGATCCGCGCCGCCGCTTCCTTCGCCATCTTCACATATTTCTCAGCTTTCGGCTGAGCCTTGGGAGCCAGTGCGACGACCGCAGCCGGCACTTTTGCGAGCTGTGTCACGGGCTCTGTCTTCAGTATTTGCACGTTCATCGCACCGATCTCCGTCATGTTGCTGTCTTGGCGTCGATCAGGCTTCGACGCGCTTGATGGCGAGCGACTTCAGATAGGCCGCGGGATCCGCCGGATCGAACACCTTGCCGTCGAAGAAGGTCTCCTTGCCGCGTGAGGTCGAGGCCGGCGCGGCGACGCCGAGCTCCTTCGCAGCCTCCTTCCACATATCCTCGCGGTTGACCTTGGCGATCAGCGCCTTGGCATCCATGCCGGCTTCATACTTGCCCCAGCGGATGTCCTCGGTGATGAACCAGAGATCATGGCTCTGATACGGATAGGACGCGAAGTCTTCCCAGAACTTCATGATGTGCGGCGAATTCTCCACCACCTTGCCGGTGCCGTAATCGAACTTGCCCTTGACGCGATCGGTGACGTCTTCGACCGGGCAATTGATCCACTGGCGCTTGGCATTGATGGCCGCGACCTCGTCGCGGTTTTCCGGCTTCTCGCACCACTGCTGCGCTTCCATCACAGCCATCAGCAGCGCCTTGGCGGCCTTCGGATTCTTGTCGACCCAGGCAGCGCGCAGGCCGAGCGACTTCTCCGGATGCTTGTTCCAGAGTTCGCCGGTGGTGATCGCGGTGTAGCCGATGTTCTGATGGATCAGCTGCAGATTCCACGGTTCGCACACGCAGAAGCAGTCCATCGTGCCGACCTTCATGTTGGCGACCATCTGCGGCGGCGGAACGACGATGGTCTCGATGTCCTTGTCGGGATCGATGCCGCCGGCAGCGAGCCAGTAGCGGATCCACAGATCGTGCGTGCCGCCCGGGAAGGTCATCGCTGCCTTCACCGACCTGCCACCGGCCTTCTTTTTGTCGAACGCCACCTTCAGCGGCGCGGTATCGAGGCCGACCTTCAGATCCTTGTATTCATTGCCGACCGAGATGCACTGGCCGTTCAGATTGAGACGCGCCATGATGTACATCGGTGTCGGCACATTGTTCTGCGTCACCTTGCCGGCAGAGATCAGATACGGCATCGGCGTCAGGATATGCGCGCCATCGATGCCGTTGCCTTCGGAGCCGAGCACGAGATTGTCGCGCGTGGTGCCCCACGACGCCTGCTTCAGCACCTCGGTTTCCGGCAAACCATATTTCGCGAAGATGCCCTTCTCCTTGGCGACGAACAGCGGAGCTGCGTCGGTGAGCGCGATGAAGCCGAGCTTCGCGCCCTTCACTTCCGGTCCCGCGCCCTGCGCAAACGCACCGGCCGGGAAATTGAGCTTGGCGGCCGCCAGCAGGGCGGCGGTGCCTGCACCGGCCTTGATGAGCTGGCGGCGGCTGATCTTGCGGCCCGACTTGGTGGTGTCATGCTTCGTCATTGGTCGATGTCGTCCTTTCGCGCCTCGGTACGGCCGGCACGATCCACACGCGCAAAGCGGCGCGGCTGGAGGAAGCCCCCAGGGTGGCAGTGCTGGCTGGTGATGGAGTGTGACGGCTACAATGGCGTCGCCAACTACTATTCAAGCTTCGTGCCAAGCAGTGTCCGACGTGAAAGTCGCGTCTTTGCATTGACTTAGGCAGGCGCGCGGGGATGTAGCCGTACCGACTTCGCTGCGAAATCTTGCGCCGCGCTTAAAAATTGTGCGACGCACCTGAAATAGGCATTTGGGTTGAAGGCGCCTTCATCCGCTGCGGCGCATCGCATTTCATACGGGGATCATGCGCCATGGGTCATGGACAGCGAGGGCTCGCGCCCGCTTAATCCATCGTACCATCCGCCATCTGAGTACCCCCGATGTCATTCACCAGCCTGACCGCCCCGACCGTCTCGCCCGAACAGGCCGGCATGTCTGCCGCAGCACTTGAGCGGATCGAGCGCCATCTCCAGACCCGCTATCTCGACAGCGGCCGTTTCCCAGGCGCGCAGCTCCTCGTCTATCGCCGCGGTGGCATCGCGCACCACACCGTTCACGGCTTTGCCGATGTCGAGCGCAAGGCGCCTGTGAAATCCGACACAATCTTCCGCATCTATTCGATGACCAAGCCGATCACTACGGTCGCGCTCATGATGCTGATGGAAGAAGGCAAGGTCGCACTCGACGAGCCCGTGCATAAATACATTCCCGAGTGGAGCAATCTCGGCGTCTATCAGGCCGGTCTTGCGCCACTGTTCCTGACGCGCCCCGTTGCGCGCCCGATGCAGATCGTCGACCTGCTTCGCCATACGTCCGGCCTCACCTACGGTTTTCAGAACCGCACCAATGTGGACGCGGCCTATCGCGCACAGAAGATCGGCGAGATCGAGAAGGCCGGCACCATGGCCACCATGATTGCCGACCTCGCAAAAATCCCGCTCGAATTCTCGCCGGGCGATGCGTGGAATTATTCGGTTGCCACCGATGTGGTCGGCTATCTCGTCGAGAAAATCAGCGGCCAGCCATTCGAGCAATTTCTGCAGCAGCGCATCTTCGATCCTCTCGGCATGACCGACACCGGATTCCATGTATCCGCAGAGAAGGCGCATCGCTTTGCCGCCTGCTACGCCGCCGACGGCAAAGGCGGCATGGTGCTGCAGGACGATCCGACAACGAGCTCCTTCCTTTCGCCGCCCTCCTTCATCTCCGGCGGCGGCGGACTGTGTTCGACGGCAGCGGACTATCTCAGCTTCTGCCGGGCACTGCTCAATGGCGGCGCGTTCGGCAATGTACGTTTGCTATCTCCGAAAACGATTGCGCTGATGACAACCAACCATCTGCCGGGAGGACGCGATCTCACCGAAATGTCGAAGTCGCTGTTCAGCGAAGCGAGCTATGCCGGCGTCGGCTTCGGGCTTGGTTTTTCGGTGACCATGGATCCGGCGAAGACTCTCATTCCCGGCAGCGCTGGCGAGTACGCCTGGGGCGGCGCAGCGAGCACGGCGTTCTGGATCGATCCGCGTGAAGACCTGATTGTGATCTTCATGACTCAGCTTCTGCCATCGAGCGCTTATCCGGTTCGTCGCGAACTCCGCACGATGGTCTATTCGGCGTTCACTGACAGCAACGTTTAGTGGCAATCGGCACGATCGATATTGATCAGGTTAGATTCGGCGAGAAAACACACGCACGAATCAAGCCTATTCTCTGCCAGTGAGAATTATCTATGAAACTTTCGGTATTCCTCTTCCATCATAACAACTGCGCACGGAATTGTGATGATTTAAAGCTGGAGCCAATTTTCGGGAAAAGGCGGGATTTCAGCGAAAAAACGCTGGAATTCTGCACACCAGGCCAAAAATGCGAACCAGTCTCAGTTATCGCGCGTGCGTGAGACAAGTCACGTGTGTATAGCATCTAATCCAACCTCTACTTTTGCTTCCTTGCCGGGCAAAACCAGTAGATGCTGTTCGTGGTCATTCGCTTCTGGTGCCACTGCGCGAAGAAAACAGCAGTCGAATACCGCGATGAGGCAGTTCGTGCTCGATTGGAATGACCGTTGCGAGAATAGTTTGATGAATTCGCGTATCGCGACGATTTCAACCATTCCGATTGTCATAACGATGTGTATAAGGAATATGCCTTTGGATGATAGCTTTCATGGCTTTCGAGCTGAAAGGCCTTAATCAAGAAAATCAGAACCAATAACTCCCTTGTCAAAACGAAACTGAATGGTGACGAATGAAGCAACGTAGCGCCGGCAAGTCCGACATCGAGTTGGGCAAGCGAATCCGTCTTCGTCGTGTCGAGCAGAAAATCTCG
>JASBVG010000029.1 GCA_030147505.1 Tardiphaga sp.
AGCGGCAGAGCCCCGTAATGGGCCCGGACGGTGACCCCCGACCACCCGAGTGCAAGGGGATACGTCCTCCCCCGGCCCGCAGGCGCCGCATCTCCATTCCGCTCAATGACGCCTCATGAAGCGCCCCTCGCGAACAAGACGGGAGGTATATGAGGCGAGATGGGAATTTTGTCAAGAACAAAATAAGAACGACATAAGGCGCGGACTTCTCCCTCCCTCAAGCCGCGTAGCGGCGCGGCGGGGAGGGTGGTGAGAAGCGAGCGTTCAGCGAGCTTCGAGACGAGTGGGGTCTCTCCCCACGGAACGACATCACGTGGGGCACCCCACCCGACCTTCGCTTCGCTCAGGCCACCCTCCCGGCTGCGCGGCTTCGCCGCTTGGGGGAGGGATATCAGAGCGTCACTGCCAACAAAAACGGCCGGACTCTCGCCCGGCCGCTTTGCATTTACATTACCCCACCCGCTTACGCCTGGCTGGCGATCTCCTTGCCGAGCGCAGCTTGCGCGGCGGCGAGACGGGCGATCGGCACGCGGTAGGGCGAGCACGACACGTAATCGAGGCCGATCTCATGGCAGAAGGCGACCGAGGCGGGATCGCCGCCGTGCTCGCCGCAAATGCCCATCTTGAGGCCCTTGCGGGTCTTGCGGCCGCGCTCGACACCGATCTTGACGAGTTCGCCGACGCCTGACCGATCCACCGAGATGAACGGATCGACGGCGAGAATGCCCTTGGCGATATAGGTGCCGAGGAAGCTCGCGGCGTCGTCACGGCTGATGCCGAAGGTCGTCTGGGTGAGATCGTTGGTGCCGAAGGAGAAGAACTCCGCGGTTTCGGCGATCTCGCCCGCCATCAGCGCAGCGCGCGGCAGCTCGATCATGGTGCCGACGGTGTAGTTCAGCTTGCCACCGGTCTCCTTGATGACAGCCTGCGCCGTGGCATCGATGCGCGCCTTGATCAGATCGAACTCCACCTTGGTGGCGATCAGCGGCACCATCACTTCCAGCGCCACGGCATCGCCGGTGCGCCTGGCGGCTTCGACGGCGGCCTCGAACAGCGCGCGCGCCTGCATCTCCGCGATTTCCGGATAGGCGATGGCAAGACGCACGCCGCGGAAGCCGAGCATCGGGTTGAATTCGGCGAGTTCACGCGCACGATCAGCGAGCTTGCGCGGATCGGTGTTCATCACCCGCGCGACTTCCTCGATCTCGCCGGTCGTATGCGGCAGGAATTCGTGCAGCGGCGGATCGAGCAGGCGGATCGTGACCGGCAGGCCCTTCATGATCTCGAACAGCTCGACGAAATCGGCACGCTGCATCGGCAGCAGCTTGGCGAGCGCGGCGCGGCGCGCCTGCTCGTCTTCGGCCAGGATCATCTCGCGCACGGTGCGGATGCGGGTCTCTTCGAAGAACATGTGCTCGGTGCGGCACAGGCCGATGCCTTCGGCGCCGAACTTGATGGCGGTGCGGGCATCTTCCGGCGTATCGCCGTTGACGCGGACCTTCAGCTTGCGGACCTTGTCGGCCCAGCCCATCAGGGTCGCGAACTCGCCCAAAAGCTCAGGCTCGATCATCGGCAGGCGGCCGGCCAGCACCTGGCCGGTGGAGCCGTCGACGGTGATGATGTCGCCCGCCTTGAAGACGCGGCCGCCGATCGACATGGTGCCGCGGCCGTAATCGACGCGGATGGCGCCGGTGCCGGAGACGCAGGGCTTGCCCATGCCGCGCGCAACCACCGCCGCATGCGAGGTCATGCCGCCGCGGGTGGTGAGGATGCCTTCCGAGGCGTGCATGCCGTGAATGTCTTCCGGCGAGGTCTCGATGCGGACCAGGATGACCTTCTTGCCATCGGCCTGCAGCTTGGCGGCTTCATCCGACGAGAACACGATCTCGCCCGAGGCAGCGCCCGGCGAGGCCGGCAGGCCCGTCGCGATCACGTCGCGCTCGGCAGAGGGATCGATGGTCGGATGCAGCAGCTGGTCGAGCGCCGCGGGATCGATGCGGGTGATCGCATCCTTCTGCGAGATCACCCCTTCATTGGCGAGTTCGACGGCGATGCGGATCGAGGCCTTGGCGGTGCGCTTGCCGTTGCGGGTCTGCAGCATCCACAGCTTGCCCTGCTCCACCGTGAATTCGAGATCCTGCATGTCCCGGTAGTGCTTCTCGAGCTGCTTGTAGATGCGGGTCAGCTCCTTGAAGGCTTCCGGCATCGCCGATTCCATCGACGCCTTGTCGGAGCCCGACTCGATGCGCGCTTCCTCGGTGATGTCCTGCGGCGTGCGGATGCCGGCGACGACGTCCTCGCCCTGCGCATTGATCAGGAATTCGCCGTACAGCTTGCTCTCACCCGTGGACGGATTGCGGGTGAAGGCAACACCGGTGGCGGACGTATCGCCCATATTGCCGAACACCATGGCCTGCACGTTGACGGCCGTGCCCCAGCTCTCCGGAATGTCATGGAGCTTGCGATAGGTGATGGCCCGCTGGTTCATCCAGGAGGAGAACACGGCGCCGATGGCGCCCCAGAGCTGGGCATGCGGATCCTGCGGGAAGTCGCTGCCGGTCTCGCGGGCGACGGCTTCCTTGTACTTGCCGACGAGGTGAACCCAATCGTCACCATCGAGATCGGTGTCGAGCGTGTAGCCCTTGTTGTCCTTGTAGGTATCGAGGATTTCTTCGAAGTGATGGTGATCGAAGCCGAGCACCACATCCGAATACATGGTGATGAAGCGGCGATAGCTGTCATAGGCGAAACGCTTGTCGCCCGAGAGTTCGGCCAGCGCTTCGACGGTGACGTCGTTGAGGCCGAGATTGAGCACGGTGTCCATCATGCCCGGCATCGAGGCGCGGGCGCCCGAGCGCACCGAGACCAGCAGCGGGTTCCTGTCGTCGCCGAAGGTCTTTTTGGTGATCTTGCCGACGGCTTCGAGCGCCTTCTCGACCTGCGCCTTCAGTTCCTTCGGATAGGTGTTCTTGTTGTCATAGTAATAGGTGCAGACCGAGGTCGGGATGGTGAAGCCGGGAGGCACGGGCAGGCCAAGATTGGCCATTTCCGCCAGATTGGCACCCTTGCCGCCGAGCAGGTTGCGCATGTCCGACTTGCCCTCGGACTTGCCGCCGCCGAAGGAATAGACCCACTTGCCGGCCTTGATCGCCGAGGATGCAGGCTTGGCCGTCTTCGTTTTGGCCACAACCGCTTTTTTCGCCACCGGAGCCTTTGCAGCCGCCTTCTTGGCGGCTTTCACCGGCGCCTTGGCCGTCGCAGCGGATTTCGCGGGCGCCTTCAACGCCTTGCGGGCAGCGGGCGCGGCCTTGGCGGCCGGCTTGGACTTCGCGGCGGCTTGCTTGGCAGCCTTCTTGGACTTCGATGCGGTTTTGGCCATGGTTCTCAATCGATCCGGCGAGAGGATGGAGACAGGAAGGAACCGCCTTACACCACGTTTAGGCGACGTGGTGCAAGCGACGGTGCCGGTAGCTTGTTAAGGAAATGAGTGTCGGAATTTAGCCGATCTTCAGCAGCTTGAAGACACCGAGGCCGACCAGGCCGATAAAGATGAGATAGATCGCGACAATGAAATTCAGCAGTCGCGGCATCAGCAGAATCAGAACACCAGCGATGAGGGCGACGATCGGCTGGATATGAGCTGCCGTGATGACCATGGGGATCTCCGATGCGGTGATGCGATTCGGCGCCCGACGCGCCGCAGGGATTAGCAACATGAAGACGCGCCGCGCATCAATGGGTTCCCGGTTGCAACGCTGCAATGCATCAAAAAACGGCGCAGCGCCCCACAATTTCCGGAACGATCAGGGGCCGCGGGCATTGGCCGACGGTGCAATGACAACTGGCTGGATGGCAGTGCCGGCGGAGCAAGCCGGAGATCGTTATGAAGGAGATCGCAATGCGTAAGACACTGATTGCAGCAGCCGCCCTGATGGGCATGATGGCCGCGCCTTTCGCCGCGCAAGCCCAGGGCGTCACGGTCGGCGTTTCCGGCGGCGACCGGGTGATCGTGGATCAGAACGATCCCGACGGCATCACGGTGCAGGAGCGCCCGGCATTCCGCGAATATGTGGTGCGCGAACGCATCCCGACCTTCAGCGTACCTGACCGCATCGTGGTCGGCACCACACTGCCGGAGGCGGGTGTAACTTATTATGACGTGCCGCAATCCGTCGCGACCACGCCCTATCGCTACACGGTCGTGAACGGCCAGACCGTGCTGGTCGAACCGCGCTCGCGCCGCATCGTGCAGGTGATCGATTGAGTTGAACCACTACGAGATTCGTTCGGGCGCCTGTGACGGCGACCGGGCGAAGAAGCCCCGCCCCGGTTCTCCCCCGGCCGGGCGGGGCTTTTGTTTTGTGGACCTCGCTCCCTGTAGGATGGGTAGAGCGTAGCGAAAACCATCGCTTTCCGAGCGCGCCAACGATGGGTTTCGCGAAGACGCTCTACCATCCTACAGATTGCTACCCGCCCTTCAGCATCGACAGGATGTTGTTCGTCGATTTATACGCGGCCACCGCATTGTCGCGGAAGGCCGGCGTCCAGTTCGACACCAGACGCTCCTCGTCGCTCATGCTGGAATAGACATTGAGAATGCCGAGACTCAGTTGCGTTGGGTCGCCGCTCTTCTGGCTTGCCTGCAACGCTTCGAGGATCGCGGCGCGGTTGCGCGCGTCCAGCGTCTGCTTGGCCGCAAAGCTCTCTTCCTGCGAGAACAGGCCATCCTGATTGAGCGACATCGCCGACAGCGAACGATTGTCGATGCCAGAGAGATCGGCCATCTGGCCAGTCTTGCGGCCGGCGTCGAACACCAGTTCGCCCTTGCCGCTGTCCTTCGCCGCCTTGGCCTGCGCATCGAGCGCGGCACGCACCGTCTTGGCGATGTCGCCGATGGTCTTCACCGGTGGTGTTTCATCAGGCTGCGCGAGCCAGGCGGCGACGGGATCGTTGGCGATGCCCGACGGCGCCTTGTCCGGCGTCTTCTGCGTGGCCTCCACGCCCTTGGCGACGGCGTCGCGCTGCGCGGCCCAGAGCGCGGTGGCTTTTTCCTCGGGACCGGCGGCATCGAGATATTCGGCGGCGGCCTTGTAGAGGCCTGCGAAATTGCCGGTCAGTTTGGCAGTGCCGGCAGCCGGCGCCATCGCGGCGTTGAAGCGCTGGACGAGTTCGGCGCTCGCGGCTTTCTGTTCGTCGGCGGTGAAGCCACCGCCATTGTTGGTGGAGATCGCGAACAGTGCGCGGCGATCCAGCGAAGCCAGGTCGACCGTGAGCTTGCCGCTGGCGTCATACGGGCCTTTGACTTTGGCCGCAGTGTAGAGCCCATCAAGCGCGGTGCGCGTCTCGGCGATCACGGAGGCGATGCTTTTGGCATCACCGGATGCTGCGAGCTGCGCGCGGGCCGCGTCCGACAGCGTCAGGTTGGTCGCAGCGGAGGACGATGACGACGCGCTCTCATTGGCATTCAGCGCATTGGCCAGTGACGGCTGCGCGGTTGCAGCGGCGCGGGCATAGGCCGAGCCGTAATTGGCGTAGGGATTGAGACCGGTGACCGAAGTCATGAGCAGACGCGCCCCATGGGACGGTTAAGAAACCGTTGATGGAACCGGACCTTTTCAGGGGATGGTTAATGATTGGTAAATATTGCTGGAGGTGTCGGGATATTTCCAAGATACGGCGTCCTCGCCGCACACTCCGTCATCCCCGGGCTTGACCCGGGGACCCATCTTAAGCCCCGAGCGCAGCGCAAAGATAGATGGCCGGGTCAGGCCCGGCCATGACGTGGGAGAGGACGGAGCGTCGCCGCTCAGTCCTGAATCTTCGAGAAATCCGCCACTGCGCGCGTGGCGGCCCTGATCTCGTTCAGGAGCTTCAGACGATTTTCGCGGACCGCTGCGTCATCATCATTCACCTTCACCTTGTCGAAGAACGCATCCACCGCCGGGCGCAGCTTGGCCATCGCCGCCATGGCGCCGGCAAAGTCTTCCTTCGCCACCGCAGCACTTGCTTCCGGCCCGACTTTGGCGATGGCCTTGGCCAGCGCCTTCTCTTCATCGAGCTTGAACAGCGCGGCGTCGGGCGCACCGTCGAAGCTGCGCTTGTCCTTCTTCTCCTCGATGGTGAGGATGTTGTTCGCACGCTTGGTGCCGGCCAGCAGGTTCTTGCCGTCGTCGCTGTCGAGGAATTTGCCGAGCGCCTCGACGCGTCGGACCACCATCAACAGATCGTCCTGCCCGCCGAGCGCGAACACGGCATCGACCAGATCGTGACGCGCGCCCTGATCACGGAGCTGGACTTTGAGACGGTCGGCGAAGAAGGCGAGGAGGCTCTCGCAAACTTTGCTTGGCGTTTCCAAGACGACAAAGAATTCACCAATATCGAATTTGAAATCTTCCTTCTTACCCTCAGCAAACTTCGCGACGCTGAATTCTTCTTTCATCAACCCGTAAACGACGTCGCTCTCTACACCAGGAAAAATGACATCGATCGGTCCATCGTCGGTCGTAGGCGCTCGCGTTAAATGAACAAAATTTCCGTAGTCATAAAGTCGATCCTGCTCCCAAGACGTTAGGAGCAGACCGCAGAACGCTTCCAGCAAAAGCGGAAGCATCCGTGCATTCACCTCGTTTTCAATAACGAGTCTGATAATACCTAGTGCGGCGCGACGCAGTGCAAAAGGATCTTTCGATCCAGTCGGTTTTTCGTTGATTGCCCAAAAACCAACGAGCGTATCGAGCTTATCGGCAACTGCCACAGCGATACTCACCGGATCGGTCGGCACACTGTCACCGGCACCCTGCGGCTTCCAGTGATCCTCGCTCGCAGCAGCTACAGACGCGTCTTCGTTCTGCGCCAGCGCGTAGTACTTGCCCATCAGACCCTGCAGTTCAGGAAATTCGCCAACGACTTCCGTCAGCAAATCCGCCTTGGCTAGCTGTGCCGCACGCTTCGTCTTCGCCGGATCGGCGCCGACCAGCGGTGCGATCTCGCCGGCCAGACGCTCGATGCGCTTGATGCGCTCGGCCTGGGTGCCGAGCTTCTCGTGAAACACGATCTGATCGAATTTCGGCAACCGGTCTTCCAGCCTCGTCTTCAGATCAGTCTCATAGAAGAACTTCGCGTCCGACAGGCGCGCGCGGATGACGCGTTCATTGCCGGCGATGATGGCAGCGCCGCCATCACTGGCTTCGATATTCGCCGTGAGGATGAACTTGTTGGTGAGCTTTTCCGTCTTCGGATCGCGCACCACAAAGCATTTCTGGTTGGCACGGATGGTGGCGCGGATCACCTCGTCGGGGATCGACAGGAAGTCCGCATCGAACGAGCCCATCAGCACCACCGGCCATTCGACCAGGCCGGCAACTTCATCCAGCAATGCTGGATCCTCGACCAGCTCAAAGCCCTGCGCGAAGGTCAGCTGGCGCGCATCAGCAAGGATGATCTCCTTGCGCCGCTCGGGATCGAGCACGACCTTGGCATGCTGCAGCTTGGCGACGTAATCGTCGAAGCGACGCACCTCGATCTCGCTGGGGGCGAGAAAGCGATGACCACGCGTGGTCTGGCCGATGCTGACGCCGGGGAGATCGAATTTCACGATCTCCGGCTCC
Source organism: Tardiphaga sp. (assembly GCA_030147505.1). GTDB lineage: Bacteria > Pseudomonadota > Alphaproteobacteria > Rhizobiales > Xanthobacteraceae > Tardiphaga. The sequence continues at coordinate 7,608 of JASBVG010000029.1, forward strand.
TCGGTCTCGATACCGAAGGTGGCGACGATGGAATGCAGCGGACGCACCCAGGTCAGAGCGCTCGACTTGATCGACGCCTCGCCCCAGCGCATCTGCTTCGGCCACGGGAAGGTGCGGATCACCATCGGCAGGATTTCGGCCAGCACATCGATGGCCGGCTTGCCCGGCTTCTCGGTCAGCGCGATGTAGAAATCACCCTTGGGATCGCGCTGGATTTTGGCTTCGTCGATCGAGTTCAGGCCGGTGGCTTTCAGGAAGCCGGCAATCGCGGCTTCGGCGCCGCCGACGCGCGGACCCTTGCGCTCCTGCTTGAGGTCCGGCTGGCGCGCGGGGATGCCATGCACCGTGAGCGCGAGGCGGCGCGGCGTCGCAAAGGCTTTTGCGCCTTCATAGACGAGGCCGGCATCGACGAGCTTGTCGGTGACCATGCGGCGCAGGTCTTCCGCCGCCTTGGCCTGCATGCGGGCGGGGATTTCTTCGGAGAACAGTTCGAGGAGAAGATCGGGCATCAGGCAGCGCTTCCGGCTTCGGTCTTGGTCCACGCCTCGCCGCAAGCCTTGGCCAGCTCGCGCACGCGCATGATATAGCTCTGGCGTTCGGTGACGGAGATCACGCCGCGCGCATCGAGCAGATTGAAAACATGGCTGGCCTTGATGCACTGGTCATAGGCCGGCAGCGCCATCAGATGTTCCTCGCGCTTGTCGCTCTTCCAGCCGGCGGCGAGATACTTCTGGCAAGCCTCTTCCGCCATCTTGAACTGTTGGAACAGCATCGCGGTGTCGGCGTGTTCAAAATTGTGCCGCGAATATTCCTGCTCGGCCTGCAGGAAGACGTCGCCATAGGTCACCTTCTCGGCGCCTTCGCGGCCGTTGAAGTTGAGGTCATAGACGCGGTCGACGCCCTGCACATACATCGCAAGACGCTCGAGGCCGTAAGTGAGCTCGCCCGCCACAGGGGCGCATTCGACGCCGGCGACCTGCTGGAAATAAGTGAACTGCGAGACTTCCATGCCGTCGCACCAGCATTCCCAGCCGAGGCCCCAGGCGCCCAGCGTCGGGCTCTCCCAGTCGTCCTCGACAAAGCGGACGTCATGCAGGGCGGTGTCGATGCCGATGGCCTTCAGGGACTGCAGATAGAGGTCCTGCAGATTCGCCGGCGACGGCTTCATGATCACCTGGAACTGGTAATAATGCTGCAGCCGGTTCGGGTTTTCGCCATAGCGGCCATCCTTCGGCCGGCGCGACGGCTGCACATAGGCGGCCTTCCACGGCTTCGGACCAAGGGCGCGGAGCGTGGTGGCGGGATGGAAGGTGCCGGCGCCCATTTCCATGTCATAGGGCTGCAGGATGACGCAGCCTTGCTCGGCCCAGAACCGCTGCAGAGCGAGAATGAAACCCTGGAACGAACGTTCCGGGCGCATATGCGGAGGCAGGGAGTCCGTCATGTTTTTGGGTGTATCCGGGCCGGTTTTTCGGGATTTGCCGTCAGATTCGCCAAGAGACTTGAAGAGCGGTTTCAGGACAGCTGAGGCGCGCGGACCGTATCCACAGGGGCTTGTGGAATCAAGGCGATAGGCCGCGGGGCGGAACGAAAGCGGCCCTGGCGGCGTTGATCCGGCGAACCCCAAGTTGATCGCCGGTCAGGAGGACATGCCCGTCCCCCGCCGGCGTTTTCGTTTGGGCGGGCGTCAGCCCGGTCGATAGGCGCCGGTGACGGGATCGCGGCGGAGGGTCTTGGCTTCGGTGGCTGATGTCTCGGCCATCCGGGCCTGACGGGCCGCATCGAGTTCCTGATTGACGCGCTTCACGGTGCGATAGGCCCAACGGACCACAGCAGCGCTTCCGAGCGCACCCGCAATGGCGACCAGCGGCGGCATTTTAGTGTCCTTGCTCATGACGAGCCCCCTTCCCGGTAACTTCGCTCAGGCCGCCTCGGTTCGCAATCAAAACCCGTAGCGCGACCACAACGCGCGGGTTTCCAGCGAGGACACGATCTGGTCCGGCAGATCGGTCAGGCCGCGAAGTTCCAGATGTGCGCCGCTGGAGGATTTTCGGCCGAGCAGGTTCGACAGCATCCCGGTCGGCTGAGCGATCACCGGCATCTTCACCTCGTCGCCGTAGCGAGAGCGAAGCACCGAGCGCAAATCGCCGATGGCATCGACCAGACCGTATTCCACGGACTTCTCGCCAGCCCAATAGGCACCCGAGAACAACTCGTCCTCCGGCCCCTTCAGCCTGTTGCCACGGCTTTCCTTCACAAGACCGATGAAGATTGCGTGGATCTCGCGCTGAAGCGATTTTAACCGGGCGACATCGTCGGGGTTTTCCGGCTGGAACGGATCGAGCATCGCCTTGTGCTCGCCCGCCGTATAGAGGCGCCGTTCGACGCCGATCTTCCTGATCAGCTCCTGAAAGCCGAAGGTGCCGCCGACCACACCGATGGAGCCGGTGATGGATGACGGATCGACGAAAATCTCATCGCCGGCGCAGGCGATCATGTAGCCGCCGGAGGCGGCGACATCCTCGACGAAGACGAACACCGGCAGCTTCTTTTCGGCGGCAAGCTGACGGATGCGCAGATAAATTTGCCGTGATTGCACCGGCGAGCCGCCGGGCGAATTCACCACGAGCGCGACGGCTTTCGCATTCTTCGTCGCGAAGGCTTTATCCAGCAATTTGCCGATGCCAGCGAGCGACATACCCGGCCGTAGCGGCGTTACTGCACCGATGGTGCCGGACAAACGGACAACCGGGACCACGGATGTCGCGCGACGGAAACGCGCAGGCAGCAGCCTTGAGATCGCCGCTTTCAAACTGGATTCGCTCATACAGAGTTACCTCGAGATTAATCAACTTTTATCACGCGCCTGTCATTGAACGGGCAGAGACTTTCAGCGTTTGCAAACCATAATTGCCAAACGCGCAGCGGGAGTGAACATGAAGATCTATCTGCTGATGCTGCTCATCGGCACGCTGCTCACGGCGATCCACTTCACGTCGTCGCCGCAGAAGCATTCCGAAACGGCTCCTCAATAAACGAACACGGCGCATCGTTCACAGCGATGCTTCTAAAGTTCTGACCATGGCAGCGCCGCCCGCCCCGCCAGGATTTCCTGGATATAATCGTCGGGCGCCCCCTTCGCATCCCGGAGTGCAATGCCGGGGTGAATTGCCGCAGGTGCCCTTCCCCCCTTCACTGCACGCACGAGAATTCGAATTGCCGGCGCCAATGCATCCCCATGCACGGGCATCAGCGCGAGCGAGCCGAAGCCACGATCGAGCGCCTTGAGCACATCGGCGATTCCATCCGCACGCCAGATCATCGTCAGCACGCCGCCAGATTTCAGCAACCGGCGCGCGGCGTGGACCCACGTCGCGAGCGTCTCCTCTGTCGCCACATGCGCGATCTCACGCGTCTTGTCCGGCGAAGCGCGATGGCGCGCGGAATCGTTGAACGGCGGATTCATCAGAATGACATCGGCGCTGTCGGGAAGCAGACCGGCGGCGGCGAAAGTCTCGGCATTCGATGCGAGGTCGAGGGTGACGACCTCGGCGGCAATGCCATTGGCCTCGGCATTGTGGCGCGCGAGACCGGCGAAGTCCGGATTGATTTCGATCAAGGCGAGGGAGAGGCCGGGCACACGTTTGGCGACGGCCAGGCCCGCCGTCCCGACACCTGCGCCAAAATCGACCACCCGCTGGCCCGGGCTTGCCGATGTCGCAGCGGCCAGCAAGATTGCATCGTGACCGGCGCGATGGCCGGAGGCCGGCTGCCGCAGCAGCAACTTGCCACCCAGCACCCGGTCATCCGTAGTCGCGACTGCATCCGGCATCATTCGCCCTCAGCGCGCAATTCATGCGCGAGCCCGGCTTCGGTCAGAAGTGCGCGAGCCTGCCTGGCATCGTCCTCATGCACCAGAATCCGGCGAGGAATGACGCCGAGCGAGCCTTCCAGGACGCTCATATTCTGGTCCAGCACCAGATGATGGATGTTTGCGCCGTCGAGCAACGCGCCCACCGCCGAGACCAGCACCATGTCGTTCGTCCGCACAATTTCGCGCAATTGACCACCATTCCTCATTTCACGGCCCGTATCTCCGGATTTGATCCGGGTTCCCTAGCCCTTGCCGCGTCCCTGCGCAGTTCCTATTCTGCGGACATATTGTCTAACCGGCCCGGTCTGCGCATGAATTTACATGATTTTCGCGCGAATTCGGCCTATCAGGGCGTGCGCGCCGGCCGGCCACGGCCGCCCGCGCGCAGATTTTGCAATTCGGAGACTACAGCGTGGCGGTGATTGTTCCCTTCGAGAGTCACGCAACAGCGTCGATCGATCAGCTCGTTGGCCTTGTCGCTCCTGACATGGAGCGCGTGAACGCGACCATCCTGTCGCGCACCGGCTCCGACGTCACCATGATCCCCGAAGTCGCGAATCACCTGATCTCCTCGGGCGGCAAGCGCCTGCGCCCGATGCTGACCCTGGCGATGGCCAATCTCACCGGCTACACCGGCGACGGCCATATCAAGCTCGCCGCCGCCGTCGAATTCATGCACACCGCCACTCTGCTGCATGACGACGTGGTCGATCAGAGCGAACTGCGCCGTGGCAAGCTGTCCGCGCGCATGCTGTGGGGCAACGAGGCGTCGGTGCTGGTGGGCGACTTCCTGCTCGGCCAGGCCTTCCGCATGATGGTGGAAGTCGGTTCGCTGCGCGCGCTGGACATCCTGTCGTCGGCTGCAGCGACCATCGCCGAAGGCGAGGTGATGCAGCTCGCCGCTGCCAAGAACACCGCCACCACCGAAGATGAATATCTCGCCGTGATCCGCGGCAAGACGGCCGAACTCTTTGCCGCCGCCTGCGAGGTCGGCCCGGTCATCGCCAACCGTCCGAAGGCCGAGCAGACTGCCTGCCGTTCGGTCGGCATGAATCTCGGCATCGCCTTCCAGCTCATCGACGACGTGCTGGATTACGGCGGCAAGGCCGCCAAACTCGGCAAGAATGTCGGCGACGATTTCCGCGAGGGCAAGATCACCCTGCCGGTGGTGCTCGCCTTCCGTCGCGGCAACGATGCCGAGCGCGAATTCTGGATCAAGTCGCTGGAGCGCGGCGAGATCGGCGACGGCGATCTCGATCACGCCATCGGCCTGATGACCAAGCACCGGGCGCTGGAAGACACCACCAGCCGCGCGCAGCACTACGGCGCCATGGCCGTGGATGCGCTGGCGCTGTTCCCGCAATCGCCGATGAAGACGGCGCTGGAGCAGGTGGTGGCGTTCTGCCTGGCGCGGACGCATTGAGGGCCAGACCTCACTGCACCTCGATGACGACCTTACCCTTGGCGCGGCCGGCCTCGACATAGGCCAGCGCATCCCCGGTGTTCTCGAACGGGAACACCTTATCGACGACTGGCCGGATCACGCCAGCTTCGATCAGAGACGTAATCTCGCTCAGCTGCTGCGCCTGTGCGCGCATGAACAAGAATGAATAGCGTACGCCGAGGCGCTTGGCCTTTTTCCTCACGCCGCGGCTCAGCAGGCGCATAACCAGTTTCAGGAACAGGTTGAGACCGGTTTCCCTGGCGAAGGCCGGATCTGGCGGACCGGAAATAGAGATGAGCTGGCCACCCGGCTTGAGCACACCCAGAGATTTATCGAGCGTCTTGGGATCCTGACTGTTCAGCACAAGATCGTAGCCCGACAGGACCTTCTCGATATCCTGTGTGTTGTAGTCAATGACCACATCCGCCCCGAGACTTTTGACCAGTTCGGCATTCTTTGCGCTGGTCGTCGTCGCAACTGTCGCGCCGAGATGCTTGGCGAGCTGGATGGCAAAAGTCCCGACACCACCGGAGCCGGCCTGAATGAAGACCTTCTGGCCGGATTTCACCTTGCCCATCTCGACCAGCGCCTGCCACGCCGTCAGCGCGACCAGCGGGATGGACGCCGCTTCCGTCATGCTGAGGTTTTTGGGCTTCAGCGCCACGTCGGCTTCATTGACGGCAATGAATTCGGCGAATGTACCGATCCGATGATCGCGCGGCCGCGCATAGACTTCGTCACCCACCTTGAACCGGCTGGCCCTGGATCCTGTCCTGACAACCGTTCCGGCAACGTCGTGCCCCAGGATGAAGGGCGGACGATAGGGAAGAATAAGCTTGAACTCTCCGTCCCGGAGCTTGGAATCCAGCAAGTTCACAGCCGTGGCGTGAATCCGGACCAGGACATCAGTGTCCTGCACGTCCGGTTCCGGCACGTTGGCCAGACGCAGAGCGCCCTTCTTTTTGTACTTATCAACGACGAATGCCTTCATGGGCTTTCTCCAATCTCAAGTTAGCAGCGGCGCCAGTCGCTCAGGAAGGAAAGAGCCTTCGGCACGAAATCGGTGTAGTATTGAAATATCCCGCCATGGCCGGCGTCTTCGTAGATCACCAGTTGCGCCCCGGGGATACGTTGGGCCATGTCGGTGCTGTTCACGGTCGGGACCATGATATCGTTGTCGCCATTCGCAATCAGGACCGGGATCTTGATACGGCCGAGATCCTGAGGCGCCTGTCGGCCCCAGGCTTTGATCGCCTTGAGCTGCCGCAGGAAAGCGCCGGGAGTCGCGCCCTTGTCCCTGCCCGCCCTGCGTTCCTTCAGCCGGTTCAGAAATGCTTTTGCGGCCTTGCGGCCATTGGCCGTGGATGTGAAGAACAGATAGAATTTGGGGTCGCGCAGCGTCAGCAGACCTTTGATCATGAGCGGCCACGACACCGTTCCCACTTGGTCGATACCTGTGCCGCCCGCCGGACCCGTGCCGGTGAGAATGAGTTTTCGCACGAGGTCAGGTGCTTTCAGCGCGACGTCCTGCGCCACAAATCCCCCGAGGGAAAAGCCAAGCAGATCGACTTTCTCGAAACCCAACGCGCGGATCAGGGCAATCGCGTCGCGCGCCATTTCATCGATGGTCACAGGCGCCGTTCCGCCCGACGCACCGATGCCCCGGTAGTCGGTCGCGATCACGCGATGTTTGCTGGCGAGGCCGTCAACGATCCGCGGATCGAAATTGTCCAGCACCGCGCCCCAATGGTTGAGGAGAATGAGCGGCACGCCGCCCCGAGGGCCCAAATCTCGATAGGCAAAAGCAGTCGCCCCGACACTGATGAAAAGGTTGGGCGCCTCAATGCAGCGCGCGCCCGATCCGGCGTTGCTGGGAGCATTAGTCATTGCTTGCCCCATCGCGCCGCCGCGCTTGGGCAGTCACTAACCTGATACCGGAGGACGCTCCCATTACCAGGGCAATGCCACGTTCTGTCTTGCTCATCGGCTTTCCGCTCATTTTGTCATGGAACATCGATGAACGGTCAGTTACTATCGAATCAATAGTAAGTCACTACTAAAAAGATACTGACATGAAGAATCTTTCGGACCAGCCATGCCTGATCGCCCGGAGTCTGGCGATCGTGGGGGACGCATGGAGCATGCTGATCATGCGCGACGCCCATGCCGGGCTGACTCGCTTTGATGATTTCCGCAAAAGCCTCAGTATCGCCCCGACAATGCTGACGGGGCGGCTGTCGGCCCTGACCGAGGAGGGACTGCTGGAGAAACGCCGCTATTCCGACCGTCCGCCACGGGACGAATATGTGCTGACGGAAGCCGGCCGCGACTTTCTGCCGGTGCTATTTGCGATTGGCGCGTGGGGACGCAAGCATCGCGGCGGGGGCGAGGTGACCCGCTTCTTCGACGCCGAGACCGGAACGGAGATCGAACCCGTCACCATCGACCGCGCGACCGGCGCCCCGGTTGGGACGCGTCCCATTCGTATCGCCATGCCCGAATGAGGCGTGCGGCCGATGAAGCCCGTGCTGAAGTAGGTCGCCGCCTTCTGTTTAGCACGACCGCATTAAGCTCCGTCCTCTCCCCATCATTGCGAGGAGCCTCTTGGCGACGAAGCAATCCAGTCTTCGCTTGTGGCTTCTGGATTGCTTCGCCAATTCGTTGGGCTCGCAATGACAACTACTAACAGCTGTGACTAAACCCGCGCGACCAATTCCTTGATCAGCGTCGTGATCCGCCCCGTCGGCGATTCCAGTTCTTTCATGATCGAGAAGTGATCGGCGCCCGGGATTTCCTCATAGCTCACCGGCAGGCCGTGCTGCACGCGATGAACCGCGAGGTCCGCTGTCTGCTGGCGCAGGATCGGCAGTTCGGCGCCACCGACCACCAGCGCCAGCGGCTTGTCCGGCCCGTCGTGCATCAGCGGTGATTGCCGCTTCGACATCGCCTCGTCGAGCTTGAGCTTCTCGTTGAGATAGGACGCGCGGATCGGCTCGAGATCGTAGATGCCCGAAATCGCGACGCCGCCCTTCACCTTCGGATGCGACAGCGCGGTCGCGGTGAGATGGCCGCCGGCCGACCAGCCCGACACCACGATGCGATCAGCATCGATGCCTAGCGCACTGGCCTGATCGACCAAGGCATCAACGCCGGCTTTGATCTCCGCGACGATCTCGTCCAGCGTCGCCTCCGGTGCCAGCGTGTAGCCGATGGCGGCGACATTGATGCCATGGGCGACGGGACCTGCCGCAAAGCAGGTGAAGAAATCCTTCGAACGCATCTGCCAGTAGCCGCCATGGATCAGCAGCAGCACCGGGCCACCTTCGGCGACTTTGATCAGATCGAATTTATTGCGCTCGCGCGGGCCATAGACGACGTCGAGATGCGCGGGATATTTCGCCTTCATGGCATCGGAGCGCTGGCCCCAGCCATTGGCGATCTCGGCGCTTCCGGCCACCGCCACGCTGTTATTGAGGCCGGCATCGAGTTGCTCGCGGGACATCGCGCGCCAGTTGGAATTGCCGAAGGGATTACTCATGGTTGTCGTCCTCGCTTGCAGTTCTGCAGTGTGCGGCGCACCGCTGCTCGCGGAGCACCTTTATGGAAGACCCGCTTGTTCAAGACCCAATTATGCAAGAAATGGGCTGGACCGCCACGCGCCAGATGATCATGCTGCACCGGCTTTTTCTGCATCACACTGGAGACGTGCGTGGCTTCCCATTCCGACCTCATCAAAGCAACGGCCTGCGCCGTCGTCGATCAACTCAACAACGGCACGGTGACGCCGCTCGATCTGCTCGATGCGCTGGAAGCCCGCGTCAAGGAGGTGGAAGGCCAGGTCAACGCGCTGCCGATCCTGTGTTTCGATCGCGCGCGCGACCATGCGAAGGAATTGATGAAGAAGCCGCTCGGCGAGAGAGGGATTCTGGCCGGCCTGCCGGTGCCGATCAAGGATCTGACCTCCGTCGCCGGCGTGCGCACCACGCAGGGTTCGCCGATCTTCAAGGATGTGGTGCCGACCAAATCCAATGTGCTGGTCGAGCGCCTCGAAGAGAATGGCGGCGTGGTCTATGCGAAATCCAACACGCCGGAATTCGGAGCGGGCGCCAATACCTTCAACGAAGTGTTCGGCGCGACGCTGAATCCATGGGACCTGTCGAAGTCGGCGGCGGGCTCGTCGGGCGGCGCAGCGGCAGCGCTCGCCAGCGGTACCGCCTGGATCGCCCATGGCTCGGACATGGGCGGCTCGCTCCGCAATCCAGCCAGTTTCTGCGGCATCGTCGGCCTGCGCCCCAGCGTCGGCCGCGTTGCCTCAACGCCGAACATCGCGCTGGCCCGCATGGTCAGCGTGCAGGGTCCGATGGCCCGCAATGTCGAGGACCTCGCGCTGATGTTAGATGCCATGAGCGGCGAACACCCCGCCGACCTCATCTCGCTGCCGAAGCTGCCGGAGACATTTCGCTCCGCCGTGCGTGCCGGCAAGAAGCCGAAGCGGATCGCCTATTCGCCGGACCTCGGCATCACGCCGGTCGATCCGGAAGTCGCGGCCCTCACCCGCAAGGCGGCCGAGCGTTTTGCCGAAGCCGGCGTCATCGTCGAGGAAGCGCATCCCGATCTGCACGAAGCCCATGAATGCTTCCATGTGCTGCGCGCATATGATTTCGCGATCTCCAAGCTCGGCCTGCTGCGCGACAACAGAGACAAGCTGAAGCCGGAAGTGATCTGGAACATCGAGGAAGGCCTGAAGCTCAAGGTCGAGGATCTCGCCAAGGCGGAGACGCAGCGCGTGACGCTGGCAGCGCGCGCCTATGAGTTCTTCCAGAAGTATGACCTCTTGCTGTGCCCGGCGACGATCACGCCGCCCTTCCCGATCGAGCAGCGCTATCTCGCCGAATGCAACGGCACCAAGTTCGACAACTACGTGCAATGGCTCGGCATCGTCTATGCGATCACCATCACCGGCTGCCCGGCGCTGTCGATGCCCTGCGGCTTCACCTCCACCGGCCTGCCCGTGGGCCTGCAGGTGATCGGCCCGCCGCGCGGCGAAGCCTCGCTGCTCGCGGGCGCCCGCGTGCTTGAGGACATTCTCGGGTTGCAGTCGATCACGCCGATCGATCCGCGGTCGGCGAGGTAAACGCTGAACTGTCATGGCCGGGCTTGACCCGCCTGCGGGGCCGAAGCCCCTCCGGCGAGGCGAAGGCCCGGCCATCCAACTTCATTGCCCGAACAAAGATGGATGCCCGGCTCAAAGCCGGGCATGACAGAGTTTCCGCAACAACCTGCCTCGAATACCGCTCACGCCCCATACTTTCGTCTAAGTCACATTGTCGCAGTCAGCGGCTAAGAACGCATTGCAGCAGACTGAATGCGCCCGCTGCCTGACGAAACGCCCAGGCCGGCAGCAATGCATTTCCCAGCATTGGCTTTTGCGGCCTTCCGTGGCAACGGGACATTTCATTTCACGGAATACGAGGGCTCTACGTGGCTGAATCTTTCGCACCGCCGGCGGACGGCAAACTCCATTTCGACGACGCCAGGAAACGCATCAAGGCGATCTTCATCGGCTCGATGGGCAATCTCGTCGAGTGGTACGACTTCTACGCCTACACAGCCTTCGCGCTGTATTTCGCACCGGCCTTCTTTCCGCACTCTGACCCCGTCGTGCAGCAGCTCAATGCAGCCGTGCTGTTCGCCGCCACCTTCCTGATGCGCCCGCTCGGTGGCTGGCTGTTCGGCTATCTCGCCGACAAATACGGCCGCCGCCTGTCGCTCACCATCTCGGTGCTGTGCATGTGCTTCGGCTCGCTGATCATCGCGGTGTGCCCGACCTATGCGACCATCGGCTTCGCAGCACCCGTCATCCTCGCAATCGCACGCATCATCGAAGGCCTCAGCCTCGGTGGTGAATACGGCGCCAGCGCAACTTATCTCTCGGAAGTCGCCGATCCCAACCATCGCGGTTTCTATTCGAGCTTCCAGTATGTGACGCTGATCGGCGGTCAGCTCACCGCCATCATCGTGCTGATGCTGCTGCAGAAGGTTTTCCTCACCGAACAGGAGCTGAAGGACTGGGGCTGGCGCATTCCGTTCTTCATCGGCGCCGGTCTGGCCATCTTCACCGCCGTGATGCGTCGTGACATGCACGAGACCGAACAGTTCGAGGCAGCCAAGAAGACCGCCAAGCCGCGCGGCTCGCTGCGCACGCTGTTCGCCTATCCGCGCGAATTGCTGCTGGTAGTCGGCCTCACCGCCGGCGGCACCGCGGCGTTCTACACCTTCACCACCTATATGCAGACCTTCGTAAAGCTCTCGGTCGGCCTCACCGCGGACCAGACCACCACGGTGATCTTCGGCACGCTGGTATTCGCCTGCTTCCTGCAGCCGATCTACGGCGCGCTGTCGGATCGCTTCGGCCGCAAGCCGCTGCTGATCTTCTTCGGCATTGCCGGCACGCTGTGCACGGTGCCGATCCTCACCACGCTGCAGACCACGAAGTCGCCTCTCGTCGCCTTCCTGCTGATTTGCGGCGCCTGGATCTTCGTGGCCGGCTACACCTCGATCAATGCCGTGGTGAAAGCGGAGCTGTTCCCGACCAATATCCGCGCCATGGGTGTCGGCGTACCCTACGCGCTCACCGTCTCGATCTTCGGCGGCACCGCGCCGGCCGTCGCGCTGTATTTCAAGCAGCAGGGCCATGAGGAGCATTTCTACTACTACCTCTCGGGCATGATCTTCCTGTCGCTGCTGATTTACGCCACCATGCGTGACACCAAGCACAAGTCGGCGATGCACCGTCACGAGTGATAGTGCCTGCCTAAACCGAGGAGCCTCAGCATGGATGAAGACAGGACACCATCCGAATCCAAGCTGACGCAAACCAAGCAGCGCTGGGCGCGCGAAGGCCGGTTTCTCACCGGCCGGCACGCGCGCCCGGAGACCGAGCGCCTCCCGCCCGGCCAGCACCTCACCCAGGACTGGCCGGTACTCGACCTAGGCCTCACGCCCAACATCTCCCGCGAGCGCTGGCGCCTCGATGTTTATGGCGCCGTCGAGACACCGCTGTTCTGGGATTTCGCGCAGTTCACCGCGCAGCCGCAATCCACCTTCGTCTCCGATATTCACTGTGTCACCACCTGGTCGCGCTACGACAACACGTGGGACGGACTTTCGACGCGCGCCTTGCTCGACGCCTGCCAGCCGAAACCCGATGCGCGTTTCGTTTCGCTCGAATCCCATAATGGTTACACCACTAACCTGTCGCTGGAAGACTTTGCCTCGGACGATGCGCTGCTGGCGCATACGTGGCAGGGCTCGCCTATCGAAGGCGACCACGGCGGCCCGGTGCGCGTGATCGTGCCGCATCTGTATTTCTGGAAGAGCGCCAAATGGCTGCAGCGCATCGAATTCCGCAGCGACGACAAGCCGGGCTACTGGGAAGTCCGTGGCTATCACAATCGCGGCGATCCGTGGCTGGAACAGCGCTATTCGGAAGACTGATGCAATCGGCGTCAGCGTGATAAACTCACGCAGCCGCTGCACAGGAGAATATCGATGCTTACCGAAAAATTTCAGTTCGCAGGCTCATCCGGCCACATGCTCGCGGCGGCGCTCGACAAGCCGACTGGTGACATCCGTGCGACCGCTCTGCTCGCGCATTGCTTCACCTGCAGCAAGGACACTCTCGCGGCCCGGCGCATAGCCGAAGCGCTCACCGCCCATGGCATTGCGGTGCTCCGTTTCGACTTCACCGGCCTCGGCTCCAGCGACGGTGAATTTGCCAACACCACTTTCACATCCAATGTCGAAGACCTCGTCCTCGCCGCCAATCACCTGCGCGCACTGGGCAACGCCCCCTCGATCCTGATCGGCCACAGCCTCGGCGGGGCCGCGATCCTTGCGGCCGCGAGCGGGATTCCCGAAGCTAGGGCGGTCGTCACCATCGCAGCGCCGTCCGATCCCGCCCATGTCACGCATCTGTTCGCCGACCGGCTGCATGACATCCGCGAACAGGGCGAGGTCGAGGTCAATCTCGCCGGTCGCCCGTTCCGCATCAAGCGTGCCTTCCTCGACGATGTCGCTGAACACAATCTGCTCGCCAAGGTCACGACGCTGCACAAGGCGCTGCTGGTGATGCAGGCGCCGACCGACGACACCGTGGGGATCGACAATGCCACGCGGATCTTCGTCGCAGCGAAACATCCGAAGAGTTTCGTATCGCTGGATCATGCCGACCATCTGCTGACGAAGAAGGCCGATGCGGTCTATGCGGCTGACATGATCGCCACATGGGCATCGCGCTATCTGGCGCCGACCGAGCAAGCTGCTGGCCAGGTGCTGCCAGATGAACCACGTAAGGTCGTGGTCACCGAGACTCGGGCCGGCAAGTTCCAGCAACAGGTCGTGCTCGGTCCGCACCGTCTGATCGCCGACGAGCCTGCATCGATTGGCGGCGAGGATACCGGTCCCGGCCCCTACGATCTCCTGCTCAGCGCGCTCGGCGCTTGCACTGCAATGACCATGCGCCTGTATGCCGATCGCAAGGCCCTGCCGATGGAGTGCGTCAGCGTCACGCTGAACCACCAGAAGATCTACGCGAAAGACTGCGAGGAATGCGAAACGAAGGAGGGCATGCTCGACCAGATCGAACGCAACATTTCCATCGCCGGCCAGCTCGATGCCGAGCAGCGCGCCAAGCTGATGGAGATTGCCGACAAGTGCCCGGTGCACCGGACGCTGACATCCGAGATCCGAATCGTGACGAAAGCAGTGGAATAAGCTTGTTGCCGACTTCCCGAAGCGCACCGGTTCCCGTTGCTAACGCAATGTCCGACAATGTGAATCCCGGCCGTTAACCTTTCTTAAAGATGTTCCTCGCAGCGCGTGCGGCGCGTGGTAAATCTGCTGGCGAGCCAAAGGAATCAGTTTCCCGCCGACGTTCATTCGCGCCGGCGTCCTGCCGCAGATTGTTTGGAAATTTCATGAGCGAAACCTTGTCCTACCGCCCGACCCGCGCTCCACTCCCGGATCAGGAGCAGAAGCAGGCGGCGTTGAGTTACCTCAACGAGGCGTGGGCCGAGGCGCGCCATGACGGTGTCGACGGCGATTGTCTCGCCCAGGCGAGCCTGTTCGCAGCATTTGCCGAACTGGTCGGCACCTATGGCGAGGATGCGGTGGCGAAATTCGTCGAGGGCCTTCCCACCCGCGTCCGCAATGGCGAATTTTCGCTGACGCTGGCGAGGCAGTAAGTTTCATTCCCGGCTGTCGTCGCCCGGCTTGACCGGGCGATCCAGTAGACACCGGCACTCGCTTTCACGACTCTTACGTCGTTTACTGGATTACCCGCTTTCGCGGGTAATGACAGTCTGAGCAGCATTACTGCTTCAACGTCTCCAGAAACTTCACCGTCTCGCCCTGGGATGGTGTGACGAGTTCGCCCTGCCACATCACCTGCCGGCCGCGCACGAAGGTGCCCACCGGCCAGCCCTTCACGATCACACCATCATACGGCGTCCAGCCCGCCTTCGAGGTCACCCATTTGTTGGTGATGGTCTCGCTGCGCTTGAGATCGACGATGGTGAAGTCGGCGTCATAGCCGGCGGCGATGCGGCCCTTCATGGCCATGTTGAACAGCCGCGCGGGCCCTGCACTGGTGAGGTCGACGAAGCGCTGCAGCGACAGCCGACCGGCATTCACGTGATCCAGCATCAGGGGCACCAGCGTCTGCACGCCGGTCATGCCCGACGGCGAGGCCGGATAGACCTTCTGCTTCTCTTCCAGCGTATGCGGCGCGTGGTCGGAGCCGAGCACGTCGACGATGCCCTGTTCGATGCCCTTCCAGATGCCGGCGCGATGGTTGGCATCGCGCACCGGCGGATTCATCTGCGCCAGCGTGCCGAGGCGCTCATAGCATTCCGGCGCAGCCATGGTGAGGTGATGCGGCGTCGCCTCGCAGGAGGCGACATCCTTGTGATCCCTAAGATAGTCGATCTCTTCCTTGGTCGAGATATGCAGCACATGGATGCGCTTGCCGGTCTCGCGGGCAAGATTGACCAGGCGCTGCGTCGCCATCAGTGCCGCGACCTCGTCGCGCCACACCGGATGCGAGCGGGCATCGCCCTCGATGCGCAGGCCCTTGCGCTCGTTGAGGCGGAATTCGTCCTCGGCATGGAAAGCGGCGCGGCGCCTGATGACCTGAAAGATCTTGCGCAGGCTGTCGTCATCCTCGACCAGCAGCGCGCCGGTGGAGGAGCCGATGAACACCTTCACGCCGGCGCAGCCCGGTGCGCGCTCGAGTTCCGGCAGGTCCTGCACGTTCTCGCGCGTGCCGCCGATGAAGAACGCATAATCGCAATGCATGCGGTGATGGCCGCGCTTCACCTTGTCGGTGAAGGTGGCCTCGTCGATGGTGAGCGGATTGGTGTTCGGCATTTCGAACACGGCGGTGACCCCGCCCATAACGGCGCTGCGCGAGCCGCTTTCGAGGTCTTCCTTGTGTTCGAGGCCCGGCTCGCGGAAATGCACCTGGGTGTCCATCACGCCGGGAAGGATGTGCAAGCCTTTGCAGTCGATGGTCTTGGCGGCCTGTTCGGGCGCGAAAGTACCGAGCGCTGCGATGCGACCGTCGCGAATACCGATGTCGCGCTCGCCCTCGCCATCCTGATTGACGACAGTGCCGTTCTTCAGAATCGTGTCGAAAGTCTCGCTCATACCGGTCTCGCTTGCGTCTGTGGATGCCGCGCATGATGGGCGCAGGCCTTGTTACCTGCATCTTAGCGGCTTAACTTTGACGTTGATATCCATCAGACGCGATTCCTGAGATTTTCCGTATGAAAGCAGCATTTCTCCCCGATCGGGGCGTGGTGAAGATCGCCGGCGACGACGCCCGCGGTTTTCTCAACAACCTCATCACCTCGGACATCGACGCACTCGCGCCGGGCAGCGCGCGGTTCGGCGCATTGCTGACGCCGCAGGGCAAGATCGTGGCCGATTTTCTCGTCACCGAAGCGGCGACCGGTCATGGCGGCGGCCTCCTGATCGACTGTCCGCGCGAACTGGCGCAGCCGCTCGCCACCAAGCTCGGCTTCTACAAGCTGCGTGCCAAGGTGACCGTGGAGAACCTTTCCGACGGGCTCGGCGTGCTGGCCGTGTGGGATGGCGAGCCAGCGATGAAGCCTGAACTAACCTTCGCCGATCCACGCAGCGCCGCACTCGGCTATCGCATCCTGGTGCCCTCCGATCTCGCCGAGAAGACCGCATCGGTGCTCGGTGCCGACCTTGTCGACGAGACCGTTTATGAGGCGCATCGCATCGCCTGCGGCGTGCCGCGCGGCGGCATCGACTTCGCCTATGGCGACGCGTTTCCGCACGAGACCAATATGGACCGGATGGCAGGCATCGATTTCGACAAGGGCTGTTACATCGGCCAGGAAGTCGTGTCGCGCATGCAGCATCGCGGCACCGCGCGCACGCGCATCGTTCCCGTAACGCTCGATGGCACCACACCTGTTGCCGGCACGGAGATCCGTGCGGCCGACAAGCCGATCGGCACCATGGGGTCATCCGCGGGCAGCATTGGTCTCGCGCTGGTGCGCGCCGACCGCGCCACCGATGCGCTCGATGCCGGCGCGACGCTGCTGGCCGGCGACATCACCATTCACCTTGCCGATCCCGAAGCCGTCCGCGCCTTCGCCACCAAGAAGACCGCATGAGCAAAGCGCCGATCACCCATGCCGATGGCAAGACGCGCTGCCCATGGCCGGGCGAAGACCCGTTCTATGTGGCCTATCACGACACCGAATGGGGCGTGCCGGAATATGACGACCGCGCGCTCTATGAGAAGCTGATCCTCGATGGCTTCCAGGCCGGCTTGTCGTGGATCACCATCCTGCGCAAGCGCGACAATTTTCGAAAAGCCTTCGACGATTTCCAGCCGGAAAAGATCGTGCGCTACAGCGAGAAGAAAGTGCATGCGCTGATGAACGATGCGGGGATCGTGCGCAATCGCTCCAAGATCGAGGGCACGATCCTCTCCGCCAAAGGCTATCTGAAGATCATGGAGGAAGGCCCGGGCTTTTCGAAGTTTCTTTGGGATTTCGTCGATGGCCAACCCATCGTGAATAACTTCAAGACTCATGGTAGCGTGCCCGCCTCTACACCACTCTCCAGCAAGATCTCGAAAGAGCTGCAGGCACGCAATTTCAAGTTCGTCGGCCCGACCATCGTCTATGCCTTCATGCAGGCGACCGGCATGGTCAATGATCACCTCACCTCCTGCTATTGCCACGCGCTCTGCAGCAAGAAGAAACGCCCGCTGCGGCTGAAGGCGACCTGATGGCAAAAGCGATCGTGACAGGCAGCACGCCGCGCGCCTGGCAACGCATGCTGTCGGGCCGCCGGCTGGACCTGCTCGATCCCTCGCCGCTCGATGTCGAACTGGCGGATATCGCTCACGGCCTCGCCCGCACGGCGCGCTGGAACGGACAGACGCGCGGCACGCATATCTTTTCGGTTGCGCAGCATTCGCTGCTGGTCGAAGCGATCATGCGTGAGCAAGCTCCGAAGGTCGATGATCGATGGAGCGTCGCAGCATTGCTGCACGATTCGCCGGAATATGTGATCGGCGACATGATTTCGCCGTTCAAGGCCGTGATCGGCAACGCCTACAAGATGGTGGAGCATCGTCTGCTCGCCGCGATCCATATCCGCTTCGGCCTGCCGGCGGAGCTGAATCCGAAGATGACGAAGGTGATCAAGAACGCCGATATGGGCGCGGCCTATCTGGAAGCGACGCGCCTTGCGGGCTTTGCCGAGACCGAAGCGAAGCGATTGTTCGGCAAGGACCCTTGTTTAGAGCTGGAGGTCGAAACGGATTATCTGACGCCATGGTCGGCCAGCAAGGCCGAGAAGCGGTTTCTCGCGCGCTTCGAGACACTGACGGCGGGATGACAGGCATGGCCAGGTCGCGGTAGAAAGAACATCATGATCTATGTCTGCTCCCTTGCCGATCTGCATGCCACCGTCAAAGCGACGGGAGCGAGCCATGTGCTGACGATCATGGCCAATGTGGCGCAGGTGGTGCGCCCGGAAACGGTGATCGAGGCCAATCACCTGCGCGTGCAGGTGGACGATATTACCGAGGCCATGGACGGCTTTGTCGCCCCGGACGCAAGTCATGTGACGCAAGTGATGGATTTCGTACGCGGCTGGGACCGCGCCTCACCGCTGGTGATCCATTGCTATGCGGGAATTTCACGCTCCACCGCCAGCGCTTTCACGGCCGCCTGCATGCTCAATCCGCATCGTGACGAGAACGAAATCGCGCGACGCATCCGCACAGCCTCGCCGATCGCATCGCCGAACCGGTTGATCGTATCGCTCGCCGACAAGGCGCTCGGCCGCGACGGACGCATGGTCCGCGCGCTCGACGATATGGGGCCGGGAAGTCTGACGGTGCTCGGCAAGCCGTTTCGCATCGATCTGGAATGATGCGTCAAAATACATGCGCGGTTTGAACGACAGCGACTTCGACAAGCACTAAGTCCCTGCGGCTTCCCTCACTTCTCCCGTTGTGGGACAAAAGAGGAAGAAGACCGGGGGCTTACGCCAGATGTTCGATCTCGATTTCATTGCGCTTGTCGTTGCCATCGTCGCATTCTTCTTCGCCCGCAAGGCGCGCAACGAGGTGAAAATCCTGCGCGCCCGGCTGGATGCGCTCGAAGCCGCGCCGCAGGCGGCAAGACCCGCGGCAACAGCGACTGTAACGGCAGCGCCGCTTGTGCCGGAATTGCCGGCCGACATCACGACGGCAGAACCGACCGTCAGTGTCGACGAAGCACCGACTCCGCCGCTGCAACCTGAGATCACTGCGCGCCCCACACCCGAGATCGCAGCCGCGCCAGAAGCTGCAGGACCGCCCGCTGCACGGCCCGGCTTCGAAGAGCGGATCGGCACGCGCTGGGTGGTCTGGGTCGGTGGCCTGACGCTGGCACTCGGTGGCCTCTTCATGGTCCGCTATTCCATCGAGGCCGGGCTGCTCGGCCCGGAAGTCCGCGTGTTGCTCGGCGGGCTGTTCGCGCTGGCGCTGCTCGCCGTCGGCGAGGTCGCGCGCCGCAAGGAATCGCTGTCCTCCATCGCACCGCTGCCGATCGCCAATATCCCGGCAATCCTCACGGCGGCCGGCACCGCCGTGGCCTTTGCCACGATCTATGCGGCCTATGCGCTCTACGACTTCCTCGTGCCCGGCACCGCCTTCGTGCTGCTCGGCATCGTCGCCATGGGCACCATGGCTGCGGCGCTGCTGCACGGCCCCGCGCTTGCGGGGCTCGGGCTTGTCGGCGCCTTCGTGACGCCAATGCTGGTGTCGTCCGACAAGCCGGATTATTGGGCGCTCTACATCTATCTCGCCATTGTGTCGGCCGCCGCCTTTGCACTGGCGCGGATGCGCATGTGGCGCTGGCTGGTGCTCACCACCATCGCCTTCACGACGTTCTGGACGCTGCCCGGGCTTGAGGCCGGCGCTGCGACGGTCGCGCCGCATGTCTTCCACGTCATCGCCTGCTTCGTGCTGGCCGCGCTGCTGGTGGTGTGCGGCTTCATGTACGGCCCGCCCGCCGAGTCGGGCCGCATCGAGGGCATCTCGTCGGCAGCACTCGGGGCCAGCCTGTTCGGTGCGACGCTGATCGTGCTCGCCAGCTTCCATACCGATCTGGCGATGATCGCGTTCGCGCTCCTGGTCGCCGGAACGCTATTCGTCACCTGGTATGCGCAGGCCGCGACCGGCGCAGTGGCCGTCGCCGCGGGCTTCGTCGCGGTCGTGTTCCTGTCCTGGGCCATCCAGGGCAATCTCGACATGCTGGTGCTGCCCGGCGGCCCGCTGGAGGGCATCGGCATCAGCCCGATCGAGGGTTCGGTGACGCTGCATCTCGGCAGTGCCGCGGTGTTCGCGCTCGGCTTCGGCGTCATCGGCTTCCTGGCGCAGGGGCGTTCGATCAGCGCGGTCATTCCGGTGGTCTGGGCGGCCTGCGCCACCTTCGTTCCGATCGCACTCCTGGTCGCGCTTTATGCCCGCATCGCGCATCTGGACCGCTCGATCCCCTTCGCCATCCTCGCCGTGCTCATTGCGGCCGGCTTCGCTGCCGCCACCGAACTGCTCAGCAAGCGAGAACAGAGGCCGGGCCTCGCGATCTCGACCGCCCTGTTCGCCACCGGCACGCTCGGCGCACTGGCGCTGGCGCTGACCTTCGCGCTGGAGAAAGGCTGGCTCACCATCGCGCTGGCGCTGATGGCGCTCGGCACCGCATGGATTTCCATGCAGCGGCCGATCCCGTTCCTGCGCTGGCTTGCGGCGATTCTCGCCGGCATCGTCTGCGCGCGAATGGCCTACGAACCGCGCGTCGTCGGAGATCTCGTCGGCGCCACGCCGATCTTCAACTGGCTGCTCTGGGGTTATGGCGTGCCGGCGGCGTCATTCTGGGGCGCTAGCCTGCTGATGCGTCGCCGCGGCGACGATGCGCCGCTGCGCATGGTGGAATCCGCCGCCATCCTGTTCACGGTGTTGCTGGCGTTCCTGGAGATCCGCCACTACGTCAATGGCGGCGACGTCTATCGCGTCAGCTCCGACCTCGTTGAGATAGCTCTGCAGGTCTCCAGCACGCTCGCGATGGCGATCGGCCTCGAACGCCTGCGGGTGCGCAGCGGCAGTATCGTCCACAATGTCGGGGCCGTCGTCCTCACAGTCTATGCCGGACTTGCCTCGCTGGGCGGACTGCTGTTCCTCGCCAATCCGAATATCTGGCGTATCGATGTCGGCGGTGTGGTCTTCAATCTGCTCCTGCTCGGCTATGCCCTGCCAGCAGTTCTCGCGCTGCTGCTATCCTACGCGGTCGCAGGTCGCCGCAAGCCGGCCTATGCCAACACCGTGGCCGGCGGCGCGCTGGTGCTGGCGCTGGCCTATGTGACATTCGAGATCCGGCGCGTCTATCACGGACCGGTTTTCGCCAATGCGCGGGTCTATGACGCCGAGCAATATACGCTGTCGATTGCGTGGCTCGTCTTCGGCGTCGCCCTGCTCGCCGCGGGTCTGATCTTCGCCTCACAGCGGGCGCGGCTTGCCTCTGCTGTCGTTATCGGGCTCACCGTGCTGAAGGCTTTCCTGATCGACATGTCGTCGCTGACAGGCGTCTGGCGGGCCCTGTCCTTCATGTGCCTCGGCCTCGTGTTGGTCGCCATCGGCTATCTGTATCAGCGCATCCTGTTCGGCCGGAAGAAGACCAGCGAGATTCGTTCCAAGATTGCCGGAACTTAATTTGGCATCACAAACTTGTTGCAGCGTGATGCTTATGCTGCAATGCGACAATCGAGCATACATCTGTCCTATCGATCGACGCCGCAACCGCTATCC
Source organism: Tardiphaga sp. (assembly GCA_030147505.1). Classification (GTDB taxonomy): domain Bacteria; phylum Pseudomonadota; class Alphaproteobacteria; order Rhizobiales; family Xanthobacteraceae; genus Tardiphaga. Next base: position 29,325 of record JASBVG010000029.1, read on the forward strand.
TCCATGCGGCGTCCCCATCATTGGTCCGGAGCTCCCTTATGTCGAAAACCGTCGCGGATGATCTCGTCCATGTGCTCGAACAGATCGGCGTGCAGCAGATCTTCGGCCTGATCGCCGACTCGCTCAATCCATTGGCGGACTCCGTCCGGCGCAGCACGATCGAATGGGTGGGCGTTCGCCATGAGGAAGGCGCTGCGCTGGCCGCTGCTGGACAGGCGAAGCTCACTGGCAAGCTTGGCGTCTGTGCGGGATCGACGGGACCGGGCAGCACGCATCTCGTCGCCGGCCTCTATGAAGCCGCGCGCGATCACGCGCCGGTGCTGGCGCTGTCCGGCGACATGGTACGTGCCATGAAGGGTTCGGACTTCTTCCAGACCACCGAACCGGATTTGCTGTTCCGCGACGTTTCGCTCTACACCCAGACCGTGACCACCGCCGCGCAGGCGCCACGGGTGTTTCACGAAGCGATCGCTGCTGCCTATGCCGGCCCCGGTGTCGCGCATCTGACGCTGCCGATGGATGTGCTGTCGCTGAAATCGGACATCCCGACATCGAGCATCGCGACATTGATCCCGCGCGGCGAGATCCTGCCCAATGAAGCCGCCATCGACGAAGCCGTGCGCCGCATCGACGCCGCTAAGAGCGTCGTCATCATGTGCGGCCACGGTGCGCTCGGCACCGCAGACCTGCTGCGTGCGCTGTCAGACAAGCTGAAAACACCGCTGGTGCATACCGTGCGTGGCAAGGAGATCATGGCATTTGACGATCCGCGCTGGATGGGCGGGCTCGGCATGATCGGCACCAAGCCGGTCTACGACGCCGTGCATGACTGCGACCTGTTGGTCATGATCGGTACCGACTATCCTTATTCCAACTTCCTGCCGACCAAGGGCCATGTCATCCAGATCGACGAGCGCGCCCAGGCACTCGGCCGTCGCACGCCGACCGCGCTTGGCGTGATCGGCTCCGCGCGGCCCACGCTGCAACTGCTGCTGGGCAAGGTCCAGGCCAAGACCGACGGCAAGTTCTTCGAGAAGACCACACATGCCCGCCACAAATGGGACGAGATGCTCGACAAGCAGGCCGATCCCGCCCGCAGCAAGAACAAGATCCACCCGCAGGCCGTGGCGCGCGTTACAAGCGATCTCGCGCGGTCCGATGCGATCTTCGTCCTCGACACCGGCCTCAATACGCTGTGGTCAGCGAACTGGATCCGCCAGAACGGCACCCAGCGTATCACCGGCTCGTTCAACAATGCAGCAGTCGGCACTGCCGTCGGCCAGGCGAACGGCATCCAGATTCTGGATCGCTCCAAGCAGGTGATCGTGCTCACCGGCGATGGCGGATTCAACATGCTGATGGGTGAATTCATGACTGCCGTGCAGCACAAGCTGCCGCTCAAGGTCATCGTCTACAACAATTCCGCGCTCGGACTGATCACGCTGGAAGCCGAGAGCATCGGCCTCGCCCCGTTCCGTGAAGCGATCGAATTCCCAAATCCGGATTTCGCCGCGCTGGCGCGCGCCTGTGGCGGTCAGGGCTTTACGGCGAAGCAACCCGGTGAACTCAAGAAGGCCATCGCCGATGCACTCGCCTGCGACGGTCCGGCCGTCGTCGATTGCGTGGTGGCGGCTGACGAGCTTCCAAACCTGCCGCATATCGATGTCAACATGATCGGCAATTATGCCCTGGCGAAGATTAAGGAAGCGGTGATGTCGGTGACGGGCTGATCGCCCGTCATTCCATCCTGCGCCATCTCCCCGCGCAATTACTGCTTGCGCATTCCTCCCGATCGTCAATCATGATGGCCGGCGGCTCCGCTGATGCGGACCGCCGGACCAAGCATCCGCGCACAGACCGCGAGAGCCAAAAAGATCGGGAGCCCATGAACGTCCAGGGACATATCGCCACGACTCCGTCCGTGGCCCAGCAAGCCGAACATTTCGATGTCATCGTGGTCGGCGCCGGCATCTCCGGCATCGGCGCTGCCTATCACCTCACCAAGCAAAGCCCGGACAAGCGCTTCGCCATCCTCGAAATGAAGGACGGCTTCGGCGGCACCTGGCACACCCATCGCTACCCCGGCATCCGCTCCGACAGCGATCTCTACACATTCGGCTATCGCTTCAAGCCATGGACATCGGCGCCGATTGCAACAGCAGCGGAAATCCTCAGCTATATGGGCGAGGTCATCGCGGAAAACCGAATCGATCGCCATATCCGCTACGGACACAAGATCCTCAGCGCCAATTGGTCGAACGATGACAAGCTCTGGACGCTGACGGTGATCCGCCTCGAGACCGGCGAGACGCTGTCCTTCACCACGCGCTTTCTGTGGATGTGCCAAGGCTACTACAATCATGCCAAGGGCTATACGCCCGACTGGCCAGGGCTGGATCGTTTCAAGGGCACTGTCGTGCATCCGCAGACCTGGCCCGACGATCTCGATCTGTCCGGCAAGCGTGTGGTGGTGATCGGCTCGGGTGCAACGGCGGCGACAGTGGTCCCCGCTATCGCCGATAAATGCGCCGGCGTCACCATGCTGCAGCGATCGCCGACCTTTTTCATCACTGGCCGCAACGCCAACGCGCTGGCCGAGACGCTCCGCGAGCTCGACATCGACGAGACATGGATTCACGAGATCGTCCGGCGCAAGATCCTGTTCGACCAGGGTGTCTTCACCAAGCGTGCGCAGAATGAACCGGACGTGGTGCGTGATGAACTGCTCAAGGGCGTACGCGCCTATCTCGGCGACGACTACGATATCGCCACGCATTTCACGCCGCGCTACCGGCCGTGGCGCCAGCGCATCGCGTTCATTCCCGATGGCGACCTGTTCCAGAGCGTCCGGGCCGGCAAGGCGACCGTCGTCACCGACGAGATCGAGAATTTTGACGCGACCGGCATCGTGCTGAAATCCGGCAACCGGATCGATGCCGATGTCGTCGTCACCGCCACGGGCTTCGACCTGAATGTGCTCGGCGACATCGCTTTCTCCATCGACGACCAGCCGCTGAATTTCGCCGACACTGTGACCTATCGCGGCATGATGTTCACCGGCGTGCCGAACATGGTGTGGGTCTTCGGTTACTTCCGCGCCAGCTGGACGCTGCGTGTCGATCTCCTGGCGGATTTCGTGTGTCGCCTGCTACGGCATATGGACGAGAAGGGCGCGACCACCGTCACGCCCGGGCTGCGGCCCGAAGACGGCGACATGCCTTTGCTGCCGTGGATCGACGAGCAGGATTTCAACCCCGGCTACATCATGCGCGGGCTGCATCTTCTGCCGAAGCGTGGCGGCAAGCCGGAGTGGCAACACGACCAGAATTACTGGAATGACCGCGAGGTCTTTCCGGCCATCGATCTCGACGATCCCCTGTTTCGCTACAGTTGAATCGAAAGGGCCGGCGATCCAATCGCCGGCCCTTTGAATCTACTTCTTCACCGCGCCGTCGGGATGCGTGGGATCGACCCACAACACGGTTTCCGGCTTCTCCACCGGTTCGATGTCGATATTGATCGCCACCGCCTCACCGTCGCTGCGCACCAGCACGCATTCCAGCACCTCGTCGCGGCTGGCATTGATCTCCTGATGAGGCACGTAAGGCGGCACGAAGATGAAGTCGCCCGGCCCGGCTTCGGCCGTGAACTGAAGCTGCTCGCCCCAGCGCATGCGGGCCTTGCCTTTCACCACATAGATCACGCTTTCGAGATGGCCGTGATGATGCGCACCGGTCTTGGCGTCCGGCTGGATCGAGACGGTGCCAGCCCACAACTTCTGTGCGCCGACGCGGGCGAAGTTGATCGCCGCGGCGCGGTCCATGCCCTTGGTCGAGGGAACATTGGTGTCGAGATTGTCCGCGGGAATGACGCGGACACCGTCATGTTTCCAGCGATCCGGATCATGGCTGTGATCATGAGAATGATCGTGCGGATGGGTGTGATCGTGACCGTGGCCGGACATGGCAGCGCCTTCTCGATGACGTGACGACAATGCGGCATTTCGTGCGGCATCGCGTCCCGGAATTCCAGGAACATTCCCTTGAGCTGTCGATTGTTTCGACGAAGCTCAACGAGGCGTATGAGGTTTCCGGGACAAGCCTGGAACTCGACGCCTCCAACAACAGGATTATCCCATGGGTGCCACCACCGACAAGATCAAGGGCCATGCAAACGAAGCGATCGGCAAGGCGAAGCAGAGCATCGGCGAAGCCACCGGCTCCGAGCGCCTGCAGGGCGAAGGTCTGATCCAGGAGGGCAAGGGCCACGCCCAGAAGGCGATGGGCGACGCCAAGGATATGGCCAAGAATGCCGTCGACAAGGCATCTGATCTCGCCGGCCGCAAGCGCTGAGCGGATTATCGCCGGCAGGGTCTGACTCCCCTCGACGGCCGCAGGTGACGCTGCACGAGAGCCGGTCCCTCTGGGCCGGCTTTTGTGCACCCTGAGGACTGGCGTACCGGTTCACCCGAGGGTTTCGCGCTCGGACGGTCTTTGCTACATCCGCGGCATGTATAAGGTTGCCGCCCTCTACCAGTTCGCCGCCCTGCATGACTTTCGTCAATTGCAGGCGCCGTTGCGCGCGTTGTGCGACCAGCTGGGCATCAAGGGCAGTCTGCTGCTGGCGTCGGAAGGCATCAATGGCACCGTTGCCGGCAAGAATATCGAAATCGACGCGCTGATACGCGAGCTCCAGAGCGGCGCGCTGTTCGCCGGACGGCTGGACAATCTCGAATTGAAATATTCCCGCGCCAGCATGATGCCGTTCCTGCACATGAAGGTGCGGCTCAAAAAGGAGATCGTCACTCTCGGCGATCCCGCGACCGACCCGACTAAGCGCGTCGGCACCTATGTGGATGCGGCCGACTGGAACGCGCTGATTGCAGCGGAAGACACTTTGGTGCTCGACACCCGCAACGCATTCGAAGTCGCGATGGGGACATTCGAAGGCGCGGTCGACCCGAATATCGCCAGCTTCGGCCAATTCAAGGATTTCGTGGCGCGCACGCTCGATCCGGCGAAACACAGGAAGATCGCCATGTTCTGTACTGGCGGTATCCGCTGCGAGAAGGCGAGTTCCTATATGCTCGCTCATGGCTTCGCCGAGGTCTATCACCTCAAGGGCGGCATCCTGCAATATCTTGAGGATGTTCCTGAACGCGAGAGCCTGTGGCGCGGTGACTGCTTCGTGTTCGACCAGCGTGTCGCGCTCGGCCATGGCCTCAAGGAAAGCCAACTGGTTCGCGAGGACCTGCCGATCAATTCGGAAGACTTTGCCCTGACGCGCGAGGTAGCAGATGAGTGAGATCGCAAAGGACCTTGAAAGCCTGCGCGAGTGCATCGACATGATGGAAACGCGCATCGCCTATCAGGACGACACCATCGAGACGCTGAATGCGACGATCACCGCGCAGTGGAAACAGATCGATATGCTAACACGGCAGGTGGCAGCGCTCGGCGAGCGGCTGTCAGAGGCCGAAACCGCGGTGGGCGCACCGTTGAACGAACGCCCGCCGCACTATTAGGTATGCCGTCCCGGCGTTCGCCCGGACCGACAACTCACGCCGACAAATCCCCGCTCAATCTGCGATCACGCAGTTCCCGCTTCAGTACCTTACCGATGGCGCTACGCGGCAGAATATCAACCATCACAACATCATTGAGCCGCTGGAATTTGCCGAGCCGCTCATTGGCCCAACTCTTGAGGCTTGCGGCATCGATCGATTGGCCGGGCCGCAGCACCACGAAGGCCGCCGGCGTCTCGCCCCATTCCTCCGACGGCATCGCGACGACAGCCGCTTCCAGCACGGCATCGTGCTGGACCAGCACCGCTTCCAGATCGCTCGGATAGATGTTGAAGCCGCCGGAAATGACCATGTCCTTCTTGCGATCCATCAGCGTCAGGAAACCATCCTCGTCGAAGCGGCCGACATCCCCGGTGCGCACATAGAGTTTGCCCGATGCATCGCGCCAGAACGTCTCGGCGGTCTTTCCTGGTTGATTGAGATAGCCCTGCATGATGACCGGCGAATGCCCGACGACCTCGCCGATCTCGCCCTGCGCGACGAAGTTGCTGTTCTCGTCGATCAGGCGAATATCGTGATCCGGTGCCGGCTGTCCGACGGTGTGCAGCTTGGTCGGGTGCTCATGCGCCAGCAGAACACAGGTGCCGCCACCTTCAGTCATGCCGTAATATTCCGTCAACCCTCCCGGCCAGCGCTTCAGCACGTCGGCCTTCAGCGCCGCAGCGAAAGGCGCCGAGGTCGAGTATTTCATGACGAATGACGAGAGATCGAACGTATCGAAATCCTCGACCGCCATGATGCGGCGATATTGCACCGGCACCAGCATCGCATGCGTCGCACGATGCTTCGCACTGAGCTCAAGGAAGCCGCGTGCATCGAATTTCTTCATCAGCACGAGCGTGCCGCCACCCGCGAGCGTGGGATTGAAGCAGACCAGGGTCGTGTTGGAGTAGAGCGGCGTCGACAGCACGGTGACCGCATTAGGCCCGTAACCGAGCGGATCAAGCTGGCCGTATTGCCGCCAGCGCATCCACATCGTGTGCACGATGCCCTTCGGCGTTCCCGTGGTCCCCGACGAATAGATGATGTTGAACACCCATTCCGGATCGATCGTGACTGACTGGGGCTTGCTGCCTTCCGGCGCCAGCCAGTCCCTGAAAGCCTTCCCCGCCTTGCCGCCATCCAGCGCGACGCGCAGGATCGCCGGATCGATATCGGCTGACGCGAATGTCGCTGCCGTGGAATCGTCCATGAACAGGATCTTGGCCGCGGCATCCTTCACCATCGCAGCGAAATCCGTCGGCGTCGATGAAGGCGCGAGCGGCGCCACGGCAATACCGGCGCGCAACGCGCCCAGGAAGGTCGCCGCATATTCGATGGACGACAGTGCGCAGATCGAGATTGCGTCCTGCGGCTTCAGGCCACTCGCCTGCAGCGATGCGGCGATACGGTCGATCAGCGCGTTGAAATCGGCATAGTTGATCGCGCGGTCGGGATCGATGACGGCGATCTTGTTCGGCAGCCGCTCGGCGGTGTTCCGGACCAGCGCGTCGAGCGTCACGAATTCGGGCATCTGTTTCCTCGTTTCTTGTTTTGCCCTGCCCTTCTGGGAAAGGTCGAAGGATGGCAAAGCGGGCGATCCCGCCTATATTCACAGCACGTCGCCATGCCGACGGATGGGATCATACCCGATCGGACTTCCGCGAAAAGAGCCTTCATGACAAAGCAGACATCCAAGACGCCCGCGCCGGTCGCGCCTGTTCATCCGCATTCCTTCACGGCCCACGGCGTTACTGTCCGCGACGACTATGCCTGGCTCAAGGACGCCAAATGGCAGGAGGTGCTGCGCGATCCCAGCGTGCTGGAGCCGGAGATCCGCTCCTATCTGGAGGCGGAAAACGCCTATACCGAGAGCCTGCTTGGTGGCACGGCGACACTGCAGAAGAAGCTCGTCGCGGAAATGCGCGGACGCATCAAGGAGGACGATTCCTCGGTGCCCTCGCCCGACGGCCCGTGGTCCTATCTGCGCAAATTCCGCGAGGGCGGCCAGCATGAACTGTTCGGCCGCACGCCACGCGACGGTGGCGACGCACAGATCATTCTCGATGGCGACGCGCTCGCCGGTGATCACGGCTATTTCAAATTCGGCGAAGCCCGGCATTCGCCGGACCACACGTTGGAAGCCTGGACCGCCGATATCACGGGCTCCGAATATTTCACCATCCGCGTGCGTGACTGGGCCACTGGCAACGACCTCGACGACCTCGTCGAGGAGACCGATGGCGGCGTGGTATGGACGCTGGATTCGAAGGCGTTCTTCTATGTGAAGCTCGACGAAAATCATCGCCCGATGCAGGTCTGGCTGCATCGCCTCGGCACCAGGCAGGCTGACGACAAGCTCGTGTTCGAGGAGCAGGACAGCGGCTGGTTCACCCACATTCACGAGAGCGCCAGCGGCCGATTCTGTGTGATCGCCGGCGGCGACCACGAGACCTCCGAGCAACAACTGATCGATCTCGCGACGCCCGATGCGCCGCCGCGCCTCGTCGCGAAGCGGGAAGAAGGCGTGCAATATTCGTTGGCCGATCGCGGCGATGAACTCTTCATCCTGACCAATGCCAACGATGCCATCGACTTCAAGATCGTCACCGCGCCAATCGACACCCCGGAACGCGCAAACTGGAAAGACCTGATCCCCTACCGCGAGGGCATCTATCTCATCGACATGGAGCTCTATGCGCATCACCTGATCCGGCTGGAGCGCGCCAATGCGTTGCCTTCGATCGTGATCCGGGATCTCGCCACCAATGAAGAGCACGCCATCGCCTTCGACGAAGCGGCCTATTCGCTCGATACGCTCGGCGGCTACGAATTCGACACCACCAATCTGCGCTTCGCCTATTCGTCGATGACGACACCGTCGGAAGTCTATGACTACGACATGGTGACGCGCCAACGCGTGCTGCGAAAGCGGCAGGAAATTCCATCCGGCCACAACCCAGCCGACTACGTCACGACGCGCATCATGGCGAAAGCCGTGGATGGCGCGGAGGTGCCGGTGTCGATCCTGCATCGCAAGGACTTCGTGCGGGATGGCAAGGCGCCGTTGCTGCTCTACGGCTACGGCTCCTATGGCATGGCGATGCCGGCATCGTTCTCCGCGAACCGTCTCTCGCTGGTCGATCGCGGCTTCGTCTATGCCATCGCTCATATCCGTGGCGGCGCCGACAAGGGCTGGGGCTGGTATCTCGACGGCAAGCGCGACAGGAAGACGAATTCATTCGACGACTTTGCAGCATCGGCGCGGGCGCTGATCGCGGCGAAATATACGTCAGAGAAGAACATCGTCGGCCATGGTGGCAGCGCAGGCGGCATGCTGATGGGCGCCGTTGCGAATCGATCCGGCGAATTGTTCTCCGGCCTCGTCGCCGAAGTCCCGTTCGTCGACGTGCTCAATACGATGCTCGACGACACGCTGCCGCTGACGCCGCCGGAATGGCCCGAATGGGGCAATCCGATCGAGAGCGCCGAGGATTTCAAGACAATCCTGTCCTATTCGCCCTACGATCAGGTCGCGGCGAAGCCCTATCCGAAGATTCTCGCCATGGGCGGCCTCACCGATCCGCGGGTCACCTATTGGGAGCCGGCGAAATGGATTGCGCGCCTGCGTGCGACGATGACCGGTGGCGGTCCGGTGCTGCTGCGCACGAATATGGGCGCAGGCCATGGCGGTGCATCCGGACGATTCAACCGACTCGACGAGATTGCGATCGTGTATGCGTTTGCCCTGTGGAGCGTCGGGATGGCGGAGAGCGCCTACCTCTCCTCCTCATCCTGAGGAGCGGCCGTTTCGGCCGCGTCTCGAAGGATGGCCACAGGCTTTGAGCCAGGCCAGCTCATGGTGAGGCGGCGCTGCGCGCCTCCTCACCATGAGGGTCGGAGATCAATGCTCCGGCCGTGTCCGCTCGATCAATTCCGCTGCGCCCTTGTCGAGCAGCTCCAGCCCCACCGCGCGGCCGAGTTCGCGCGGCCGATCGGCCGGCCCCATGCGCGTCACCTCGATGAAGCGCTCACCGGTCTCATCCAGCACTGAGGCCGTCAGGCACATCTCACCGCCACTGATCACTGCATAGCCGGCGATCGGCGAATTGCAGTGACCGTTGAGCACCCACAGCACCTCACGCTCGGCGTCGCAAGCCAGGTGCGCGGCGGGATCATCGATGAGCGACAGGTAGCGCCGCGTCCCCCAGTCATTCGCCGCGCATTCGACCGCGACGATGCCCTGCCCAGCGGCCGGCAACATCTCCTGCGGCGAGAAATCGCGCACGATGCGATCCGCAAGACCGACGCGCTCAAGGCCTGAGCGCGCCATGATCAGCGCATCGGCGGGACCGACCTCGCCACCGCCGGGCAAACGCTGCATCTCGCCGTTGTCCAGCTTTCTCACGCGCGTGTCGGCGGCGCCGCGGAAATGAATGACTTCGATCTCGGGAAACAGCCGGCGCAAATAGGCGGCGCGGCGGACGGCATTGGTGCCGATTTTGAAGCCCTTGCCACGCGCGCGCGTGATTTCATCAAGGGTCAGGCCGGGGCGCAGGACAAGCGAATCGGTCGGCGGATCACGCACCAGGGTCGCACCAATGACCAGGCCCGGCGTATCCTCGTTACCCGGCATGTCCTTCAGCGAATGCATCGCGGCGTGCAGCGTCCCTGCACGCACCGCATCGCGGATTTCGCCGACGAATGCGCCACCCTTGCCGCCATGGCGCAGCAGATTGCTGGTCTGGTCGCGGTCGCCGACAGGATCGAATTTGACGATCTCGACCGCCAGGTCCGGCGCCGCCACATTCAGGCGACGCGCGATCTCTTCGGTCTGCGCCAGCGCCATCGTGCTTTTGCGCGTGCCGATGCGCATCTGATCCGTCACGTCCCACGCTCCATCGCGCCATCCAGTGCGGACAGCCTGACCATTCGGTACGAATGATCGCATGGCGCGGACAATAGAACCAGCGCAAGCAAATTTGCAATGCGCTGGCTCAATGCTCAGTGGCCGGCGGCCACCGCACTGCGCTTCGGCACCACCAGATTGACGAGCACGGCGACCGCGATATTCGCGACCAGCGCAATAAGGCCGACATAGACTGTCGCCTGGAAGCTGCCGATCGAGAGCAGATGCAGTGGCTTCAAACCATCCATCCAGGTCAGATACGTGCCGCCGAACAGACCGACAACCCATCCGGCCAGCAGTGCCGGCGCCGTGAACCAGCCGGTAAAGAGACCGAAGATCAGCGCCGGCAGCGTCTGCAGGATCCACAGGCCGCCGAGCAGCTGCAGATCCAGCGCGAACTGGGTCGGCAGATAGATGATCGCCAGCAACGCGCCCACCTTGACCGCCAGCGAAGCGAGCTTCGCCACCGTGGCTTCGCCGGCCGTGTCGATCTGCGGATTGACATAGGCCTTCCAGAAATTGCGCGTGAACAGGTTGGCTGCACCGATGCTCATCACCGCCGCCGGCACCAGCGCGCCGATCGCGATCGCCGCGAAGGCGAAGCCGGCGAACCAGCTCGGAAACAGCGTCTGGAACAGCGCCGGCACCACGTCATTGTTGCTGGCCAGCTTGAGATGTGCCGCATGACCCATGTAGCCGAGCAGAGCGAGCAGGCCGAGCATCAGCGTATAGGCTGGGAGGAGCACGGCATTCTTGCGGATCGTCGTCGCGCTCTTGCTGGCGAAGATACCGGTCAGCGTGTGCGGATACATGAAGGCGGCAAGCGCCGAGCCGAGCGCCAGGGTCGCATAGGCGAAATACTGGTTCGCCCCCAGCAGAATGCTGCCGCTGCCCTTGGCCTTGAACGCTTCATCCGCCGCATTGAACACATTGGCGTAGCCGCCGAGCTTGCCCGGAATCACCGAAATCGCCGCAATGACCGCGATGTAGATCATGATGTCCTTGACGAAGGCGATCAGCGCCGGCGCACGCAGGCCCGACGAATAAGTGTAAAGCGCGAGCACCACGAAGGCCGCGATCAACGGCATCTCGCCTTCGAAGCCGAGCGCCTTCACTGCAGCGGCCATGCCGATCAGTTGCAGCGCGATGTAAGGCATGGTCGCGACAACGCCGGTGATGGCCACCGCGGCTTCCAGCGTGCGCGACGCGTAGCGGCCGTGAACGATGTCGGCAGCGGTGACGTAGCCGTTGTCTTTCGCCACCTGCCACAGCTTCGGCATCACCATGAAAACGAAGGGATAGACGATGATCGTGTAAGGCAGTGCAAAGAAACCGTAAGCGCCGACCGAATAGACCAGCGCCGGCACAGCGATCACCGTATAGGCGGTGTAGAAATCGCCGCCGACCAGAAACCACGTGATCCAGGTGCCGAACTGGCGTCCGCCAAGGCCCCATTCGTCGAGGCTTGCCAGCGTCTTCGGACGTTTCCAGTGCGAGGCGACAAACCCCATGACCGTGACCAAGGCGAAGAAGAACAGAAAGACGGCAAGCGCCGGAACGTCGAGATCAGTCTTCATTGGGATAGGTCCGGTAAGCGAGCCACGTCAGGAAAGCGGTCACCGGCACCCAGGCAAGCTGATACCAGTAGAAGAAGGGGAAACCGAACAGCACGGGGTCGTGGAAATTGTAGAACGGGACCCAAAGCAGTCCGACAAAGGGAATCAGCAACAGCCACAAATGATGGCGGCCCATGGCGGTGCTCCTCTCGAAACCTGGCGGCGCCGAATGCCACGATTATTTTACGGCGCAGAATTTTTGCGGTTTAGGAGTGCAGCCATGGCGTGTAAACACAACTTCGCCGCAGAGCTGCCATTCGCGTGGCGAGCGGATCGGTCAGGAACTTTTGCGTGATCAACCAGCGACGAAAAAGCCCACCGCAGGATGATGCGATGGGCTTCCAATCTGTAAAATCGCTGGATGACAGTCAGGCGATCAGCGGGCGCCGAATGTGATGTCACCGAACAGCGCCTTCTGAGACGAAGGTTGCGAACGCCAGTATTGCTGCGGCGCCTGCACCTGGCCACCAAGCTCGGCCGCCGCGTGCCACGGCCAGCGCGGATTGTAGAGCATGCCACGCGCGATCGCGATGAAGTCGGCCTTTCCTGCCTCGAGGATGTCTTCGGCCTGCTGTGTCTCGGTAATCAGTCCGACCGCCATGGTTGGCAGTCCCGTCGCCTGTTTGACCGCATCGGCGAACGGCACCTGATACCCCGGCCCGATTGCGATCTTCTGCTGCGGCGACACCCCGCCAGACGAGACGTCAATCCAGTCCACCCCGCGCTTCTTCAACTCTTGGGCAAAGGCGATGGTCTGTTCGACATCCCAGCCGCCCTCGATCCAGTCCGACGCCGAGACGCGCACGCCGACCGGCTTGTGTGCCGGAAATACCGCGCGCACCGCGTCGAACACTTCGAGCGGGAAGCGCATGCGGTTCTCAAGCGATCCGCCATATTCGTCGGTCCGCTGGTTGGAGATCGGCGACAGGAACTCATGCAGCAGATAGCCGTGCGCCCCATGTATCTCGAGCGCATCGATGCCGAGGCGATCGGCGCGCTTGGCCGTCGCCACGAAGGCATCGCGGATGCGCTGCAGGCCGGCGGCATCAATCTCCTTCGGTGGCAATTCGCCGGGCTTGGTCGGGATTGCCGATGGTGCTTCGGCGACCCAACCGCCCTTGTCGAGCGGCACCTGCTGGCCACCCTCCCATGGCGCATGGCTCGATGCCTTGCGGCCGGCGTGAGCGACCTGCATGGCGACCGCGATCTTGGAATGTTTGCGAATCGCCGCCAGAACTGGCTTCAGAGCGGCTTCGGTGGCATCGTCATAGAGACCGAGATCGCCGGGCGTGATGCGCCCGATAGCTTCGACCGCAGTGGCCTCGATGACCAGCATGCCGGCGCCGGACAGCGCCATATTGCCAAGATGAATCATATGCCAGTCGGTGGCCCGGCCTTCTTCCGCCGAATACTGGCACATAGGCGCGATGACGATACGGTTGGACAAAGTGAGGTCGCGCAGCTTGGCGGGAGAGAAAAGTTTGCTCATGAGGGTCCCGAGGCAGAAGGGGAGTGAAGGCCGACGCCGCGTCGGCTCGCCCTTCGAGATTGGTGCAGCGTGCGGAAAAGGCAAGATGGCACAGCCCCATCGAGCGCATCCTGTTCAAAATGCATCGGACCCATGCGCATGAACGTGCCGCAAAGAAAAGGCGCCCCGGTCTCCGGAGCGCCTCCAATCTTGATGTCGTCGCCGTATCGGAAGACGGTCCTCGATCAATACGGGCAAACCACCCGACCCCAGCGGCGGCTGAAATAGCAGCCCGGAGCGACGAAGCGCGGACCGCCATAGAAGCCATAGCCACGACCGCGATAGAAACCGCCGCCGCGACCCCAGCCGCGGCCGCCACCACGGCCCCAACCGCGCCCGCCGCCACGGCCGCGACCGCGTTGCGCATGCGCGGCAGTGCTGCCAGCGGTCAACATGATGGTGGAAGCACCGATCAGACCGACACAATAAACAGAGACAAGCGCGGCGGCTGCGAGACAGCGGGTCAAGAGGTTGCGGCGCCTGGAGGTCGTTTGAGCCATTCTTGGAATCTCCCATTCTGCAGAAGCACGGCTTTAGAATGCTTCCGATATCGAATTGTTCAACAGAGTTATTCGGCGAGCAATTCCAGTTCACGCATGCCGATGTACAGATTCTGAAACCAGACCAGCAATATGGCGTTCGCATGGCGCGCATGCAGGATGGATAAGAGAATAGGATCAAGCGCGAAGGCCGGTCAAGTTGACGGAGACGCGGCGCCTGCGAACAAACACGCACGTCAGCGATTTACACTTGTCCTCATTCATCTTCCCTTCATAGTGCCCTGCATTATCCTCCCCGGCTCGGCTCGCAACTGCGAGATGATCCCCACCCGCCGACCTCCTGAACGCAACAAGTGAGCCGCATGGCCAAGCCCCGCTACATTCTCGGTCTCAACACCTATGATCACGACGTCAGCGCCTGCCTGCTGCGTGATGGCGAGATCGCCTATGCAATCGAGAAGGAGCGCATCACCCGCGAAAAGCACGCGACGGGCTTTTATCAGGAAGTGATCGAATACTGCCTGCAGGCCGAAGGCATCAGCCTGAACGATGTCGAGCTCGTGGTCAGCAATTGCTACATCCTGCCGGTCCCGGAAATGGAAGACCGGCTGGTCTATCAGGACATGCCGGGCTTTTTGCCCGAATATGAACGGCAGGATGCCCGCCGCCATCCGCTGTTCCGGGCGCGCAACGGCAAGGTTGTCGCCATCTCGCATCATCTTTCACATGCCTATAGCGCTTTTGCGGTCTCGCCTTTCGAGGAAGGTGCCATCATGATCGTCGACGGCGTCGGCAGCTACCGCTCCGACGTGATGGAGAGCTATCCGGCGGAAGATGATAGCGGCTCGCCGCTCGCCCGCGAATCGGAAAGCTACTACACGTTCAAGGGCACCCAGCTGGACTGCATCAAGAAAGTCTGGATGGAGCCGGATCGTGGCTTTCTCAGCGACGAATTCACCAACATGCCCGGCCTCGGCGCGCTCTACAGCCGCGCCTCGACCTATGTGTTTGGAGACTGGAACAAATGCGGCGAGCTGATGGGCCTGGCTCCGTACGGCCGCCGCGAGCAATTTCCCTCGCTGATGTCGATCGAAGACAACAAGCTGATGGTGCCACGCTGGTCGGCAGAGTTCAACCAGCCTTATATCGCAGATAGCGAAGGCAAGTGGGAAACGAGCCCGTCGATGAAACACTGGGAAGATCTCGCCTGGCGCGTTCAGGACGACACAGAAAAAGTACTGCTCGCCCGTGCGCGCTGGCTGCGCGAAACCACCGGCGCGAAAAATCTCTGCATCGCCGGCGGCGTTGCATTGAACTGCGTCGCCAATGGCCGCATGGCGCGCGAAGCGGGTTTCGACAATATCTGGATCCAACCTGCAGCGGGTGACAACGGCATCGCGATCGGCTGCGCCTATTACGGCTTGCATGAAGTGCAGAAGCAGCCGCGCGGCTATGTGATGAAGCACTCCTACACCGGCCGCAATTACGACGACCGCGAGGTGGAGGCAGCGACACAGCGCACGCTGGTGAAAGCACAGACCAGCACCGTCCAGAGCGACAATATCTGTCGCGACACGGCGAAACTGCTCACCGATCAGAAGGTCATCGGCTGGTTTCAGGGCCGCTCGGAATATGGTCCGCGAGCCCTCGGCAATCGCAGCATTATCGCGGATCCGCGCCGAGCCGAGATGAAGGACATTCTGAATTCCCGCGTGAAGCACCGGCAGCCGTTTCGGCCCTTTGCACCGCTCGTGCTCGCGGAACGCTGCAAGGAGATATTCGAGGGCAATGAGGATTCGCCGTTCATGCTGATCGCCAAGCCGGTACGGCCGGAATGGCGCGACCGCATACCCGCCATCGTTCATGTGGACGGCACCGCGCGCGTGCAGACGGTGACCGAGGATACCAACCCGATCCTGTACCGCCTGCTCAAGGAATTCGAAGCGCTCACCGGCGTGCCGGTGCTGCTCAACACCTCATTCAACGTGAAGGGCGAGCCGATCGTGGAGACGCCGCGCGATGCGATGGCGTGTTTCATCAACACGGGAATCGATCATTTGATCCTGCATGACCGGATCGTGTCGAAAACAGCAGCCCATCGCGTCGTGGCGCCGCTGGTGCGAACCTATATGGACGTGGCCGGGCTGGTAATGTCGAATGTGAGGTAGCTCGCCCCACGCGCGGCGGCGCCGACGACTGATGTATAAAAGAAAGGGCCGACGCTTGAGCGTCGGCCCTTGATCACGATTTTGATCAGGCTGCGCGGACCGTATCGAGGAAGCGGCCGACCTGCTGCTTCAAACGACCACTTTCAGATGACAGTGATCGTGCGGCCGACAGCACCTGCGAGGATGCGGTTCCCGTCTCGCTGGCGCCACGCTGGACATCGACGATGTTCGACGAAACTTCGCGCGTGCCATGGGCGGCCTGCTGGACATTGCGAGCAATCTCCTGCGTTGCGGCGCCCTGCTGCTCGACGGCCGAGGCGATGGTTGAGGCGATCTCCGACATCTGGCCGATAGTGGTTCCGATCTCCTCGATCGCCGATACTGATTCGTCGGTTGCCGTCTGGATGCTGGCGATCTGCGCGCTGATCTCGCCCGTGGCCTTGGCGGTCTGCTCGGCCAGCGCCTTTACCTCGGATGCGACGACGGCAAAGCCACGGCCGGCATCGCCCGCACGGGCCGCCTCGATGGTGGCGTTGAGCGCCAGCAAATTGGTCTGGCCCGCGATCGTATTGATCAGCTCGACCACCGCCCCGATCCGGCCAGCCGCGCGCGACAACTCGCCGACACGGTCGTTGGTCTTCTGCGCCTGATCCACCGCTGCATTGGCGATCCGGGCGGATTCCTGTACCTGGCGGCTGATCTCGTTGATCGAAGAGCTCATTTCCTCAGTCGACGACGCAACCGACTGCACATTGGTCGAAGCCTCCTCGGAGGCAGCAGCGACCATGGTGGTGAGTTCCTGCGAGCGTTCGGCCGTCGAGGTCAACATGCCCGCCGAGCCTTCAAGCTCGCTGGACGCGGAGGATACGGCTTCGACAATCTCGCCAACGGCAGATTCGAAATCATCGGCAAGGCGGATCATGTCGCGACGCCGCTGCAACGCAGCCTGCTGGTCCTGGGTCAGCTTGGCCTCGGCCTCGACACGAGCCTTCTCCTCGGCCTTGATCTTGAAGCCTTCGACCGCACGAGCCATATCGCCGACCTCGTCCTTGCGGTTCAGGCCGGGCAACACCACGCTGAAATCGCCGTCCGCAAGACGCTTCATGCCGGCGGTGAGGCCCGACAGCGGGCCGATGATGCCACGCGCAATGAGGAAAGCGATGACCAGACCGAGCACGGTAGAGGCGGTTGCGACAACCGCCTGCAATGTCGTGGTGTTCGAAATCTGGTCATTGGTCGCTGCGACTGTCCGCGACTGCGCCTCCTGGATCCCGGTCTTCACGGCTTCGACCCTGACGATCGCATTGACGATCAGGGGACTGATCGACTTGTTGAAGATCGCGTCCGAGGCCTGCATGCTGGCAGCAGCCTTTTCGAACAAGGACGCATAGCTCTTCAGATTGGTGCGGATGGTGCCGAAAAGAGCGCTGAGCGTCGGTGGCATCTGCATCTTTTCCATCTCGCCGATCTGCTGCTCGGCGATGCGAACCTGATCCTTGAAGGTTTCGATGTGTTTCTCGTCGCGGCTGGAGAAGAACCGCCAGTTGACGATCTGCACCATCAGTGTGTCAGCTTCGAGCTTGGTCGATCCTTGACCGTACATTGTGTTTCGGGTGCTGATCGTGAGCTTGCGCAAACTGGACGACAGCTTGTCGCCGGCTTCCTGCAGCACTTCGCGCCCGGCAACCACTTGCTTGATGGCATCTCCCAGCGCCTGCCGCTGTTTCGTCACTTCGGCGACATCCTTCGCGATAGATTGATAAGCGGTGCGACGCTCTTCCGAGCGGCTCGCCTTCATCACTGCATCGACGCCTGTCGCCAGACTGACCAGGCGCTTGTCCGCATCGGCAATCGACGCTTCATCCTGATCGAAGGAATAGCGCAGGATGGCGCCGCGCACGGCCTGCAGCTCCGATGCCACTTCGGCAGCGCGGATGGTATTGTTCGACAGCTGGGTCATGGAGCCGACCCGCGTCCCCACTTCTGTCATCTGCCACACAGCAAAGCCAGAACTCGCCAGCCCGAACAGGACCAGAGCGCCGAAACCGCCATAGAGACGGCCGCGGATGCGAAGATTGAGCAGTGACATTGCTGGCATTCCTTACTGGATCGACGACACGTTAGGCGGCCCGGACGGAGTCCAGGAACCTGCCGACTTCGAGCTTAAGGCGCCCGCTCTCGCTGGACAGCGACTGCGCGGCAGACAGAACCTGAGACGAGGCCGAGCCGGTCGCGGTGGCCCCGCGCTGCACGTCCGCGATATTGGAACTCACCTGCATGGTGCCCTGCGCCGCCTGCTGGACGTTCCGCGCGATTTCCTGGGTCGCTGCTCCCTGCTCCTCGACCGCCGAAGCAATGGTCGAGGCGATCTCGGACATGCGGCCAATGGTGGTGCCGATTTCGGCAATTGCACTCACCGATTCCCGCGTCGCCATCTGGATGCCCGAGATCTGATGGGAAATTTCGCTGGTTGCATTGGCGGTCTGCTCGGCCAGCGCCTTCACTTCGGACGCGACGACCGCAAAACCACGCCCGGCATCGCCGGCGCGGGCTGCTTCGATGGTCGCATTCAAGGCAAGCAGATTGGTCTGGCTGGCGATGGTGTTGATCAGTTCGACCACATCGCCGATACGCGCGGCGGCCTTCGCCAGTTCGGCAACACGCTCATTGGTCTTGCGGGCCTGCTCGACCGCGGAATTGGCAATCCCGGCGGACTCCTGCACCTGCCGGCTGATCTCGTTGATCGAAGAGGACATCTCTTCGGTCGAGGAAGCCACTGCCTGGACATTTCCCGATGCTTCATTGGAGGCGTTTGCGACCGCGACGGTGAGTTGCTTGGCTTCCTCTGCCGTCGCCGTCAGACCGCCTGCAGACTCCTCCAGCTGCGATGAAGCTGAGGAGACATTCTCGACGATATTGCCCACGGCGCGCTCGAAGCCATCGGCAAGCTCCGCCATTTCACGCCGGCGCACCGCTGCCGTCTGATTGTCCAGATCGACCCGCGCCGCGGCTTCGTCGCGCGCCTTGCGTTCGGCATTGTCTCGGATCACCGACACGGTCTTGGCGATGTCGCCAATCTCATCGCCTCGCCGCGCACCAGGGATCACCACGTCGAGATCGCCACCTGCCATTTGGCTCATGGCGGCGTTAAGACGCGTCATTGGCCGGGCGACGCCGAAAAAGCTGAACACCATCGATCCGATCAGCACGGCGACAACCGCACAGCCGAGCGCCAGATTGATCAGGCCGGAGCGATCCATGGTCGCCGCGGCCTGATTGCGGGCTTCGGTCACAGCCGTTTTCGCATTCGAAACCGCCACGGACACCAGTTCGCCGGACGAAGCGGCGATCGGCGTCAGTTGCTTGCGCACGATATCAGTCTTCTGATCATTGATCCGGATGGCTTCGTCGGTCGCCGCCATGAACTTCCGCATATCGGCGCTGAGCTGGGTCAACCCACTTTGCACCAGTTCGCTGTCCTCAATGACGCTGGCCTTGGCGAGCGCATCGTTCAGTACCTTCGCCTTGGTCACGATCAACCCTTTCTGAACGATCTCGTTCAGCGAGGCATAACGCCAGGCGGCGGCTTGTACGGCGTTGACGGCATTGTCGGCGATCTTGAGCTGATTATCGACATCGGCCCAGCTCTTTGCCTCATTCACCGCGGTGGTCAGGCGCATCTGTTCGAGATGCCTGTTCCAGTCGAGCACCGCGACATTACGCGTGCGATAGAGATCGAGCAGTTTCTTCTGCAAGGCGGCAATCTCGTCGGCGGCCGTGACGTAGGAAGCCGTCAGCGCCTTGATCTTCGCGAAGTTGTCCCGGTTCTCCTGTCGAAGGGCAATGGCAATGTTGCCGTCCAGGATCGTATCCTGTGCCACCTTCGCCGCCTTGATCTCCGCGGTGCTCTTGTCCATGTCGGGCGTCGTGATCGCGATACGCAGGCTCTGGCTAGCCGCCTGCATGCCGCGCATCAAGGCATCAGCCTCACGTGCACCGTCAGCAATCTGCTGCTGCACATCGGCACGGCGATTCGCGTCGGAGACCTCGGTCTCCGTATGCATCTGATTGGCGACCACACCGATGGACAAGAGGATGCCGATCAATCCGGCCAGACCTAGCTTGTTGCCGACGCGATTGATCTTCACCATGCCACTCACTTCCCGAATCGGCACGAGCCGGCTTGCGCGCAGACAAAGCCTGCACGGCTCAAGGCGGCACTGCCCAACAGACGAAAACGACGGAAATATTCAAGCAGCAACGAAACATGCGCTGCCCACGAGAACGATGACCTGAGAGGTCTAGGGAATCAGCCGCGAACCGCGCGGGCCTGTTCTCGCGGGTTCAGGAATACCACCGCATTCCTGACGCAATCGTTAATTGTGGAGCAGGATAGAAGCCACCGTGCTGCACAAATGTCGTGCAGCCGGCGATGAAACCGCAAGCGTCAATGCGCGAGGATCTTCGACAGAAATTGCTGGGCGCGGTCGCTGCGCGGATGGCCGAAGAAGTCCTCCTTCTGCGCGTCCTCCACGATCTCTCCTGTATCCATGAAGATGACCCGGTTGGCGACCTTTTTGGCGAAACCCATTTCATGGGTTACTACCATCATGGTCATGCCTTCCCTAGCGAGTTCGACCATGACGTCGAGCACTTCGTTGATCATCTCGGGATCCAGCGCCGAGGTCGGCTCGTCGAACAGCATGCAGATCGGGTCCATCACCAGGGCTCGGGCGATGGCGACACGCTGCTGCTGGCCGCCGGATAGCTGGCCGGGATATTTCTCCGCATGCGCGGTAAGGCCAACGCGCTCCAGCATGGCCATCGCCTTCTTGCGCGCAGCCTCTTCCGTCCGGCCGAGCACAATGGTCTGACCGAGGCAGAGATTCTCGACAATCTTCAGATGTGGAAACAATTCAAAATGCTGAAACACCATGCCGACACGCGAGCGAAGTTTGGGCAGATCTTTCTTCATCTTGGTGACGTCGAGCCCATCCACCGTGATGGTGCCTTCCTGCACCGGCTCCAACGCATTCACGGTCTTGATGAGGGTGGATTTACCGGATCCGGACGGGCCGCAGACGACGACGACCTCGCCTTTCTCCACCTGCGTCGTGCAGTTCTTCAGCACCTGGAACTGCGGATTGTACCACTTGCTGACTTTGTCGATGGTGATCATGGGCATGGGGACAACCGTGCTGATTAGCGGATGATGCTGATGCGCTTCTGCAAGCGCTTCACGAAGAATGATGCGGTGAAGCTGATCGCGAAGTAGACGACGGCCGCAAACAGATACATCTCAGTGAGGCGGCCGTCGCGCTGTGCAACCTTGGATGCTGCGCCAAGGAAGTCGGTAATCGACAGGACATAAACCAGCGATGTGTCCTGAAACAGCACGATGGTCTGGGTAAAGATCACCGGCAGCATGTTGCGGAATGCCTGTGGCAGCACCACGAAGCGCATCACCTCGCGATAGTTGAAGCCGATGGCGTAGCCGGCCATCACCTGCCCGCGCGGCACCGACTGGATGCCGGCACGCATGATCTCGGCGAAATAGGCGGCTTCAAACAATGTGAAGGTGATGATCGTGGATGTATAGGCGCCGACCTGTACCGGTTGATCGGCGCGAATGATCCACTGCCCGATATAGGGACTTAGAAAGTAGAACAGGAAGATTACCAGCACCAGCGGCAGCGAGCGCATCAGGTTGACATAGCTCGCAGCGATACCCGACAGCAGCGCGTTGGACGACAACCGCATCAGCGCAATGAAAGTGCCGAGAATGAGGCCGAACACCGTGGCGATGGCGGTCAGGGTCAGCGTGAACACCATGCCTTCCTTGAACAGGTAAGGCAGGCTGCGCAGGATCACGTCGAAATCGAAATTGGCGAACATCGCTTACTTCCCCCCGCTGAAGCCGGGGATCGTCAGGCGCTTTTCGATCATGCGCATGGCGATGGTGACGACGGCGCTGAGCACGAGATAGATCACGGCCGCGGCCGTGAACGCCTCGAAAACCTGAAACGAGAACTCCTGCATCGAGCGCGCCTGCGCCGTCAGTTCGAGCACACCGATGGTGAGCGCCGGTGCGGTATTCTTGATGGTGTTGAGGAATTCGGAGGTGAGCGGCGGAAAGATGATGCGATAGGCGAGCGGCAGAAGAATGTAACGATAGGTCTGTACCGTCGTGAGACCGATGGCCGTACCGGCCATACGCTGTCCTTTCGGCAGCGCCTGGATGCCCGCTGTCACCTGACCGGCAACGCGTGAAGACATGTAAAAGCCGAGGCCGAGGATCGCCGAATAGAGCGGGCCGTTGCGCAACTGCTTGACCCAGGTGCCGAGATCACCCGGCAGCAGCTCAGGGACCACGAAGAACCAGATGAACAGCTGGACCAGCAGCGGGACATTGCGGAACAGCTCGATATAGGCATTGCCGATACGGACCGGCCAGCGCGACGGCAGCGTGCGCATGATGCCGATCAGCGACCCCAGGATGAAGGCAATCGCCCAGGCGGAGAGCGCCAGAATGATCGTGATCTTGAGGCCACTCATCAGGGACGCAAAGTATGTACCGGTCGCGTCCGGCGTCTGCTCCCAGAAGATGCCCCAGTTCCAGTTGTAGTTCACCCATCACCCCCAAGGCGCAGTCTCGATCGAGCACTTATGCAATGGTTGGGCCATCGCATGAAGCCTTCCGTCATGACCGGGCTCGTCCCGGCCATGACAGAAGTTGAGACCTCACGCGGCAGACCAGAAGACGTCAGAGATAGGCGTCCGGATCCGGCGAATCCGACGGCTTCGCAAACGCCTTGGTTTGCTCAGGTCCCATCGGGACATTGAGGTTCAGGCCCTTCGGCGGGATCTTCTGCATGAACCACTTGTCGTAGAGCTTCGCGCCGTCCGGGCTCTTGTAGAGTTCGGCGGTGGCGGCATCGGTGACCTTCTTGAATGCGTCATCGCCCTTGCGCAGCATGATGCCGTAAGGCTCGGGCTTGGAGAACGCATCCTTTGAAATCACATAGGCATTCGGATCGCGCGCGCCGGCCGCGAGCGAAGCCAGCAGGATGTCATCCATCACGAAGGCCGCAGCACGATCGGTCTCGACCATCAGGAACGCCTCGGCGTGATCCTTGGCCGGCACGATGTTGATGCCGAGATTGCGTGCGGCATTCACTTCGGTGAGCTGCTTGATGTTGGTCGTGCCGGACGTCGAGACCACCGTCTTGCCCTTCAGATCGTCGATCTTCTCGAGCTTGGCGGCCTTCTTCGAGACGAAGCGGCTGGCGGTGAGGAAGTGGGTGTTGGTGAACGACACCTGCTTCTGACGATCGACATTATTGGTGGTCGAGCCGCATTCGAGATCGACGGTGCCGTTGGCGATCAGCGGAATGCGCGTCGCCGAAGTGACCGGATTGAGTTTCACTTCGATCTTGTCGTTCTTCAGCTCTTTCTTCACGGCCTCGACAATCTTGT
The DNA here is from genome assembly GCA_030147505.1 of Tardiphaga sp. GTDB lineage: Bacteria > Pseudomonadota > Alphaproteobacteria > Rhizobiales > Xanthobacteraceae > Tardiphaga. The sequence continues at coordinate 53,085 of JASBVG010000029.1, forward strand.
AACAAATGTCCATGGCAAAGCCGACGGGCTTCTGATTGTCATCGAGATACGAGAACGGCACCGAGGAATCACGGAAGCCGATGGTAATGGCGCCGGTGTCCTTGATCTTCTTGAGCGTACCGGTCAGCTCCTGCGCGGTGGCTTTCGTCGCAAAGCCCTGAGACGCAAAAGCCGCAATGGTCACGGCTCCCAACAGAAAAAGTCGTTTCATAGTCCCTCTCCTCATAACTCCGGTCTCACACCGTCGCCCCCTCCGAGCACACGGGCATGTCCGCCCGTGATGCTTGCACAAACGGGGCCAAACGCAAATGCTCCGTTCGGCAAATGGCGGAACGGCCGGGTGAGCGCGGGAGTGATACGTTTAGATCAGGGGTTTGGTTCTCGCGCGGCCTGCGAAAGACGGAGAACGCGAACAGGCCGATCGTCGCAGCATGACGATCCCGCGACGAAAGTCAGGCGGGCGCCGCAACACCGATCCTGCGGCGCTGCTTTTGCGCTGCGACAGCCTCGCCGAAAGCGAGGAAGAGTGTGCGGTTGATCGGATTGATCTGCGGATCGTATTCGGCATGCCATTGCACCCCGAGGGCGAAGCCTGGCGCGTCTGCAATGCGGATCGCTTCGATGGTGCCGTCTTCGGCAATTCCCTCAACCACCACCCGCTGGCCAGGAATCTCGATCCCTTGACCATGCAGTGAATTGACGGTGATGGTCTCGCGCTTGAGCAGGCTGGCGAAGGTGCCGTTGCTCGTCAGGTGCACGTCGTGACGATCGGCGAATACGACAGCCGGATCGGGATGGATCTCGCCATTTTCGAGTCGCGGCATCCGGTGGTTCATGCGACCGGGCAGTTCACGGATTTCGGGATGCAGTGTGCCGCCGAAGGCAACGTTCATTTCCTGCAGCCCGCGGCAGATGCCGAAGATCGGCACACCACGCGCGACACAGGCCTCCACCATGGTCAGCGCCACTTCGTCCCGCCCATTGTCATAAGGCTCATGCCTGACACAGGGCTGCACGCCGAAACGGGTGGGATGGACATTGGCGCGGGCACCGGTGAGCAGGATGCCGTCGACGATGTCCAGGACCTCGCCGATGTCTGTGATATCCGGCGAGCCGGCGAACATCATGGGCAGGGCGCCCGCCACCTCGGCCACCGCACGAAGATTGTTTTCTCCGGCCGCCTGGACGGAAAATCTGTTCTCGATGCGGTAGGCGTTGCCAATCACGCCAATGACGGGCCGGGACTTGATTGCCATAGCTTCCGGTCGAACACTTTATGACAGTTCAGCTATAGCTGACTCTTGCCGCAAAAACGACCGGCAAGGGAACAGAACATCCATTCTCCGGTGCATGGGAGAAAAATCGGCTGCAGAAAGTCAACCAAGAGGATTTTGGAGAAGCTGCCCGGCGGCAGATGGTGGGCGCGACAGGGATCGAACCTGTGACCCCTTCCATGTCAAGGAAGTGCTCTCCCGCTGAGCTACGCGCCCTAGAACCGGTCGTGACGGGTAATGCGGACCCTATAACGGGTAAGATCCGGTCAGGCAAGGATGCAGGGGTATCAATCCCTGCCTCTTTTGCAGAATTATTTCAGCGCTCAGGCTGCCAACATCTTGTTCACTTCGCTGACCAATTCGCGCAGATGCACGGGTTTGGCCAGAACCTTGGCATTCTTGGGCGCTTCGCTGTCCGAATTCAGCGCCACGGCGGCGAAGCCAGTGATGAACATGATCTTGATGTCCGGATCGAGCTCGCTGGCACGGCGGGCCAGTTCGATACCGTCCATTTCCGGCATCACGATATCCGTTAGAAGCATTTCAAAGGGTTCTTCGCGCAGCCGCTGATAGGCTGACATTCCGTTGTCGTGGTGCGACACCTGAAAACCGGCGTTTTCCAGCGCTTTCACCAGAAACCGGCGCATGTCGTTGTCGTCTTCGGCGAGAAGGATTTTGTGCATGGCGATGAGACGTCGAACCCGAGTGAGGAAACCTTGCGTCTACTAAGCCCGAGGGTTGGTAAATTTCGGGTGAAGTTCGGACGCCTGACACATGGATAACCGTTTCAATATGGTGCGCCTGTTTGCGATTCAGAGCAAGAAAACACGGCTTTCGCGGCCAACGGGGAACCGGATTCCGCTACACGCTCCGCAGCTCATGAATGTTCAAGCGTCTCTGTCGATAATGACACCTCGCAAATCGCTCGTTTTCTGCCAGACTGGCGTTCCAGAAGCATTTGCCTGCAGGGACGAAACGCGACGATGACCCAGTTTGACGGTGAGCTGTCGCCCCCCTTCGAGATCGTCGAGCCCGCCGAATGGCGGGCGCCGATCATATTTAACTCACCTCACTCCGGCACCGTCTATCCCGCAGAATTCCTCAACGTCTCGCGAATCGACGTCACCACTCTGCGCCGCTCCGAGGATTCGTTCATGGATGAGCTGATCGGCGGCCTGACCGACCGCGGCTTCCCCGTGATGCGCGTGCATTTCCCGCGCTCTTATGTGGACGTCAATCGCGAGCCCTACGAGCTCGATCCGCGGATGTTCACCGGCCGGCTGCCCAGCTTCGCGAATACGCGCTCCATGCGCGTCGCCGGCGGCCTTGGCACGATTCCCCGCGTGGTTGGCGACGGCCACGAGATCTATCGCGAGCGGCTGAATGTGGACGAAGCCCTCACCCGGATCGAGAGCCTCTACAAGCCCTATCACCGGGCTTTGCGCCGCCTGGTCAACAAGGCCTATCAGAGCTTCGGCACGGCCATCCTGGTCGATTGCCATTCGATGCCGTCCGTCGGCATCGCGCGCGAGGAGCCGCGCCGACCTGACGTGGTGATCGGGGACCGCTACGGCACCAGTTGCGCCGGACTGCTCACTGATGTGGTCGAGGACACCTACCACCGGCTCGGCTATTCGATCGGCCGCAACAAGCCCTATGCGGGCGGCTTCATCACCGAACATTACGGCAATCCCGCCAGCGGCTTGCATGCGGTCCAGATCGAGCTGAATCGCGCGATCTATATGGACGAACGCAAACGCGAGCGGACGGCCCGTTTCGACCAGATCGCACACGATTTCACGGTGCTGGCCGATGCCCTGATTGACATTCCGCTCGGCCTACTCGGACCGTTCCAGACCGCGGCCGAGTGACCTTCAGCCGCGCTCTCGGCCATATCCAGCCTGTACACGGCGGTGTCGCCTGCGACAAAAGGGACAAATTTGGAGATAGCCCATTATTCTACCACAGCGATTCATACAACTTTAGATTTTAGGCCGTCATTTGGTTCCCGGCGGCATCGAGCCGCGGTAACATTGGGCAGGGACAAATGACCAGAATGGCAAATGTTTTCACGACGTTCATAAAGAACGAGTCAGGTGCCACGGCGATCGAATACGGCCTCATCGCGGCCGGCATTTCGCTCGCGATCATCGCCGTCGTTAACGGTCTCGGCAGTAACCTGAATGCCAAGTTCACCGATCTCAACAGCTCGCTGAAGTAAGTTTCGCCGCTCTTCCGATCGACGCCGGTTCTCAGCCGGAGCGATCTGCTCCACATCGACCTACGCCTGGTCCGAATGGCGCATCACAAAAGTCGCAGCGAAGGCAAGGAATTGTCGACTGAGGCCGCGAATGATGTGGTGGGGCATTAACAGGATTACCGGCCGATCACCGCGCGTCTTGCAAAACTCCATAGACAAGAAAAAAGGGCCACTTGCGAAAGCAAGCGGCCCAAGTCTAGGGAGGAAACGCCCAAGGAGGGCAGCGATAGCGCAAGGCGCTACCGCACCGCAACAATATGCATTTCCGGACCGCGAAGTGCAAGAGTTTTCGGGCAATTTCTCATGCAAAAAATGCAAGGCGTTTTCGCCAACGCAGCATGGTTGTCACAATTAAATTTAGAAAAAACAATGACTTAAGAATGCGTCAGTCATTTTGAACCATTTTAAAAATGAACAAAAATTCATTTCTAATGGCAAATTCCAATTCTTCTGCTCACAAATTTTGCTCGAATCGGACTGCGCGGAGTGCGCAGAAATACAACTGCGCAGTCTGCGCAGAACCAAGACGGTGGGCAAATACGACGGCCTCATATGCAGCTCAATGCGAGCCGCTGTATAGATTGGCAGCGAGCCCCTGCTTCTCCGCTGTATAAGGATTCCGCCGTGACGGTCATCGATTTCACTGCCTTCATTGGCCGTCTTGCCACCGCATCCGGTGAGACCATCCTGCCATTCTTCCGGACCTCGCTGAGCATCGACAACAAGAACACGCGGGATTTCGACCCGGTCACCGAGGCTGATCGTGGTGCCGAGGCGGTGATGCGCCGCCTGATCAAGCAGAGCTTTCCGCAGCATGGCATCGTCGGCGAAGAATTCGGTATCGAGCGCGAGGATGCCGACTATGTCTGGGTGCTCGATCCCATCGACGGCACCAAATCCTTCATTTCTGGCTTCCCTACCTGGGGCACCCTGATCGCGCTGCTGCACAAGGGCACACCGGTCTATGGCATGATGCACCAGCCCTATATCGGCGAGCGCTTTTCCGGCGACAACGGCTCAGCACGCTATCAGGGCGCCAATGGCAGCACCCGCAAACTGGCCGTGCGCCGCTGCGAGTCGCTGGAAAAGGCCGTACTGTTCACCACCAGCCCGCTGCTGATGAACGAGACCGACCGCGCTATCTTCCGGGGCGTCGAGAAGCATGTCCGCCTGTCTCGTTATGGCGGCGATTGCTATTCCTATTGCATGCTGGCCGCCGGACATCTCGATCTCGTCATCGAAACCGAGCTGAAGCCCTATGATATCGCCGCTCTAATCCCCATCGTCGCCGGGGCTGGCGGTGTGGTCACGACTTGGGACGGCAAGCCGGCCCAGAACGGCGGCAAGATCATCGCCGCCGGTGACCCCCGCGTGCATGAAGCCGCGATGAAGCTGCTGAATTCCTGAGGTCAGCTTCGCGCCGCCGCGCGCAGGTGCTCCACCAGCTGCCGGGCCGGACGCGACATCGCCTTCAGATCGCGAAAGCAGATTGCCAGCTTGCGATTGGCCCAAGTATCGCGGATCCGCACCAGCGTGATCGGCATCGACCGCGCGCAGCGCCGCGCCGCCACTTCCGGCACGATGGCGATGCCGACATGCGCCGCTGCCATCTGGCACATGGCATCGAAATCCCTCATCTGGGCGCGATATTTCAGCCGTGCACCCAGCCGGGCGGCATATTTGCCGATATGATTCTGCAACGCCGTCGCGTTGGTCAAACCGATGAAATCGCGATCGACGACTTCGCGAAAGTCGATTGACCGGCGTGATGCCAGATCGCTCCGCGGCGCCGTCACCAGCACCAGACGATCCTCGTTGAAGACGAAGCGGTCCAGCGCATCCGGCAGCGTATGCTCCGCCGCGAAGCCGAGGTCGGCGCTGCCCGCAGCAATCGCCTGGGCGATGTCGGCGCTCTCCCGCTCTTCCGCCTCGAGGCTGACCTGCGGATGATCGCGCAGAAACGCAGCCAGCGCTTTCGGCAGATGCTCGGACAAGCCGACAGTGTTTGCAAGTAGGACGATGCTGGCCTTGGTCCCGCTCGCATAGGCCGCCATGTCGCTGCGCAAGGCCTCCACATCGTGCAGAACTACGCGGGCATGGCCGAGCAGGCTTTCGCCTGCCGCCGTCAGCGTAACGCCGCGCCGGCCGCGCGTGAGCAGCGCAACGCCCATTGCTGTTTCGAGTCCCTGAATACGCGCGCTGGCCGAGGCGAGCGCGAGATGGGCTGCCGCCGCACCTCCGGTAATGCTCCGTACCTCTGCCACCGCTGCGAACAACCTGAGATCGACCAGATCGAAGTGCATGATCCGCCTCCAGCCTTCGTCTAACCCGAAGGCATTCACCATAACCTCCAGATTGTGCCCATCGCCGGGATCGGTCAATGTGTCGCACCATGATCGACACAATGCTCATTCTCATCGCCGCCGTGTTCGCACTGGCAGGTTTCGTCAAAGGCGTCATTGGCCTCGGCCTGCCCACGGTTTCCATGGGCTTGCTTGCCACCACAATGACGCCCGTGCAGGCGCTCACCATCGTGATCGTGCCGGCCATCGTCACCAATATCTGGCAGACATTTGCCGGCCCCTATCTGCGCGACATCATCCGCCGGCTATGGCCGCTGCTGCTCACCACAGCGATCGCGATCTGGTTCAGCGGGAGCCTGATGACCGGGCCTTACGCCAAATACGGCGCCATCGTGCTCGGCGTGCTGCTGGTCGTCTATGCCGTGGTCACGCTGGTCAAATTCCAGTTCAAGACGGCGCCGAAAGACGAAAAGTGGGTCGGCGGCATCGTCGGCGCGATCACCGGCGTGGTGTCGGCAGCCACGGGTGTTCAGGTCATTCCCTCGATGCCCTTCATGCAGTCGATCGGCATGGAAAAGAACGAGCTGGTGCAGGCGCTCGGCCTCTATTTCACCGTGGCCACGATGGCGCAGGCCTTCAATCTGACCAGTGCCGGCCTGCTCAATGCGGCAACGGCCGTCCCCGGCGTCGTCGCCATGATCACCGCTTTCGCCGGCATGTTTCTCGGCCAGGCGGTGCGCGATCGCATGGCCCCGGACCAGTTCCGCCGCTGGTTCCTGATCGCGATGCTGCTGCTCGGCATCTATCTTGCGATCAGCGCGACACTGGCGGTGATGAAGTAAACTTTACTTCGCCTCGAGCAGCGCTACGCGAATGCCGAGATAGACGAACACGCCGCCCAGCGTCCGGTTGATCCACACCAGTGCCGTGCCGGACTGACGCACGCGCCGTGCGGCGCGCGCCGCGAACACCGCGACAAGCAGGCACCAGGTGCCGCCTGTGCCGATGAACATCATGCCAAGCACCATGAAGGCCAGCGCCTTCTGCGGCGCATCGGCATCGACGAATTGCGGCAGGAAGGCCAGGAAGAACAGCGCGACCTTCGGATTCAGCGCATTAGTGAGGGCGCCTTGCCAGAATACCTGGCTGAGCTTGATGGCCGGCTTGTCGACTGACGTCGCCAGCAGGTTCTCTGGCGCCTTCCAGCGCAGCATCTGGATGCCGCTATAGAGAAGATAGGCAGCGCCAGCCCATTTCACGATGGTGAAAGCCGTCGATGACGCCGCCAGCAGCGCCGAGAGACCGATTGCAGCAGCGAAAACATGGACGAGGCATCCCGCACAGATCCCCAACGCCGCAGCCACGCCACCGCGCCAGCCGATCTGCACGCTGCGGCCGATGATATAGGCCGTGTCCGGTCCCGGCGTGATGTTGAGCAGCAGCCCCGAGAGAACGAACAGCCAAATATCGTGAATGCCGAGCATATGCGTACCTTCCAGCCCTTTCCCGAAACGCAAGGAGCGCGTTCCCTAGTAATCCAAGCGTCCAAATAGTTCAGCGAATGGCACCATAACGTGACTCCGGTAAGCCGGTCGCTCCTGAAGCGTGCGATACCATCGTTCGACATTCGGAAAGGTTGGTCGCTCGATTTCTAGTTCGAAATAGCGATACAAGGTTGTTCCTACCGATATGTCTGCCAATGACAGTTGGTCCCCCAGCAGCAAGACACGACCGTCCAACTGGCGCTCCAACTGATCGAAGTGTTGCGCGCATCGTGCCAGCGCTGAGCGAATCGCGGGCCAATTTCTCTTGTCCTCAGGCGTTCTGAAGAAACCCCAGAATACGCCGTTGAGGAAATCAGGTTGCAGCGACGATTGAGACCAATCCATCCAGCGATCCGCCTGAGATCTGTCGGCCGGGTCTTCCGACCAGAAAGAGGCTCCGCCGAAACGAGCCGCGAGGTAGCGCAAAATCGCATGTGATTCCCACACAATGGACTGGCCATCCCGAAGCACCGGAATACGCCCGTGTGGATTCATCTTCAGAAACGCGGGATCATCAAGACCACCAAAACTGCCACCAGCATCAATGCGACGGTGCGGGAGATCGAGCTCGTCAATGAGCCACATCACCTTCTGCACATTGAAAGAGCTTCGTCGTCCCCAGATCGTCAGCACCGGCCAACCTTTTACTTGAACAATGGTGTCCCCGGCACGAACGCATCGAAGGCGGCCCAGAACTGCTGCCTGTAGCGATCCTGCTCCTGCAGTATCTCATGTCGCGCACCGGCAATGACGAGATGCGAACCTGCCCGCAAATGATAGGCGAATTCCTCGATGGCCGGCGTCGAGACCACCTGATCGTGGCTCGCGGCCAGCATCAGGATCGGCTGACGAATATCGACCGGATATCGCGTGGCGCGAAACCCGTGCATGGCGCGGATCGCCGTGTCGGCCCAGGCGATCGTCGGTGAACCGATGCCGAGCGCCGGATCTTCCTGCAGGATTGCCGCGTTGCGCGCATAGCGCACGGGATCGGATGTCAGTTTGTTGTCGGGAAAGGACGAGGTGCCGACCAGCTCGCCATTGCCGCCCGGAACGTAGTTGCCGCCCTGCCCGGTGAAGCGCATCACGCGCAGCAGCAGCCGTGTCGGCAGGGTGGTGGCGCGACCCGGGAGATCGATCATCGGTGCCGACAGCACGATGCGGTCGAACCAGCGTTTGCCGGAATGCGCGACCCGCAGCATCACCGCACCGCCCATGGAATGCGCCAGCGCATAGTAAGGCGGCGGGCAATCCGGCATCACCACCTGCTGCACGAAGGTTTCGACATCGATCTCGAAATCAGAAAAATTCCGCACATAGCCCTTGCGCGCATCGCGCAGCATTCGCGCCGAATGACCCTGGCCACGCCAGTCGATCATTGCTACCGCGAAACCGCGGTCCCGTAGATCGCGCACCGTCTCAAAATACTTCTCGATATATTCACCGCGGCCGGTAAACACGCAGACTGTGCCCTTGTGGCCTGTCGGCGGCGCCCAGCGCGCGAAGCGCAGCTCGATGCCGTCCGGCGTCTTGATCGTGCCGGAAGTTGCGCCTTCAGGAACCGGATTGGCGGGGATCGAGACAAGCGTCATACGGGACCGGATGGGTGAAAGAGACGGGTTTTCAAGGGCCTGCTGGGTCTCGGCGAGATTCTTTCGGCCCCCCTTGCAGGCCGCAACACCCCTCCCATATCAGCTTCATGCAGGCCTCTCTAGGCTGCATGACACGAAAGCCCGGCCCGATGGCGGGCGGGTTACCGAAACAGTCGCTCAATGGAGGACTACCCTATGCGTACCTACGATCTGACCCCGTTTTATCGTTCCACCGTCGGCTTCGATCGCCTCTTCAATCTGCTTGACCAGAGCACCGGCGATAGCGCACCGGGCTATCCACCATACAATATCGAGCGCACCGGTGAGAACGAATATCGCATCAGCGTCGCCGTCTCCGGCTTTGCCCAAAACGAGCTCTCCATCGTCGCGAAGGAAAATACGCTGACGATCAAGGGCGAGAAGGCCGCCAACGAGAACGGCAACAAGTCTGAAGTACTCTATCGCGGCATCGCAGCCCGCGCCTTCGAGCGCGCCTTCCAGCTCGCCGACTTCGTGCAGGTGAAGAATGCCTCGCTCGAAAACGGCCTGCTCCATGTGGACCTCGTCCGCGAGATCCCGGAAGCCGCGAAGCCGCGAAGCATCCCGATTTCCACCAGCGCAGTCAGCGCGCCGAAGGTGGTCGACGGCTCGGCCGAGAAAGTCGCCGCGTAACGGCGACTTTGTGAAGTGAAGTAAGTGTAGCTGTGTATTGCGAGCGCCCCGGAGAAATCCGGGGCGTTTTTTTGTCCTCGCAGCTCCGTGAAGATCTGTGATCGATAACAAATCTGCGGCTACGTAACGTCCAAGACCCTCGCATCGAACCTCTGGCAAGACATGTGCACTGTCTCAACCCATTCAGGAGTTCATGCAATGCCTCCCATCCGGACACTTGCCGCGCTCGCGTTGAGCGCCTTCACCGCGATCTTGACCGTAACCACCGCCGACGCGCAAACCGCCGCCGTCAAAGCCAAGAATATCGTGTTGATTCACGGCGCCTGGGCCGATGGATCGAGCTGGGGCGATGTGATACCGCTGCTGCAAAAGGCCGGTCTGCACGTGACCGCCGTGCAAAACCCGCTGTCGTCCCTCGCCGATTCAAATGCTGCCGCCAAGCGCGCGCTGGCGCTGCAGGACGGCCCCACCGTGCTGGTCGGGCATTCCTGGGGCGGCACGGTCGTCAGCGATGTCGGCACCGATCCGAAGGTCTCGGCTCTCGTCTATGTCGCCGCGCGCGCTCCCGATGCAGATGAGGATTTTGTCGCACTGTCCGGCAAGTTCCCCACCGGCCCGGTTCGCGCCGGCATCCAGACCAATGACGGCTACACGCTGCTGTCGGAGCCAGCCTTCCTGAAGGACTTCGCCAATGGCGTCGAACCGACCAAGGCGAAGGTACTGTTCGCCGAACAAGGCGATACGGCCGCAAGCATCTTTGCAAGCCGCACAACTGCCGCCGCCTGGCACGACAAGCCGTCTTTCTATGCGGTCGCCAAGCAGGACCGCACCATCAATCCCGACCTTGAGCGCTTCCTCGCCAAGCGCATGAATGCCACCACCGTCGAGGTCGATGGTGGCCACCTCATCATGGTGTCGCATGCCCGCCAGGTAGCGAACCTGATCCTGCAAGCGGCCGGCGTTACGGCGCCTGCGAACACCACGGCGATGAAGAAGTAACGGCATCGCCTCAACGCGAAGTGGTCCAGCGCTGCTCGGCGGGTTGGAAAGCTTTGGCCACAAAATCAAAAGAGCCTCGATGCGGCCGCATCGAGGCTCTTTGCGTTTCGTGTATCTCGCGACGGCGCCTAACGCGGCAGCGTCGTCGTGCCCATCAGCGCGTTGTCGATAGCGCGAGCGCACAGACGACCCTCGCGGATTGCCCACACGACCAGCGACTGGCCGCGGCGCATGTCGCCTGCCGAGTAAACTTTCGGCAGCGAAGTGGCAAAATCGTTCAGGCCAGCCTGGACATTGCCGCGCTGGTCGAGCTCGACGCCGAGGGTCTTCAGCATGCCTTCATGCACGGGATGCACAAAGCCCATGGCTAGCAACACGAGATCAGCCTTGAGGACGAATTCCGAACCCGGGATCGGCTTGAACTTGTCGTCGACGCGCACGCAATTGAGCTGCATGACCCTGCCATCCTTCCCCTCGAAGCTCTGGGTCAGCACGGCGAATTCACGCTCCGCGCCTTCGGCCTGGCTCGACGAGGTGCGCATCTTCAGAGGCCAGTTCGGCCAGGTCAGACCCTTGTTTTCGCGCTCCGGCGGGGCCGGCATGATTTCGAGCTGGGTCACCGAGAGCGCGCCCTGGCGCAGCGAGGTGCCGATGCAGTCCGAACCGGTATCGCCGCCGCCGATGACGACCACATGCTTGCCGCCGGCCAGGATTTCCTTGACGTCGCCGAGCGGCTCATTGCCGACGCGGCGGTTCTGCTGCGGCAGGAAATCCATCGCGAAATGGATACCGTCGAGCTCGCGGCCCGGGATCGGCAGGTCGCGGCCATGCTCGGCGCCGCCGGTCAGAGCGATCGCGTCATAGGTCTTGGCGAGTTCGACCGGATCGACGGCGTTCGGCGCCGTGCCGCCAACGGGCGTGTTGTAATGGAAGATGATGCCTTCGCCGACCATCTGCTCGACGCGGCGATCGATCACGGTCTTTTCCATCTTGAAGTCGGGAATGCCGTAACGCATGAGGCCGCCGGCCTTGGCGAACTTCTCATAGACATGCACTTCGTGGCCGGCGCGGGCGAGCTGCTGCGCGCAAGCCATGCCGGCCGGGCCGGCGCCGATCACGGCGACCTTGCGGCCGGTCTTCACGGCGGCGACCTGCGGCTTCAGCCAGCCATTGTCCCAGGCCTTGTCGACGATGGCACATTCGATCGTCTTGATGGTCACCGGATTGTCGTCGATGTTCAGCGTGCAGGACGCCTCGCACGGTGCCGGGCAGATGCGGCCAGTGAACTCCGGGAAGTTGTTGGTCGAATGCAGGTTGCGCGAGGCTTCTTCCCAGTTGCCTTGATAGACGAGATCGTTCCAGTCGGGGATCTGGTTGTTGACCGGGCAGCCGGGCGTGCCGGGCTGTACCGAGCCGGTACCGTGGCAGTAGGGAATGCCGCAATTCATGCAGCGCGCGGCCTGGTCGCGCGTGTCCTTCTCCGTCAGCGGAATGACGAATTCATTGTAGTTCTTCAACCGCTCCGCGACCGGCGCGTACTTGCGATCGTGACGTTCGATTTCGAGAAAACCGGTGATCTTGCCCATCGTGACTTACTGCCTCTAACCCGTCTCTAGCCGTTCGTCATTGCGAGGCGCCTTTGGCGCCGCTCGCAATGACGGCGAGTTTATTCGTTTGCCTTACGCGCCGATCGCGATCTGCGGTTCGGCTTCGGCGGCTTTCGCTTTCATCTCTTTCAGCGCGCGGCGATATTCGACCGGCATGACCTTGCGGAATTTCGGCAGCCAGGTCTTCCAGTCGGCGAGGATCATCTGCGCCTTCTTCGAGCCGGCATACTTTGCGTGACGCGAGATCAGGATGTGCAGACGCTCGATGTCCGACTCCAGCAGGTTGGCGAACACGTCCACCTTGCCATGCGCCTCGAGATCGCCAGTGTGGTGATAGGTGTTTTCGGCCACCAGCTCCTCGGAGAGGACAGGTTCGAGTTCGACCATCGCCATGTTGCACAGCTTCTCGAAATCGCCGGCTTCATCCAGAACATAAGCGATGCCGCCGGACATGCCGGCCGCGAAATTACGGCCGGTCTTGCCGAGCACGACGACGATGCCGCCGGTCATGTATTCGCAGCAGTGATCGCCGGCGCCTTCGACGACGGCGACCGCACCGGAATTACGCACGGCAAAACGTTCGCCAGCGACGCCCCGGAAATAGCACTCGCCCTCGATGGCGCCATACATCACGGTGTTGCCGACGATGATCGACTCTTCCGGCACGATGCCGGAATGCGCGGGCGGGCGGACGATGATCTTGCCGCCCGACAGGCCCTTGCCGACATAGTCGTTGCCTTCGCCTTCGAGATCGAAGGTGATGCCCTTGCACAGCCAGGCGCCGAAGGCCTGACCAGCGGTGCCCTTCAGCGACACATGGATCGTGTCCTCGGGCAGACCGGCATGGCCATAAATCTTGGCCACCGAGCCGGCCAGCATGGCGCCGGCGGAACGGTTGGTGGAGTTGATCTTCGCATCGAACTTCACCGGTGCGCCGCGGTCGAGCGCCACCTGCGCCTTCGCGATCAGCTCGCGGTCCAGCACCTTCTCGAGGTGATGGTTCTGTTCCTCGGTGTGATAGATCATCTGGCCCGGCAGTTCGGGCTGGCGCACGAACAGCTTGGAGAAGTCGAGACCCTTGGCCTTCCAGTGCGAGACGAGCGCGGTCTGGTCCAGCATCTGCACCTGGCCGACCATCTCGTTGAAGGTGCGATAGCCCAGAGAGGCCATGATCTCGCGGACTTCCTCGGCGACAAAGAAGAAGTAGTTGATCACATGCTCGGGCTGACCGGTGAAGCGCTTGCGCAGCACCGGATCCTGCGTCGCGACTCCGACCGGGCAGGTGTTGAGATGGCACTTGCGCATCATGATGCAGCCGGCCGCGATCAGCGGCGCGGTGGCGAACCCGAATTCGTCGGCGCCGAGCAATGCGCCGATGACGACGTCACGGCCGGTACGGAAGCCACCATCGACCTGAACCACGATGCGCGAGCGCAGGCGTTCACGCACGAGGGTCTGGTGGGTTTCGGCAAGGCCGATTTCCCACGGCGAGCCCGCATGCTTGATCGAGGTGAGCGGCGATGCGCCGGTGCCGCCTTCGAAGCCCGCGATGGTCACATGGTCCGCGCGCGCCTTGGCGACGCCCGCGGCCACGGTGCCGACGCCGATTTCCGACACCAGCTTCACCGAGACCTGGCCCGCCGGATTGACGTTCTTCAGGTCGTAGATCAGCTGCGCGATGTCTTCGATCGAATAGATGTCGTGATGCGGCGGCGGCGAGATCAGGCCAACGCCCGGGGTCGAGTGGCGCACCGAGGCGATGGTCGCGTCGACCTTGTGGCCGGGCAGCTGACCGCCTTCGCCGGGCTTCGCACCCTGCGCCATCTTGATCTGCATCATGTCCGAATTGACGAGATATTCCGTCGTCACGCCGAAGCGGCCGGACGCGATCTGCTTGATCGCCGAACGCATGCTGTCGCCATTCGGCAGCGGCTTGAAGCGATCCGCCTCCTCACCGCCTTCACCGGTGTTCGACTTGCCGCCGATCCGGTTCATGGCAATGGCCAGAGTCGTATGTGCCTCGCGCGAGATCGAACCGAACGACATGGCGCCAGTGGCGAAACGCTTGACGATCTCGGCTGCCGACTCGACTTCCGCAAGCGGCACCGGCTTGCGCTTCTCGTCCTCTGCGGTCTTGATCCTGAACAGGCCGCGCAGCGTCAGAAGACGTTCGGCCTGGTCGTTCAGCATCTTCGCGAAGGCGCGGTAGCGCTCCTGCGAGTTGCCGCGGGCGGCGTGCTGCAGCAGCGACACCGTCTCGGCATTCCATGCATGGTCTTCGCCGCGGCTGCGATAGGCATATTCACCGCCGATATCGAGTGCGTTCTTGAAGATCTGGATTTCGCCAAACGCCTCGTTGTGGCGACGCACGGTTTCCTCGGCGATCTCCGGTAAACCGACGCCCTCGATCTGGCCGTGAGTGCCAGTAAAGTACTTCTGGATGAACTCCGAACGCAGACCGACAGCGTCGAAAATCTGCGCACCGCAATAGGACTGGTAAGTGGAGATGCCCATCTTGGACATTACCTTTAGCAGGCCCTTGCCGATCGACTTGATGTAGCGCTTGACGATCTCGTAGTCGTCGAGCTTGACCGGCAGCTTGTCCTTCATCGCGATGATGGACTCGAAAGCCAGATAAGGGTTGATCGCTTCGGCGCCGTAGCCTGCGAGACAGGCGAAGTGATGCACTTCACGCGGCTCGCCGGATTCGACGACGAGGCCCACTGCGGTGCGCAGGCCGGTGCGGATCAAATGGTGATGCACGGCGGCGCAGGCCAGCAGCGCCGGGATCGGGATACGATCCGAGCCGGCCATGCGGTCCGACAGGATGATGATGTTGACGCCTTCGCGCACCGCGCCTTCGGCACGCGCGCAGAGTTCATCGAGCACCTGCTCCATGCCTGATGCACCAAGGCCGGCATGGAAAGTGGTGTCGAGGGTGCGCGACACGAAATGCGACTCGGCCACGTCCGAGATCGAGCGGATCTTTTCGAGATCCTGGTCGGTCAGGATCGGCTGGCGGACTTCGAGACGCTTGGTGGTGGCGACGCCTTCATGGTCGAGCAGGTTCGGCCGCGGACCGATGATCGAGACGAGGCTCATCACGAGCTCCTCGCGGATCGGATCGATCGGCGGGTTGGTGACCTGCGCGAAGTTCTGCTTGAAATAGGTGTAGAGCGGCTTCGGCTTGTTCGACAGCGCCGAGATCGGCGTGTCGGTGCCCATGGAGCCTGCGGCTTCCTCGCCCTGCGACGCCATCGGCGTCATCAGGATGGTGATGTCTTCCTGGGTGTAGCCAAATGCCTGCTGGCGCGCGAGCAACGGTAGGTTCGAGCGCTGGCCCGTCGACGGCGCGTCGGGCAGCTCTTCCAGGCGCATCTGGGTGTTGTGCAGCCACTGCGCATAGGGATGGCTGGCAGCGAGCTCGGCCTTGATCTCTTCGTCCGGGATCAGGCGTCCCTGTTCAAGATCGACCAGCAGCATCTTGCCCGGCTGCAGGCGCCACTTGGTGATGATGTTCTCTTCCGGAATGTCGAGCACGCCCATTTCGGACGCCATGACGATGCGATCGTCCTTGGTGACGAGATAGCGGGCCGGACGCAGGCCGTTACGGTCCAGCGTCGCGCCGATCTGGCGGCCGTCAGTGAAGGCCAGCGCGGCCGGGCCGTCCCACGGCTCCATCAGGGCGGCGTGATATTCGTAGAAGGCGCGGCGCTGCTCATCCATCAGCGGATTGCCGGCCCACGCTTCCGGAATCATCATCATGACCGCGTGCGCGAGCGAATAGCCGCCCTGCACCAGGAATTCGAGCGCGTTGTCGAAGCAGGCGGTATCCGACTGGCCTTCATAGGAGATCGGCCACAGGCGGCTGATGTCCTTGCCGAACAGATCGGACTCCACCGACGCCTGGCGTGCCGCCATCCAGTTGGTGTTGCCGCGCAGCGTGTTGATTTCGCCGTTGTGGGCGACCATGCGGAACGGATGCGCCAGCGACCAGGTCGGGAAGGTGTTGGTCGAGAAGCGCTGATGCACGAGAGCGAGCGCAGACTCGAAATCCTCTTCGTGCAAGTCGGCATAGTAGCTGCCGAGCTGGTCGGCCAGGAACATGCCCTTATAGATGGTGGTGCGGCAGGACAGCGAGCAGCAGTAATAGCCCGACAGGCCGCGCTCGCGGCGCGAATAGATCGCCTGCGAGATCGACTTGCGCAGGATATAGAGACGGCGCTCGAAGTCGCTGGCATCGGCGATCTTGGCTTTGCCGATACCGATGAAGACCTGCATGACGGTCGGCTCGGTCGGCTTCACGCTTTCACCGAGCGACGCATTATCGGCCGGCACCTCGCGCCAGCCGAGCAGCTTCAGGCCTTCGACCTTGATCTGGTCGGCGATGATGCCCTGCAGCACCTTCCGCCATGGCACGTCGCGCGGCATGAACAGCGCGCCGACGGCATACTGGCCGGGCTCCGGCAGTTCGAAGCCGAGCTCAAGCGCCTTGCGGGCGAAGAACTTGTGCGGAATCTGCACGAGGATGCCCGCGCCGTCGCCGAAGCGCGGATCCGCGCCGGTGGCGCCGCGATGCTCGAGATTGCAAAGAATCCTGAGCGCGTCAGACACGATCTGATGCGACTTCGCACCCTTTATATTGGCGATGAAACCGACGCCGCAGGCGTCCTTTTCCTTGGCCGGGTCATAGAGGCCCAGCGCCGGCGGACGATAGGTGTGCAGTTCCGGTTTAATGGCGGTATCTTTCACGTGAGCCGATTTGATAGCCGGGGCCGCCGCATGCGTGCCGGTTTCGATCAATTGGCGCTCGTGCTCTGATCCGCTCATCTTCGTCCTCTCAGCCCCCGTCGGGGCTCTGCCACCTTTGTCGGCGCACCCTTGACGCTCGCGGAACCCTCTTGGGCTACCGCTCGCGTGTCTTGCGAGCCTCGTTTTCAGAATTCAGACTGGTGGCGCCCATCGTCCCCGGTGGCCACCCCATATCCTGCCTTACCAGCCGCCTCCCTTACCGGAACGCCTGGTTTTGTCGCAGCCCCATGCGGGCTCTGCCACAAAAAATTGCGACAGTGATGCTGTCCTAACCATCACCTTGCCAAACTTTTATCTAGCACACAAGCGCGCGAGAGTCCGCCGTCGCAATGCAACAGCGCATGGCAATCGCTTGTTACCCGGTGTTACCGAACCGCCACGTCCTGCACCAAAGGTGCCTCGATCCGGCCCTTTCCCTGCCGAATTCGGCAGAGAGGTTGTCGCCGTCCGTTAACGCCTGAGGCGATGAAATTCTCAAGACGCTGACAGACGACGATGAGTTCCAACCAGACTCTATCTCCGGGCGCGGGGGCGTCAAAGGAGCGTGCGATGAAATTCACTGTGGGATGCGTGACCGCATTTGGCCTCGTGCTGGCAACGGCCGCGCAGGCTCAGATCTTGCCGCCAATGCGGGGCGATGCGGTCGTGGTGTCGGACTTCGAGGAACCCGGCCCCTATGCGGCGATGCCGCCGCCGCGCGTTTACGCGCCCGGCCCGCGCCATGGCGAGGGCTATGTTCCATCGGTTCTGCCGCCGCATGAAATCTACGCGATCATCCGCGAAGCCGGCTTCTCGCCTCTCGGCGCGCCGCAGCAACGCGGACTCGTCTATACAGTGGCCGCCATCGATCGCCGCGGCGAGGACGGGCGCATGGTGATCGACGCCCGCAGTGGCCGAATTCTCCGTTTCATGCCGGCCTACCAGATGGGCAACCGCATGAATGAAGAGGTCGTGGCCCGTTACGGCCCTCAGGCCGCATTGCCGGAACTGCCGCAATATCGCCGGCCGCCATTCGATGCCAACGCAGCCAAATCCGCCGGCGGTGCGCCACCTGCTGTCACGCCGCCTCCCAAACAGAAGGTCGCCAGCCGCACGGCGACCGTGCCACTGCCAAAACAGCCTCCTGCCCGCGTGGTCGCGACACCGGCAAAGCCCGTTGCCGTCGAGAAGCCGCCGGTGATCGACAAACCGATCGCGGAGAAACCGGCCGAGCCGGTCACAACACCGGCACCTGCACCCGTGCAGCAGTCCGCGGTGACGGAGCCGAAGCCTGCGGAAGCGAAGGCACCTGAGACAACCAGCGCTGCGCCAACACCTGTGGCTGAGAAACCCGAAGCACCACCAACTGTCGCATCGCCTGCAACGGAAGCGAAGCCGGAGACGCCTGCAGCGACGGGCGACAAACCGCCCGTGGTGCAGGGATTGGAGTAGCGCCCAATCACAAGCGCGCCGGCGCCGATGGCTTCCCTCCCCCAAGCGGCGCAGCCGCGCAGTGGGGAGGGTCCGCCAATTAGGCGGGAGTGGGGTCTCTCGCCACGAGACGTCAGAGTTTGCGGTGACACCCCACCCGTCCGGCCTTTGGCCGGCCACCCTCCCCACGGCGCGGCCGGGCCGCTTGGGGGAGGGACAAGCTCACTTCACCCGCGATATTCAACCTTCTTCAGCGGTGCCCGAAACGTCGCACGAAAGCCCGGCGCGTCGTAGCTCTTGCTGACATCGCCCGACCCGGCGATGCCGAGATCGATCAATCGCGTACCGAGCCCTTTTCGCGACGGCGCCGTCACCTCCGGGCCGCCGATCTCATGCCAATCGAACACCAGCATGCCACCTTCCGTCGCCCAGGAGACAGCGACATGACCGTTATTATTGCCGAGCGCACCATATTTCACCGCATTGGTCGCAAGCTCGTGCAACAGCATCGAGAATGACAGCGCCGCCTTCGGATCGAGCGCAATGTCCGCCCCGTCAAGTCTCACCCGCGCCTTGCTCGCATGCGCCGCAAGCACCCCGGCGATCACCTCGCGCAGGCCCGCCGATACCCAGCGCTGTTGCTGCAGGATATTGTGCGCACGGCTGAGCGCATCGAGACGGCGTTCAAAGGCATCGACAGCATAGCGCTCCGTGACGCCGCGTAGCGTCTGGTTTGCGATTGCCTGCACCAAGGCCATCGCATTGTTCATGCGATGGCCGAGCTCGGCATTGATGAGTTGCATCTGCTGATCGGCATTGCGACGCGCACTGACATCGTTGAACAGAATCGCCACCTGATGCGCTTCGGCGGGGCCGATACGGAAGGCGTGGACGTCGTACCAGCGATCGTCGAGTTGCTCGGCATGCTGCTCGAACCGCGCCGGCTGCCCCGTGAGTGCTACCTTGCCATAGATGTCGAACCAGTGCTGCTCGTGCTTGGGGGCAAGATTGCGCATCCATTTGCCAACCGCGTTGTGCAGCCCGGTCTGGCTCTCGAAGGCGGCATTGACCTCGACAAATTTGTAGTCGGTCGGCGTCTCATTCGCATCGAAGGCAAGTTCGACGACGCAGAAGCCCGCATCCAGCGAATTGAACAGCGTGTGATACCGCGCCTCGACGTCACGGCGATCGGCGGGCGCGGGCGGCGCATGGTGGCGATGCCGCGTTTGTCCGTAGGCGCGGACGAGATCGCGGCGCAGCTCGAATTGCGTCATCACCTGCCGCGCCAGCGCCTCCAGCGCGATGAGCTGATCGGGCCGCAGGCCGCCCGATCGCGGCACGGTATCGACAACGCAGACCGTGCCGATGGCGACGCCCTCGGCCGCGATCAGCGGCGCGCCCGCATAGAACCGCAAATGCGGCTCGCCGACGACATGCGGATTGTCCTTCGTTCGCGGATCGAGCGTCAGGTCGGGAATATTGAGCGTCTCCGGCACAGCAAGTGCATGGGCGCAGACCGACTGCTCGATGGAGGTCTCGCAAATGTCGAGACCGGACACCGCTTTGAACCACTGCCGATCGGCATCCACCAGCGAGATCAGCGCGACCGGCGCGCCGCAGATCTGGCGAGCCAGCATGACGATGTCATCGAATTCGGGCTCGGGCCCGGTATCGAGCATGTCATAGCTGTGCAGCACCATGAGGCGCTGCGGGTCAGTGACCGCCGCAGGAATTTTGCCGGTATTCGCCGGATCTACGCTCAACCTCGGATCGTCCTTCCCATGCGCGGCGTGCTCCCGCGCTACATCCCACTTCAGCGAATTCCACGCGCAGTTTCAATCGGTTCCTGTGCGGGCATCCGCGCCTGCGACGACAACGCATGAGAGGGAACTGCGTTTCCGATACGTTAATCTTCGCTTTACGGCGCCTTAAACCGCCACCGATACGCTTGAGACAACGGAGCTTGGTGTTTGCGTATGGCGTGGGGCAAGAAAAAGGGCGGCGGACGCAAGGAGCCGACATTCGGACTCGGCGCAGCGCTGTCCGATCTGCGCCTTACGGCGGACGATCGCGTGCCCGGCGGCGGTGACGATCGGCCGAAGAAGGCGCCGAAGCGCGAGCCCGCCGAAAAACCGCGCCAGACCCGCACCTCCAGCAAGGCCCGCAGCAAGAGCCGCGGCGGTTTTGGCCGCAGCCTCAAGCGGATGTTTTATTGGGGGGCGGTGCTCGGCCTGTGGGCGGCCATCCTGATCGGCGGCGTCATCGTCTATGTCGGCGCGCATCTGCCGCCAATCCAGTCGCTGGAAATTCCGAAACGCCCGCCCACCATTCAGATCGTCGGCATGGACGGTACGGTGCTGACCACGCGCGGCGAACAGGCCGGCGACAATGTCGCGCTGAAGGACCTGCCGCCCTATCTGCCGAAAGCCTTCATCGCCATTGAGGACCGCCGCTTCTATTCGCATTGGGGTGTCGATCCCATCGGCATCGCGCGCGCCGCTGCGGCCAATCTGATGCATCGTGGCGTCTCGCAGGGCGGCTCGACCCTGACCCAGCAGCTCGCCAAAAACCTGTTCCTGACTCAAGAACGCACCATGCAGCGCAAGCTGCAGGAGGCGGAGCTCGCTTTCTGGCTGGAGCGCAAGCATAGCAAGAACCAGATCCTCGAACTTTATCTGAACCGCGTCTATTTCGGCTCCGGCGCCTACGGTGTCGAAGCCGCCGCGCAAAAATACTTCGGCAAGAGCGCGAAGAACGTCACCGTCGCCGAAGCCGCGATGCTCGCGGGCCTCGTGAAGTCGCCGTCGCGCCTCGCGCCGAACCGCAATCCCGA
>JASBVG010000030.1 GCA_030147505.1 Tardiphaga sp.
TCGGAAATGTTGGCGTAATAGCCCTTCAGCTTCTGCTTGGCGCGCAGCTGCGTGCCGAAGTCCGAGAGCTTGCCCTTGCGGCGCTGGCCGTGCTGGCCGGGGCCGTATTCGCGCTTGTTGACCGGAGACTTGGGGCGACCCCAAATGTTCTGGCCCATGCGGCGGTCGATTTTGTACTTGGCTTCACTACGCTTTGTCATCGCGTCCTCGATGTTTGCGGAGCCATCGCGAAGCGATGGCTCATAGGTGGATGTGAGGAGACGCGCCCTCCTGTATGCCGGGTGATCTTTTGAAGGAAATCCCGGCACCGACAGGCTCATTCCCAAAGCTGGGGGGAGAACCACGGGTGCGAAACGCTTCGCGGGCCGAAAACGGCCCGCGAGCAGGGCGGTTTCTAGGGGGCGGGACCGGTTATGTCAATTCAAAGACAGGGCTTTTTGCCGTTTTGACCGCGCCCGTAGGTCACTTTAACGCCCGGTTGGAGCTGAAATTGGCAGTTTGGCCCCACAAACAGCTGGTTCCCGCTGGTCTGGCGCTTATTTCGGCGCGGGCGTCGCTACCGGCTTGCCATCCTCGACCACGTAGATGGCCAGCAGTTTGAGGCCTTTGTCGCCGGTTTTCACATCATGCGGGATGCCGGCCGGCACCGCATAAGAGTCGCCGGCCTTGAGCACCTTGTCTGGCTGTCCCTCGACCAATAAGGTCGCTTCACCATCCAGCACGTAGCCGGTATCGACGCCCGGATGGGTGTGACGACCGGCGAGCTGGTTCGGCCCGATCTCGGCGACGACGGTCACGATGTGATGGCCGGCGGGGTATTTGATGTCCTGCAGCGGTGTACGCTTGATGCCTTGCGCACTGGCGGCACCGGCGCAGGCAAGCATGGCGATGGTGAGTCCGCATATCAATTTCTTGAGCATTGTTGTTCCTCCCTGAGACTTTGGAGATTAACAGTGCCGGGGTGGTTGTCGAGCAGGAGCTGGCTACCAGACTGCCAGTAACCCGGCCACGGGAAGCAACGCAATCGGCAGCAATGCCGCGCGCGCATGGACCGCGAGCAGCCCGATCAGGCACAGGCAAGCGATTGTCAAAATGCCGAACCAAGCCGTCGTTCCGTTCGTCCAGCCCCATGTTGCTGCACTGGCAAACAGCGCCAGCAGCAAAGCGGTGCTTCCGAGGATGCGCAGCGCGACAACTATCGGCCGGGCGAATGGGCGTTCGCGCAGGCTGCGCGCATGTGAGGGCATGGCGAAACAGAGGGCAGCCCAGCCGGTATAAGTCAATGCAAAGGCAAGCGCGATCATGCGTCAGCCCCGTTTTTTCTGACGAAATACACGGCGCTGACGACGAAAAGCGCAGCCGTCGCCAGCGCCGTGAGATCGAAGCCGACGAACACCCAATCGCCGTTGGCAAGACTGGCTGGCAAACCGCGGTTGGTGGTGACCGCATTGACCAGCGGCATCGCGGCGAACAGGATGGCGGCAATCCACAACTGTTCCAACCAGGCGGCGCGTCGCGGACGTGCCGCTGCATGCAGGCCTGCGATGAGCCAGACACCAAAGAAGCTACCGACTTCCAATGCTGTACGTCCGGATGCAGTGGCGGATATCAACCGGTTGCAGAGGAAATAGGCTGCGATGGCGACGGGAAGTCCGGTGATGGCAGTGATGTTGAGCGCATCGACGATTTTATTACCGAGCGATGGGACATCGCGCCGGCGTTTCACGGCCCACAACACCAGGCCTGTGGCGATCATCGCGCACCCGACAATGCCGGAGACGAAGAACATCCAACGCAGCCAGATGTCGGAAAAGCGCGCGAGATGCAGGCCGTGGAAGATGCCGCGCGCTTCGGCAGCAGGACCCGTGGCGGGCGTCTTCGAGATCAATGTGCCCGTCGTGCCTTCGAACAACATCGACTGCACCGCATGCGAGATGCGCTCGCTGTCCTGACGAACGAGACGGATCGTGGCGGCGCGATCGCCGGGATTGTCGACGACGATACGGCCGGCTGTGCCGCCTTGCCATTCTGCCGAGGCTGCAGCGAGCAAGGGGGCGATCGGCGTCAACGGCGCGGCTATGTTGACAGGTTTGCGCGGCGGGGCATCGTCGAACATCTCAAGGACGAATTTCTGCCGCCCGTCCGGATACATCGCCTCGATGCCCCATGGCAGATAAAGCGGCAGCAGCGTGATGAGGCCCGTATAGGTGATCATCACGTGGAACGGCAGTGCCAGCACGCCGAGGGCATTATGCGCATCGAGCCATGAGCGTTGGCCCTTGCGTGGCCGGAAGGTGAAGAAGTCCTTGAAGATGCGCCGATGGGTGATGACCCCGCTGACGAAAGCCACCAGCATCACGATGGCAGCCGTACAGGTGAGGTAGCGGCCGAACTTCTGCGGCATGTAGAGATCGAAGTGGAAGTAATAAAGGAAATCGCCGCCGGCTGTGTTGCGTGCCTTGATCGGTGTGCCGGTTGCGGGATCGAGCGTTTGTCGTGTGGCGGCTGGACCCGTTTTGGGATCACGCAGCACAAGCGCAGCCGTTACCGGCATGCGGTCGCTCGGAAGGTCGATCATCCAGCGCCGCGCACCGAGGCCGGTTTCACCAAGCTGGCGAAGCGCGGCATCGGCGGCAATCTCGGGAGCGGTTGCGGTGAGCTGACCGATCTCCGGCCGCATCCAAAGTGAAATTTCGTCGCGGAAATAGCTGACGGTGCCTGTTACGAATATAGCGAAGAGCAGCCAGCCGAACAGCAGGCCGCCCCATGTATGCAGCTCCGCCATCGCAGGCCGCAACCCACGTGCTGCGGCGGGACGATGCGCGATGTCGGCCGTGACGCTCATCGGATAAAATGCGTGATGGCGCCGAGCGCGGCACAGGGGAGAAGAATGCCCAGACAGGCACGCAGTGTCGTGCGCGCTGCGAAGGCCCAGACGATAGCCACTACATTGACCGCAAAGCCGGTCATGGCCCCGGTCAACACGGTTTCGAGCCGTACCGCCGGCAATGTTCTGGCGAGGAACAGCGCCACGATGGCACTCAGGACATAACCGCCGACAAAACCGGCGAGGATGCGTGCCGTCATCGGCAGCCACGTCGGTCTCATCGGCGTTTGCCTTTCATGTCGATACGCGGCGATGCCGCGCATGTGCGTTACCAGCGATAGCTCACCGTGGCGAGTACGGTTTGCGGATCGCCGTAGCGGCAACCCGTCGCCCCAACGCAAACCGTATAGCCGTTATTGAACAGGTTCTTCACGTTCAGACGTGCATGGAAACCGTTCAGCTCACGCGCCAGATATTTGAGATCGTAGGAAGCTACAAGGTCTACTACGGCATAGGCAGGGACATCAAAGGCTGCGCCGGGCAGGTTGGTTTCGCCGATGGCGCGAACGCCGCCGCCGAACTTGAAGCCATGCCAGCCGAGTGCACCGAAATCGTACAGGCCCCAGAGCGACACGGTGTTGTACGGCACGCTGATAAGGCGCTGATTCAGCAGGGTCGGATCGTTGGTGCGGGTCGTGCGTGCGTCAGTGTAGGTATAGGCGGACACGACACTGAGAGCGCCGAATTCAGCCTTCGCTTCCAGCTCGATGCCGCGCGATTTCGCTTCGCCCGATTGAACCGAGTAGGTAAAATCGATCGGATCTGGCGTCAGCACGTTCTGTTGCGTGATCTCGAATGCTGCGACGCTGAACAGCATGCGAGTGCCGACCGGTTGATAGCGGACGCCGACCTCATACTGTTCGCCGCGCGTCGGATTGAACGTACTGCCGAGGCGATCGACGCCAAGCACCGGCGCGAAGGACTGGCTGAACGACGCATAAGGCGCGACGCCGTTGTCGAACAGATAGACGGCGCCGGCGCGGCCCGTCCAGGCTTCATCCTGCTGGGATGAAAATACGCCGGTGCGGAATGAACGCGTCTCAACATCGCTGAAGTCCTTGCGGCCGCCGAGCAGTAGCACGAACTTATCGTAGACCTTGATCTGATCCTGCACATAGATGCCGACCTGATTGCTCAGAGAGTTTGAACCGTTGTTGACATTACGGTTCACGGTGACCGGCGTTCCGTAGACCGGATTGAAAATATCGACGGTAGACGCAGTCCCGCCATAGCGATTCGAATTCAAAACGCTGCGATAATAGTCGACGCCTGCGATGACAGTGTGCGCCGTCGGGCCCGCGACGAACTTGAATTCCGCGGACGTGTCGACGGCGAAGCCGTTGCCGTGTTCGACGCGGCTGGAAACGTTGCGCGATGCGGTTCGGCCGTTTGCGCCAATACTGTTCAGAAGGAGATAGTCCCAGTCCGTCACCGCATCGTAGAGACGCAGATTCTGGCGTATCTTCACGGCATTGTTGAACGAATGTTCGAACTGATAGCCGACGGCACCGGCCTTGGTTTCAAAACGGTCGAAATTCGGCTCACCCAGGAAGTTCTGCCGCGGAATCGTGCCGACGCTGGTCGGCAGGATAGTGCCGATCGCCGGGAGCGGGGTCGGGAAGCGGGTCTTGGTCTCCTGATAGTAGCCATACACATTCAGCGAGGTATTGGCGTCTGGACGCCACGTCACCGACGGTGCCACATACACCTTGTCGTCGGGAATGTAGTTGGTCGGCGTATCGGATTTGCGCACCAGGCCGGTGAAGCGGTAGAGCAGCGAGCCGTCGTCGGCGAGCTTGCCGCCGACATCCGCCGAAATTTCCTTGCGCTGATAATCACCGACGCTGACATTCACTTCACCGAACGGGTTTTCGGTCGGCTTCTTGCTGATCGCGTTAACGAAACCGCCGGGACCGAGCTGGCCGAACAGAATCGACGAGGCGCCCTTCACGACCTCCACACGCTCGAGACCGAATGGCTCGGTGGTCGAATCGTAGACGCCCGAGGTCAGTTTCAGGCCGTCTCGCAACAGGCCGCCATTGCCGCTGCTGACGTCGAAGCCGCGAATGGCGACATTGTCGCTGACGCGGGTGAAGGAGGTTGCCTGCACACTGACGCCGGGCACGTAGTTCAGGACTTCGCCGAGTGTCTGGCCGCCCTGGTCGCGAATCTGCTCCCGCGACACGACGGAGATCGACTGCGGCGTCTCGATGATCGGTGTGTCGGTCTTGGTGGATGAGGCGCTGCGCGAGGCCACATAACCGTTGATCGGGCCGCCGGCGCGCTCGACGTTGACAATGGGCGAAGTGGCGGCCTGAGCCGGTGAGTTCGCCGGCCGCCGCGCCGCGCGATTGGCGCGAACGGTACGTGACGAGGATCGGGTAACGGCGGTGGTCGTGGCACGGCGCTGTGCCTGCGGAGCATCCACTGTCACAGGCGGCAAACTGGATTGCGCATACACTGGACTTGCAACATCGAGGGCCAATGCCAGCAAACTCACGCCACAGAGACTCGCAACCCGTGTCACATCCTTCTTCAACACATTCACTTCAAACCACCCCCGCGGAATCCTGCGACCTCGTCGCACTTGAAAGCCGGGACTTACATTGGCTTTGGGAGTTAGGCAGCAGAACGGGGATTAGAATGAGTATAGAATTAGGGATTGCGAACGAGCTGTTGCAAATGCAGCACAGCCAGCAAAAGCGGTAGCCTGCTCGTCAAAAGTGAGAGGCTGATAATTTCGCGATTGCGGACGTCGGACCTTACGCGGCGACTTGTCCGCCAAAAAATGGCGCCAGCGCCTCCGGCCAGACGTGGCGCTTGCCGGAGGTGTAGAGCAGCACGGCATCACCTGGCGTAGCGCCGGGTTGATGATCCCCAATCAGGCCGACCACGCGTCGCGCGATCGCCGGGGCCGGATCGATCCATGCCACCGGCCACGGTGCAATGCGATGAAGGTGGTCGAGCAACAGCGGGTAATGCGTGCAGGCGAGCACGATCGTATCGGTGCGGGCGCCGGCGGCGTCCTGTACGAAGCAGGGGGCGATCTCGCGGAACAGGTCGGCGTCGTCGATGCCCTGGCCGCCGAGTGCGCCCTCCGCCAGTGTGGCGAGTTCGGCTGAGCCGACCAGCGTCACGATGCAGCCGCCGCCGAATTCGCGGATCAGCGTCTGGGTATATTCCCGCTTCACCGTGCCCGAGGTGCCGAGCACGGAGACGCGCTTGGTCAGCGATGCCGCGCAGGCTGGCTTGATCGCGGGGACGGTGCCGACAAAGGGCACGCTATAGGCGGCGCGCAGATGATTGAGCACGATGGTCGACGCAGTATTGCAGGCGATGACGACGAGATCGGGCCGATGCGCGGCGATCAATTCACCCATGAGCGGGACGACGCGCTCGATCAGCGCGCTCTCGCTGTGCTGCCCATAGGGAAAGAACGCGTCATCCGCCACATAGACATAGCGCGCATCCGGCCGCGCCTTTGCAATCTCGCGCTGGACAGTGAGACCGCCGAGACCGGAGTCGAAAACGAGGATGGTGGGACGCGTTGGCACGAAGGAAGCCTAGGGCAGGTTGGTTACTGAGGGGTTGCTGCGGGTGCGACGATCAAGATACGGGCATTCGGGCTTTTTCAGGAAGGGCGGACTACAGGATTACACCGGCCGCAAAGGCTGCGGTGGGCCGGCCGGGCGCACGATCCGGATGGTATCGTCCGGCGCGACGTCGCCATCGGCCAGGACCACGGCCATGACTCCGGCCTTGTAGGCGAGCCGGCCCTCCGCATCGCGATCCGATGTTGCCGCTTTCAGCCCCTGCTGAAACCTGTCCATCAGCACGCAGGGCTCGCGCAGGCCGGTGAGTTCGATCCCGGCGTTGGCGCCGAGATACATCCGCGTCCCTGTCGGCAGGGCCATGAGATCGATACCGGATGTGGTGATGTTCTCGCCGAGATCGCCGTGCGCGATGGCAAAGCCTTTGCCGCGCAGGTCGTCGAACAGTTCCGACGGGATCAGATGCACCTGGCGCAGGTTCGGCTTGCCCGGATCGCGGCGGCGATCGTAGCGGTGCTGCACAGTGGCACCCATATGGCCGTCACCTTCAACGCCGAGACCCTTGAGCAGGCGAATGCTGAGCGCCGGCGTCTTGCTAAAATGATGGCCGCGCCTGACGCAGACGGCGACGACGCGGCCCATCCCGTCGATCAGCTCGCGCCAAACACGCGCTTGAAAATCGTATCGACGTGCTTGAGGTGATAGCCGAGGTCGAACTTCTCGGCGATCTCGTCGTCGGTGAGATATTTCTTCACGTCGGCATCGGCCTTCAGCAGCGTCTGGAAGTCGCCTTCGCCGCGCCACACCGGCATCGCGTTGCGCTGGACCATCTTGTAGCTGTCCTCGCGGCTCGCGCCCTTCTGGGTCAGCGCGATCAGTACGCGCTGCGAATGCACGAGGCCGCCGAGGCGGTCGAGATTCTTCTGCATGTTGGCGGGGTAGACCAGCAGTTTCTCGATCACGCCGGCCAGACGATTCAGCGCGAAGTCGAGGGTCACGGTGGCGTCAGGGCCGAACATGCGCTCGGCGGAGGAGTGCGAGATATCGCGCTCGTGCCACAGCACGACGTTTTCCAGCGCCGGCGTCACATAGGCGCGCACCATGCGTGACAGGCCGGTGATGTTCTCGGTGAGCACCGGATTGCGCTTGTGCGGCATTGCCGATGAGCCCTTCTGGCCTTCGGAGAAGAACTCCTCGGCTTCCAGCACTTCGGTGCGCTGCATATGACGGATTTCGACGGCGAGGCGCTCCATCGACGAGGCGATGACGCCGAGCGTGGCAAAATACATCGCATGGCGATCGCGTGGAATCACCTGGGTCGAGATTGGCTCCGGCTCGAGGCCCATCGCCTTGGCGACATGTTCTTCCACGCGCGGATCGATCTGCGCGAAGGTGCCGACGGCGCCGGAAATGGCGCAGGTCGCGACTTCCTTGCGGGCGGCGACGAGGCGCTCGCGGTTGCGGGTGAATTCGGCATAGGCGAAAGCGAGCTTGAGCCCGAAGGTGACCGGCTCGGCATGGATGCCGTGCGAGCGACCGATGGTCGGCGTCATCTTGTGTTCGAAGGCGCGGGTCTTGAGCGCGGCGAGCAGGCGGTCGATATCGGCGATCAAAATATCGGCGGCGCGCACCAGCTGCACATTGAGGCAGGTGTCGAGCACGTCGGACGAGGTCATGCCCTGATGCACGAAGCGCGCTTCCGGCCCGACGATTTCGGCGAGGTGGGTCAGGAAGGCGATGACGTCATGCTTGGTCTCGCGCTCGATCTCGTCGATGCGCTCCACCTTGAAGGTGGCGTCCCTGGCCTTGGCCCAGATCGTCTTGGCCGCGTCCTTGGGGATCGTTCCGAGTTCCGCCAGCGCGTCGGCGGCATGCGCCTCGATCTCGAACCAGATCTTGAAGCGGGTCTGCGGCTCCCAGATGGAGGCCATTTCGGGACGGGTATAGCGCGGGATCATCGGTGTCTCTGCAATGTCAGGGGTTACGCCGCGCTTTAGCAGATCGGGGCCGGGGAAACCACCTCGGAAAGCAGCTGGATGACTGATTTTCCTGCGGAATTCACCCTTTTAGCAACTGTGGCGTCAGGCCGTCGACGCATCCGCGCAGCGAGATGCGGGATCATGCCGTGACAGAAATTCCGCAGATCGCTCCGCTCCGGGCTAAGCTCGTTCGCAAGACCTCAGGACGGCTCTTCGATGAAGCCTTTCGGGAAGAGGCCTGACCCGCCGTCCTTGAACGAGAAGTCGGTAAGGAACCATCCCCTGCTGGTCATTTTGTATGTGAAGCGAAAGTAGATGAAACCGGTTTTTTCAAAGTAGGAGACATAGATGATCTGGCGCAGGGCGCCGTTGTAATCCTTGTCGTAGACCTTTTTGCCGAAGTCGAATTTCCTGCCCTCGATTGCCTTCAGCCCGCGCTCCATCTGCTTTTCAAATTTGGGCTCTCCGACCGTCTCTGCAATTTTGTGCGCGGCGTCGTGGAATTTGTTCTGGCTGATGAGCGCAAAGGTTTCATTCGCGAAGCGATCGGGATCGTCGACGGGCAAAGCGGCAGCGAAGGCAGCGGAGCCGGTCAGACAAAGCAAGATAGCAAGGAACGAGAGCAGACGGATATGCACGGTGACCTCACGAGATTGCATGAGGTTCGCTATCTGAGTCCCCGTCTTCCGGCTACACCATCTCTCCACGCGCCTTCAGCGCTTCGCCGCGGATGCCGTCGATATTCGCCTTGTAGCTCTCCATCGTGCCGCCCTTGAACACGGCCGAGCCTGCGACGAATGCATTGGCGCCTGCTGCCGCAAGCGCTGCAACATTCGCAGCCGAGACGCCGCCATCGACTTCGATATCGATCGGGCGGCCCGCCAGCATGGCGCGGAGGTCGGTGACCTTGTTGATTGCCGACGGAATGAAGGCCTGGCCGCCGAAGCCGGGATTGACCGACATCACCAGCACGAGATCGACGAGATCGAGCACATATTCGATGGCCGAGAGTGGCGTGCCGGGATTGAGCGAGACGCCGGCCTTCTTGCCGAGATTGCGGATCGCCTGCAGCGAGCGATGCAGATGCGGGCCGGCTTCGGCATGCACGGTGATGTGGTCGCAGCCGGCCTTGGCGAAGGCTTCGAGATAGGGATCGGCCGGCGCGATCATCAGATGCGCGTCGAAGATCTTCTTGGTGTGCGGGCGCAGCGCCTTGATGACGTCGGGGCCGTAGGAAATGTTCGGCACGAAATGGCCGTCCATGACATCGAGATGCATCCAGTCCGCGCCGGCCTGATCGACCGTGCGGACTTCCTCGCCGAGCTTGGCGAAATCAGCCGCCAGAATGGACGGGGCGATCACCAGCGGGCGCGGCGCAAAGCTCTGGGACATGGTCGGTCTTTCTGAAACGGCGGTGGAAGCAGCTCCGCGTAACATGCGGGTGGGAGCGCGGCAAACGCGGCAAGGCCGAGCCTGTGGAGTTCCGGCAAAATCTGCCGCCGGGGCAGGGATTACCCAGTCCTTAAGGGAGCGCAGGCACCCGCGCGCATTGATTTTACGTCGCTTTTTCGCTGGCACAGTGCTTGCTGATCTCTCCATGGGCCATTCCGGCCCGGATGGAGATCGACGATGCTTGGCGTCGCAGCCCTTGCCACATCGGCCATGGACCTTCTGCAGTCGCTGACCGCGAAGAAGAATGCGTCGTCCACCTCGAAGACGACGACCGGCCTTTCGCAGAGCGGCTCGTTCCAGCTCGGTGCGCCGACGTCGATCACGGCAACCACCAGCACGACGGCCGGCTCCACTTCATCCTCTGGCAATCTTTCGACCTCGACCATGAGTGCGCTGCTCGATGCGCAGAGCCAGACGAATGTCTCGGGCACCTCCAAGACCCGCTCTGATGCGCTGAAGGACCTGCTCAAGCTTCTCGACGGCGATGGCAACGGTTCGATCAGCAAGGCCGAGTTCGAGGACAAGCTCGGCGCCGGCGGCACCAATGTTGCCAATGCGGACAAGGTCTTCGGCAAGCTCGACAAGGACGGCGACGGCTCGGTCAGCTTGGATGAACTCGGCAAGGCGCTGAAGGGCGCCGGCAGGCCGCGTCATGGAGGCGGTGTTGACGCTTCCGACGTGACCGGTGCAACCACAAGCACCACCGCGAATGCGGATGGCAGCACCACGACCTCGATCACCTATGCCGATGGCTCCAAAGTGACGTCGACCTCGGCGGTGCCGGTCTCATCGACGGCAGCGGCTGCGCGCACTTCCTACAATGCGATCGAGCAGATGATCGCCAAGCAGGCGCAGCAAATCTCAACCACGACGTCGTCGCTCTCGATCACCGCCTGATCGCTCGATTTCCCGATAACTAAAACGATCGCGGACGCGATGGTTGAAGAATGCACCGCGTGACGACGCTGTGCGAAACGCCGCATGCACCTCCGGCGGCACCTGCGCATAAGCATACCGACGCCCGCTCGTGAAGGTGACGCGCATTTCGCCCGTCGCCGGGCTGTAGCTGATATGGCGAATCGCTGTCGATGGCATCGCGGTCACCATGTTGTTGCTCGTCAGGAGAAACACTTACCGCTGTATTTCGTTGCGCCGCGCGAGCGGTAGGTAGAAGGTTGTGCTGGCGCGAGATTTTCGCGGCCAGATTGCCGCAGTTGAGATGGTGGCCTCCGGAACTTCATTTCTCGCTAACTATAACGCGGCAGGCTTTCTCCAGAAATTGAAAGTATTTCTGGTGGCATATGTTGCGTATCATAGTATTCATTCTTGTTGGTGGTAGTTATTTGCTCGGCATGCCCGCACGCGCGGAAGACGAGCTTTATGCCTCCATGCGGCTGCGCGGCGGCTATGACAGCAATCCGTTGTTCTCGACCGGCGGCGGTCGCGGCACCGGCAGCATCGGCAGCGCCTTCATCGGCACCGAGGTCGGGCTGGTTGCGGCCGGCAAGCAGGATGACATCACCTGGAATGCGACGGCTGAGGCCAATGCGACGCGCTATATCGCGCCGGGGATCGATCCTGCGCTGGTCGCCAAGCTCGGTTTGCGCGGCATCATGGGCGACGACGACTTTCGCGTCATCTCGACGACGTCCTTCTCGGAGATCGATACCTACAACACGGAGTCGATGGATGTCGCGCAGGCGGTGAAGCTCGAAACCATCAAGGGCAAGGTGAAGTGGTTCGTCACCGGCGAAATCGGGCTGTCGCGGCTGAACCAGACCAATGTCATCTATCAGGACTTCCTGCCGATCCCGCATCAGGTCTTGCGGGGCGCCATCATTCCCGGCGTTCGCGTCAAGGACGGTAAGGGCGAGATCGGAGTCTCGGTGAATCTGTCGATGCGGCGCTATGCAGAGGAACTCGATCTGTTCGGCTATCGCCGTGACAACGAGCGCATCCAGCCATTCCTTTTCGGAAGTTATGAGGATGGCGATCTGTCGATGTTTGCGTCGGTGTCGCAGCTGTATGGCATCTGGCACGATATCGACTTCACCAATGTCAACACGACATTATTCGATGCCAATCTCGCCTGGCGCCCGAAGCCGTTCACGCTGGAATTGGCGGCCGTGCGGCGCGCCGGGGAAACCACGTTTCCGCTCTCGCCGATCACCATCGACACGCTTTTCACGGCGAAGGGAAGCTGGCAGGTCAACGACAAGTGGACGCTCACCGCGGCAGCCGGCTATACGCAGTCGGTCTATCTCGACTCGCCGTATCGGGCGGCGACTTATACTTACGGCATTGGCGCGGTGCGCGATATCGGCGATGGCTACAAGCTGGGGTTCGATCTCACCCGCATCACCGGCACGCTGCTCGATGGCGAGCCGGCGCAGGGTTATATCGTCGCGTCGTCGCTGTCGAAGAGTTTTGCGCCGACAGCGACGAAGCCGAAAGGCGATGTGATCGCGAAGCCGGCCATTTGAGCATGATCGCGAGAAATGGGAGCCGGTTTTCGGATCGGATCATGCTTCGATGAAGCGACTGGAGGGCGAACGGGGGCGTACCCCCGTTCGCTGCCGAGGGAAGAGTGAGATCCCTCAGCCGTCATGGATGATGCTGGAAATCAGCAGCCGCACCCGCCGCCGCGTCCGCCAACACCGAGACCGGCGCCGACATTGACGAGGAGACCGTTGCGCAGCAGGCCGCCAACCAGGCCGTGTTTGCCGCCGAGGCCGGAGATACCGACGCCGAGACCGGCGCCGACATTCAGGCCGCCGCGGCCACCGAGCACGCCGCCGAGCAGGCCGCCCACGCCGACATTGGCGCCGACGCCGAGACCGACGTTGAGACCCTTGGCGAAAGCAGACGGTGCGCTCATCAGAGATGCTGCAGTGATAGCGAGGATAGCGATCTTCTTCATGACGTTCTCTCCACTGTTATGTGCCCCTTGTTGGACACGCGCGAAGATGCGCCGTTCAATTTGGCTCTGCAATCGAAAGGGATTTTTTACCTTAAAGCAGGCGAATTTATACGTTCGAATACATGAATTCAGGTAGGTAAATACTTTGAATGTCAGAAGTATACCTGAGCGCCGCTAGCGGCCGTCTGTGCGGGTAGGGCGCGAAATGGTGAGGCCGCAGTAGGGCAGCTTGTGGCATCACGGTGTCAGCGCCCGAATCGATCGCGCCAGGCCGGCAGTGCGCCCGCAAAGGGCAGCGCTGTGCCCTCGTACACGCCCCGTGCGATCGCGCGTGCGATCACATTGCCGGCGAGCATGCCGAGTTCGGTGAGGCCCGCGAGCGGATCGATCGCTTTCTCGCCGGTCGCCGCCGCAAACACGATGTCGCCGTCAAGCGGCGCGTGCACGGGATAGATCGCATAGGCAAATCCCGTTTGCGCCATGATGGCGAGGCGCTGTGCCTGCGCCTTGGTGAGGATGGCATCGGTGACGACGACGGCCAGCGTCGTGTTCTCGGTGGCTGTCGCGGCGGGGCCGCCTTTGATGCGCATGGCGAGCATGTCGGGCGTGATCGTGGCAGGCATGCCGCGGTCACCGAATTCGCCGTTCTGCTCGAAGGCCGCGGCCCAGAAATGCGCGCTGTCACCCATGGTGACGCTGCCGACCGCATTCACGGCCGCAAGCGCTGCGACGCGCACGCCCGATGGCGTGACGGCGGAGGCAGAGCCGAGGCCGCCTTTGAGATTGGCTGTGGTGGCGCCCATGCCGGCGCCAACGCTGCCGAGGGCGAAGCTATCGCCGGCATTGACGGCGGCGGCATAGCCGAGATCGCGATAGGGCGGGAAGCGGCCCCAGTTCTTGTCGCCGCCATTGAGGAGATCGAACAGCACGGCGCCAGGCGCAATCGGCACCCGTGCGCTGCCGATCGCAAAGCCGCGGCCCTGTTCGGCAAGCCAGGCCTGCACGCCGCCGCCGGCCTCGATGCCGAAGGCGGAGCCCCCCGAGAGCGCGAGGCCGTGGATAACGTCCACCGTGTTGACGGGATCGAGCAGGCTGCTGTCGCGCGTGCCGGGGCCGCCACCGCGGATATCGGCGGAGGCGACCGCAGGCTTGTCGAACAGAATTGCGGTCACGCCGGATGCGAGCCTGGCATCGTCGGCATGGCCGACGCGGACGCCGGCGATATCGGTGAGCAAGTTCTTCATCTGGTTCCTCCAGGCAAATTTTATGCTGCGATGGCGATCACGCCCGATCACAACCACATCAACTGCACAGTCCTTGATCTAACACGCTTGCATGTCGGCGCGCGCGCGGTGCATCTAGCCGCATGATCACGGATGTCACGATCCCCGCTGCGCTGCTTGCCGGCATTGTCAGTTTCCTGTCGCCTTGCGTGCTGCCGCTGGTGCCGCCTTATCTCATCTATCTCACGGGGGCGACTATCGAACATGTCGCCAATGATGAGCAGGAGGCGGTGTCCCGGCGCGCGGTAATGATCTCGGCGCTGATGTTCGTGCTCGGCTTCTCCACCGTATTCACCGTGCTCGGCGCCAGTGCCAGCCTGATCGGCAGCGTGATCCGCGCTTATGCGGCGCAGCTCTCCATCGTGGCCGGCGTGTTGATCATCCTGATGGGCCTGCATTTCCTCGGCCTCACGCGGATCCGCTTCCTGATGCGCGAGGGACGCCTCGCGATGCCGAAGCCGGTGGGCTTGTGGGGCGCCTATGCCATGGGCCTCGCATTCGCATTCGGATGGACGCCGTGCATCGGGCCGATTCTGGCGGCGATCCTGTCTGTGGCGGCGGCGGAGGCGACCGTGACCAAGGGGGCCGGGCTGTTGGCGGTCTATTCGCTCGGCCTCGGCATTCCGTTCCTGGTTGCGGCCTTCATGGTGGAGCGCTTCTCGAGCGTATTCGCGCGGATGAAGAAACATCTTGTCCATGTGGAGCGCGTGATGGGCGTGCTGATGATCCTCACCGGAATCGCGTTCCTGACCGGCGGCATTGCCAATGCGAGCATCTGGCTGCTGGAGACGTTTCCCGCTCTGCAGAATTTCGGGTGAGGGTTGTCCAGCAATCTACTTTGTCGTCGCCCGGCTTGACCGGGCGACCCAGTATACGGCGACGATCGTGATACCCGTCTAGCCGTAGTGTCTACTGGATCCCCGCTTTCGCGGGGATGACAGCTAGGGCGCGAGGCCGGTTAAGAACCGCCTCAGCTACCCTTGCCGAGTTCCGTATAGTTGCCCTTCGCGTCCCATTTGTACACGACATAGTCGATCGCCTTGATGTCGCCCTTAGCGTCGAAGGCCATCTTGCCGAGGACCGTGTCCCATTCGCCGGCCTTGATGGTATCCATCACCTTCTTCAGGTCGGTGGAGCCGGCCTTGGCGACGGCCTGCGACCACACCTGGAAGGCGGCGTAGGTGTAGAGCGTGTAGCCTTCGGGGTCGATATTCTTGGCCTTGAACTTCTCGACGATTGCCTTGGCGGTCGGCTTGTTGCGCGGGTCGGGGCCGAAGGTGAACAGGGTGCCTTCGGCGGCCGGGCCGGTGATGGAAGCGAATTCCTTGTCGTTCATGGCGTCGCCGGCCATCAGAATGGTCTTGAGGCCCTGGTCGCGCATCTGGCGCAGGATCAGGCCGGCTTCCTGGTGATAGCCGCCGACATAGACGAGATCGATATTGTCGCGCTTCAGGCGGGAGACGATGGAGTTAAAGTCCTTGTCGCCCTTGTTGTAGCTCTCGAACATCTTTTCGGTGAAGCCGGCCTTGTTCAGCGCCTTCTTCGTCTCGTCGGCGAGACCCTTGCCGTAGGTAGTCTTGTCGTTGAGGATCGCGACGTTCTTGCCCTTGAAGTTCTTGGCGATGTAATCGGCGGCGACAAGGCCCTGCTGGTCGTCACGGCCGCAGACGCGCAGCACGTTGTTGAGCTTCCGCTCCGTGAACAGCGGATTGGTCGAGGCCGGGGTAATCTGCAGCACATTGCTGTCGGCATAGGCTTCCGAGGCCGGGATCGACGACGACGAGCAGAAATGCCCGGCAACGAACGGCACCTTGGAGCCGGAGAGTTTCTCGGCGATGGAGCGCGCCTGTTTGGGATCGCAGGAGTCGTCGCCGACCTGCAGCGCCAGCTTCTTGCCCAGCACGCCGCCGGCGGCATTGATGTCGGCGACAGCCTGATCGGCGCCGTTCTTCATCTGCCGGCCGAAAGCGGATTCGCCGCCGGTCATGGGGCCGGCCACCGCGACATTGATGTCCTGCGCGAAGGCTGCTGATGAAAGCAGCGATGCGGCGAATGCAAGACCAATAAGCTTGATGGGTTTCATATGATCCTCGCGATGATCCGAAACGGGGCCTTGGGGCCGGGTGGATGACGGTGGAGTGTCCGATGATTTTCGCGTGAAGTCATCGGCAATTTTAGGGTGCCAACAGGGGTGGCTGCGTCACTTCGCCGCCCGTTTTCTCACCTGCCCCGTAAGGAACGGGGAGAGGTGAGCGAGCGGTGCGGTTCGATCATCCGTGCCGGCCGCCTTCGAGATAGGCGGAGCGGATTTCTGGCGCCTTCAGCAGCTCGCTGCCAGTGCCCGACAGCGTGATCAGGCCGTTCACCATCACATAGCCGCGATGGGCCAGACGCAGCGCATGATTGGCGTTCTGCTCCACGATCAGCACTGTGAGGCCGTCCTGCCTGTTGAGCACGCGGATGGCATCGAAGATC
Organism: Tardiphaga sp.; assembly: GCA_030147505.1. Classification (GTDB taxonomy): domain Bacteria; phylum Pseudomonadota; class Alphaproteobacteria; order Rhizobiales; family Xanthobacteraceae; genus Tardiphaga. The sequence continues at coordinate 16,548 of JASBVG010000030.1, forward strand.
TGCTTGGCGATCAGCGGGGCGAGGCCGAGGGAGGGCTCGTCCAGCAGCAAGAGGCGCGGGCGGCTCATCAGGGCGCGACCGATGGCCAGCATCTGCTGCTCGCCGCCAGACAGCGTGCCGCCGCGCTGGAGCAAGCGCTCCTTCAAGCGCGGAAACAACGTCAGTACCTTGTCGAGGCTTTCACTGCGCTCGGCCGGCGTCATCTCGTTGACGTCGGCGCCCATCTGCAGGTTTTCCGCGACGCTCATGCGCGGGAAGATGCGGCGGCCTTCCGGCGACTGCGCGATGCGCATGCGCGCGATTTCGTGGGTCGGCAGGGCGGTGATATCGGTGCCATCATAGACCACACTGCCGGCGCGGGCGCGCGGCTGGCCGAAAATGGTCATCATCAATGTCGATTTGCCTGCGCCATTGGCGCCGATCAGCGCCACGATCTCGCCGCGCTGGATGGAGAGATCGACGCCCTTGAGCGCCTCGATCTTGCCGTAGGAGGCGCGCAGGCCGGTGATGACGAGCATGAGGGCGGTGGAGGTGGTCATGCTGTGCACGCTCCCCACGTCATGGCCGGGCCTGACCCGGCCATCCAACTCCCCTCGGCGTTGGCGGCAAAGTTGGGTCCCCGGGTCAAGCCCGGGGACGACAGGGAGTATGGGGCGGCACTCACGTCCCGCCCTCCATCACCGCAATCGCTTCTTCTTCATCTGCGCCGAGATAGGCGGCGATCACTTTCGGATCGTCGCGGATCTGCCGTGGCGTGCCATGGGCGATCTTGACGCCATAATCGAGGACGTTGATGTGGTCGGAGATTTCCATGACCACGGACATGTCGTGCTCGATCAGAAGGATCGATGTGCCGTGATCGGCGCGGATGCGGAGAAGCAACTCATTGAGCTCGCCGCTTTCCTTCGCATTGAGGCCGGCGGCAGGTTCATCGAGGCAGAGCAAAGCGGGCTCGGTGCACATGGCGCGAACGATTTCGAGGCGTCGCTGGTCGCCATAGGGCAGGTTGCCCGCCGCATCGTCAGCGCGCGGAAGCAGGCCGATCTGGTCCAGCCAGTAACGCGCGAGATCGATGGCTTCACGCTCGGCCGCGCGATAGGACGGCACACCGAACAGGCCGAGAAAGGTGTAGCCGGAGGCGCGCATCAGCGCGTTGTGCTGCGCCACCATCAGATTCTCCAGCGCGGTCATGCCGGGAAACAGGCGAATGTTCTGGAAGGTGCGCGCGACTTTCGCCACCTTGGAAATACGGAAATCGTTCAGCGTCTCGAGCCGCCATTCCATATCCGTATGGCGCAGGCGGATGGTGCCCGAGGTCGGCTTGTAGAAGCCGGTGATACAGTTGAACACCGTGGTCTTGCCGGCGCCGTTGGGCCCGATCAGCGCGGTGATCTTGCCGCGCTCCGCCGTAAACGACAGATCGTTGACGGCGACGATGCCGCCGAAACGCATGGTCAGGTTCTCGACGCTGAGAATATCGTTGATCATCCCGCGCCCTCCTTCACGAATTCGGAGGAGATCGCCTGATTGCGTTCGAGATAGACGGTCGGCGCACGGTGGCCGATCAGGCCGCGCGGGCGCCAGATCATGAGCAGCACCATCGCCATGCCGAACACCAGCATGCGGAATTGGTCGAGGCCGCGGAACAGTTCGAAGCCGCCGATCAGCGCGAGCGCCGCCAGCGCGACGCCGAGCTGCGAGCCCATGCCGCCGAGCACGACGATGGCGAGGACCAGCGCCGACTCATGAAAGGTGAAACTCTCCGGGCTGATGAAACCCTGCCGGGTGGCGAAGAAGGCGCCGGCGAAGCCGCCGAACATGGCGCCGATGGCGAAAGCGGTGAGCTTGGTCGTCGTGGTGTTGATGCCGAGCGCGCGGCAGGCGACCTCGTCCTCGCGCAGCGCTTCCCAGGCGCGGCCGATGGGCAGGCGGCGCAGGCGAATGGTGGCCCAGTTGGTGATCAGCGCGAGCACCAGGATCAGGTAGAACAGGAAAACGATGCGGTGGGTCGGCGAGAATTCGATGCCGAGCAGGGCGGCGAGGCCGTCATCGCCCGGTGTCAGCGGAATGCCGAACATGGTCGGGCGCGGAATGCCGCTGATGCCATTGGGGCCGCCCGTGAGCGATTGCCAGTTCAGCAGCACGAGGCGGATGATCTCGCCGAAAGCGAGCGTGACGATGGCGAGATAGTCGCCGCGCAGGCGCAGCACCGGGAAGCCGAGCAGGATGCCGAAGAAGGCCGCGAGAATGCCGGCCAGCGGCAGGCAGATCCAGAACGACCAGCCGAAGGTGGTTGCCAGCAGCGCGTAGGAATAGGCGCCGACGGCATAAAAGGCGACGTAGCCGAGATCGAGCAGGCCGGCGAGGCCGACCACGATGTTGAGGCCCCAGCCGAGCATCACATAGGTCAGCACGAGAATGCCGAGATCGAGGATGTAGCGCTCGTTGTAAAAGATCACCGGGACGAGGAAAGCGAAGACCAGCAACACGGGCACCAGCGCGCGGCCGGCGAGCGACAGTGCCCTAGTGGCGGAGGGCGGCATGACCCGCACCGTTTCGACAGGACCCCACCAGTGGCGAAGGAGCTCGATCAGGATGCTGCCGCCGAACACCGTGCCGACCATGGCGGCAAGATCGCCAAAACGTGTCCAGTAGACGAGCTGTCCGGTCGGGCCGGCCTCGGTGCGCACGCCGATCATCAGCGAGAACAGCACCAGCGCCACCAGCGCGGAGATGACGGCCTTCTTGAGGATGAATGCAGGGTCCAGACCGCGGGCAGTTTTGCTTGATGTCGGTGCCACTGCCACGCCGGATCCCGTCTCAGACTTTTTCGACTTCGGGGCGGCCGAGCAGACCAGTCGGCAGGAAGATCAGCACCACGATCAGGATCGAGAAGGCGGCGACGTCTTTGTATTCGGTCGAGAAATAGGCCGACCACAGCGTCTCGATCAGGCCGATCAGGAGACCACCGAGCATAGCGCCTGGCAGCGATCCGATGCCGCCGAGCACGGCGGCAGTGAAGGCCTTGATGCCGGCGACGAAGCCCATGAAGAAGTCCACGAGGCCATAATAGAGCAGGTACATCATGCCGGCGACGGCGGCGAGGGCGGCACCGATGACGAAGGTCATGGAGATGGTGCGATCGACGTCGACGCCGAGCAGCGAGGCCATCTTCTGGTCCTGCTCGCAGGCGCGCATGTCGCGGCCGAGCCGGGTGCGCGCCACCAGCCAGGTGAACAGTGCCAGCAGCACGACGGTGGTGATCACCACGATGATCTGGATGTTGGAGACGCGGATCGCAAAACCATCCGCGCCTTCATGCAGCGTATAGCCGCCGGTGATGATCGGCGGCACCGGCTTGACGCGGGCGCCCTGTGCGACCTGCGAGAAGTTGGTCAGCACGAAGGACATGCCGATCGCCGACAGCATCGGTGCGAGGCGGAAGGAATGGCGCAGCGGCCGATAGGCGATGCGTTCGATGGTCCAGCCATAGAGCGAGGTGATCGCCATGGAGACCAGCAGCACCAGCAGCAGAATCACTGGCACCGCGGTGAGGCCGATGGAGACGAGGATGAGAAAGGTGATCAGCGCGATGAAGCCGCCGATCATGAAGATATCGCCATGGGCAAAATTGATCATGCCCACGATGCCGTAGACCATCGTGTAACCGATGGCGATCAGGCCGTAGATCGAGCCGAGCACCAAACCGTTGATCAGCTGCTGGGCAAAATAATCCATAGACCCCGTATCGTGCTGTCGTGTTTGTCCGCGCCGATGCCAAAACCCCGACAGCCGGAATCTCGCGATCGCTGTCTCGTTTTCTAACAGCGCTTTTGCGGGGACAGCAACAGGGGCGGGTGCGGCTAAGTTGAGCTGTCCCTGCCGTTTTTCGCTGCAATGCAAACGGTTCCGGTGTCACATTTGCTCCGCGCAACGGCCTTGCAATCACCATGCGGGAACTGAAACGAGTTTTCCGGACCGGCGTTGTCGGCAGGTTGGATGGTTCAACCAAGGAGAACGACAAGTGTCTAAAAATCAGAACCAGAACGAGCAAGACCAACGCAAGCCGGGTCAGCAGACCCAGAACCCCGGCCAGGGTCATCAGGGCCAGCAGGGCGGGCAGCACCGCCCGGGTCAGCAGGACCCCCGTCAGGGTAACCCGGGTCAGCAGCGCTCATAGAACTTTGGGTGTTCTCAGCACCCTCGAAGAAGGCCTCGCCGCAAGGCGGGGCTTTTCTTTTGGCAAGCGGAAATTCCGCCGCGTTCCAGCTTTCCACGCCTTTTCAAAATTAAGGTTACCAATTGGTTTACGTTGTCGCATGGTCGGGCCCGGCGTTAGCTCTCCGTCAACCATTCGGCTCGCGTGCGAGTCGCAGACGAGGCGTTGGCGGCATGTCCGAGCACAGCATTTCCCGGGACGGCATTTCGCAGGACAACTGGTCCGCAAAGGGCACGATTCAGACGTGGCGCATCAGCACCGTCACCGGCGCGCTGCTCGCCTGCTATTTCATCCCGACCTGGACCATCTTCGCCCTCCGCATCATGGTCTCGCCGATCCAGGGATTTTATGAGCGACCGAACATCTCGCTGGCGCTCTTCCTGAGCGATGTTCTGCAACTGTCGAGCTTCGGCACCGTGCGCTATGCGTGGTTGCTGGCGCTCGCCAAACTGACGGTGGTTGCCTTCTTCGCCGTTTTCCTCGTCTTCATCACGCAACCGAAAATCCGCAAGACCGGCGGCTGCGACGAGGCGCTGGCAATGGCGCTCGGCATCGGCGGCGCGATTTCCTTTGCGGGCATGGCGATGGCGTGGCGGGTCGGCGAACTCGCCGCCATGCGGCTGCATATCACCGAGCTTCTGTTGATGCTCGGCGTCGCCGTCGTGATGGTCTTCGAGCCGCCGATGCGCCGTGAAGCAGTTCAGTTGCCCGAATGGTCGGGAGAGGATCCGGGCGAGGCGCCGTCACTGCAAAAGGCCAACGCGGCCTAGATCTTCAGCCCCAGTTCCTTGATGACCGCAGCGGCCTCCTTGGTGGCGTGGTTGGCCGCGGGAACGCCGCAATAGATCGCCTGCTGCAGCAGGATTTCCTTGATGTCGTCCGGTGTGAAACCGCCTTCGGTGAGGGCGGCGCGCACATGCATGCGGAATTCGTCCCACTGGCCGAGCGCCAGCATGGTGCCGATCACCAGCACGCGCCGCGTGCGATCATCGAAATGCGGCCGCGTCCAGATCTCGCCCCATGCATAGCGGCTGATCAGATCGAGGAAGTCGGCGTTAAAACTGTTCTTGCCGGCGGCGGATTTGTCGACCCACGCATCGCCGAGAATTTTGCGGCGCTTGGCGGTGCCTTGTTCGGCGCGTTGCTGTTCGTCCATCGGAACACCTCAGCGCTGCGTCAGGAAGCCGACCACGGCCTCGGTGAAAGCGTGGCTCTGTTCGACATTGGAAATATGCGCCGCATCCAGCAGCGTCATGCTGGCGCCGGGAATGTTGGCGCGGATGAGTTCACCCGCCGCTACCGGCGTTGCATTGTCCTGCTTGCCGGCGATCACCAGCACCGGGCTCTTGATCTTGGGCAGCAGCGCGCGCTGGTCGAGCGTGCTGAGCGCTTCGCAGGCGGCGAGATAGCCTTCGACGGGGGAGGCCAGCAGCATCGCCTTCATCTTTGCAGTCGCTTCCGGCTCGCGCTCGCGGAAATCTGCCGTGAGCCAGCCGGCGATGACGGCATCCGCCACCGCTGCGAGGCCACCTTCGCGCACGGCCTTGATGCGGTTGTGCCAGTTGGTCGGGTCCGGATAGTAGCAGCTGGTATTGGCGAGGATCATCCTGTTGAAGCGATCCGGCGCATTGGCGCCGAGCCATTGCCCGACCATGCCGCCCATGGACAGGCCGCACCAATGCACCTTGTCGATATTGAGATCGTCGAGGATCGCCAGCACGTCCTTGCCGTAGCGCTCCATCGACACCGGGCCGTTCATGCCGGACTTGCCATGGCCGCGGCGGTCGTAGCGGACCACGCGAAACAGTTTTGTGAGCGCCGGCATCTGCGGCTCCCACATGGCCATGGTGCAGCCGAGCGAATTGGAGAGCATCAGCGTCGGCCCGCTGTCGCGGCCTTCGACGGATACGTTGAGCAGGCAGCCGTCGGCATCGATCATGGGCATGGAAAAGCTCCCGTCTTTCTTAGTGTTTGAGTGAGTCGAGCAGGCGGTCGATCAGGGCCTGCGAGGCGCCTTGATAGTCCATCGGCTCGAACAGTTTTGCGATGGCGTCCGCACCGAGCTGCGCCGTGACCTTCGGGTCGGCGGCGAGCACGTCGCGCAAATGCATCTTCCCGGCGACGGCCTTCTTGCTGGCCGCTTCAACGAGATGATGAGCATCGCTCTTGCCGAGCTTTTCGGCGAGCGCAAAGGTTACGGCCTCGGCCATGATCAGGCCGTACGCCGTATCGAGATTACTGCGCATCCGGTCCACATCGACCTCCAGACCTTCGGCGATATCGACGATTGCGGAGAGGGCGCCTGACGTCACCAGCAGCAGCTGCGGCAGCGTCGGCCATTCTGCATGCCACGGCCCGGCGCTGCGTTCGTGATCCTGCACCTGCGCGGCGAAGATCGTGGCGGCGAGATTGGGCGCCATGGTGGCAGCGCCGAGCGCCGAAGCGGAAGCGACGGGGTTGCGTTTGTGCGGCATGGTGGAGGATCCGCCGCGGCCGGCGCCCGATGGCTCGAAGGCTTCGCCCACATCGGTCTGCATCATCAGTGAAACGTCGCGCGCAATCTTGCCGCAGGTGCCGGTGAGGATGGCGAGCACTGACGCCGATTCGGCGATACGGTCGCGATGCGTATGCCAGGGCGCGTCGGGCAGCGGCAGGTCCAGTTCCTTCGCGAGCTGCTCGGCAACGACAAGCCCCTTGTCTCCGAGCGCGGCAAGCGTGCCGGCCGCGCCGCCGAATTGCAGCGCGAGTTCTTCGGCATGCACGCGCGCCAGTCGCAGACGCGAGCGGTGCAGGGCCGCGGCATATTCGGCGAGCTTGAGCCCGAACGGCATCGGCAGCGCATGTTGCAGCCAGGTGCGCGCGACCACCGCCGTATCGCGGTGTTGCTCGGCCAGCGTCGCGAAGCCGGCAATGGCGCGGTCGCAATCGGCGAGCAGCGCGTCGATGGCGGCGCGCAGACCCAGCATGGTCGCGCTGTCGATCACGTCCTGGCTGGTGGCGCCCCAATGCACATAGCGCGCGGCGTCCGGGTCCGTCTTCGCCACATCGGCGGTCAGCGCCTTGACCAGCGGGATTGCGAGATTGCCGGAACGTGTCGCGGCCTCGGCTAGCGCGGCGAGGTCGAAGCGATCGGCGCGGCATGAGGTCTCGATAGCGGAGACGGCGGCGACTGGTATTACGCCTACTGCGGCTTCTGCACGTGCAAGGGCGGCTTCGAAATCCAGCATATGCTGCAACGTCGTTGCGTCGTCGCAAATCGCACGCATGGCGGCGCTCGACAGCAGCGGTGCCAGAAGGGGGGAAAGGGCTGTACTCATCGCGGCCGGACCCTAGCCATTCCCGATGGAGTCTCCAAGAGGCCAGCGAACAACTCGGGATGCCTCGCTGCTGCACTGCGAATAGGCAGACATTCGGCGATTCACCGGTCTTTTCTTTGCGCGATCCGTGCATTACTTGGAATTCCATCGCGTTTTTAATCCCCCGATGTTCAGGAGACTGCCCCATGGCCATGACGATGAGCGGCGAAGTGCAACTGGCCGCGAGCCGCGAAGTGGTGTGGGAAAAGCTCAACGATCCCGCCGTGCTGAAATCTTGCATTCCCGGCTGCGAAGAGCTTGAAGCCACAGATGAGGGCGGCTTCCGCGCCACGGCAAAAATCAAGGTCGGCCCGGTCTCGGCCCGTTTCAAGGGCAAGGTGACGCTGAGCGATCTCGATCCGCCGAACGGATACAAGATATCGGGCGAAGGCGAGGGCGGTGTCGCCGGCTTCGCCAAGGGCGGCGCCACCGTCGCGCTGACCGAAAAGGATGGTGGTACGCTGCTGACCTACAATGTCGAGGCTCAGATCGGCGGTAAGCTCGCACAGCTCGGCCAGCGTCTGATCAACGGCTCGGCCAAGAAGATCGCCGACGAGTTTTTCGGTAATTTCGCGAAAGCCGTGCAGGGGTGAGTCCTGTGTCCCGGGGCGCGCTGCGGCATTCCAAGCGAAGCTGCGCGAGTGCGCTGCATCGCGCCCGGGACAAGATTGCATGCGATCACGCTCTCTTGATGCCCGCGTAAAACGCGCATCTCGCGGACGCGCCCTGCGGTTGCCGAGCCAAAACTTCGTCCATATGATGCGTTTGGAACGATTTTAAGAACCGGGCTGCCCCGCAAGGGCATGCGCCGGCAAAGAGAGTGCATATGGCAAAAGTCTCGATGATCGTGAACGGCAATCCCGTCGCCAAGAATATCGATCCGCGCACCCTGCTGGTGCAATTCCTGCGTGAAGAACTGCGGTTGACCGGCACCCATGTGGGCTGCGACACCTCGCAATGCGGCGCCTGCGTCGTGCATCTCGACGGCAAGGCGGTGAAGGCCTGCACCACGCTGGCTGTGATGGCCGACGGTCATGAAGTGAAGACGATCGAGGGCCTCGCCGCCGATGGCGCGCCGCTGCATCCGATGCAGGAGGCCTTCCGGGAGAATCACGGATTGCAATGCGGCTTCTGCACGCCGGGCATGATCATGACCGCCATCGATATCGTTCGCCGCAAGGGCCACGATCTCGAGGACCATGTGATCCGCGAAGAACTCGAAGGCAATCTCTGCCGCTGCACCGGCTATCAGAACATCGTGGCGTCGATCGCCGCAGGCGCCAAGGCGATGGAAAAATCAGACCTCGCCTGAGACCGCCCAACGATCATCGCGAACAGCGCCCGGGAAGCCCCTCATGTACGAATTCAAATATCATCGCCCGTCCACCGTGCGGCAGGCCGCCAATCTCCTCGCCAAGAACGAAGACTCAAAATTGATCGCCGGCGGTCACACGCTGGTGCCGGTGATGAAGCAGCGCCTCGCAGCGCCGCCGCATCTGGTCGACCTCTCGCATATCGAGGGGATCGACGGCATCGAGATCAAGGGCCGCGCGCTGGTCATCGGCGCACTTGCCAAACATGCAGATGTCGCGGCTTCGGCGACGGTCGCCGAAGCGATCCCGGCGCTGGCCGAACTCGCTGGCCTGATCGGCGATCCCGCCGTGCGCCACAAGGGCACCATGGGCGGTTCGCTCGCCAATAACGATCCGACCGCGGATTATCCCGCTGCCGTGATGGCGATGGGCGCGACCATCGTCACCAACAAGCGCAAGCTGAAGCCGGAAGAGTTTTTCCAGGGCCTGTTCACCACGGCACTCGAGCCGGACGAGATCATCACCAAAATCTCGTTCCCGCTGCCCAAGAAGGCCGCCTATCAGAAATTCCGTAACCAGGCCTCGCGCTATGCGCTGGTCGGCGTGTTCGTGGCCAAGATGCCGTCGGCGGTGCGCGTCGCCGTGACGGGCGCGGGTTCGGACGGCGTGTTCCGGGTCGAGGCGTTCGAGGAGGCGCTCAAGAAGCGCTTCTCGCCGAAGGCGCTGGATGGGCTCTCGGTCTCGCCTGATGGCCTCAACAGTGACTTGCACGGCAGTGCCGAGTATCGTGCGCATCTGATCGGCGTGCTGGCCAAGCGCGCGGTAGAGGCCGCCAACAACCGGGCCTGATCCGTCAGGCCCGAAAGCTTTCGAGATTGGATCATCAATGACTGCACCATCGGCGCTTCCCACCTCCGTCGATGGCATGCTCGATCTCTTGACGAAGCGCGGCTATTTCGCGGAGCGTTCGCTGGCGACAGTGGCCTATCTGTCGCTGCGCATGGGCCGGCCACTGTTCCTCGAAGGTGAGGCGGGGGTCGGCAAGACCGAAATTGCAAAGGTGCTGTCGGCTGCGCTCGGCCGCAAGCTGATCCGCCTGCAATGTTATGAAGGCCTCGACGTTTCCTCTGCCGTCTATGAGTGGAACAGCGCCTCGCAGATGATTGCGATCCGCCTTGCAGAAGCCGCCGGCGAGAGTGACCGCGACCAGCTCGCCAGCGACATCTTTGCGGATCGCTATCTGATCAAGCGCCCGCTGCTGCAGGCGCTGGAGCCCGATGTGAGCGGCGCGCCCGTCTTGCTGATCGATGAGCTGGATCGTGCCGATGAAGCCTTCGAAGCCTATCTGCTCGAAATCCTGTCCGACTTCCAGGTCACGATTCCCGAACTCGGCACCGTGAAGGCGCCGGCGCCGCCCATCGTCATCATCACCTCGAACCGCACCCGCGAGATCCACGACGCGCTGAAACGGCGCTGTCTGTATCACTGGGTCGACTACCCCGCCGCCGATCGCGAACTCGCCATCGTGAAGTCGCGTGTGCCCGGTATCTCGGCCAAACTCTCGCAGCAGGTGGTGTCCTTCGTGCAGAAGCTGCGCGATCAGGATTTCTACAAGTCGCCGGGCGTCGCCGAGACCATCGACTGGGCGACGGCGCTGACCGAACTCGACGCCCGTTCGCTGACGCCGCAGGTAGTCGGCGATACGCTGGGCGCGCTGCTGAAGTATCAGGACGACATCCAGCGCATGCAGGGCGACGCGCTGGCGAAGACGATCAAGGAAGCGACGAGCGATTGATTGGATAGCGCATGCCCATCGATCATCTCAATCCGCCGACCGGGCAGATGGCCGACAACGTCATCGGCTTCGCGCGCGCGCTGCGTAAAGCGGGGCTGCCGGTCGGGCCGGGCGCGGCGATCGATGCGCTGGACGCCCTGCAGTTGATCGAGATCGGCAAGCGCGCCGATGTCTTCACCACGCTCGAGGCGATCTTCGTCAAGCGCCACGAACATGCGCTGATCTTCCGCCAGGCCTTTGACCTGTTCTTCCGCGCCGAGGAAGACTGGAAGCAGATGCTCGATTCCGTGCCGTTGCCCGATGATTCCAGGCGCAAGCCGCCGCCGGCTTCGCGCCGCGTGCAGGAAGCGATCGCGCAGCCATCCAGGGGCGAGGAGCGTGAGGCTCCGCAGGAACAGGAGATCAAGCTTTCAGTCTCCGATCGCGAGATCCTGCAGAAGAAGGATTTTGCGCAGATGAGCGCGGCGGAGATCGCCGAGGTCACCCGGGCAATCGCCAATATGCGCCTGCCGCAGGCGGAGCTGCGCACCCGCCGCACACGGCCTGACCGGCAGGGCGCACGTCTCGACCTCCGCCGGACGCTGCGCGCCTCGCTGCGCACCGGCGGCGACATCGTCGATATCCGCCGCCTCGGCCTTATCGACAAGCCGGCGCCCATCGTGGCGCTGCTCGATATCTCCGGCTCGATGAGCGAATACACCCGCCTGTTCCTGCATTTCCTCCATGCCATCACCGATGCGCGCAAGCGCGTCTCGGTCTTCCTGTTCGGCACGCGGCTCACCAATGTCACCCGTGCGCTGCGGGCGCGTGATCCCGACGAAGCGCTGGCGAGTTGCTCGGCATCGGTGCAAGACTGGGCGGGTGGCACCCGTATCTCGGGCTCGCTGCACAATTTCAACAAGCTGTGGGGTCGCCGCGTGCTCGGGCAGGGCGCCATCGTGCTGCTGATCTCCGATGGGCTCGAACGCGAGGCGGATTCGCAGCTCGCTTTCGAGATGGACAGGTTGCATCGCTCCTGCCGCCGGCTGATCTGGCTGAACCCCTTGCTGCGCTTCGATGGTTTCGAGCCGAAGGCGCAAGGCATCAAAATGATGCTGCCCCACGTTGACGAATTCCGCCCGGTACATAATTTGACGTCTATTGACGGCCTGATTAAAGCCCTGTCCGCGCCGACATCCGGCCATCACCGTCTGCTGATCCGCCCGGCCGCTTGAGGAGGTTTCGATGCTCAACCGCGAAGAAGACATCCTGCAGGCCGCCGAAGCCTGGAAAAAGGCCGGCCACGGCGTCGCCCTCGCCACGGTGGTAGAGACCTGGGGCTCGGCGCCGCGCCCGGCCGGCTCCAATCTGGTCATCAATGACGATGGCACGTTTCTCGGTTCGGTGTCCGGCGGTTGCGTCGAAGGCGCCGTGGTCACCGAGGCGCTGGACGTGATCGACAGCGGCAAGCCGAAACTGCTGGAGTTCGGCGTGGCCGACGAGACCGCCTGGAATGTCGGTCTGTCCTGTGGCGGTACAATCCGCGTCTTCGTTGAAAAGGTAGGCTGAGCCGTGAAAACCGAGACACTGGCGCTGCTCAATGCCGAGCGCGCCGCCCGTCGCCCTGTCGTTGTGGTGACCGATATATCCGATGGAATACAGCGCCTGGTGAAAGCCGCAGACTTCGCCAGCGATCCGCTGCATGCGGAGCTGGAGAAGCAGCTCCGCATGGGCAAAAGCGCCATGATCGAGGTGGACGGCAGGAAGCAGTTTCTGAACGTCTACGCACCCACCGCCAAGCTTGTGATCATCGGGGCGGTCCATATCAGCCAGGCCCTGGCGCCGCTGGCGCGCTCGCTCGATTACGACGTCATCGTGGTCGATCCGCGCACTGCTTTTGCAAGTCCCGAGCGCTTCCCCGATGTCGAACTGATCGCGGAGTGGCCGGACGAAGCGCTGCCGCCGCTCGGCATCGATCGCTGGACCGCCTTCGTCGCGGTGACGCACGATCCGAAGATCGACGATCCCGCGCTGTTGCACGCCTTCGAGAAAGGCTGCTTCTATATTGGCGCGCTCGGTTCGCGGAAGACGCATACCAAGCGTCTCGATCGTCTGAAGGGGCAGGGCGCGACGGACGCCGACCTTGCGAAGATCAAGGCGCCCATCGGCCTGAATATCGGCGCCGTCTCGCCGTCCGAGATCGCGGTCTCGATCATGGCCGAGATCACCGCCGAACTGCGTTTGCCGAAAGACGCAAAGGCGAGCGCAGCATGAAGTTCGGTCCGGCCAGCCCGGCCGATGCGCTCGGCGGCGTCACCGTCCACACGCTGCGACAGGGCGCGCTCGTTCTCAAGAAGGGCACTACCATCGGCCCCGACGAAGTGGCTGAACTGACACGTGCAGGCGTCAAGGAGATCGTCGTCGTGCGCCTCGAAGACGGCGATGTCTCCGAGGACGCCGCCGCCGCCAGCATCGCACAGGCGGTGGCCGGCGAGGGCGTAACCGTGGAGCGTGCCTTCACTGGTCGCGCCAATCTGTTTGCGGCTAGGCCTGGTGTACTGGTCGTCGACCGCGCTGCGGTCGACCGCATCAATGGCGTGGACGAGGCGATTACCTTCGCGACGCTGCAGGCGTTCAAGCCGGTGGTCGAGAACGAGATGGTCGCTACCGTGAAGCTGATCCCGTTCGGCGTCGCCGGCGGCCTGCGTGATGCCGCGGTGAAGGCGGCGGGCGGGGCGGCGATGCGGATCGCGCCGTACAAGGTGAAAAGGGTCGGCGTCGTCTCGACCTTGCTGCCAGGTCTGTCACCCAAGGTGATCGACAAGACCCTGCGTGTGACCGAAGAACGGCTTGCGCCTGCGGGGGCGAGGATCATCGCCGAGCGCCGCGTGTCGCATGATGAAAAGGTACTCGCGAAAGCCATCGACGAACTGCTCAGGCTCGGCGCCGAACTCGTCATCGTGTTTGGCGCCTCCGCCATCGCCGATCGCCGTGACGTCATCCCGGCGGCCATTGAGGCGGTCGGCGGCACCATCCATCACTTCGGCATGCCGGTGGACCCCGGCAATCTCCTGCTGATCGGCGAGGCCGGCGGCGTCCCGGTGCTGGGTGCGCCCGGCTGTGCACGCTCTCCCGTGGAGAACGGTTTCGACTGGGTGCTGATGCGCCTGCTCGCCGGCGTTGAGGTGACGCGTGCCGATCTCATCGGCATGGGTGTCGGCGGTCTGCTGATGGAAATCGTCACACGGCCGCAGCCGCGCGCGCCGGCCGAGACCGATGGCAATCGCAGTGTTGCCGCGCTGGTTCTTGCCGCAGGCCGCGGCACACGGATGGGCGGGCCGAACAAGCTGCTGGCGGAACTGAACGGCAAGCCGCTGGTGCGCATCGTCGCCGAACATGCGCTCAAATCCAAAGCGACCAGCGTCACCGTCGTGACGGGCCATCAGGCCGCCGAGGTCGAAAAGGCGCTGAAAGGCCTCAACGTCACCTTCGTCTATAATCCGGATTTTCCCGATGGCATCGCCAGCTCAGTCAAGGCAGGCATCGCCTCGGTGCCGCGGGATGCCGATGGTGCGGTGGTCTGTCTCGGCGATATGCCGCTGATCGACGCGAAGATGATCGATCGCCTGATCGACGCCTTCGCCCCGGATCGCGGCCATCTGATCGCGGTGCCGGTGAGCGACGGCCGCCGCGGCAATCCGGTGCTGTGGTCGCGCCGCTTCTTCCCGGAATTGATGACGCTGGACGGCGATGTCGGCGCGCGGGAGCTGATCCTGAAACATGCTGAGGTCGTCGCCGATGTGCTCGTCGAGGGGCCGGGTGCGTTTCTGGATATCGACACGCCGCAGGCGTTGGAAGAAGCGCGGAGCGGTTAGGTTACTATTTGATCCGCACTCTAACTGTCATCACCCGCGAAAGCGGGTGATCCAGTAAACGCTGACGGATGTGTCTGCCATTGCCGCCTGCGTTTACTGGATCGCCTGGTCATGCTGGGCGACGACAGTGTGAGGGTGGTTGCCTACACGTCGTCGACCTCCAGCTGCGCCAAATCTTCCAGTAACCCCGGCCCCGTAGGCGTCCATCCCAGCTTCTGCCGCGTCTGCGCATTCGACGCCGGCACATCATGCGTCGCGAACATCGCGAGCCAGCCGAAGAACGCCTGCGCGTCTTCCGGTGTGATCGACGTCACCGGCAGATCGAGTCTCTTGCCGATCGTCTCCGCAATCGTCCGCAGCGTCACGCCTTCTTCAGCCACTGCATGATATTTCGCATTCGGCTCCGCTTTCTCGATGGCCAGCCGATAGAGACGGGCGACATCCAGCACGTGGGCGGCAGGCCAGCGCGTGGCTCCGTCGCCGACATAGGCGCAGGCGCCTTTCTGGCGATAGATCTCAATCACCGGCGAGATCAGGCCCTGCCGCCTGACATCATGCACCTGCGGCAGCCGCACCACCGACACATTGACGCCAGTCCCGGCGACGTCCGCGGCCGCTTCTTCCGAGATTGCGCGCGGATGCCGGTCCGATCCGATAATTGGATTGTCTTCTTTCGCGGATTCACCGGGCACAGTGTTGGCGAGCCCGGTGCCGGATGTCACGATCAGCGGACGGTTCGAGCCTCTGAGCGCCGCACCGAGTCCGGTGACGACGCGCCGGTCATCCTGACAGTTCGCAACGAAATTCGAAAAATCATGTTTGAAGGCGAGATGGATCACACCATCCGCACGCTCGAGGCCTGCCGCTAGCCCGTCTAGATCGTCGATCGAGCCGCGATAGACCTCGGCACCAGCTTCGGCCAGCGCCGCTGCCTTGGCTTCGGATCGGCACAGGCCGATCACATCGTGCCCGGCCGCAACCAGATCTCGGGTAACAGCCAGGCCAATGAATCCGCTGGCCCCGGTTACGAATACGCGCATGCCCAAACTCCGCTCTTGCTTTGATGGGACAAAACTGGCGGCTTCGATTATCGTGGTAAAGTCGAGACTTTATCATAGTATAATGACTGACAGGATGAGCGGCCTTCCAACCAGCGATAACACCCTTGGAGATTATCTCCGCGACCGGAGAACCCGGCTCGATCCGGCCGCGTTCGGCTTTTCGACAACGCGCCGGCGTACTTTTGGTCTGCGCCGGGAGGAGGTGGCACAGCGGGCCAATATCAGTTCGACCTGGTACACCTGTCTGGAGCAGGGGCGCGGCGGCGCGCCATCCGCCGATGTGCTCGATCGCATCTCGCGTGCGCTGATGCTCACCGATGTCGAGCGCGAGCATCTGTTTCTGATCGGCCTCGGCCGCCCGCCCGAGGTGAAATATCGGAAGAGCGAAGGTGTCACGCCGCGGCTGCAACGTGTGCTCGATGCGCTGGAGCCGAGCCCCGCTCTGATCCGCACCGCGATCTGGGATGTCGTCGCCTGGAATCGCGCCGCGACCGTGATGCTCACCGACTATGGCGCGCTGCCGCCGGAGCAACGCAATATCCTGCGCTTCGTCTTTCTCGATCCGCGCTCACGCGCTGCGCAATATGATTGGCAAAGCGTGGCGCGCTTCGTCGTCGGCGCGTTCAGAATCGATGCATCGCGCGCTGGTGCGACGGCAGAGGTCGAGCCGCTGGTCACAGAACTCTGCAGCCGCAGTCCGGAATTCGCCGCCATGTGGCGCGACAACGATGTGCAGGCGCCACATGGTGACGGCGTCAAGCGCATCCGTCATCCGGTGCTCGGCCCGCTGACCTTCGAATACTCGGCCTTCGTCATCGATGGCCGTACCGACCTGACCATGGTGGTTTACAATCCCGTCGATCCCGATGATCTCGCGCGAATTCGTTCGCACGTCCCACCATCGTGATCGCGGCGGACGTCGATTCTCGTTTCATTCACCAAGTCGAAACGCCTCCCTGCCATTGTACCGCGACTGCACCTCGGGGGAGGGGAAATTGTCATTTCGGATCGCCGCGCGTCGCCGCGCGTTTTTCTCTGCTGCGCTTCTTTTCAGTCTCGCATCCCTGCAGCCGGCAATTGGCGCCGGCGCTCTCGCCATCGGCAAATGCGGTGCCTATGGCCAGGCCTATGATCATCCGGCACAGGCTTCCGCGCTTGCTGCGGCCAAAAAGGCCTGCAAGGGCGATTGCACCACGCTGACCATGAAACGCGCCTGCGCTGCACTATCGGTGGACATGGCCAATCCCTGCGGCGCCCACGGCTATGCAGTGGCGCCGCGCATTTCCGCGACGCTGAACGAGGCGACCAAGAAGTGCTACGAGCACGGCGGCAAGGAATGCGTCATCCGTGCCTGGGCCTGCGACGGTACGGGCTAGCAACAAGAAATAGCAATACCGGCGACGAGGTTGCCCATATTTGGCCTCGTTGATTCCGCCATCGGCGGCTATTCTGTCGCCGATGATGCCGCTCCGACGAACCATTTTTACATCCGCTCCCGAAAGCCCGGAGCTTCAGGCCGCCCGTGAAGCTCTGAACCGTCAGGTGCTGCTCACCGAACGGCTGCGGATCAAGGCCGTCATCGCGACGGTCGCGATCCTCACGGCCATCGTCACGATCATTCAACTGGCGTTGCCGGATGTCTTCATCGGTATTTCCCGCGGCGGCTTCGAGCTCGGCTCGACCTATGTGATCTTCCTGCCGTTTCTCGCGCTTGAACTGCTGGCGCTCTATCTGGTCAGCCGCCGCGTCGAGCAGAACAAGGACGTCCCGATCTTCCGCCGCTATCTCAGCGCGCTGATCGAAACCAGCGTGCCAACGGCTGCTCTGTATCTTCACATGAACTGGATGGGCGCCAACACAGCGCTCGCCTTCGCGGCGCCGCTCACCTATTTCGTCTTCATCATTCTCTCGACGCTGCGGCTGGATTTCTGGCTGTCCACCTTCACCGGTTTTGTTGCGGGGTCGGAGATGTTCGCCCTGGCGATGCTTTATCGGCCCGCCGGCTTTGCCGATGAGCCGATGCCGGAAGGTATCTTTCAGCTGGTCCGCGCCGTCATGCTGCTCGTCGGCGGCGTGCTTGCGGGCGCCGTCGGCATGCAGTTGCGGCGGCAGTTTGAGGCGAGCATTGCCGCGGCTGCCGCGCGCGATCACGTCACCAATCTGTTCGGCCAGCATGTGTCGCCGCAGGTGGTGGAGCGGCTGCTTGCCACCGGCGCCGCGCCAACCACCGAAATGCGGCAGGTTGCGGTGATGTTCGTCGACATCCGCAACTTCACTGCCGCGACGCGCATCCACACGCCGCGCCAGGTGGTCGAGCGCCTCGACGAGGCCTTCGCCATCATGGTCGATGTACTCGACCGTCACTCGGGCATCGTAAACAAGTTTCTTGGTGACGGATTTCTGGCTGTGTTCGGCGCGCCCATTGAAGATTCCAATGCGGCGCGATGTGCCGTCGAAGCCGCGCGCGAAATGCTGGCGGAAATGGAAAAGAACAATCGTGGCAGCGAATGGCCGCTGCGGATCGGCATCGGCATCCATATGGGCGCTGTCATCGCCGGCAATGTCGGCTCGCCCCGGCGGAAGGAATATACGGTGATGGGCGATACCGTGAACTTTGCTGCCCGCCTGGAAGCGCTCAACAAGGAGTTCGGCTCGCAATTGCTGATTTCCACGGCGGCGCGCGATGCCGCTGGTGAGGCCGGGCGCGATGCGGCGTTTCTCGGCGACGTCCAGGTGCGCGGCTATGAGCAGCCGCAGGCGGTGTGGCAGCTCGGCTAGTTATCGAAGAACGGCGCCCGCTTCGGTCGCAGCATGAGGCCGAAGCGGCCATACACGCCTTCGCGACCGAAATCATCGGAGACGCGGCCGGCGGCGAAGCTCCATTCGTATTCGTTGGTGCGCAGGCCGGTGAGATGCAGGCCGATCCGTGTCTGCCGGCTGAAATAGTCGTTCGACAGTGCCGCTTCCGGTCCGATCCAGAATGCGTCGAACATCCGCCAGCCGGCGGCGATGCGGGTGGTATAGCCGGAATCGATGGTGGTGCCGGACAATGCATATTGCAGCATCAATTCGGGCGTCGGCTCCCACCACAGGTCGGCGATGCCGCGCAGGCCGACGCGCGTACGCCAGCGATCCGGGCGTCCGTTCTGGAAGAAGAAGTCCACTTCGGCATCGGGGCCGACCAGCAATTGCGCTTCCATCCGGCCGACGCGAAACATGTAGCCGGGCAGGAGATAGGCGCGGCTGATCTGGGTGTCGTATTTGCCGAAGCGGTCGGTGTAGCGCTCCAGACTCTCGGAGACGAACAGGCGCAGGATGAAGCCATTGCGGTCGAAGCCGTTCGGCATCCACTGCGCACCGGCAAAAGCACCGAAACTCCATTTCGAGGCGTCGAGCCCGCCGAAATAGATCAGCCGGTCGGGCATGCCGCCCGACAGATAGTCGAACGGTCGCTTGCGATTGGCGCGGTTGTCGAGCAGCTCCGACCAGAACGATTTCGATCGTGTGGGCGTCAGCACATTGAATTCGATGTCCATCGTATCGAAGTCCTGCGCGCCGGCCGCATCGGCGGATGTGAGGCCGATCACGAGCCCCACGGTTCGCAGCATCGGTCCCCAACGCATCGAGCCCCCACCCAACGCCACAGAACGCAACCAGAAAATCAACCTAAGGTAGATTAACCGGGGATATTACGACGTCCAGTGTGGATAAGTGAACGATGGGGGAACGCCGGATGAATTTTTGACGTCGGCTCAGACCTGTGGCGCGACCAGATTTTCGATGGCAACGCCTTCGCGGTCCTCGATGATCTCGGCGATCCAGCGTCGGTGGCACTGCGTGTGATCGCGCTCATAGCAGAGGATGCAGATCGGGCCGGCCTGCTTCACCAGCGCGGCGAGCTCGTCCATCTCCTCGCGCGCCTGAGGCGTCTTCAGATGTGCGCTATAGATCTTTTCGAGCTGCGTGACGTTACCCGATCGCGCCGCCTCGCGACCGTCCTTCGGCGTGCCGAGCCCGCGCAGATGGACATAGCCGATACCGCGTTCATCCAGCCCCGCGGCGAGCTGCGATTTCGAGAAGCCCGGCCGTCGTGAAGTGGCGACGGCGCGCACATCGACCAGCAGCTTCACGCCGGCCGCTTCGAGTTCGTCGAGCACCGATTTCGCAGGCGTCTGCTCGTAACCGATGGTGAAGAGCTTTGCCTTCTTTGAGGATGCCTTCTTCGTAGAAGCCTTCGCCGCCTTGGCCATGTGTCGTTCCCCGATTGACTAGACCCGCTCGATCAGCGCCATCGCGCCATGCGGCGCGCGCACCTTGGCTTCGTGAATCACATAGGCGAACACGTCGCGCGGCTGCTTCTTGATCTTGCCGTCGCTCACCTTGGGCAGGTCGTCCGGCTCGCCGCCGCCGGCAAAGTCCTGGAAGCGCTTGGCCCAGGCATCGAGGGCCTTCGGCGCATAGGCGGTCGGAATCGAGTCCTCGCCCTTCTGCAGGCGCAGATAGACGAAATCGGACGTGACATCGGCGATCGCCGGATAGGTCGCGTGTTCGGAGAATACCACGGGGATTTTGTGCTCGCGAAGTAGCGCGATGAAGGCCGGCGTGCAGAAGCTGTCATGCCGGACCTCGACCACGTGCCTCAGTGCGCGGCCATCGAGTTCGCGCGGCAACAGTTCGAGGAATGCGCCGAAATCGGCCTCGTCGAATTTCTTGGTTGGCATGAATTGCCACAGCACCGGGCCGAGTTTGTCGCCGAGTTCGAGCACGCCGGAATCATAGAAGCGTTTCACGCTGTCGCCGGCTTCGGCCAGCACCTTGCGATTGGTGGCGAAGCGCGGGCCCTTCAGCGAGAATACGAAATCGTCCGGTACCTCGCTCGCCCATTTGCGAAAGCTCTCCGGCTTCTGCGAGCCGTAATAGGTGCCGTTGATCTCGATGGAAGTGAGCCTGGAGGCAGCGTAGCTGAGTTCCTTCGCCTGGGTCAGCTTCTCCGGATAGAACGTCCCGCGCCACGGCTCGAAGGTCCAGCCGCCGATGCCGATGCGGATTTTGCCGGTCTTCGCTGCCATTCCCAGTTCCTCCCGTTTTCTTCGAACCGCCCCTTGCGGAACGGCCCGACCATTCCTATCTCGCATTCAACGGCGACGTCGATGCCTAACAGTTCCGTTGCCGAGACGACCTTGAATGACCTGAGCCCTTCAGTGGGATGGCGCGCCGGATGTACGTGCGCCGGTTGTTCGGGGTCGTTTGCATTTCTGGCTGTTGCCCTGGGCCGGCCAACCCGTTTTCCGTATACAATCAAACGGTTGACGCGTTTCGGGAGCGCCTTGGCAGGCTGTTGCGCTGCAGATATATGCTGGCGCCATGAACGATGCCATCACACCGGGCTCCGGACAGATTGTGCAGGCGGGTGCGCCGCTGCAGCTCTCCGTCGTCGTCCCCACTTTCAACGAGCGCGGCAATGTGGCCACTCTGGTCCGGCGCCTCGACGCGGCCCTCGCAGGCATCGCCTGGGAAGTCATCTTCGTCGATGACAATTCTCCCGATGGCACCACCGATGCGGTGCGTGAACTGGCGCGGACGGATGCACGGGTGCGCTGTATCCGCCGCATCGGCCGCCGCGGCCTGTCGGGCGCCTGCATCGAGGGCATGCTGGCTTCGTCCGCGCCATGTGCCGCCGTCATCGATGGCGATCTGCAGCATGACGAAACGCAGCTCGCCAGGATGCTTGGCCTGATCGAGCGGGGTGAGGCCGATCTCGTCGTCGGCAGTCGCTATATCGACGGCGGCAGCGCCGACAGCTTCGACAACAAGCGCGCCGGCTTCAGCAGGTTTGCCACGGTGCTGGCGCAGCAGGTACTGCGCGTTGATGTCGCCGATCCCATGAGCGGTTTCTTCATGATCCGCCGCGATCGCTTCGAGCAGTTCGCGCCGCAGCTCTCCACGCAAGGCTTCAAGATCCTGCTCGATGTCGTCGCCACCGCGCGCGGCTCCCTGCGGATCGTCGAGGTGCCCTATACGTTCGGCTCGCGCCTGCATGGCGAGAGCAAGCTCGATTCCACGGTGGCGCTGGATTTCCTCGGCCTCATTCTGGCGAAGCTCACCAATGACGTGATCTCGCTGCGCTTCCTGTTGTTCGCGCTGGTGGGCTCCATCGGTCTGGTCGTGCATTTCGGAGCGTTGTTCGCCGGCCTCGAAGCCTTTGCGCTACCATTCGCGGAAGCGCAGGGCATCGCCGCCTTCAGCGCGATGACCAGTAACTTCCTGCTCAACAATTTCCTGACCTATCGCGACCAGCGCCTGAAGGGGCTTCGCATCCTGCAGGGCCTGATCCTGTTTTACCTTGTCTGCAGCGTCGGCCTGCTCGCCAATGTCGGCGTGGCTTGGTCGGTGTTCGACAACGAGCCGATCTGGTGGCTCGCAGGGGCCGCGGGCGCGCTGATGGGCGTGGTCTGGAACTACGCTATGTCCGGCCTGTTCGTGTGGCGCAAGCGGTGACGGCGGCCGATACCCGGATGGTCCGCGGCGCTTTCGCCGTGGTCATCGGCCTGGTGCTGCTGCGCCTCGCGGCGTCCGCCTGGACGCCGCTGACCTTCGACGAAGCCGATTACTGGATGTGGTCGAAACATCTCGCCGGTGGCTACTACGACCATCCGCCGATGGTCGCAGTGGTGATCCGCCTGGGTACTATGATCGCGGGCGATACGCCGCTCGGGGTGCGTCTGGTCTCGGTGTTGCTCACGCTGCCCATGAGTTTTGCGATCTATCGCGCCGCCGAGCTTCTGTTCGGCGGCAAGCGCATCGCGGTGTCGGCGATGTTGCTGCTCAACGCCACCATGATCGTTTCCGTCGGCCTGATGATTGTCACGCCGGATGCGCCTTTGCTGGTGGCTTCGAGCTTCGTTCTGCTCGCGCTGGCGCAAGTCGCGGCGACCGGGCAGGGCGTCTGGTGGCTTGCGGCCGGCGTCGCCGTCGGCCTCGCGCTGCTGTCCAAATACACCGCGCTGTTCTTTGGCGCGGCGATCCTGATCTGGCTCGTGGCCGTGCCGAACATGCGGCGCTGGCTGATCTCGCCATGGCCCTATCTCGGCGGCATCGTCGCCTTCGCGGTGTTCTCGCCGGTGCTGTTCTGGAATGCCGATCACCAGTGGGTGTCGTTCATCAAGCAGCTCGGCCGCGCCCGTATCGAGCAGTTCAAGGCGGCCTATATCGCCGAACTGATCCCCACCCAGTTCGCCTTCGCCACCCCGCTGGTGTTCATCCTCGGCGACATGGGCCTCTATGCGCTCGTCCGTCGCCAGTCCGGCGCGCTGTCGTCGCGGGTCCTCGTCAGCGCCATGGTCTGGATCATCGCGCTGTATTTCGCCTGGCACTCCCTGCATGCCCGGGTGGAGGCCAACTGGTTCGCGCCGATCTATCCGGCCTTCGCCATCGCTGCCGCAGTGGCGGCCACCATGGTCCAGTGGCGGGGACGGGCCCAGCGCACCGTGGATGTCTGCCTGCGCTGGGCCTCGCCGGTCGGCGCCTTGATGTTCGTTGCGCTGGTCGTGCAGGCCAATACCGGCATCCTGTCGGGCTACAAGCGCGACGCCACCGTGCGCAGCATCGGCGTCGGCTTCCCTGAATTGGCCGCCGAGATCGAGGCGGTGCGTCAGCGCAAGGGTGCCACCTGCATCCTGGCGCCGGACTACGGAACCACGAGCTGGCTGGTGTTCTATCTTCCGAAAGGAACATGTGTGGCCCAGCGTGGTCAACGCATCCGCTGGATCAACATGCCCGAACCAAGCGCCGGGGAACTGGCCGGCAAGCTGCTGCTGGTCGCGCCGCCCGGCCTGATGGCCGATCCCGAATGGCAAGGTGCTTTCAGCCGTGTGGAGAAGGTTGCCGAGCTCCAGCGCAAGCGGGGCCCGCTGGTGATCGAGGATGTCGAGCTCGACCTGCTCGAAGGCCCGACCGGCGAGGTGCTCGACCATTCGCCGCCGCCCGAACTCGGTGGTCGCTAGCTACCTTCAAGAAAATCGCAGGCAGTATTGAACCTTCGCTAAGGAGGCAGCGACCCATAACCGCACACAGACACGGGCGGTGATTGGGAAAATGGACAACACACAGCTTGCTTTCAGCAACCACTCCGACTTTACGAACAACCGGGCTCCTCTGCAGGACAGCCCGCCGGCGGCCCCGGTGCAGCCGGACGTCACCAATCTGACCGATGTCGGCGGCCTGCGCGGCGCGCGCATCGCCAGCGTCATCAACCAGATCAATGAGAGCTATGCCGACCAGCAGTTCTCGACCCGGGTGGTGGCGGAGAAGCTCGGTCTGTCGGTCCGCTATGTTCAGGATTTGCTGCAAGGCTCCGGTCTCAGCATCACCGACCGCATCATGCAGCTTCGCCTCGACAAGGCTCGCCGCATGCTGACCGAAGATCGGCAGTGCGTGCTGAAGATCAGCGAGGTCGCAGGTAGCTGCGGCTTCAACGAACTGTCCTATTTTCATCGCAGCTTTCGCCGCCGCTTTGGCGTGTCGCCGGCCAAGTTCCGTATCCAGTCGATGAACGGCTGACGTACCACACGAGACGTAGCTTATCGCAACGATAGTCCGCTACGGCCGGTGATCGATCACTGGCCGTAGCGTCGTTGCTGTTCTTAGATCATTCGTCCCACACCGCGTGATCGAGCGCGAAAGCGCGATCCAGCGCCAGCCGCCCCGCTGGCGTCACCTGCACGGCGCGCGAACCTTCGGCGCGCCGCATCCAGCCCTGACCGATATACGCTTCGAGCATCGCAGCGCCGACTGTACCGGCGAGGTGATGCCGCCTTTCGCTCCAGTCGAAACAGGGCCGGCAGAACACGCGGCTGCTCTTGCGCCTGCGCGAGCTTTCGAGGTCGACGCCGATCGATTGCAAGAACGCCGCACCGTCGCTGGTGAGAACACCGCCATCGGGTGAGAGGTCGAGGTGCCCGCAGGCGACCATGCGGTCATTGATGGCCACGGCGATCCGGCCGGCGAGGTGATCGTAACAGGTGCGTGCCTGCCGCATCGCCTTGTCGCGCGGGCCCGTGCGGATCTTCGGCACTGGCCGCGACGCGCTCGCCACCGCCATGATGCTTTCGATCATCGACGCCACCAGTGGCGAGGCGAGGCGGTGATAGCGATGCCGTCCCTGTATCTCCACCGTCAGCAAGCCCGCATCACGCAGCCGCGCGAGATGGCTGCTGGTGGTTTGCGCCGATACGCCGGCCACACCGGCGAGTTCACCTGCCGTCAGTGCACGGCCATCCATCAGCGCAAGCAACATGTTGGCGCGGACGGGATCGCCGACCATGGCGGCAACTTCGGACATGTTCGAGGTGGTCAGCATGACGTTCATTCCTGCAGTGCGATCATCGCCCGACGAATCCTATGAAGATACCTCCGCCGATGTTTCGAGCGCGATCGAAACATCGTCTGGCCACAGGCTCTACCGTGTTCACATCATCAACGCCGGAGAGCTCACTATGATCACCTGTTGCATTCGATATCAGATCGACCCGTTCAAGTTGGCGGAATTCGAACAATACGCGCGCAATTGGGGGCAGGTAATCCCGCGCTGCGGCGCCGATCTGATCGGCTATTTCGCGCCGCATGAGGGATCTGCGACCACCGCCTATGGTCTCTACAATGTCGCCGATCTCGCTGCTTACGAAGCCTATCGCGCACGTTTGCGCGATGATCCGCTCGGCCGCCAGAACTACGAATTCTCCAGGCGCGAGCGTTTCATCCAGCGCGAGGATCGCATCTTTCTCAGGCTGGTCTCTGCGCCGCATGCACCGCTGGAAACGCCCGGCACCAAAGCGGGTTGAACTCACATATCTGCAGTGGAGGTCCGATATGGCCGACCATAAAACCGCCCCCAGACTCGATCCGCGGGAACAGCATTTCCGGATCCCTGGACCTTGCGGCCGCACGCTGTTCCTGCGCGAACTGCAGAGTGAAGCAGGGCGCAGCACCGAACGGCGCGTCGTGCTCTATGTGCACGGCGCCACCTTTCCCTCGGCGCTGTCCATCGCGCATCGCTTTGATGGCCGCTCCTGGCGCGACGCATTGAACGATACCGGTTTCGATGTCTGGGGCCTCGACTTCCATGGCTTCGGCCATTCCGATCGCTATCCCGCAATGGATCGTCCACCCGGCGACAGCGCGCCGCTCTGTGTGGCCGGCGATGCTGCCGGGCAGGTGGAGGCCGCGGTCGATTTCATCTGCCGCGAACGAGGCCTCGAGAGGGTCTCGCTGATCGCCCATTCATGGGGCTCGATGCCGGCCTGTCTGTTCGCGAGCCATCGCCCCGAGCGTGTCGATCGCCTCGTGCTGTTCGGACCGATCGCGCGCCGTGAACCGCGGCGCTACCAGACACCGCCGACATTCCCGGCCTGGCGCATCGTGACGCCCGGCGATCAGTGGGAGCGCTTCACCGAGGACGTGCCGAAAGGCGAGGCGCCGGTGCTGTCGCCGATTCACTTTAAGGAGTGGAGCGAGCGCTATCTCGACAGCGATCAGGACAGCCGCATGCGCGAGCCTATGGGCGTGAAGACGCCGCTCGGGCCGTTCAGCGAGATCATCAGGGCCTGGCATGGCCAGCTCGCCTACGATCCCGCGCAGGTCAAGGCTCCGGTCGCCATCATTCGCGGCGCGTGGGACGGCCTGATCCCCGACGAGGATGCGCGCTGGCTGTTCGATGCGTTCACGCAGGCGCCGGTCAAGCGCGACATCAAGATCAGCCGCGCAACGCATCTGATGCACCTGGAATCCATGCGTCTCGCGCTGTGGCGCGAGAGCGTCGGATTTCTCATGGGCGACGACGTTGCGCCGGTGCCGGTCTAACCGAGGAGCTTTGTCATGTTCTCAGTCATTTTCGAAGTCCTGCCGGGTGACGGCAAGAAGGACGAGTATCTCGACCACGCCAAGCAGTTGAAGCCCATTCTCGAAACCGTCGATGGCTTCATCGACAACGAACGTTTCGAGAGTCGGCGCCGTCCCGGCTGGGTGCTGTCGCATTCGACCTGGCGGGACGAGAAATCCGTGGTGCGCTGGCGCACCGAGAGCGAGCACCATGCGACCCAGGGCAAAGGCCGCTTCGAGATCTTTCAGGACTATCACTTGCGTGTCGGCGAAGTGACGTCGGATACGGCGCCGCCACCAGGCGTGCCGGTGATCGAACGTCGTTTCGATGAGACCGAGATTGGTGCTGCCAAACTGGCAACCTTCACGGAGATCGTTCCGACTGAAGGCGTCGATCTGACGGTTGATCTCGATAGGCTGCTTGCGCGCATCGGCCTCGATGCGGGAGCCGGAGCGGTCGTCGAGCACGACATCTTCGCCAGCATCTACAATCCCGGCAAACTCGCGCTGCTCGTCGCATGGACGGACGCCGCGGCAGCGGGGATCTGGCTGCCGCGAAAAGCGGACGGCGTCGTTGAGCTGCGTCACCGCAAGGTCCGCATCATCCGCGACTATGGCCGCTTCGACCGCCGCGAGGCGCCGCAATATTATCCGGACGCTCAAGGGCGCGAGACAAGGCATGCGGAGCGGACCAGGTGCCCCTTCAGTGGCTAGCGGCTGAGTTCTTGGCCTTGAAATAAGCAAAGCTTCCGCGGCTGACGACGTGATCATCGGTGATCACCGCGTCAGCCGCGATGTCGTCCGCTTTCGCCAGCCGTGCATACAAATCGCCGAAATCGCGATAGCTGTCTTCCAGCAGTTTTTCGAAACTGTCGATGACGAAATAGGTCTGCTGAAAATCGTCGATGATGTAGTCGGTGCGCATCACCCGCTCGAGATCGAACGTGATGCGGTTGGGAGAGGGGTCTTCCAGCGCGAACACCGACTCCGTCGCCGATGACAGGATGCCCGCGCCGAAGATGCGCAGGCCATCGGCGCTCTTCATCAGCCCGAATTCGATCGTGTACCAATACAGCCGTGCCAGGTTCTTCAGCTGACCGAGCGCCATCGCGCGCTGACCGCCCTTGCCATAGGCTTCCATGAAATCTGCATAGACGGGATTGGCGAGCAGCGGCACATGGCCGAACACGTCGTGGAAGATGTCCGGCTCCTGCAGATAGTCCATCTCGCTTTCGGGGCGGATGAAGGCGCCGGCCGGAAAGCGGCGGTTGGCGAGATGATCAAAGAACACTTCATCCGGCACCAGCTCGGCCACCGGCACCACCTGCCAGCCGGTCAGAGGCCTCAACCGGGCACTGAGTTTGGCCATGTCGGGAATGCCGCCCTCTGAGAGCTGCAGGTGCTGCAAGGCGCTCTGGAATTCGTCGCAGGCTCGGCCCTGCAAGACGGTCTGTGCGCGGGCGAACAGCCGATCCCAGCGATCATGCTCGGCAGGGGAGTAAGAGGCCCAGTCCTGATCGAGAGTGAAGTCGTCGCGCCGGGGCGCGGCCAGATAGCGGTTCTTCCCGGTCGATTGATCCAGCGTAGTCATGACGCTCTCCATCCCCGATCACCAACTGAAGTCTACGGTGCCGCCAGCCGTTGGTTCCAGCCCCATCCGGGCTGCTGCAGCGGCGAAAAGAAAGAATTTCTTTCTCTGCGTGGCCAGACGACAGCGATCCACCAAGCGCGTACCTGTATTTGCAAGGCGCTTTTCTTGCCGAAACGATGCTGCACTGCCATTTTTAGCTAGCTAACAAAGCTGCTTCCCAGGCTGTCGGGAGCGTCCGAGGGCGTCCACGACGGCAGTAAAACAGCCACCAATGCCGGCTTTTCGAACCTGCTCGTGGGAGCGGGACCGGGCAAACGTGTCTGCGGAAGGCAGCGAAACAATGTCTTTCAACCAAAGGATCACGATCGTGCGCTCCGCTCTGTTGTCCCGTCTTCTCTCCGCTGCATTCGCCTCGGTTATGCTGACCACGGGCATCGGTGCAGCCTGCGCGGCTGATGCCTGGCCGAGCCGCCCCATCAAGCTTGTCGTCCCGTTCCCGCCGGGCGGCGCCGCCGACGTGTCCGCGCGCATCTTCGCCGACAAGCTCGGCGAGTCGCTGAAGCAGACGGTGGTGGTCGAGAACAAGGCCGGCGCCGGCACCGCGATCGCCGCGGAATACGTCGCCAAGGCCGATCCCGACGGCTACACGCTATCGCTGGCGCCTGCCGGACAGCTCACCATCCTGCCGCATATCAACACCAAGGTGCAGTTCGATCCGTTCAACAGCTTCGTCCCGGTGTCGAACCTGACCTCGGTGCCTTATGTGCTCGCAGCCAGCCCCGATGCGCCGGTCTCCACCGCCAGGGAGCTTGTGGCGGCCGCGAAGAAGGAACCGGGCAAGTTCACTTATTCCTCATGCGGCCCGGGCACGCTGTGCCATCTGAGCGGTGAGCTGTTCAAGAGCCTCACCGATACCGATCTGCTGCATGTCCCGTTCAAGGGTAGCGCACCGGCGGTGAATGCGCTGCTCGGCAATCAGGTCAACCTGTCCTTCGACACCCTGACCGTGCTCGCCCCGCAGATCCGCGATGGCAAGGTGAAGGGTCTGCTGGTCACCAGTGCCGAACGTTCGCCGCAGCTGCCGAATGTGCCGACCGCGGCCGAAGCCGGCATCAAGGACTTTGTCGTCGATAGCTGGTTCGGCCTCGTCGTGCCCGCCGGCACGCCGGATGCGATCGTCGATCGCCTGAATGCCGAAGTGAACCGCATCGGCGCGCTGCCGGATGTGAAGGAGCGTCTCGAAGCCCAGGGCCTCAGTGTCACCACCTCGACGCGTGAAGCCTTTGCGAAGACCATCAGGGACGACCATGTCCGCTGGGGCAAGGTCGTGGATGCTGCGGGCGCAAAGCTCTACTGAGCGTCACGTTGTGAACAAGCAGAACAAGGGCCGGGTTGAATGTTCAACCCGGCCCTTGTCGTTTTCGACGCGTCACTTCACCAGCGCGCAGCCGCCTTCATTCATTGGCCGAAACGCTTTCTCGGCTGGCACGGTCGCGAGCAGCTTGTAATAGTCATATGGATACTTCGACTCCGCCGGCTTCTTGATCTCGAACAGATAGATCGGGTGGATGACCCGGCCGTCGGCGCGGATGGTCACATCGCCGAACAGCTTGTCCTTGCCCTTGAATGTCTTCATCTGTGGCACCACGACACCGGCATCGTCGCTGCCTTTGGCGGCCACGGCATTGAGATAGGCGAGCGTCGAGGCATAGACGCCGGCCTGGTTGCCGCTCGGCATCTTGCCATTCATGCCCGGGCGCTGCGCGAAGCGCTTTGCGAAGGCGCGGGTATCGTCATCCATGTCCCAGTAGAAAGATTCCGTCAGCAGCAGGCCCTGCGCGGTCTTCAGGCCCATGCCGTGGACGTCGTTGATGAAGATCAGGAATGCCACCAGCTTCTGCGGGCCGTCCTGCATGCCGAATTCGCTGGCCTGCTTCACCGTGTTGATGGTGTCGGCGCCGGCATTGGCGAGGCCGACGACCTTTGCTTTCGATGTCTGCGCCTGCAGCAGCAGTGACGCGAAGTCCGAGGTGCCAAGCGGATGCTTTGACGAGCCCAGCACCTTGCCGCCATTCCTGGTGATGTAGTTGGTCGCTTCCGCCTCGATGCCTTGCCCCAGCGCGTAATTGACCGTGATGAAGTACCAGTCGTCGCCGCCGCGCTGCATCATCGCCTGCGCCGTGGTGTTGCCGGTGGCCCAGGCATCGTTGACCCACTGGATCGTGTTCGGCGAGCAGTCCTTGCCGGTGAGGTCCGATGTCGCCGTCGACGAGGCGAGGAAGGTCATTTTGGTGTTGCGCGCGATATTGTTGATGGCGAGGCCGACCGATGAATTCGGCACGTCGACAATGGCATCGACCTTCTCGACATCCAGCCATTTGCGCGCGATGGCGGAGCCGACATCGGCCTTGTTCTGGTGGTCGGCATAGACGATCTCGACCTTGATATTCTTGCCGCCGCCATTGAAATCCTCGGCCGCCATGCGCGCGGCTTCCACCGAGCCCATGCCGTTGGTGTCCTGGAACACGCCGGAGATGTCGTTGAGCACGCCGATGCGAACCACATCGTCGGAAATCTGCGCTTGCGTCGTACCTGCCATGAAGCAGGACGCCGCGGCGGCCAGTATGGTCTTGTAGCCCTTCATTGTTGGTCCCTCCCGTTTGATTTGTTTGCGCGGCTCCGGACGTTGCCGGTCGCGGTCGCGTGTGGAGCTAGATCTGCCGCTCTGGCAGTCGCAACACGAGGCCATCGAGCGCCTCGGTGATTCTGATCTGGCAGGACAGGCGGCTGTTCGGCAGCCGATCCGTTGCCACGCCTTCCAGCAATTCGTCTTCATCGGCGCTGACCTCGCCGATACGGGCGAGCCAGTCGTCATCCACATAGACATGACAGGTCGCACACACCGCGCTGCCGCCGCATTCGGCGATGATCTCGTCGATGCCATGCCGCATGGCCGCCGACATCGCGCTGTCCCCGATGGCCGCATCGACGTTCTGCGCGTGGCCGTCGGGATGGATGAAAGTAATGTTCGGCATGATGTCCTCAGGCAGGCGTGAACGTCACCGGCAGGCTCTCCAGCCCGCGCAGCGTGTTGTTGTAGCGGCGCGTGATCTCGCCGCTGATCTCGATGGCCTTCACCTTGCGCGCCAGAGCCGAGAGCATCGCTTCGCCTTCGAGACGGGCGACGAGCTGGCCAACGCACATATGGATGCCCGACCCGAAGCCGACATGGCCCGATGTCTTGCGGGTGATGTCGTAGCGCGCCGGATCCTCCCAGCGCCGGGGGTCGCGATTGGCGGCGCCAAGGAACATCAGCACCTTTTCGCCTTCGCCGACCCGGTGACCGCTGATCTCGACGGGGCGCGTCGTGGTGCGGAAG
The DNA here is from genome assembly GCA_030147505.1 of Tardiphaga sp. GTDB lineage: Bacteria > Pseudomonadota > Alphaproteobacteria > Rhizobiales > Xanthobacteraceae > Tardiphaga. The sequence continues at coordinate 47,991 of JASBVG010000030.1, forward strand.
AACGTCTGTACCGGGCTCTCATAGCGTACGGCTTCCTCGAAGGCGCTCCGCGCCAGCGTCACGTCAGCGCGCAGCCGTGCAAATTCCTCGGGATAGCGTGCGAGGCAATAGACGGCGGCGCCGATGCCGTTGACGGTGGTGTCGAGGCCCGCCGAAAGCAGCGAGCGGACCAGCAGCGGTGCCTCGTCATGGGTGATGTCACCGGTGTCGGCGCGCGCATGGATGCAGGCACCGAAACCGCCCGGCGCGAGATTCTCGCGCTGGCACTGCGCCTGGACATAGGCCTGATGCGGAGCCGAACGCGCGATGGCGTTCTGGCGCAATTCGTTGGGCGGCCCGAAGGCGTTGAAGACGAGGCCGGCATAGGGCAGGAGATTTTCACGTCCTTCCTTCTGCAGTCCCATCGCATCGGGGAAAACCGACAGCGGATACGCCTCGGCGAGATCGGCGATCGCATCGAAGCTTCGTCGTTCCAGCAGTTCGTCCACTTTCGCATCGGCTGCCGCGACAAAGCCGTCGCGCAGCGTCTTCATCACCGCGGGGGACAGCACCTTGTTGAGCACCGCGCGGGTGCGCGTATGCGCGGGCGGGTCGGCTTCGAGGATCAGGCTCGGCGGTCGCCACGGCTTTTCCCTGGCGAAGTCGCTGAGGCCGACGCCGCGGCTGGAACAGAAGGTCGCCGGATCGTTCAGGACAGCGTGAACCTCGGCATAGCGCGCGACGGCGAACACGTTCCATTTGTCGAGATAGACCACGGGACCGGCTTCACGCAGAACCTCGTGGGTCGGGTGCGGGTCCGCGAAGAAGTCGAGCGCGAACGGATCAACATCGAGCGTCGGGATCGGCGGAAATGCGTGATCCTTCGGCTGTGTATCGAAGGCGAGGACCGGTATCGCCGACGCGGAAGCGGAATTGGGACAGGTCAATGCGACCATAAGGCGTCTCCCTGTTTTCTTCTTGGCAATCGTTGCCGCATAATCCTATGTCTCGAACGATACGAACGGCCGGGATTGCGGCCGGCTTGAAAGCAGAGGCGAGGCGCGCGGCGGATGGGCAAAAAGCAGCTGGGTAAAAGCGCGCCGGACATCGGTCTCCGTGTTGAAAAGGAAGCGGCTTCGCACGGGCAACTGCTCGATCTCAATCGCTATGTGCCCGCCTTCATCACCTTTATCGCCAACAAGCTGTCGAACAGCGCAACGGTCCACTATCAAAAGCATTTCGGCGTGAACATCACCGAATGGCGCATCATGTCGCTGCTGGCCATCGAACCCGGGATTCCGGCATCGCGGATCTGTCAGGTCATCGGCTTCGACAAGGGGCCTGTCAGCCGAACGCTGGCGATGCTGGAAAGCAGGGGGCTGGTCATCATCGGCACCGACCGGCGCGATGCGCGGACGCATTCGATCAAGCTCACCGCCAAGGGGCGCAAGACGCATGACGCCGTTATCGTCGCCGCGCTCGGGCGCGAGCAGAGACTGCTGTCCTGCCTCGATGACAAAGAGCGCGAAGTGCTGATCGACCTGTTGCGGCGTATCCACGGCAATCTCAATGCCGTCACCACAGCAACCGAGTAAGCCTGGGCGCGCACCATCGCTTTCGGTCCCGCGCAGGCAGTCCGCCATCGTTTCTCTCCCTGAAGCGGCGCGGCAATCGAATTGCTCTGTCTGCGCCTGCTTTAGAGATGTTCTCACGAATTAGTTGCTGAGGCAACAAAAAGCTTCGGCTGCTGAAATGCTGCCATGCACGCTTGCACAAACAAAAATGCCCGGCATTCCTGCCGGGCATTGGGATCTTGCTGTCGAACGGCTCAGGCGGCGGCCTTTGGTGCATCGACCGGATGCGGGGCGCGGAAGGCAACGGCAAGCCTGTTCCAGACGTTGATGGCGCCGATGGCGGTGGTGATCTTCACGCATTCGTCGTCGGAGAAGTGCTTGCGCAGCTCTTCATAGACGTCATCCGGTGCGCGGGTCTGCGCGATCAAAGTAACGGCGTCGACCCAGCCGAGCAGCGCACGTTCGCGCGGCGTATAGACGGTCGACTCGTGCCATGTTGAAACGAGATTGATCCATTGCTCGCTCAGCCCGTCGTGACGCGACTCTTTCACATGCATGTCGACGCAATAGGCGCAGCCATTGATGATCGAGGCGCGGAGCTTGATGAGGTGGATGATCGCAGGCTCGAGGCCGCTCTCCTTCACCACATAGCGATCCAGTGCTGCGACGGCCTTGTAGGCATCGGGTGAAGCCTTGGCGAAGTTGATACGTGGCGACATGACAGGTTTCCTTCGGTTCGGTGGTTGAAAGTCAGTTGGCGCTGCGGCGCCGTTCGTTGAGCTCGAGAAAGGCGCAGCCGCGTGCGGCGATGGCGCCGTCCTCGTCCTTGGCACGAAGGTCGCCGAGCACGTCGGCGAGGCTGACCTTCGCGAGTTCCTCGCGATAGACGCGTTCGGCGCGCAGCATCGCGGCATTGATGGAGCAGGGCGCTTTCGGTTTGCCCGGCAGCGGATTGGGTCCGCGCTGACGGATCTCGGCGCAGCGGAAGGCCGGGGCGGAGCCTTCGATGGCCAGCACCAGATCGAGCAGCGTGATCTCATTGGGTGCGCGGGCGAGGCGATAGCCTCCGGTCGGACCTGGTTTTGTCGCCACGATGCCGGCACCGGAGAGGGCCTGCAGATGCTTGAGCAGATAGCTCGTGGAGACGCCGTGAAATTCCGCGAGGGACGCCGCGGAGAGCACGCCGTCAGCCGTCAGCCCGGCCATCATGGCTACGCTGTGAATGGCCTGCTCGACACCGTCGCTCATTTTCATCGGGGTAGCTCCGAACTAGTCATGGATAATTATTATCCGTGATTAGTTTGCGAGTCAATGTGGTTTTTGTTCCTTCTTCGTTCTTGACAAAAGTCCTATTATCCCTCATATCGCTCGCGTCTTGTTCGCGAGGGGCGCTTCATGAGGCGTCATTGAGCGGAATGGAGATGCGGCGCCTGCGGGCCGGGGGAGGACGTATCCCCTTGCACTCGGGTGGTCGGGGGTCACCGTCCGGGCCCATTACGGGGCTCTGCCGCT
>JASBVG010000031.1 GCA_030147505.1 Tardiphaga sp.
AACAAGAACCCGAAAAACCGCACGAGCAGACGCATGTTGAGACGATCCGTTTCAGTCGCTGTGCGGCCATATAGCACAGATGGCAGCCGCCGGGGGCGAAAGTCAGCCAAAATCAATCGACTAGAGACGCCCACAGCCACCGCTTGAGGTGGCCGATTCTCCGGCCTTTGGCGGTTTTTATAGAATGTGCGCTGTGGCCAAACTAGGGCTCAGTCGTTGAAAGCCCTGTCATTTCCAGAATCTTCAATTGCCGGTGCCGGCCGAAACCATGTGCTTGGTAAAATAGTTGTCGATTGACTTGGCGACCGCGCCGACCGTCTTGGAGCGCCAGTTCTCCGACATCAGCGATTGCAGATCGTCCTTGTTGGAGACATAGCCCAGTTCGATCAGCACCGAGGGCACATCCGGCGCCTTCAACACCCGAAATCCCGCCGACTTCAGCGGATGCTTGTGCATTCGGGTGGTCACCTTCATCTCGCCGACCACCAGACGTGCGAAACGGCCCGAAAATGTCTTGGTCTCGCGCTGGGCGAGATCGATGAGGATGTCGGCGACCTCGGTAGGTTCCTCCGTGAGGTTTACGCCACCGATGGCATCGGCCTTGTTTTCGAGGTCGGCCAGCCGCTGCGCCTCGGCGTCGGACGCCTTGTCGGACAGCGTATAAACGGTCGCGCCCTGGGCATCGCCCTCACCTTTGGGCAAAGCGTCCGCATGAATCGAGACGAACAGCGCCGCGCCCGCGCTGCGCGCCAGTTTCACACGGTCGTCGAGGGCGATGAACGTATCGTCGGAACGGGTCATTACCACGCGGAATTTGCCGAGCTTGTCCAACCGGTCGCGCAGTGCGAGGCCGAAGCCGAGCACGATGCTCTTTTCGCTTTCGCCACCGGCCTGGGTGCCATTATCGACCCCGCCATGGCCGGGATCGATCACCACCACCGGACGCGCGTCGGTCGCCGTTGCCGGCCCGGCCGTCGCCGCCACGGTCGTGGCCACCGGCGAGGGTGTGACGCTGCCGGTAATCGCCGGCCGCAATTCCGGGCGATTCTCCACCGCCAGCCCCTGCACAAAGGTCGTGCGATCCACGGCTTCAAGCTCGATCACCATCCGCGCCGGCTGCCCATTGGCCGGGTCCAGCGCCACGGCGCTGTTGATCTTCACCGGCCTCGTCAGATCGAACACCATGCGCGAGCCGCCCGGCATCACCATGCCGTAACGGAACGCCTTGATCAGGCCGCGCGCCACCGTCCCTGCCCCGGGATCGAGATGAAACGCCACCTGCGGCATGTCGATGACAACGCGGTAGGGGTCCGCCAGCGTGAAGGCGCGCAGCGACACCTTGCGGTCGAGATCGAGGATAAATCGGGTCTGTTTTTCGTCGCCAGCGATGCGGACATCGGATGCGACAGGAAGCGACGCCTCAGCCTGCTTCTCAGCCGCGGCCTCGGGCACATCGCCCGGCGCAGCGCGGGTATGCGAGCACCAGCCGAACGCGAGCGTGGCACTCGCAAGCACCATTCCCAGCAAAACGATATGGTTTGCACGGCGGGTCAAGCGAATCCAAAGCCTCCGGAGCAGCCCATCCCTAGCCCATTAGAATCGCAGGGTTAACTTCGCCCTAATGACGCTTTTGCGAATTCCCCCGACTGTTGCAACGGCGTGACGCTTCCCTTGCCAGCGGGGTTCATTCCACGTATGTACGAACAGCTGACGGATTAACTCCCGGTTGTGTCGCGTTCAACCTCCCGGTGCAGCGTTCATCTCCCCGATATCCATCGGAGACATGAGCGTTTTTGATCATCCTTCCAAGGCCAGCGCCGGGCGCGGTTTTTTGGCGAGATGATCCTGGCCCGAGTGGTGTCCGGTCCCTGGTTCTTACTCGCTTGCAGGGCGGTTTCAGACACGACATGACCGAAAACTCCGGCCTCTCTTTCGGCCGAGTTAGCGACAACCGACGCACGCATTCGCGTGGCGCCGGACGTCAGCGCAGGCGGTGCCTTTGCCGCCCAAAAGTTTAGACGGGCCGACGCTTGATGCGCCAGACTGTGATGCCGACCGAGACCCGCTTGGGGACACCGATGCGAAGCTTCCGCTTCGTGCGGTTTTCCACGCGGTTCTCGCATTCGGCAGTTCTACAGTTGTCACGGCGCGACGGTGAGCGCTTCGGCCTTCCCCTCACCCCAGAATCAGGTGGACCCTCGCGTCACCCGGCCGCGCCAGATGCGCTTGCCGCCACGCGTGCACTCCGCCGCCATGAGTCCTTCCATGCCAAACAAAATGTTGATCGATGCGACGCATCCCGAGGAGACCCGGGTCGTCGTGGTCCGCGGCAATCGCGTCGAGGAATTTGATTTCGAAACGGCGCAGCGCAAGCAGCTCCGCGGCAACATCTATCTCGCCAAGGTCACGCGCGTTGAGCCGTCCCTCCAGGCCGCCTTCATCGAGTATGGCGGCAACCGCCACGGCTTCCTCGCTTTCAGCGAAATCCATCCGGATTACTACCAGATTCCGACGGCCGACCGTCTGGCCCTGATCGAGGCCGATGAGGCCGCGCATCGCGAAGCCGAGGAGGAGAACGAGAAGCGCTCGAGCCGCCGCCGTTCGCGTCATCGCAATTCGCGCCGCCGCGACCGTGGCGAACGCGTGCGCAGCCAGGTGGTCGAGGGCGCCATCGATCCGTCGAAGGCCGAACAGCCATACGAGGAATTCCTGGGCTTCGTGCCGGCACGCTTCGATGCGCCCGACCACGTTGTCGTGCCCGAAACCGTGGCATCCGAGCCGGTCGCCGTCACCGAGACACCGACCGAGCAGCCAGCCGCGCCCACCGAGGTGGCGGTCGCTGAGATCGATGAGCCCGTCGCTGTCGCGGCACATGACGAACCGGCTGAGCAGACCGCGGTTGCGGCGAGCGACGAACAGCCCGCCGATGGTCACGCCGACGAGACCGCCGCGCATGACGAGCACGTTCATGACGTGCACGCCCATGACCCTCATACTGATGATGAGCATGCGGCCGAAGGCGACGACGATGAGGACGAAGACGAGGACGACGAGGAGGAATCCGAAGAGGATCAGGTCGAATCCGTCGGCGGCGACGACGTGCTGGAGGAAGTGCCCGAGCGCGCCTTCCGCCCCCGCCGCCAGTACAAGATCCAGGAAGTCATCAAGCGCCGCCAGGTGATGCTGGTGCAGGTGGTCAAGGAAGAGCGCGGCAACAAGGGCGCGGCTCTCACCACCTATCTGTCGCTTGCCGGCCGTTACGCCGTGCTGATGCCGAACACCGCCCGCGGTGGCGGCATCTCCCGCAAGATTACTTCTGCGCAGGATCGTTCGCGTTTGAAGGAAGTGGTGTCGGATCTGGACGTGCCGGAAGGCATGGGCATCATCCTGCGCACCGCCGGAGCCTCCCGCACCAAGCCGGAAATCAAGCGCGACTTCGAATATCTGATCCGGATGTGGGAAACCGTCCGCGACATGACGCTGAAGTCGCAGGCCCCTACCCTCGTCTACGAGGAAGGCTCACTGATCAAGCGCTCGCTGCGCGATCTCTACAACAAGGAGATCGACGAAATTCAGGTCGCCGGTGAAGCCGGCTACCACGAAGCGCGCGACTTCATGCATATGCTGATGCCGAGCAACACGCGCGCCGTGAAGATGTATCGCGACGGCCAGCCGCTGTTCTCGCGCATGGGCGTGGAGAGCCAGCTCGACGCCATGTTCACGCCCACGGTGCAACTGCGCTCGGGCGGCTATATCGTCATCAACCAGACCGAAGCCCTTGTCTCCATCGACGTGAACTCAGGTCGTTCGACCCGCGAGCATCACATCGAGGATACCGCGCTGAAGACCAATCTCGAAGCGGCCGAGGAAGTCGCGCGCCAGCTTCGTTTGCGCGACCTCGCCGGCCTCATCGTGATCGACTTCATCGACATGGACGAGAAACGCAACAACCGCGCAGTCGAGCGCAAGCTCAGCGACTGCCTGCGGCAGGATCGCGCCCGCATCCAGGTCGGACGCATCTCGCATTTCGGCCTGCTCGAAATGTCGCGCCAGCGCATCCGCGCCAGCGTGCTCGAAAGCTCCACCGAGATCTGCGCGCATTGCGGCGGCACCGGTCATGTCAGGTCGGTCTCCTCGGTCGCGCTACAACTGCTGCGCGGCGTCGAAGAAGTGCTCATGAAGGGCGCGACGCATAATCTTGTCGTCCGCACCCGCAGCGATGTCGCCCTCTATGTGCTGAACCACAAGCGCGGCCATCTGCGCGACCTCGAGGAAAGCTTCGAAGTCACCATCTCGATCCTTGCGGACGCCCATGTCACCGGCCAGCAGTCCTATGTGATCGACCGCGGCGAACAGGTGCACACGCTCGAGGCCGCCAAGGCCATGCTCGCAGCCCAGCTCGCCAATCTGCCGCCTGCGCCCGAGGAAGAGCCGTACGACGACGAAGAGCTGTTCGAGACGGAAGCCGAGGTCGAAACCGAAGAAACCGAAGGTCTCGGCGACGAGGAAGGTCCATCCGAAGCCTCCGCCGATGGCGAGGGTGGTGATCGCAAGCGCCGCCGCCGTCGCCGCCGTCGCGGCCGTTCGAGTGAAGCCCGCGAAGGCGGGGATCGTGACGCCGGCGACATCCAGGTCAGCGACACCCATGTCATGACCGATGGCGCCATCGAGACCGTTGGCGATACCTCCGGTGATGACGCTGAAGGCGAAGACGACGAGGCAGACGACCAGCCGCGTGAAGTCCGTGGCGAAGATGGCAGTGATGGCGAGCGTCGCCCGCGCCGCCGCGGCCGTCGTGGCGGCCGCCGCCGCCGCGGCGGTGAGCGCCCTGAAGGCAATGAGGAAGGTCTCGCCGGCTCGATTGCCGACGAACTCGCCGGACCTCAGGAATCCGAAGCCAGCGAAGCCGTCGCCGATCTCGACGGCCGCAACAACAGCCATGGCGAACAGCCGCGCGTCGAAGCTGAGCCGGTCGAAGCGCCGAAGCGCGACCACGACTCGATTCCGATGTTTGCACCGGCCGAGCCTGCGCCGACCCCGCCGGTCGCCACAGCTACCGAGCCCGTGCCAGCACAAGAGGACGACAAGCCCGCTCGCCGCCGTTCCACCGTGCGTGAGAAGGTCAGCTTCGGCACCGTGGCCCCCGCTCCTGTCGAGCCGGAAGCACCAGCGCCCGTCGCGGCTGCCGCAGAGCGTGCTGCGGTAGCAGCGCCGATCGCGCCTCCTGCTCCCGCACCGAGCACCGAGGCTCCGCGCAAGGCTGGCTGGTGGTCCCGCGCTTTTGGTGGCGGCAACGGCTGAGGCCGTAGTCCGGATGGAGCGCAGCGAAATCCGGAGACTGGCAACGTGAGCACGCTCTGCTCCCGGATGTCGCAGGCTCTATCCGGGTTACAAACAAAAAAGGCCGCCCGGTATCACCGGGCGGCCTTTTCGACTTTTAAGATCCTACTGGACGAACCTCCTCCTGAGCCCGGACGCGTCATCCGGATAGAGAACGCCCGCAGGGCTACGAAGGTTCGAGACTCCTGCGGGTTAGCCATTTGCTTTGTGTCTTCCTTATGAGCGCACCTTTCGCGCGCACATCTGGAAAGTCACCATGGCGGATATCGACGACTCCCGCGTGCTAGATCCCCAGGGCCGGCTCATTGCCAGCGAGATCCTGGTGCCGCAAGACGCGGTCACAGATGACGTCGCATTGGTCGAAAGTGTCGTCGATTTCGTCAACTGGACAATGGATACACCGTTGCTCGTCTTCGGCGAAATTCCCCCCGAGGCCTACTGGTGCTACCACGCTGACTATTATCTCGCTCAGGTGAACAATGGCGGCCACGGCCAATTCGCCCGCAATAGCGGCATGGGCGAACGCACGCTCGACAATTGCCGCCGCGGCCTTGTCGCCATGGGTGCCACCGACTATTTGGCCATCTTCGATGCCTTTATGACCATCATGACCGGCGATCCCGCCCTCACCACAGCGATCAAGGACGGCGGCGGGTTCGGCAAAATCGATCCGGCGATCGAGCAAATCGACTCTCGCTTCTACAAACTCGGCAATATGACGACGCTTAGTGCCGCCTGGCTCCGCCGCCTGCCGATGCTAACCCCTCTGTCCGCCGACGAGCTTTCCGCCGCGCGAGAGGCGATTGTCGCTCGCAACCCGCTGCATCACGCACGCACCGAACACATGCGCTTTGTGAAGGAACGGCATGCGGCGACCGATCCTTTGCAAGTGGCGGCCCGCGCCATCTGTGCACAGGAAGGCATTGCATTCGAAGGCGCCAATGCCGGCTTGCCTGCCGGCGACGGCGCCATCAATTGGGGCATTCAGACATCTGCCGGCTTTCGCTGGCTTCTCATTGAAAAACCCGCCGCCACAATGCGCTCCGAAGGCGGCGGCCTGCGCGGCTTTTATTTCTTCGAGACCAAGGCGCCTTATCCGGCCGGCGTCGGCAACGGCGCACAACGGCAAGCCTTGCTGTCCGCATCGGTCAAAGAGGTCCACATGCGGATCGATGCCGCCCGCAAGGCCACCGCGCGTCAGGAGCACAAACTGCCTGCTCTCGTCGTTGCGGAATTCCTGTTCGACATGACATCAGTCCTCGTGGCCAATCTGTGCACCCACGCACAGCGCATGAACGTTGCCATCAGTTGTCCCTATTCGCGCGAGATCGCTGCCCATGCGAGCTATATTCCACGCGCCGCGTCACCGAAATTTGCACGGTCAGAGGAGTATGACGTCTTTCGGATGATCATCGGGAATGCCTTGTGGGACTCAGTACTGGCGATGGATGTGTTGACCGATGCGGCGTTCGCCGACCGCGACCGTGCAGCCGCACTGCTGGCCAACCTCGGCGCCGCCGCATCCCTGGCTGCCGCCAGCGTGCGACTGCTTGATGGACAGCGCATTCATGCACTATCCTTGCTTGCAACCGCGGACCTCGCGCGCGAGCGCATCAATATCCGTCTACAACTGCAGGAGATCACCCGGTGGTGGCTACGCTACGTGCCAGCGGCGATTGCAGTCTTTACAAAGACGGAATTTTCGCAACGCATTCCCTTTTTTACCAGTCCCTGCGCCGATCATGCGCGGCGGCTGGCACAGCAGCTCCGAACCGAAGCGACCACCGGCATCACCGATGCCCTTGCTTACTTCGACAGCGAATATCCAGCGCTTTCACCGGCAGAACTGCCGGCAATCTACGACAAGGCGCTCCAGCTGATCGTCAAACGCTTTGCTGCATCACGCGGTAAGACCAAAGCGTGGGTGGCTGTCATTGCCGAACTGCGGCGGGTCGTCGCCACGGTCTATCCCTTCGACCAGTTCGAAATGTTCGTCGTGCCCAAGCCGAAACGGCTTTTGTCGACGCAGGGATTTTTCGGGGTGGCGCAAGTCACCCGCGGCACGTCGAAGCAGGCACAGAATTTCGAGTTCGGCAAAGACGGCGCCCGCATGCCGCAATGATGCCGCTACCGGTGATGTTGGTGAGTGCGCGAACCTCGCTCATGAACTTGTCGATCGAGAACACGATCGCCATGCCCGGCACGAGACGCGGATCGACCACGGCCAGCGTGGCCGCCAATGTGACGAAGCCGGCGCCGGTGACGCCCGAAGCGCCCTTCGAGGTCAGCATCGCCACGATCAGGATGGTGATCTGCTGGCCGAAGGACAGTTCGACACCGAGTGCCTGGGCGATGAACAGGGTCGCCAGCGTCATGTAGATATTGGTGCCGTCGAGATTGAAGCTGTAGCCGGTCGGGACCACGAGGCCGACCACCGACTTCGAACAGCCGAGACGCTGGAGCTTTTCCATCAGCTGCGGCAGCGCGCTTTCCGACGACGAGGTGCCGAGCACGATCAGCAGCTCATCCTTGATGTAGCGGATGAACTTGAAGATGCTGAAGCCGACCATGCGGGCAATGAAGCCGAGCACGACGATCACGAACAGCAGCGCGGTTCCGTAGAACAGCAGGATAAGGCTGAACAGATTGGTCAGCGCGGACGGGCCGAATTTACCGATCGTGTAAGCCATAGCGATGAAGGCACCGACCGGCGCCGCCTTCATCACGATGGCAATGACGCCGAATACTGCATGCGACGTATCATCGATGATGTCGCGCAGCTTGTGGCTGCGCTCGCCGAGCGCCATCAGCGAGAAGCCGAACAGGATCGCAAACAGCAGTACCTGCAGGATGTCGCCCTTGGCAAAGGCGCCGACCACGCTATCAGGAATGATGTTGAGGACGAAATCGACCGAGTGCTGCGCTTCCGCCTGCTTGACGTAATTGGCGACGGCGGCATTGGTGCCATCGACCTTGGCAGCGAGGCCGTGGCCGACCTGGAACACATTGCCTATGATCAGGCCGAGGATCAGCGCGAAGGTCGAGACGATCTCGAAATAGACCAGCGCCTTGATGCCGACGCGGCCGACCTTCTTGGCGTCCTGGATGTGGGCGATACCCGAGACGACAGTGCAGAAGATGATCGGCGCGATCACCATCTTGATCAGCTTGATGAAGCCATCGCCGAGCGCCTTGACCCACTCATTAGCGGCAAATTTCGGCTCGAGCCATCCGATCTCATAAGGCGAGAAAATGGTCGAATACACGTCTAGTTGCTACGACGCCCTGCCGCACCATATGCGAGCGGGATGAGCAGCGCGCCGACCGCATTCTTGAGCAGCGCTCCGACCAGGAACGGCGTCACCCCCACGATTAGCGCCTTGCCGACCCCGAGACCCACGCCGAAGGCGAGCCACGCCCAACCCATTGCAAGTATGACGAAATGTCCGATGGCCATGGCGATGAACAGCAACCCTACCGAACGATCCCAGCCGCGCTCCGCCAGCCAGCCCGTGATGAAGGCGGCGACGACGAAGCCGAACAGGAAGCCCGCGGTCGCTCCGAACAGCGGCTTGAGCCCTCCCGTCGGACCGGCGAAGACGGGTAATCCGCAAGCGCCGACAATGAGATAGAGGATGAGCGTCGCCGTCCCCAGCCGCCAGCCATAGGCTGCGCCGATCATCAGCACCACCAGCGTCTGCAGCGTCATCGGCACGAAAGGCAGTTGCAGGTTCACCTTGGCGGAAACGGCCAGCAGCACCACGCCTGCGATCGCCAGAATGGCCGCGCGTCGCAAGGCGGCCGCTGGCTTGCCGCTGGAGGGCCACAAGACCGCGGCGATCGGAGACGGCATGTTCATGTCACGCTAGCCATTTGCAGATGCGTGCAACGGCATCCTGCATCTCCGCGCTCGAGCGCGCATAGGAGAAGCGGATGAAGGACTTACCGTGGAACGGATCGAAATCGGCGCCCGGTGTCGCCGCCACATGCGCCTGTTCGAGCATCTGCTTGGCGAATTCGAAGCTGTCGTCCGTAAAGCGCGAAACATCCGCGTAAAGATAGAATGCGCCGTCCGCCGGAAGGAATTCCGTGAGGCCGCCTTGCGGCAACCCGGTGGTCAGAATGCGGCGGTTCTCCTGATAGCCGTGCTTGATCTCCTCCATCTCCGCCGCCCCGTCGAACGCCGCCTCGGCCGCGATCTGCGACAGTGTGGGAACCGAGATGGACAAATTCTGCTGCAAACGTTCCATGGAGCGAACAAGCGGCGTCGGCACCACCATCCAGCCGACACGCCAGCCGGTCATGCAGAAATACTTCGAGAACGAATTGATCACGAGCGCATTGGGCGACAGCTCCGCTGCCGTCACGGCCGGAAATGCGTAATCGAGGCCGTGATAGATCTCGTCCGAGATGAATCGGATGCCTTCGCTCTCGGCGGCCGCGATCACACTGCTCAGCGCTTCGCGTGACATCATGGTGCCGGTGGGATTGGCAGGACTCGCAACCAGCACGCCTTTCAACGGCTTCTTGCGATGCTCGGCGAGCAGTGCTTCGCCGGTCAGTGCATGACGCGTCTCCGCATGCGTCTCGATCAGCACCGGCTCGCAGCCGAGCGCGGTGAGGATGTGCCGATACGGCGGATAACCGGGCGCCGTGATGGCCACGCGGTCGCCGGGCTCGAACAGCGCGAGAAAAGCGAGAATGAACGCGCCTGAAGATCCCGTCGTCACCACGATCCGTTCGGGATCGACATCGCAGCCATAGGCATCGCGATAGTGCCGCGCGATGCGCGCGCGCAGCGACGGCGTGCCGAGCGCGGCAGTATATTCGATCTGTCCGCGCGCGAGCGCCTCCTGCGCCGCCCTGATCGCCGTCTGCGGCGCCGGCGCTGCGGGCTGGCCGACCTCCATATGGATCACGTGACCGCCCGCGGCCTCGATGCGCGCGGCGGCGGCCATCACGTCCATCACCATGAAGGAGGGAACATCGCTGCGGCTGGACGCCGCAAGCAGGCCTTTAGCGCGGGCACGGAGGATCGTATCGGACATCGTGTCGAACCTGAAAATCTGCTATCTGCGCGGCGAGACGCATTTGCTGCGGGCGAGCCACGCCGCGCTCCCGCCGCAATATTGGACTGTACCGACTTATCGCGAATCCCGACCCCGGCCAATGACGAAAGACTTGCATTTGCAGCTCAATAAAGCCTCACCGGCCAAAGCTGCTATCCGCACATTCTCCCGGCTGACCGCCCTGCTCACCGCCGCCGCCATCGCGCTGGCGCCGCTTCCCGCGAGCGCCCAGCAAGGCGACGTGCGGTTGCTGCGCGATGCCGAGATCGAGCAGCTCCTGCGCGACTATACGCGCCCGATCCTGCGCGCCGCCGGGCTCGAGAAGCAGAACATCCAGGTCGTCATCATCAACAACGCGAGCTTCAACGCCTTCGTCGCCGACGGCCGCCGCATCTTCGTCAATTACGGCGCGCTGATGCAGGCGCAGACGCCGAACCAGATCATCGGCGTGCTCGCGCATGAGACCGGCCATCTCGCCGGCGGCCATCTGTCGAAACTGCGCCAGCGCCTCGCCGAAGCGCAGACGCAGATGATCATCGCGATGCTGCTCGGCGTCGGCGCCATGGCGGCGGGTGCGCGTGGCGGCAATCAGGGCGGCAATATGAGCAATGTCGGTGCCGCCGCAGTAGCCGCGCCGCAGGCGATGATGATGAGCACCATGCTGGCCTATCAGCGCCAGCATGAAGAAAACGCGGATCGTGCCGGGGTCAAATATCTGACGCAGACCGGCCAGTCCGCGAAAGGCATGTACGAGACCTTCAAGCGCTTCTCGTCGGACAGCCTGTTCGCGGCGCGTGGCAGCGATCCCTATATGCAGTCGCATCCGATGCCGCAGGAGCGCGTCGCCGCACTCGAAGGCCTCGCCAAGGCCAGCCCCTACTGGGACAAGAAGGACGACCCGGCGCTGCAGCTGCGCCACGATCTGATGCGTGCGAAGACATCGGGTTTCATGGAGCAGCGCGACACCGTGCTGCGCCGCTATCCGCCGTCCGACACCAGCCTGCCCGCACAATATGCCCGCGCCATCGCCACCTATCGCCACGGCGACCTCACGGTCGCCATCGCGCAGATCGACCAGCTCATCAAGGCGCAGCCGAACAATCCGTATTTCTACGAACTGCGCGGTCAGGCCCTGCTCGAAGGCGGCAAGCCCAATGAGGCGATCGCGCCGCTGCGCCGCGCGGTGCAGCTTGCGAGCAATGCGCCACTGATCGAGATGATGCTCGGCCAGGCCCTCGTCGCCTCCGACAACAAGGCCTATACGGACGAAGCCATCCGCATCCTCAAGGCCGCCATCGCCCGCGAAGGCGAAGCGCCGGCCGGCTATCAGCAGCTTGCAATGGCCTATGGCCGCAAGGGCGAACTCGCGGAAGCAGATTTGGCGTCGGCGCAGGCCGCATTCCTGCGCGGCGACAACAAGACCGCGCGCGATCTGGCTTCGCGTGCGAAGGCAAGGTTTGCAGTGGGCACACCTGGCTGGGTGAAGGCCGATGACATCATCGCGGCGAAGGTGAAGTAGGATGGGTTGAGGCAGCGAGACCCATCCTGCGTTCGCCAGCTACTTGTAAAATCCCTCGCGTAGATGGATGCCGTGTTCGAGCCAGGCTTTCATGGCGCAGAGCATGCCGGTCCAGCCTTCGCAATTGCCATAGGAGGCCGAACGTCCCTCCGGGCTGTCCAGCCATCCCTCTTCCGTGATCTCGACCAGCGTGCGGCCGTCATCGGTGGGCGCGAATGTCATCGTGACCTTCGTCTTGTTGCTCCCCGAAGCGTCCGCCTCGACTGCAGTTGCCTCGCCGTCCCAGCGCAGCACGATGCGCCTGTCCTTCTCGACCTCGGTGACATGAACCGGGAAAGCGCCGGGGAAATCGTGGAAGTCCCAGGTCACGACGGCACCTGATTCCAGCCGCCCCTTCGCACCACCCGTCGTGAAAAACTCCGACAGGTGCTCGGGATTGACGACAGCCTCGAACACGTCGCTGACGGGCCTGGCGATCCGTCCCTTGATGGTGAACCTCGGTGCCATGAGCAGCCTCCTCTTGTTTCGACCGACAATAGGTTATATATTTATAACATGTCAAATGACGAAAAGGACGACCTTCTGTTTCGCGCCTTGGCCCATCGTGCGCGGCGGCGGATGGTGGATGCGCTCAAGACGGGTGCCAAGACGACGGGAATGCTGTGCGAGCTGTTTCCCGAACTCGATCGCTGCACCGTGATGCAACATCTGAAAGTGCTCGACGAGGCCGGCCTCCTCATCATCGAGCGCCGCGGGCGCGAGCGATGGAACCAGCTCGACGCACTGCCGATCCATGCCATCCATGAACGCTGGATCGGTCCTTACGCAGCCTATGCGTCCTCCATGCTCGGCAAGCTGAAGCGTGCGAGTGAGCGCAAGGAGTTGGTCAGTCGATCTTCCTAGACCGCGGGATGGGCGAAGCGAGACGAAAACCATCTTAGGTACTAAGTCGCCGGCCGCAGAGCGGTCCCGTCATTTCTCTCGCGCGCTGATCACGTACTCATAAATCTCTGCGGACATCATATGCCCGATATCGCCGACGTCATCGCGGCTTGCCAGATATTGCATGCCCGTGAGCTGCCTCTCCCCGAACATATCCCAGAACCGATAGGCGATCCTGATGCGGCCATCCGGCTGCCGCGCGACGCTCCCCGCCAATAATCTCTGGCTATTCGCAGCGCGCCAATCGGCGAAGGACGGCGATGCATCGGTGCCAACGCGCTTCTCAACAAAGGTCGCGGGATCAGTCGGAACGAACACCTTGGTGAGCGCGAGATCGCCGCCAATCATCTGCGGAACGATCCGTGCCAACTCCGCCTCGGCAGGGCTTTCTGATACGAATTCCGGCAAAGCAATGCGCAATGGCGGATATGCTCTGATGACGGGTTGAATAACGGCTTGAGCGTGAGACGTCGCGCTGGCAATTGTCAGCGCGCCTATAGCGGTCGCAAAACACACGAGACGCTCAACTTGTCTACGCATCAGGCCAGCCGGCAGACATAACGCGAGCCGCGGGTGATGGCGCCTGCGCTGCTGAACAGCAATTCCGTGCCTTCCCTCACATAGGCAACGAATGCCTCTTCGCTGCCGAATTCGGCGAAGACCGGCTGGTTGTCCTTGAAGCCTTGCCGCACCTCGTCGAGCGGAGCGGTGAACGTGAATGTGTAGCCGGCAGCGTTCTCGTCCCGTGTCTCGCTGAGCATCACGGCGAATTCGAACAGCGTGTCCTTGTTCTTCCCGACCGCCACCAGCATGCGCCGGGGATCACCTGGCTGATCTGCCATCCGCTGCCCGATCCTGATCTTGAACCGGGAGTCATAGACCTCCCTGCCCAGATTGATCGCCTCTCCCTTGACCTTGCGAAATGCCATGACACGTATCCAGCGGTTATCCGGACCCGAAACGTGCCGATGGTTTTTGATCGCGCCTGTTGCTTCCGGCGCATTGAGATCGGCACGTCGCGGGCGCCACACGGCAGCGGTTGCGGCCGTTCTCGATTGCTCCCATTCTGATAGACGAATGGCGGCAGGCTAACGCGCAAAGAGGCTGGATCAATTCCACGTGCGTATATTGCCACCGGGCCCAGGCTGCCCGCGAGCTCCGCCCAGATCGGCGCTTCCGCCTTGCAGATCGCCTGGCTGGCGGCAACCGTCATCGCCGAGACACAGATGCCGATGCCGGTATCGATCGCCTGCCCGGCGAGATCGGCGAACATCCGCGCCTCGCCGCGCCGGCATGTTGGGGGCTACGCTGCGCGGACCGGCTCCGCGCCGCCGTCAAATCCCATCGCATCGATGCCGTCCACCCGTCCCCTGATCGGCAGGCAGCCGAGATCGCACATCGCGACGGGCAACCGCGTTTCGAACCGCTCAATTGCCGCACGCGAGGCGACGAAACCACCGGCAATATCGCGGCTGAGCGCTTCCAGCCGCGACGTCGTGTTCATCACGTCGCCGTTGAAGACGATGGCGCGTTTGACGTCGCCGATCTCGCCGATGATCACCGGGCCGAAATGCAGGCTGCCGCGAATGCGCGGCGCGGCGCCGAATTCGCGCTCGAACTGATCGCTTCGTCGTAAGAGCTCGTCGCGCATCGCCAGGAAACAGCGCAGCGGCCTTGCATCCTTCGCGCCGTCGCTCTCGGTCCAGGTGACAATCATCTCGTCACCGACATAGGCCAGCACCTCGCCGCGATGATCGACCACCGGCAGCGACAATAGGCGGAAGGTGCGGTCGAGGAAGCGATGGATGCCAATCCCGCCGAATTGCTCGGCCAGCGTCGTCGATCCCACGATGTCGACGAACATGACGAAGCGCTCCTCCTCCACCGGCGCGTGATAGCGACCGGTGAAGAAGTTGACCAAGGCACGCCCGCCGACGAGATTAGTGATGGCCAGTACGAGATTGACGACGATGGAGACGGCGACCGAATAGGCCAGGCTCCACCAGAACGTATTGTCCGCTCCGGGCCGCCGGCCGAACAGCCAATCGACCACCGGGAACCACTCCACGGCCAGAATGACCGCGGCATAGAATGCGCTCTTGATCAGCAGGCTGGCGGTGAAGGAACGGTCGTTCAACCAGACCCGCACCGGGCCATCGGCAATCAGGACTTCGAAGCTCCCGAGGATCGAGCTGATCAGCACGCCCGTGACCATGCCCGGCAGGATCGCCAGATCATGCACGGTGCTGAACGCCGCCCCCGCCATCGCGCCTGCAGCGACGATCGTGACGAGAATCCGGAGCTTGCGTTCGAGTCTGGCTTGCATGGTCTCTCCCATCGGCAACACCGATGGAAGGATATAGCAGATTGCAGCCGCAGGACGGACTAGCCGAAGGCGTAATCCGTCTGCTTCGTCGCACACCGTCGGGTTACAGATTGATTTCCATCAGATCCTTCGCGACCACGATCGGGCCGCTATAGTGCTTCCGGGCATCGGCCGCCCACATCTCGTCGGTGATGGTCGGATCGTCGCCGGGCACGAAATGGGTCATCACCAGCTTCTTCACCTTGGCCATATCGGCGATCTTGCCGACATCCTCGGTGGTGGTGTGCGACGCGATCAGGTGCTCCTTGAGCGTCGCCGCGTTCTTGACGCGCGCAACCATCTTGTCGACGCCGGGGACATAGAGCGATTCATGCACCAGCACGTCGGCGCCTTCGGCGAATTTCGCTAGCGCCGGATTGAAATTGGTATCGCAGGCATAGACGAACACGCCGTCCGGGGTCTCGAACTTGTAGGCGAAGTTTTCGGTGATCGGCGGATGCGGAGTCTTGAAGGCGGTAACCTTGACCTTGCCATTGTCCATCACGACGCCGGAGTCCTTGATGTCCCTGGCCACCAGCAGTTTTCGCGGGTCCGGCTTGCCTTCATCAGCGATGCGGACATCGACGTCGAACTTGATGCTTTCCCAATAGGCCCTGGTCAGTGCTTCCATGCCGGTCGGAGCGAACGCCTCGACGGGATGATTGAGGCCGGCCGACCAGCCGCCATAGACCATGTTGCCGTATTCGAGCACATGATCGGAATGCAGATGCGTCACGAACACGTAGCGGACATCCGGCAGCGCGATCTTGGCTTCCACAAGGCGCTTGGAAACGCCGGGACCACAATCGACCACATAAGGCACGTCATCGACGATCAGCACATTGGCGGGATTGGAACGGCCGACACCGACACGGGGACCACCTTTGGTACCGAGACAGATCCAGCGCGCCTTACGCTTGCCGGCAGGTGCCGGAGCTGCGGTCTGGGCCTGCGCGGTAGAGATCGCCGCCGAGCTTACGATGGCGCCCATGGCAGAGAGTTTCAGAAGCGTGCGGCGGTCCATGGTCATGGCAATCGTCCCTAGTTGAAAGATAAAACTCGAGCGCAACATCGCGCTGCGGCCGGACTAGGGCTGCAACGCGACATGCGAATGAAACGACCCTACGCCGCCCGAACAGCGTTGAGGAAGTGTGAAATCCGCTGCGCCAGATCGTCCGACCGCGTCGACAGATCATCAGCCTTGGCGATCATGCGTAACGCAGCCGCCTCCGCTTCGGACATGGCCGTGCTGACTGCACCGACATTGGATGAGACGTTCTTGGTTCCACTCGCAGCCTGTTGCGCATTGACGGCGATCTCGCTGGTGGCCGTGCGCTGCTGCGTTACCGAGGCGGAGATATCGGCGGTAACCGCATCGACGCGGCCGATGGTTTGCGCCACGCCCTTGATGGCCTGCACCACCGCCGCGGTTTCGGATTCGATGCTCGCGATCTGTGCGGTGATCTCGTCGGTGGCCTTCGCGGTCTGTGTCGCCAGTGCCTTCACTTCGCCGGCGACCACCGCGAAGCCCCTGCCCGCTTCGCCGGCACGCGCGGCCTCGATGGTGGCGTTGAGAGCAAGCAAATTGGTCTGGCTGGCGATATCCTGGATGAACTTGATGATGTCGCCGATGCGCGCGACGGCATGGTCGAGACCGATAATACGCTTGTCGGCATCGCCCACCTCGCGCACCGCATCCGCTGCGATGGTCGCGCAGGTCTCGAGACGTTCTGCGATGGAGCTCACGGCGACGCTCATCTCTTCAGCGGCACTGGCGATGGTACTGACGCTGACTGACGCTTCTTCGGCACCGGCAGCGACATTGGTGGCGCGCTCGGACGAACCGCTGGCGAGGCGCGAGGTCGTCTCGGCATCGCGGCGGACGTCATCGCCAGCGGCTCCAACGCCATCGATGACTTCGGCACTTGCCGTATCGAATTCAGCGGTCAGCGCCTCGATACGCGCGGCGCGGGCCTCGCGCGCCTGCTGCTGGGTACGGTGTTCGGCTTCAAGACGCGCCGCCTCGATGGCGTTGATGCGCAAGGTTTCCAGCGCCTCGGCCATCTCGCCGATCTCGTCGTGACGACCGCGCGCCGGCACCTCGATCTCACGATCGCCTTCGGCAAGGCGGGTGATCGCGTGGGTGGTTGCGACCAGCGGCTTCACCACCCGGCGCACGAACAGCATGGTAACGCCGGCAACCAGCAACCCGACCAGGACCACGCCGATCGCCACCACCGAGAGCTGGATCAATGCCTGACGCCGAGCTGCGTCAGCCATCCCCTCGGCTTTGGTCATTACGGCATCGCGCACGGCCATGGCCGATTGCGCCGGGCCGACAAGACGCTTCAACACGTCCTGGAACGAGACACCATAATCGGCACCGGCAAGCCCCTTCTTCGTCATCTCGGCGATGAAGCCTTCGGTCTCGCCGAAGAACTTGCCTTCGGTGGACTTCACGGTGGCTGCGAGACCGGCATCATCGCCAAGCTGGACGACGGTCGCCTGCAGGCGCGCCCACGCATGGCGGATTTCGCCGGTCGCCTCGGAGACGCCCTGGATATCCGCCGTGGTCAGTCCCTTGCCATTGCCGACGGCGCGGGTGAAGTAACTGGCGCGGCGACCAGCAGCATCGCGCATGTCCCAGGACAGGCGCGCGATCTGGATCAGGCTGCCGACACTCTCATGAGCGGCAGCGGCATTGCGCTCGAGGCCGTTGACCACGCCATCGAGCAAGGTCTGCAGTTGCAGCATCCGCGGCACATAGTCGCGCAGCAGCGCCTGATCGCGCTGGATGCGCGGCTGCGGATAAGCACGGTCGAGCTGACCATAGATTTCGTTCAGGTCCTGCCCGATCTTGTCGAGGGCAGCGAGTGCGCGCTGGCGCTCGGGATAGGTGGTCGCGGCGACTGCGGCGCGGGCAACCGAGAATTCATCGCCCAACGCCTTGCGGGCCGCTGCGATGGCGCCCAACGCCGGAGCAGCCGCGGGCTGATCGGCGATCAAGGCGACATTCTGAGGGCCGCGGCTGACCGACATCTGCTCGGTGGTGCGCAGCACCGCCGCAGTGGCGCGGGCCAGATGGCCGGCTTCGCTGGCATTGCGATAGTCGCTCCATTGCTGGACGATGAAGACCGCGGCAGCGATCGCGATGATCGACGCCATCGCGGAGACGCACAGCACGAAAAGTACACGGACGCGCATAGGAGCCTCTTCCTGAGATGCGACCGTGTGTAGGCAGTGATTATTAATTCCATCTCAAGAAAGGTATTCAGTTCGGGCATAGGCCCATGCCGGCACGTGCCGCACCGATGTCAGGGACGGCTAACGGTAGCCTTCAAAACCATGACGATTTGTCCGGCGACCGGTTCACAAATTGCGCGTATTTCATGCCCAAAATGCTAAGCAGCTCCCGGCCGATTTGCCCTTCCCGCGAATCCCTTGCTCCAAAGGATCACGACCCCATGCGCACCTTCCGTCTTCTCGCTTCTGCCGCCCTGGCGCTCGCTTTGTGCGGCGCGCCGCTCAAGGCCTCGGCCCAGAGCTTCAACGACGCGCAGCGCGGCGAGATCCAGAAGATCATGAAGGATTATCTGCTGCAGCATCCGGAAATCCTGGAAGAGGTTTCGGCCGAACTGCAGAAGCGGCAGGCTGCCGCCGAAGCGGAGAAGCACAAGGCCGCCGTCGCCGCCAATGCCGACTTGATCTTCAAGTCCCCGCGCGGCGTCACCATCGGCAACAAGGACGGCGATGTCACCTTCGTCGAGTTCTTCGACTACAATTGCGGCTACTGCAAACGCGCCATGGAAGACATGGTGACGATCATGAAGGCCGATCCGAAGCTGAAGGTCGTGCTGAAGGAGTTCCCGGTGCTCGGCCCCGGCTCGGTGGAAGCCGCGCAGGTTGCCGTCGCGGTGCGCATGCAGGACCCGACCGGCAAGAAATATCTCGACTTCCATCAGAAGCTGCTCGGCGGCCGTGGTCAGGCTGACAAGGCCCGCTCGCTCGCAGCGGCGAAGGAAGCCGGCCTCGACATGGCGAAGATCGAGAAGGACATGGCGAGCCCGGAAGTGCGTGCCACCATCGAGGAGAATTTCAAGCTCGCCGAGAGCATGGGCATGAATGGCACGCCGAGCTATGTGATCGGCAACCAGGTGGTGATCGGCGCCGTCGGCGTCGAGGCGCTGAAGGAAAAGATCAACCAAGCGCGCTGCGGCAAGGCGATCTGCTCGTAAGAGCGCGGGCGATTGAGCCATTCTGGAAAGCCGGCTGTGAACCTGCCGGCTTTTTCATGCGCTCAACCCATCCTGCGCGATCGGCGAATGTGGACGGCGCCGACAAGCAGCAGCACAAGCGCGACACCGCCTGCAATCGATCCCGCACGCAGCCGGCCGCCCGGACGATCGATGTAAAGCGACCACCACGACGGCGCTTCGCCGTCGCGAGCGAGGCGAAACGCGACGACGCCGTCGCCGATGGAGGTGCCGGATTCCGAATGACCGCCGGCGCCGATCACCACATACTGCTCGCCATCGACTGTATAGGTCATCGGATTGGCAACGCCCGGCACTGGCAACCGGCCCTGCCAGAGTTCCTTGCCATTGGTGGCATCGAAGGCGCGCAGATAGGCATCCATCGCGCCGGTAAAGATGACGCCGCCTGCGGTCGCCAGCACGCCGCTGACCAGCGGGGTGCCGGTCTTCAACGCCACGCCGAGCGGCGCGATGTCCTCGGTGGTGCCGACCTTGCTTTCCCACAGGACCTTGCCAGCCCTCAGATCGACGGCAACCATCGCGCCCCAGGGGGGCGGGTTGCAGGGCATGCCGAGTGGCGATGCGATAAGCGTTCGCGTCATCGCGAACGGAGCGCCGCTCTGCGGTCCGAAATCGGTGCCGGATGGCGGCTTGTAGTTTTGCGCCTGCGCGCGCGGGATCAGCGTGATCCGGTGCACGGCGCGGCTGGTATTGGCAAACATGATCTGGCGACCGGGATCATAGGCCACGCCGCCCCAATTGACGCCACCGCCGCTCATCGGAAACAGCAGCGTGCCCTGCGTGGACGGCGGCGTGAACAGGCCGTCATAGCGGCCGGCTTTCAACTGCTCGCCACACGCGTTGCTATCCCAGAACGTGACGCCGAATGGTTTGTCCAGATCGAGGCGCTGCGGCAGCAGCGGTGGCACATGCGTCGGAAACGGCTGCGTCGGCGACAGGCTCTCGCCCGCAACTGCGCCTTGCGGCACCGGCCGTTCCTCCACCGGCCAGATCGGTTGGCCGGTGTCGCGGTCGAGCACGAAGACAAAGCCCATCTTGGTGGCCTGAATCACCACGTCGCGCGGACCGCTGCCCGTCTCGATCCTCGCCAAGGTCGGCTGCGCCGGCACATCGTAGTCCCAGACATCGTGATGCACGGTCTGGAACGCCCAGACACGTTCGCCGGTGTCGATCCTGAGCGCGACGACGGAATCGGCATGAGCGTTGTCTCCCGGCCGCTTGCCGCCGTAGAAGTCCGGGCTCGGCGACGAGGTCGGCAGGAAGACGAGGCCGCGCTCGGCATCCACTGACATCGGCGCCCACACGTTGGCATGGCCGGCCTCGATGCCATCACGGATCAGCGGGTCCCATGTCCAGCGTGCCTCGCCCGTGCGGGCGTCGAAGGCGCGGACGATGCCACGCGGTGCATCCACCCTGCGATTATCGGCAACGGACGAACCGACCACGATGGTGTCGCGCGCGACAACCGGCGGCGATGTGACCTGGAATTCGCCGGCATAGTCCAGCGGCATGCCGGGATCGAGTTTGACCTCGCCCTGCTGGCCGAAGCCGGTGCATCGTTCTCCGGTCTTTGCATCGAGCGCGACCACGCGCGCATCGTTGGTGCCCATGACGATACGGCTGGCGCAGACGGCGTTCGCCCCGGCACGTTCGTCCCGCCAATGGGTTACGCCGCGGCAGACCCAGCGATTGCCAGGCCTGAAATCGGCTGGAATGCCGGGATCGGTGCGCCAGCGCGCACGGCCGGTAACCGGGTTGAGCGCCACAACTTCGTTGAACGGCGTACAGAAAATCAGGCTTTCATCGACGAGAAGCGGCGTCGCTTCGAATTTCGAGCGACGCATCAGCGCCGGCGGGCGTGCGATCAGATCTCCCGTGTGGAAACGCCAGGCCTCGACAAGACGCGTCACATTGGCAGGCGTGATCTGGGAGAGCGGTGAAAAACGTGTTCCGCCGGCATCGCCGCCCCAGTGCTCCCATGCCGATGCCGAGGATATCATGGCGACCATCGCCAGCACGCCACTCGCAACCAGTCCCCGCATCGACCCGTTATCCAGACTCACATCGGCGCAGCGAATGTTAGAGGAAACGACAGTTGTGTCTATCGAGCGATCGCGCCCAAGGCTGCGACGTTACGCCTGACGGCGGACGCGAGAAAGCAAGCTCTTGTGCGAACCGGCGAAGCATCGTCAGGACGGCGAATGGTCTTGGCCGCTTTCTCCATCGGAGCGCTGCTCTTCTCCCTGCGCCCGATCGCCGCGCGACAGTTTTATCGCCGTGTTTTCCAGAACGCCGGCGACGATGGTCGAAACCGCGCTCTCGATGGGCGCCGCTTCGCTCAGTCTCTGCACGATCCGTTCGACGAAAGCGGTCATTCCGAGGTCCTCTCGGACCACCAAATGCATTCACCGCGCTTTTGTTCCCGGTCGTTAGTTCCCGCAATGGCGCTTCATCGCATCACGGCCGCTGCCCGGAACATGACCGGTAGCGCAGGCATTGCCTTTGCGGAGGATGGAGGCTGGCGATGCCAAAGTATCATTTTGAAATTGTCGATGGTTTTCGACTTGAGGACCCGATCGGTCAGGACTGTGGTAGCGACGCACAAGCCAGGAGCGTAGCAAAGCAAATGGCCCGTCAGATTGCGGAAGACATCCGGCGCGACGACAACGATCGCAAAGTAATTGTACTCGATGACAATGGCGCTGAAGTCTACAAAGCGCCGATCGACGATCCAGACAGCAACTCTTCAATATGAGTGTAGCTCCAGGGTGAATGCAGCATGAATGCGTGTCAGCATGCCTGAATCAGGCACTCGCAACAGGAGCAAAGAAACTACACTTTCTCCGGAACAACCACATGCAGCCTCGGTTGTCGAACGGGCAATGCAAACACGATTTGTGAGGAGAACAGAGATGAACAAGCGTTTATTTGCGACTGTCGCCGCTGCTGCATTGATTGCAGGTACAAGTGTCGTCAATGCCCAAAGCCCAGGTGGCGCTGGTGCAGGTGCCGGTGGCGGAGCCGGGATGAGCCGTGAGGCGCCCGCAGGCGGTGGTGCGGCTGGCGGTGGCGCTCCAATGCGTGGTGGCGCGGAGCGCGGCAGCACGGAGGATCGTGCTGCGCCGGCGGCGAACAGCGCACCAAGCAAGCGCGATGAAGCCACCGACACCACCAACAAATCCGATCAGAGACAGCCTGCTACCAAGCAGACCCAGTCAGACGACAAGATGCAGCGCGATAACGGCAATCAGCGTGCGAGCGATCAGACCCGTGACAACGGCAAGAACGCGAAAGACATGAAGGCCGAAGACAAAACCAATCCGGCTGCAAACACGAAGTCGACGGCCGACAGCAAGTCGACGACCACCGAGAAATCGACCACGACCACCGGTCAGGCCGCGGCTGGCGCCAAGCTCACCACCGAACAGCGCACCAAGGTCACCACCGTGGTGAAGCAGCAGAACATCGCGCCGGTGACCAATGTGAATTTCTCGTTGTCGGTCGGCACCCGCGTCCCGCGTGACGTTCGCTTCCATCCGGTCCCGGCCGAGATCGTGACCATCTATCCCGCCTGGCGCGGCTACAACCTGATCCTGGTCAGCAACCAGATCGTGATCATCGACCCGGCCACCTATGAGATCGTGGCCGTTATCGACGCCTAAGTGCGATCGCCTAACTCAAGCGTCGGGCGGGTTTCCTCGGAACCCGCCCGGTGTCATTTGCGCGTGTCCCTGAGTCGCTGCATGCGGGTGTTGCAGCCGGTATTTCCGCGCTACGGGTCTAGCCGTGGTTAACGCCCCAATTCGCTGGTTCCACTGGGTATTTTATCAAGCTGATAAGGTATTTGGCTGGGGGAACCCGCCTCTGTAAGGCTTCCCCTGCCCGCCGAGGTTACCTATAACCCCCGGCAGAACCGTGCTTTTGCGCCGCCTCGCCTGTCCGGGATCCCCGATGGCCAACACCGCCGCCAATACCGTCTTCGTCCTCAACGGCCCGAACCTCAATCTTCTGGGGATCCGGGAGCCGGAGACCTATGGACATGCCACCCTGGCCGATGTCGAAGCGCTGTGTGCGACGGCGGCTGCGAAGTATGGGCTCACCGTCGATTGCCGCCAGTCGAATGTCGAGGGAGAGCTGGTCGACTACATCCATGAGGCGCGCACCAAGGCTGTCGGCATCATCATCAATGCCGGCGCCTATTCACACACCTCGATCGCGATCCATGACGCGCTGGTCGGCGTGAAGGTGCCGACCGTCGAAGTGCACATCAGCAACGTCTACACCCGCGAAGACTTCCGCCATCATTCCTTCACGGCCCGCGCCGCCTTTGCGAGCCTGTGCGGCTTCGGCATCGAGGGCTATCGCCTCGCGATCTCCGGCCTTGCCGCCAAGCTCGGCAAGACCCCGCTCACCTGATTCAAACCCACTCCTTCAGATATCGGATTGTCCATGGCCCGTAAGCCTGCTCCTGCCAAAGCCACTGCACCGAAAGCATCGGCCCCGAAAGTCGCCGCGCCACAAGCCGCTTCCTCCGACAGCGCCTTCATCCGCGAACTCGCGCAGTTGCTGAACGAGACCAATCTCACCGAGATCGAGGTCGAGCGTTCGGGCCTGCATGTCCGCGTCGCGCGCGAAGTGCATGTGACAACTGCCGCGGCGCCGGTTTACGCGCCCGCGCCCGTCGCCGCTGCAGTGTCCGCTCCGGCTCCGGCAGCTGCCATCGCAGCCGCACCTGCCGCGCCGTCGGGCCCGGACTACAGCAAACATCCCGGTGTCGTGCCTTCGCCGATGGTCGGCACCGCCTATATGGCGCCGGAGCCCGGCAAGCCGCCTTTCATCAGCGTCGGCACCAAGGTCACCGCCGGCCAGACCCTGATCATCATCGAAGCGATGAAGACCATGAACCAGATCCCGGCGCCGCGTGCCGGCACGGTCACCCAGATCCTGGTGGAAGACGGCGTGCCCGTCGAATACGGCGAACCGCTCGTCATCATCGAATAACGACTTCACGACCTCAGACGACGGAACGCCATGTTCGAGAAAATCCTGATCGCCAATCGCGGCGAGATCGCACTACGCATCTTGCGCGCCTGCAAGGAGCTCGGCATCGCGACCGTTGCCGTGCATTCCACGGCCGACGCCGACGCCATGCATGTGCGCCTCGCCGACGAGAGCGTGTGCATCGGCCCGCCGGCGTCGAAGGACAGCTATCTGCATATCCCCTCGCTACTCGCCGCCGCCGAAATCACCGGCGCCGATGCGGTGCATCCCGGCTATGGATTCCTGTCCGAGAATGCGCGCTTCGCCGAGATTCTCGCGGATCACAATCTCGCATTCATCGGCCCCAAGGCGGAGCATATCCGCACCATGGGCGACAAGATCGAAGCCAAGAAGACCGCCAAGCGTCTCGGCATTCCCGTGGTCCCCGGTTCGGATGGCGGTGTCGGTCCCGATGACGATGCGATGGCGATCGCCAAGGAGATCGGCTTCCCGGTGCTGGTGAAGGCCGCTGCCGGCGGCGGTGGACGCGGCATGAAGGTGGCGCAGACCGAAGCCGACCTGGAGATGGCGCTGTCGACGGCCGCGACCGAAGCCAAGGCCGCATTCGGCGACGCGTCGGTCTATCTCGAAAAATATCTGACAAAACCGCGCCACATCGAGATCCAGGTGCTCGGCGATGGCCGCGGCGGCGCGCTGCATCTCGGCGAACGCGACTGCTCGTTGCAGCGCCGCCACCAGAAGGTCTGGGAGGAAGGTCCCTCGCCGATCCTCTCGCCGGAAGCCCGCGCCAAGATCGGCGGCATCTGCGCCAAGGCGATGCAGGAGATGCAATATCTCGGCGTCGGCACCATCGAATTCCTCTATGAGGACGGCGAGTTCTATTTCATCGAAATGAACACCCGCATCCAGGTCGAACATCCCGTCACCGAGATGATCACCGATATCGACCTCGTGCTTGAGCAGATCCGCATCGCCGCCGGTGGCGACCTTCCCTGCACTCAGGACGAGCTGCAGATCATCGGCCACGCCATCGAGTGCCGTATCAATGCGGAGAACCCGGAGACCTTCCGGCCCTCGCCCGGCACCATCACGCAATATCATCCGCCTGGCGGTCTGGGTGTGCGCATCGATAGCGCGGTCTATCAGGGCTACAAGATCCCGCCCTATTACGACTCACTGGTCGGCAAGCTGATCGTCCACGGCAAGAACCGGCCGGAATGCCTGATGCGGCTTCGCCGGGCGCTTGACGAGATCGTGGTGGACGGCGTCGAGACCACGCTGCCGCTGTTCCGCAAGCTCGCCCGCGAGAAGGATATGATCGAAGGCGACTATCACATTCACTGGCTGGAGCATTATCTGGCTGGCAAATCAGGCGGTTAACACGCGCGGAGAATGTTTCGACGCTGGTGGAACCAAACAGCGAGTTCGGCGTTTGTGCGGTGCCTGGAACCTGTCCGGCACCGGGGGATATGTTGAAATTCCTGTCGATTTCGCAGCGAGCCGACCGTGACTGCTGACACGGCGCGCAGGCGTGCATTCTGGCAAATCGTCCTGCTGTCGGCGGGACTTCTGGTGCTGGTCGCGATCAGCGCAGCGTCGGTGATATTGGTCAACCGCGCCCGCGACGATGCGCGCTGGGTGACGCATACGGTCGAGGTCCAGAACCAGATCTCCAACCTCCTGCTCGAAATCCGCCGCACCGAAAGCGCGACGCGCGCCTATCTGCTGTCGTCGGCGCCGCGCTTCGTCGAGGAATACGAACGTTCATCGGCACAGATCCTGCCCGCCGTGGACAAGCTGGTGAAGCTCGCCAACGACAATCCGGCCCAAGTCGCCAATACAGAAAAATTGCGGCCTGCCGTCGAGCAACGCCTCACTGAATTCGCCCGCGGCATGGACCGCATCAAGAACAACCAGGTGCAGACCAGCATCGACATCCTGCGTCGCGGCGGCGCCGATGAAGCAGCCAAGGCAATAGCCGACATCACCACTGCCATGCGCGCGGAGGAAGGTCGCCTGTTCGTCGAACGAACCCGCACCGCCGACGAGAGTCAGCAATGGGCCTCGCTCATCACCATCGCGGGCTCCGCATTGGTCATCCTGTTCGCCGCCATGTCGGTCTTCCTGGTACGGCAATCCTCCAATGCCCGCGACGAGGCCGAAGCCAGGCTGCGCGACAACAATCTCAACCTCGAAAGCACCGTGCAGGAGCGCACCGCGGACCTGCGCGAGGCCAATGAGGAGATCCAGCGCTTCGCCTATATCGTCAGCCACGACCTGCGCTCGCCGCTGGTCAACATCATGGGCTTCACCAGCGAGCTGGAAGAATTGCGCGGCGACATCTTTCGCCGCATCGCGACGCTGGCGAACAATGAACCGGTCGTTCCGGACACCGACGGCAATCTGCCGGAACCGGCGTTGCCGCCCGAGGACAAGCAGCTCTCGTCAGATTTCAGCGAGGCGCTCGGTTTCATCAAATCGTCGATCGGCAAGATGGATCGGCTCATCAACGCGATCCTCAATCTCACGCGCGAGGGCCGGCGCGAGTTCAAGCCAGTCAAGATCGACACCCGTGAACTGATCGAGACCATCGCATCGACGGTGGCCCATCAAGCCTCCGAGACCGAGACGAGCATCCATGTCGAACCGTTGCCCGAGATCGTCAGCGACCGCCTGGCGATGGAACAGATCTTCGGCAACCTGATCGACAATGCGCTCAAATATCTCAAGGAAGGCGTGCCCGGCGAGATCCGGGTCAAAGGCCGCACCAAGATGGGCTTCGCCATTTTCGAGATCGTCGACAACGGACGCGGCATCGA
This sequence comes from Tardiphaga sp., assembly GCA_030147505.1. Classification (GTDB taxonomy): domain Bacteria; phylum Pseudomonadota; class Alphaproteobacteria; order Rhizobiales; family Xanthobacteraceae; genus Tardiphaga. Next base: position 27,330 of record JASBVG010000031.1, read on the forward strand.
TCCGAAAGATCATCAGCGAATATTTGATCTTTTCCGCCGGGCAGGTACACAGGACAGACCGGGCCAGGGCATTGGCCTCGCCCATGTGCGCGCCCTTGTGCGCCGGCTGGGGGGCACCATGTCGGTGTCTTCCGAACTCGGTCACGGCAGCACTTTCACCGTCACTTTGCCCGCCAGATGGACAGGCAAGAGCAGGAACGAAACAGCATGAGCAACCCGGTTACGATCATCATGGTCGAGGACGACGAGGGTCACGCCCGTCTGATTGAGCGCAATATCCGGCGATCCGGTGTCAACAATGAGATCAAGCCGTTCACCAACGGTACAGAGGCCCTCGCCTATCTGTTCGGTCCGGATGGCACCGGCGCCGCGCACAAGGGCGACGCCCTGCTGATCTTGCTCGATCTCAATCTGCCCGACATGACCGGCATCGATATCCTGCGCCGGGTCAAGGAGAACGAATATCTCAAATATGCGCCGGTCGTGGTTCTGACGACCACAGACGACGCGCAAGAGATCAAACGCTGCTACGAGCTGGGATGTAACGTCTACATCACCAAGCCGGTGAACTACGAAAACTTCGCCAACGCGATCCGTCAGCTCGGTCTGTTCTTCTCCGTGATCCAGGTTCCGCAAGCCGCCCCATGACCTCAAACGTCTCGCCAACGCTGCTGTATATCGACGACGACGCGGGTCTCGCGCGGCTGGTGGAGCGCGGCCTGAAGCGACAGGGCTACCTGGTCGAACATTGCGAGAATGGCGAGGCTGGAATTGCACGCATCGAGCAAGGCGGCGTCGATGTGATTGCGCTGGATCAATACATGCCGGGCCTGGACGGGCTGGAGGTGCTGGAATTGATCCAGAAACTGCCCGCGCCGCCGCCCGTGGTGTTCGTCACGGCCTCGCAAGACAGCAAGATCGCGGTGACCGCGCTCAAGGCCGGCGCCGCGGACTATCTCGTCAAGGACACCCAGGGCGACTTCATCCCATTGCTCACCGTGGCCTGCGACACGGCGATCAAGCAGGCTGCGATCATGCGCGCGCGCGACGAAGCGGAAGCCGAGGTCCATGCCGCGCGCGACCGCTATGCAGCGCTCGCAGCCGAGCGCGAAGTGCTTTTGCGTGAGGTCAATCACCGCGTTGGCAATTCGCTGCAGATCATCGCCTCGCTGCTGCATCTGCAGGCGAGTTCGGCCCGCGAGGACGACGTCAAAGCGGCACTCACCAATGCGATGGGCCGCGTCGCCGCTGTCGCGCAGGTGCATCGCCGGCTCTACACGTCACATGACCTCAAAAGCGTGCTGCTGAACCAGTATCTCGAAGCGCTGCTCGAGGACTTGCGCCGCTCCGCCGAAGGCAACCGGATGTCACGCCTGACGCTGAAGGCGAAGACGATCGAAATCGATCCGGACCGTGCGGTGGCGATCGGCATCATCGTCAACGAACTGGTGATGAACGCCGTCAAATACGCCTATCCCGACGGCGCTGGCCCGATCCATGTGGAACTCGACGGCCATGGCGACGATCTCGAACTATCAATCACCGATGACGGCGTCGGCCTCAATGTGAAGGCCGATCCGCGCTCCACCGGTATGGGCCAGCGCATCGTCAGCGCCATGGCCAACAAGCTCGATGCGACCGTCGAGCGCGATCCGAACCATACGGGCACGCGCGTGCTCCTGCGCTTCAGCGCGGTGACCAAGACAGCACCGAAGCTGGCGGTGAATGCCGCGAAGTAAACGCGGTTTGGTAGCCGTGAAAAGGCGTGAACGCTTCTTCGCAATCGCGAAGTAAGACTCGCCCGAACGATCAGCGCACCGAATTGAGACGCGGCGGTGCAGCCTCACCGGGTGCGGCTGAATTTTCGAGCACCGCCCTGCCCTGCGTAATCAGCCGTGCGCCGCGCTGGTCCAGGGTGTGGATCCACAGCCAGTTCAACGCCACGGCAAGACGGTTACGCAAGCCGATCAGGAAATAGATGTGCGCGATGCCCCATATCCACCATGCCAGCGCGCCGCGCAGCCTGATCCTGCCGAAGTCGATCACCGCAAGATGCTTGCCGATCTGCGCGAGGCTGCCGTCGTGACGATAGCGGAACGGCGCCGGGGTCTCTCCACGCAGGCGTTGCTTGATGGCGCCGGCAACATAACGCCCTTCCTGTTTCGCAGCAGGTGCAATCCCCGGCACCGGTGTGCCATCCGGCGCTAAGACGCTCACGGTGTCGCCGATGGCGAAGATGTCGGGATGACCGGGCACGGTGAGATCGGGGTCGACCTGCAGCCGGCCGGCGCGATCAGCTGCCACACCAAGCCATTCCGCCGCAGGCGATGCGCGCACGCCGGCAGCCCAGATGATCGTGCGTGCCGGCAAGCGCGTCTCGCCATAGACGACGCCTTCGGCGCTGCATTCGGACACGGCATGGCCGAGCGCAACCTCGACGCCGAGCTTCTCCAGCGAGCGCTGCGCATAGGCCGACAGCTCGTCCGGAAAATTCGCGAGCACGCGCTGCCCGGCCTCGACCAGCACCACCCGCGCCTTGCGCGTATCGATATTGCGGAAATCGTCGGGCAATGTCGTCCGCGCCATTTCGGCGATGGTGCCGGCAAGCTCCACGCCGGTCGGGCCGGCACCGATCACGACGAAATTCAGCAGCGCCGCACGCTCTTGCGGATCGTCCGTACGCTCCGCGCGTTCGAAGGCCGTGAGAATGCGGCGACGAATGGTGGTGGCGTCTTCGAGCGTCTTGAGACCCGGCGCGAACGGCTCCCATTCGTCATGGCCGAAATAGGCGTGACCGGCCCCGGTGGCGAGCACGAGCGTATCGTAGGGCAGCGCCGGCCCTTCCTCGATCTGCACATGCTTCGAGACGGGATCGATTCCGGTCACCGTACCGAGCAGTGTGGTGACGTCCTTACGTCCGCGCAGCAAATAGCGGATCGGCCAGGCGATCTCTGAGGTCGCCAGAGATGCTGTCGCAACCTGATACAGCAGGGGCTGGAACAAATGATGGTTACGGCGATCGACCAGCGTGATGCGCGCGCCGACGCCGCGCAACCGGTACACGGTCTCAAGACCGCCAAATCCCGCGCCGACGACGACGATGTTGTGACCGGCCATATTGTCATTCCCATCCATACACCCCCAACAAGTTATGATGGATGCCACGACAAGCAAGCCGGTCGCGCTTATCGCCCTATTCTGCTAGCCTATCGCGATGAGCTCCCGCGACTCCGCATCGACCGACATCACGCCAGAGCTGCTGCTGCGCGCCTACGCCTGCGGCATCTTCCCGATGTCGGAAAGCGCCGACGATCCCGGCCTGTTCTGGGTCGAGCCGGAAATGCGCGGCGTCATCCCGCTGGATGGTTTTTGCATCAGCTCGCGCCTCGCGCGCACCGTGCGTTCCGACAAATTCTCGGTGACCGTCGATCGTGCCTTCAAGCGCGTGATGTCGGAATGCGCAGCGCCCAAGCCCGATCGCGAGGATACCTGGATCAACAAGCGCATCCGCGATCTCTACGGCGCGCTGCATGAGATGGGACACGCGCACAGTGTCGAGGTCTGGCAAAACGACGACCTCGTCGGCGGCCTCTACGGCGTCTCGCTCGGCCGCGCGTTTTTTGGCGAGAGCATGTTCCACCACGCGCGGGATGCGTCGAAGGTCGCGCTGGTCCATCTCGTCGCGCGGCTGCTTGCGGGCGGTTACGGCCTGCTCGACACGCAGTATGTGACGGAGCATCTGCGCAGTTTCGGTGCGATCGAAGTGCCGCGCGAGCGCTACCGCGTCCTGCTCGATGCTGCGCTGGACGATGTCGCGGATTTCGAGGCGCTGCCGGCGGAGTCGAGCGGCGAGGATGTATTGGCGATCATCGCGACGCGCGGTTTGTAGCCGACGAAACTACTGCCTGAATGCCGGGAAGCCCGGAGGCGGCTGCAACTGCTGTTGCTGCGGGCGCGACTGCTGCTTCGGCGGCGGCTGGCGCTTTTGCACCACCGCCGGCGCAGGACGCGTCTCCTGCTGATTGGCGACCACTTCGGGCTGCTTACAGTCGGTCAGCCAGATGTCGTAGATCGGATGCTCGACGCCGTGCAGGCCGGGACTCGCGGCGAACATCCAGCCGGAGAAGATGCGCTTCACCTCGCCCTGCAGCGTGATCTCGTCCACCTCGACGAATGCGTCAGTGTTCGCCGCCTCCGTGGCCGGCCGGGTGTAGCAGGCATCGGTCTTCACGCGCAGCGCGCCGAATTGCACGGTCTCGCCGATATCGGCCTCGAAATTGATGATGCGGCCGGTGATCTTGTCGAGGCCGGAGAATGCGGCCTTCTTGTTGGGGATCTTCTGCGCCGGCGGCTCGGTGACCACCTCGTCGCCGGGCTGCAGCGTCGCGGCCGGCGGCGGCGCGTTCTTCGGCGCCTGCTTGGCATTCGGATTCGGCACGCCGGGCGGCGGCGCGTTGGCGACGCCGGGCTGCTGCGGCTGGCCCTGGGGCGTCGCGGATTGGCTGGGCGGCGCAACCCCGAGCGGCGGCGGCAGATCGGACGGGCGCCCGGCCTGCGGATTTTGCGGAATGGTGGTGACGTTGCTGCCCGGGGGCGGAGCCAGCGGCTGCGACTGCACGGCGCCGGGCGGCGGCGCACCGATGCCCGGCGCGGGGCGCGCCGGCAGCAGACGGCCCTGCGGCAAATCGGGCACGTCCTCGTCGTCGTCCATAGGGGGCGGCGGCTGCTGGCCGCGCGGCACATTGCCCGGGGGACGCGGCGCCGGATCGCCAAACAACGGGCCGAACTGCGCGTGCACGGGCGCAGTGGACAGCGAGGTCGCGGCCATGAGAGCCGCAAATCCGGCGATGGCAAATTTGGCCACAAAAGGCGTTCGGAACATGCAGCGGCGCTCAACCGAGAATCAGGCTCGCGACATTGTAGGGGAATGGCCGCGCAATCGCTTCCGGTTAACACGTCGAATGCGGCGGCGGAAGGGCGCCATGCTTCCCATAACACCGTCTGGTCAGCCCTCTCCACGCATGAAATAGTTGGTCCGGAGCCGGCGCTGATCGGCCGACAATCCGGGACAACCGGAGCATCAGGGAGAACGCATATGGCCGACGGAATTCGTCTGGATGGCAGGATCGCTGTCGTCACCGGGGCAGCCGGGGTGATCGGCCCCGAAACCATCAAGCTGCTCGCCGCGCGCGGTGCAAAGATCGTCGCGGTGGACCGCGACGCCGCCGCCCTCGAGCGCGCCATCGCCAGCCTCCCCGCCTCCGCCGAAGCACTCGCCGTGACCGCCGACGTCACCAGCGAGGAAGATGTGATCGGCTATGTGGCCGCCGCCGTGAAGCGCTTCGGTACCATTGACATTTTCTACAACAATGCCGGCATCGAAGGGACGATCACACCGATCGTGAAGGCCTCCCTCGCCGATTTCCGCAAGGTGCTCGACGTCAATGTCGTCGGCGTGTTCCTCGGCATGAAGCATGTGCTGCCGGTGATGCTGAAGCAGGATCGCGGCTCCATCATCAACACCGCCTCCATCGCCGGCCTGATCGGCTCTGCGGAGGTCGCCGTCTACAGCGCCAGCAAGCATGCGGTGATCGGCCTGACCAAGAGCGCTGCACAGGAATGCACCGGCACCAATATACGCGTGAACTGCGTTTGCCCGGGCCTGATCGACAGCCGCATGTTGTCGGCGATCGTGGATGCCCGCGTCGGACGCGGTTCGCCCGCACCTGTGGAGAAAGTCGTCGATCGCGTGCCGCAGCGGCGTCTCGGCCTGGCAAGGGAGGTCGCGCCCATTGTCGCCTTCCTCGCCTCGGACGACGCGAGCTACGTCACCGGCTCCGCCTACACCGTCGATGGCGGCCGTACCTCAGCATAATCAACAACAAGCAAGAGCCAATCATGCCCGTCGTTCTCGATCCCGATGCGAATGCCGTCCTCAATGTTTTTCGCGATGCCGGCCGTCCGCCCTATGAAACGCTGACGCCGCCGGAAGCGCGCGAGTGGTATCTCAAGGCCCGTCCGGTTGCCAATCCCGAATCACCGGAACTTGCCTCGGTGACGGCACTCACCATACCCGGCCCAGCAGGTGCGATCCCCGCCCGCCTCTACACGCCGAAGACGCTGCGGCAGCGGGACGGCCTCTCGCCCTCTATGGTGTTCTTCCATGGCGGCGGCTGGGTGATCGGCGATCTCGACAGCCATGACGTGGTCTGCCGCTTCCTCGCTCATGAAGGCGAGATGCTGGTGATATCCGTCGATTACCGCCTCGCCCCCGAACACAAGTTTCCAGCCGCCATCGACGACGCCATCGCGGCCACGCGCTGGATCGCGGACAATGCGGTGCAGCTCAATATCGATGCGCGGCACCTGTTCGTCGGCGGCGACAGCGCCGGCGGCAATCTCTCCGCCATCGTCGCCATCGATGCGCGCGACAATCGCGGGCCGAAGCTCGCCGGCCAGATGCTGATCTATCCCGCCACCGACTTCCGCATGAGCCATCCATCGCATCATGAGCCGGAAACGAGCTGTCTTCTGACGCACAACGTCATCCGCTGGTTTGCCGACCACTATCTGAACAGTCCTGTCGATATCGACAACTGGCGTGCGTCACCAGCGCGGGTGGAGGACCTGAAGGGCCTGCCGCCCGCCTATGTGCTCATCGCCGGTGCCGATCCGCTGCGCGACGAGGGCAATGAATATGGGAAGCGGCTCGCCGATGCCGGCGTGGCGGTGACCTACAAGAACTATCCCGGCCAGTTCCACGGCTTCATCACCATGGGCAAGATCCTGCCGAAGGCGAATGAGGCGCTACGCGACATCGGCGATTGGCTGAAGTCGCTATAAGCCGCTCGTAGCAAGATGCCGTGTCATTACGGCTCGGCATCATGCGCCTCGTGCCGTCCGCCGCATGGCCTGCGGCGGCTGGCCGAAGCTGCGGATGAAGGCGCGACGCATGCGTTCAGGATCGCCGAAGCCCGCCGATCGCGCGATCAGCTCGATGGCTTCGCCAGACTCCTGAACCCGCTGCTTGGCCACATCGACACGCAGCCGTTCGATTGCCTTCGACGGCGTTGCACCGGTCTCCGCGATGAAGGCGCGCGCGAAGTGCCGCGCACTCATCCCGGCCTGCTCGGCCAGCCTGTCCACGGTAAGCGGTTGATCGAGATGTTCGCGCGCCCAGCCGAGCAGCGCCGCAAAACGGCCGGTCGGCGCTTTCAACTCGAGCAGCGACGAGAACTGCGACTGACCGCCGCTGCGGCGATAATACAGCACAAGCTGCCGCGCCGCGGCCTGCGCGATTTCCTCGCCGTAATCCTCGCCGATCATCGCCAAAGCGAGATCGATGCCGGCGCTGATGCCCGCCGAACTCCAGATATTGCCGTCGCGGGCGAAGATCCGATCCGGCGCGAGCTTCACGCGCGGATAGGCAGCCAGAAAATGGCGCGTGTGACGCCAATGGGTCGTCGCCTGGCGGTCATCGAGAACGCCGGATTCCGCCAGCACATAGGCGCCCGAACACACGCTGGCGACGCGGCAACCGCGCCGTACCGCTCTGCGGACAAAAGCCTGAACGCGCGGACAGGATGCCGCCATGCGCACGCCCTCGCCGCCCACGACGATCAGGGTTTCAAGTCCGGACACAGATCGCAACCCGCGCGCCATCAGCGCCACGCCCGATGAACTGGCGACCTCGCCGGCATCGCGCGCAATCACCCGGATCGCCGGCGCGTCACCGGCGATCCTGCCGGCGATCTCGAAGGCCGAAATGGGGCCGGCGGCATCGAGGAGCTGAAACTTCGGAAAGACCAGAATGCCAATCATGATGGATGCCGCGTAGCGTCATGTCAGATAACGAGGGATATTTGTCATTTCGGACATCAGGCCAACATGCCACGCTGTTGAGGTCAAGTCTCGCACACGGGCCGACAGAGGAGATCGCCATGACAGCAGTGCTTCGGATCGGCTTCGTGCTGTTCCCCAACGTCACCCAGCTCGATTTCACCGGCCCTCTGCAGGTGCTGTCGCGCGTGCCGGGCGCCGAAGTGCATCTGCTGTGGAAGCGCATCGAACCGCTCACCAGCGACACCGTGCTGACATTCCTGCCGACCACGACCTTTGCGGATTGCCCGCTGCTGGATGTGATCTGCGTACCCGGCGGCGCCGGTGCCGACGATGCAATGCTCGACGAGGAGACACTTGCTTTCCTGCAACAGCAGGCCGCGAACGCCCGCTATGTCACGTCGGTCTGCACGGGCGCGCTGGTGCTGGGCGCGGCAGGTTTGTTGAAGGGCTATCGTGCAGCGACGCACTGGTCGGCGCGGCCGTTCCTGCCGCTGTTCGGCGCGACACTCGACACATCGCGCGTCTGCGTCGATCGCAACCGCGTCACCGGCGGCGGCGTCACCGCCGGCATCGATTTCGCGCTGACACTCGTCTCGATCATTTTCGACCGTCGAACCGCCGAGATGATCCAACTCGGCATCGAATACAATCCGGCACCGCCCTTCAACGCCGGCTCGCCTGAGACTGCGCCGACGGATGTAGTGGCCGGTCTCACCGAGCGCGCCGGAGGCTGGAAGCAACGCGAAGCCAAGGTGAAGCGCGCAGCGGAGCGGCTGGGTTCATAAGCGTGCGCATCGCCGTTCCCGACAAAAAAAGCCGCGCATGTCGCCATGCGCGGCTTTTTCAAATTCGGAAATCGCGATTACGAGCCCGGTGTCCAGGCCTGATAATCGCCGGTGGCCTTCGGACGACGGCCCGAAGCGAGCGTCGAGCCCGAGGGGCGATACGCGGCCGGGGTGCCGGTGAGATTGGGCTGATGCGGTTTCTGCCATTCGCGCGGCGTATACGAGGTCTCGCTCGGCGCCACATCGGTGGTGTGGTGGATCCAGCCATGCCAGCCGGTGGGAATGCGGCTTGCCTCGGCATAACCATTGTAGATTACCCAGCGGCGTTCGAAGCCGAGGGTCGGGTCGATCTTGCCGCCCTTGGTGCGGTAATAGCGGTTGCCCTGCTCGTCGGTGCCCACCAGTTCGCCGAATCGGCTGGTCCACAGATCGGTCCCGAAGGTCGATCCGCTCCACCAGGTGAAGAATTTCAGCAGAAACTGTTTCATTTTTGAGCCGTTCCAAGGACATCGTCGGGGTCGTTGATGCCATCCGGCCGGCCAAATGTCCAGTTGCTGGCGCGACGCATCGCCGCTCGCAACTGTTCGTGAAACCACTTTCCCGCATTCGATCCGCGATGCCATCTAAGTGGCAGGCCAGACACCGTTTTGTTCATGCCCCGTACATCGGGCAAGGCGTGAGATGGCCTGCAGATATGCGGTGAGACGACGGAACATGGCCCGCGCCAGACTGTTGGGAACATATCCAGATAGGAGAAGACGATGACTGGTTTGAAGATCCTGAGTGTTGCTGCACTCGCGGCGGTGGCGATTCCCAGCATGGCAACGCCAAGCTTCGCCATCGAGAAGCGCGTCGTCGTCGGTGGCCCCGGCGGGGGTGCCGTGGTCGGTGGCGGCGGAGGGCCGCGTTTCGGTGGCGGCGGTGGAGGCTGGCATGGTGGAGGCCCGCGCTTCGGCGGCGGTGGCTGGCACGGAGGCGGCTGGCGCGGCGGTGGCTGGCGCGGCGGCGGGTTTGGTCCGGGATTTGCGGCCGGCGCGATTATCGGCAGCGGCATCGCCGCAAACAGCTATTATGGTGGCTACGGCTATTACGGTGGCAGCCCATATTACGGCAGCAGCTACGGCTACTATGACGACGATGCTCCCGATGTCGTAGAGGTCGCGCCGTCGAGCAGCGGCGGCGATGTGGACTACTGCATCCGCACCTACAAGTCGTACAACGTACGGACCGGCACGTATCTCGGCTATGACGGCCAGCGCCACGCTTGCCCGTAACGGATTGAGCAATGTTGATCGAGGGCGGCGCTTGGCGTCGCCCTTTGTCGTTTCCGGTTGCGCTGATTGGCACAACATCTAAGACTGGCCGACGACAGCGCGCGGACACTCCGGTGGAACTCACGCGTCTGTGCCGCGATCCACAGATCGCCTTCGTTCAGAGCCGGTGTGGGTAGTTTCAGTGGACGTCTCAGACAAGCCCAAGGTCGCAGCACTGCATCCGAACGAAACCGAACGGCTGAAGGCGCTGCGGTCCTATGGCATCCTCGATACGGGCACCGAGCCCTCGTTCGACGACATTACCAAGATCGCCAGCTATGTCTGCCAGACGCCGATTTCGATCATCAGCCTGGTCGATGACGGTCGGCAATGGTTCAAGTCGGAGATCGGGCTCGGCGTGCGTCAGACGCCGATGGAGCAATCGATCTGCGCGCACGCGATTCTCGAACACAGTTTTCTCGAAGTCGAGGACGTCACCAAGGACGCCCGTTTCAACTGCAATCCGTTGGTGACCGGCGAACCGCACGTCCGCTTCTATGCAGGCGCATTGCTGCGCACGCCGGATGGTCTGCCGCTCGGCACAGTCTGCGTGCTCGACGACAAGCCCCGCGTGCTCTCGCCTGAACAGCGTGAAGTGCTCTCAGCCCTTGCCCGCCAGGTGATGGCGCAAATGGAATTCCGCCGCGCGCTGGTGCTCGCCGACCGACTCCAGCGCAATATCAGCCGCCTGATGGCGGTGGCCGGTCACGATCTCAAGCAGCCGCTGCAGGTGATGGTAATGGCCATCGACCGCATCCGCAACAAGCTGACCGACGAAAAGGATCGCGAGCGGCTTGGCTACGCCATCGATGCCGGCATGCGGATGGCGGAAGAACTCGACCGCCTCGCCGAGACATCCGTGCTAGGCGCCGGCCTTGGCGCACCGAGCCTGCACGCTTTTCCGCTTCAGGACGTTTTCGACTCCATCCTCGTTAACTGGCGCCTGCACGCCGAAGCCAAGGGGCTCGACCTCACCGTTTTGCCCAGCAAAGCGCAGATCGTCAGCGATCCCGGCATGCTGCGCGCGATCCTCGGCAACCTCGTCGGCAATGCGATCAAATATACCGATCACGGCCGCGTGCTGGTCGGCAGCCGCAAGCGCGACAACGCCGTGAGCATCGAGGTGCTGGATACCGGATCGGGCATCCCGAGCGAACAGCTCTCATCGATCTTCGAAGCGTTCCATCAGATCAATCCCGACAGCGAAGGCCTCGGCCTCGGCCTGTCCATCGTCCGCCGAACGGCGGAAGCACTGGGACACGAGATCGCATTGAAATCCGACCTCGCGCGCGGTTCGCATTTCACCGTCAAGGTACCGCTGGCGGCATCGACGTAGTGAGCTGAATCCGTTTATATGGGGCGATTATCATAGTGATAACCGCTCCATATTCGATCAGCACCTCCGCGTGTTGTCACTGCCAGCGAGCACCTAGCTCTTCGTCGCCAGCGCCACGCCTGCGAGTGTGAAACTGAGTGCTGCGATCTGCACGATGCCGAGCGGCTCGTCCAGCATGAAGGACGATCCGACGACGCCGATCACCGGCACGGCCATGGTGCCGATCGCCGCGACCGAGGCTGGCAACAAGGTCAGCGCCGCGAACCAGCAGACATAAGCGAGGCAGAAGCCGATCAGCCCGACATAAGCGAAGGTGACCCAGCCGATGTAAGTCAGCGGCTGCGGATGCGGCGCCTCGAACACGAGGCCGATCAGCAGCACCGGAAAACTGCCAAGCACGATCTGCCAGCCGGCCGATGCGAGCAGCGGCATCTGGAGCGGATATTTCTTGCCCAGCACCGTGCCGCCGGCAAAGCCGAAGGCGCCGGTGATGGCCATGACGAGGCCGAGCAGTTTTTCCTGCGTGATGTGGACGCCATCGCCAGCCATCAGCGCGGCGATGCCGGCAAAGGCCATGAGCATCGCCACGATGCGCCGGAACGAGAGATGCTCGCCAAGGATCTGCCAGGCCAGCACGGCCGCCCAGATCGGCATCGTATAGGCGATGACAGCGGCTTCGCCGGCTGGCAGCCAGAGCAGCGCCAGGCTCATCAGCGCCATCCAGCCGAACACATTGAGCAGCGCCAGCACGGTCAGGCGCCCCCACTGTCCCGCCGGGACGCGCAGGCTCTCGCCGCGCACCAGCGCGAGCGCAGCTAGCACCAAACCGCCAATCACGCCGGCAGCGCCGCGGCCGGTCAGCGGCGGCCATTCCGTGAGCATGAGCTTGGTCATCGGCCAGTTGAAGCCCCACCCGATCGAGGTGACGACGAGAAACAGGAGACCGAGCGACGCGAATCGCGGGCGCGAATCTGTGGAGTTCTGGGCAGACATGAAGGGCATTTCCGGCGGGGATTCGGCGTCACCATGCGCGCATTTATGGGTTCCGACCACCGCCAGTCGTGGGAACCGCCTATCCGGCTGCCGCAAGCCTGTGGGTCATCGCAATGCAATGCCGAAATGCAACACTCAGCCTGCCTGTGAACAGCGGGCATGGAGCCTTATGCCGACACATTGCAAAAAATTTTCGGCTTTGGATTCCATGAGGACTCACCGATAGTTGGCACCGATCAGGGCGTGGCTCAGCCCCCTGGTTATCCACCCTTTCCACCATATTTAGTATTTGATTCAGGAACCGTCACTAATCCTTGACGGAGAAGATCGGTTTGGCCTAGTTTTCGATTGTTCGGCGCGAGCAGTCTTTCGTCCCGCCGGACGCTCCCAAAACGGGTCCCAGACTGATCGCTTCGTCGCTCCAGCAGGCCGACGGGGATCGGGGAACCGTGCCCTGAAAACCAGAGCTTCGGAGCAGCAAAAAGAGCCGGAAAAACCGGCTCGAACCACGCGTTGAGGCGTTAGGATCGGGCGGCAACGCTTGGTCCGGGAAGCATGAACCCGGCAGTTCCGGGCGGCCGAAAATGGCCTTTGCATGCTCCAGAACAGAGACAAAAGGACCGGTTTCACCGGGAAATCCTGCGGCAATCTTGAGGCAGCCTTGCGGCAACCTTGAGACCGTAAACAGAAATCACCGACCCACCAGATGTGGTGTCGGGCGCAAGACGGGGCACGACGACGATGCAGATCACACGCCGCTACACCACCGAAGGACAGTCGCCCTATGCCGGGATCGACTTCCGGCTGACCACCTCCGAAATCCGCAACCCGGATGGCTCGGTCGTGTTCAAGGCCGACAATGTCGAGGTCCCGGAGTCGTGGTCGCAGGTTGCGTCCGACGTGCTTGCGCAGAAGTATTTCCGCAAGGCCGGTGTGGCCGCTCGCCTGAAGAAGGTCGAGGAAGAGACCGTGCCGTCATGGCTGTGGCGCTCGGTGCCCGACACCGATGCCCTCAACACCCTGCCCGAGAATGAGCGCTTCATCGGCGAGCTCTCGGCCAAGCAGGTGTTCGATCGCCTCGCCGGCTGCTGGACCTATTGGGGCTGGAAGGGCGGCTACTTCACCTCCGAGACCGACGCCCACGCTTTCCATGACGAGCTGCGCTACATGCTCGCCAAGCAGATGGTCGCGCCAAACTCGCCACAGTGGTTCAACACCGGCCTGCACTGGGCTTACGGCGTCGATGGTCCCGGCCAGGGCCACTATTATGTGGACTGGAAGACCGGCAAGCTCACCAAGTCGAAGTCGTCCTACGAACATCCGCAGCCGCATGCCTGCTTCATCCAGGGCGTCGAGGACGATCTGGTCAATGAAGGCGGCATCATGGACCTGTGGGTGCGTGAAGCCCGTCTGTTCAAGTATGGCTCCGGCACCGGCTCCAACTTCTCGCGCCTGCGCGGCGAAGGCGAGAAGCTCTCGGGTGGCGGTCGCTCGTCGGGCCTCATGAGCTTCCTCAAAATCGGCGACCGCGCCGCTGGCGCCATCAAGTCGGGCGGCACCACGCGCCGCGCGGCGAAGATGGTGGTGGTCGATGCCGATCATCCGGATATCGAGACCTATATCGACTGGAAGGTGAAGGAAGAGCAGAAGGTCGCCGCCCTCGTCACCGGTTCGAAGATGAACCAGAAGCACCTCAAGGCCATCATGAAGGCCTGCGTGAATTGCCAGGGTTCGGGCGACGACTGCTTCGATCCCGAGAAGAACCCGGCTTTGCGCCGCGAGATCAAGCTCGCGCGCCGCTCGCTGGTCTCGGACAACATGATCAAGCGCGTCATCCAGTTCGCCAAGCAGGGCTACAAGGACATCCAGTTCGACATCTACGACACCGACTGGGATAGCGAAGCCTATCTCACCGTCGCCGGCCAGAACTCGAACAATTCGGTCTCGCTGAAGGACGACTTCCTGCGCGCCGTCGAAACCGACGGCAACTGGGATCTGATCGGCCGCACCAACGGCAAGGTCACCAAGACCATCAAGGCCCGCGACCTCTGGGAGAAGATCGGCCACGCCGCCTGGGCTTCGGCCGATCCCGGCCTGCACTTCAACACCACCATGAACGACTGGCACACCTGCAAGTCGTCGGGCGATATCCGCGCGTCCAATCCGTGCTCGGAATACATGTTCCTGGACGACACGGCGTGCAACCTCGCCTCCGCCAACCTGCTCACCTTCTACGACACTGCCTCCAAGCGTTTCGACATCGAAGCCTATGAGCATCTGTGCCGTCTCTGGACCGTGGTGCTCGAAATCTCGGTGATGATGGCCCAGTTCCCGTCGAAGCCGATCGCGGAGCTGTCCTACGAATTCCGCACCCTCGGCCTCGGCTATGCCAATATCGGCGGCCTGCTGATGACCATGGGCCTGCCCTATGACTCGAAGGAAGGTCGCGCGCTGTGCGGCGCCCTCACCGCGGTCATGACCGGCGTGGCTTATGCGACCTCGGCCGAAATGGCCGGCGAACTCGGCCCGTTCCCGGGCTACAAGAAGAACGCCGCGCATATGCTGCGCGTCATCCGCAACCATCGCCGTGCCGCCCATGGCGACACCCATGGCTATGAGAAGCTCGCCGTCGATCCGGTCGCGCTCGACCATGCCTCTTGCCCGCAGTCCGACATCGTCACCCGCGCCAAGCTGGCCTGGGACCGCGCGCTCGAACTCGGCGAGACCAACGGCTATCGCAACGCCCAGACCACCGTGGTCGCCCCCACCGGCACCATTGGTCTCGTCATGGATTGCGACACCACCGGCATCGAGCCTGATTTCGCGCTGGTGAAGTTCAAGAAGCTCGCCGGTGGCGGCTACTGGAAGATCATCAACCGCGCCGTCCCGGCCGCCCTCCGCGTGCTCGGCTATCGCGAAAGCGAGATCGCCGAGATCGAGGCCTATGCCGTCGGTCACGGTTCGCTGTCCAACGCGCCGGGCATCAATGCCTCGACGCTGAAGGCCAAGGGCTTTACCGATGAAGCGCTCGCCAAGGTCGAGAAGGCCCTGCCGACCGCCTTCGACATCAAGTTCGCCTTCAACAAGTGGACCTTTGGCGAAGACTTCCTCCGCGACACGCTGAAGATCGAAGCCGAAGCCATCGCGGCGCCGGGTTTTGACCTGCTCGCTGCCCTCGGCTTCACCAAGCGCGAGATCGAAGCTGCCAACGTGCACATCTGCGGCGCGATGACGGTGGAAGGTGCCCCGCATCTGAAGGCCGAACATTACGCCGTGTTCGACTGTGCGAACCCGTGCGGCAAGATCGGCAAGCGCTATCTCTCGGTGGAAAGCCACATCCGCATGATGGCGGCGTCGCAGCCCTTCATCTCGGGTGCGATCTCCAAGACCATCAACATGCCGAACGACGCCACGGTGGAGGACTGCAAGTCCGCCTACCTCCTGTCCTGGAAGCTGGCGCTGAAGGCCAACGCGCTCTATCGCGATGGCTCAAAACTGTCGCAGCCGCTCAACTCGCAGCTCATCAGCGATGAGGACGAGGAAGAGGATGCCATCGAGACCCTGATGGAGAAGCCGATGGCGGCCCGCACCGCCGCGATCTCCGAGAAGGTTGTCGAGCGCCTGGTCGAGCGTATCGTTGTCATGCGCGAGCGTGAAAAAATGCCGGACCGCCGCAAGGGCTACACCCAGAAGGCCGTGGTCGGTGGCCACAAGGTCTATCTGCGCACCGGCGAATATGATGACGGCCGCCTCGGCGAAATTTTTATCGACATGCACAAGGAAGGCGCAGCGCTCCGCTCCTTCATCAACAATTTCGCCATCGCCGTTTCCCTCGGTCTGCAGTACGGCGTACCGCTGGAAGAATATGTCGACGCCTTCACCTTCACCCGCTTCGAACCCGCGGGCCCGGTGCAGGGCAACGACTCGATCAAGTTCGCGACCTCGATCCTCGACTACGTGTTCCGCGAACTCGCGGTCTCCTACATGTCGCGTTTCGATCTCGGCCATGTCGATCTCTCCGAAACCGGCTTCGATGCGCTGGGCAAGGGCGAGGAAGAAGGCAAGGCGCCGGATGAAGCGAGCAAATATGTCTCGCGCGGCCTGACGCGTTCGCGCACCGACAATCTCGTCGTCATGCGCGGCGGCGCCACCGCCGTCTCGTCGAACAATGACAGCGCCCCCGCCGGCGGCAGCCGCGTCACCGCCTTTGCCGGTGGCCGCACCGGCGACAATGTCGAAGGCGCCGTGGCGCTGAAGACTGCCGAGCCGACGGTTGCACTCTCGCCGACCGAAAAGCTCGAGGCGCAGGCCTGGAGCAAGGCCGGCACGGCTGCGGCGACTGCACCCACCAAGGCGGAGCGCCGCGCAGAAGCCAAGGCCAAGGGCTATGAAGGCGACATGTGCGGCGAGTGCTCGAACTTCACGCTGGTGCGGAATGGCACGTGTATGAAGTGCGATACGTGTGGCTCGACGACAGGCTGCTCTTAATACCAAAGCAAGACTGTGGGGTCGGCATAAATTGTCCGCCCCGCATACTTTTCTGTCCGCGTTTGACAGTCTCGGGTGACCTTTACGTGGACGTCCTTTTCTCCGGACCTCGCGTACTCCCCAACTTCGTATCCCAAGCCCCGCTTAGCAGCGGGGCTTTCGTTTGATCTGGCTGCCTCGAATCACGAGAAAGGGCGGGAACGATGGATATTTATGTGCCTCACCACGAGCGGGCGGCGCTTTCTGCTGTCGATCTCGGCGAGCTGGACGAACTTCTCGAAAAGGCGGTCGAAGAAGGACGATCGGGGTGTCTCAACAAGCTGAAACTTGGTTCCTGCGGCAGCTACGTCGCCAGCCGCTTGCTCGCTTTCGAACGGGCGCTATCGAGCCACCGCGAAGCCAGATCATCACAAAAACGGGACCAGACCGCCAGCTATCTGCGTAGCGTCAAACATGAGCTGAGCTTCAGTGTGCGATCCATGCAACGACGCATCGAAGAGGAAATGCAGGATGAAGACGTCTTCTACGTCCAAGGCGAATTGACGCCTCCTTACCGCTTCGGCCAGAGGCTCACCGCCACAGTTAGTTTCCGGTGGCGGAAGACGGCCGACGACGATTGGAAACGCGGAAGCGTCACGTTCACTCACGACGTAGATCCGTTCGCGAGGCATCGACTTCTCGCTCCAGAACGCAAGCTCAGCGCGCGCAAGCAGCAGGAGGAAGAGCAGAGGCATCTGTCCGATACCTGGGAACACCTAATGAGAGGTGCGCTCTATTCAGTAAGAGATTACTTCAAGGACGGCGGCGATGGCGGGGCCATCCCCGCATCTTTCGCTGCCAAAACCGACGATAGTGGGTACCTCAACAATCACAGCACCGTATTCTGGACAAAGAAAACCTAGCATTTTCGTGCGCACACTATCTTAACCGCGCTCTGCGACAATGCCCGCCCACCTCGCGGGCCAACTCCTGAGACGTTCCAGCGATTTGATGCGACAGGGCTCGCACATCCTAACCATATACGGTCTAGCCCGGCTCATGAGCTCATTCGGCACCGAAAAAGTGGCCGAAGTCTCGCGCCGGCCGAACTCGTTCCGGCAGCTATGACAGCGGTCGAAACCGTTCGGAGCGCTGAGTTCGGCTTCCTGATCCCTGAGGCGCTGGCGTGCGAAGTCGAACGGTTCGTCCCGAAACCTCCTCTCGACGCCCTTCAAAGCTTCATGCAGATATAGGAGGTTCTGTCTCGGAACGCTCGTTCGGAAGGACCGCATCATCTCCCCCATAAATGCGTGAATCGCATCCACCAGAGGCTGCAAATCTGATCGCGTCTGTAGTGAAAGTCCCGATAGCCACCGATTGAGAGCAGCGTTGGCCGATATCACGGTGGTGCGCTCATAAATTTCGATGAATCGCTTCACGGCCATTTCGGCGGCAGCAACCCGGCTCGCGGTACCTTCACTCTTTTGCGCCCCCTCGACCACGCTTGCAGCCCGCCGAAATGTTTTCAGCACCTGTTCGGCCCGCTCCACGAAGCGGCTTTCATCTGCAATGGTGCTTGCGACGGGTCCAAAGATACTCCGCACCACTTTCTTGTGACGAGGGTCGAGGTCCATCGCGATGATCGATATCCTGTCCCGTCGGGTCAGTCGTTGCAATTTTTTGGACAGCGATCCGACACCAGCATCCGGCAGCACGTCCATCACGACGAGATTCCCTGCATCGACCAGGATGGTCCTTGGCTTACCCTCCAAAATAACAGTCGAGATCCGCAGCATGATTGGACGAGGGATGATCTTCTTCAGCCTCGCCAATTCGGGAAATCTTGCGTTCACGATCCCACCAACGGTCGTGTCGTCGATGCCGAGTTCCAACGCTATCTTTCTATTGCTGGCCTGACGAAGCAGCATGGTCATGATGTGGTCCAAGGCCACTGCCGTAATGCTGTGATCCTCATCGATGTCAGGTACCTCTTCGAGGAAGGGGTGTCGGCATCTTCGGCATTTGTAGCGCTGTCTCATTGCCCGAACAGTCACTGGAATTGTCACTGGTGGATCGGCGTCTCGGCGGCGCGGATCGCTCGCTGGCAGCCCGCAGTAATCCGCAGGCCTGAAACCGTCGCGCACGCTTTGGCTGCGACATTTTGGGCACGTATGATCGGCGGCATCATCGAGACCTTCGATTTTCCTGCACTTCTCGAGAGCCCTCGCGGCTGCGGCTTCTGCCTCCCGGACACTTGCCCGCGCCTCTTTGTTCGCTGCAGCCTCCTCCTGCTCTGCTTCGGCTATGCTGGCTTTACAGATCTCTGCGGCAATGCGCGGAGCCGCCTTCCACCTGGCCAGGATTGCCTCCTCGCGTTCCAACACGGCTATCTTCTCGCGGACGCGCTTGCCGTCCGCTTTCTGAATCGAAGCGGCCTTGGCGACGCGCAACTCTTTTCTCGCTACATCCACGCTTTTGGCGGCGATTCTCCTGAATTTCCGCGCTTCTTTGAGAGAGGCCTCCAGGAGGTCCCGCGCGCTCCGCGTTGCAGCTTTCCTCCTTCGACTTGCCTGGCGGACGGCTTTGTCGGCCGCTATTCGCGCGGCTACCGCCGCCGATGCCGCGTCCTTTGCTCGAACCGCATACGGACCATCCCGCTGCACGACCAAAATTAGTCGATCAGCTTGGCCGATAACCTCCCTGATCCACCACCCCGTGACATCGACGCTGTGGTCCATCGCCCCCCCCCCAAACAAGGCACGATGTCGGCGATTCGACTTAATGGCTGACTACCGCCGAACTGATTTCATCTGCGCGTCCTACCCCTGACACATCGGGAAATCAGGTGGGCGGTAGCGACGCTTCAGCGTTTGTTGCCTTTGACAGCTAAGACCGGCACCGTTACCACCTGCCTTTTCTTCTCGTTGTCGGTACGTTTTGATGCTGTTTTGGCTTTCTCCGAAGCGCCCTCCCGTTTTCCCGATGCGCCAGACGAGACCGCCTCGTTCCTCCGAGTTCGCGACATCAGATCTCGAGCCTTTGGCGTAGCGGCCGGCAAATTTCGATGCGCGGTGGAAAATTTCCTTCGTTCGTGTTTGCAACTTTCTGATCCTCGGAGTCGAATGCCGTCCAAGGAGATGATGGATGGCCGACAGCGGCGGAAATGTGAGAAGTGCAGCGCTTCTTGAAGAAGCTCGACTGCGCGCGGGCTTTCTCACCGCCGACTTGGCCTCGGCAAACTTCGGCTGGGATCCGCTCATCTACTTCCGAATGGAGCAAGGCGAGATACCGGTCACTTTTGAATACGCCGAACTGATCTCATCCGTTTTCGACATCGAAATCGACGAACTCCTTAGCAAACGGAGATTTGACCCCACCGAGCAGGATGCGATCGAAGCTAGGATCAAAGAGTTGAAGGAGCGGATGTCTCCGGTACAGCCGTCCCGAAAGAAGGGCGCCGAAGTCCAAGAACGTGCGGCAAATCCATCGGTCAGAACCACACGAAACTATTTCACCAGGCTGGCGCGGAAAACCGATCTGGAATGGCAACATGCGGAACGTGCTTGGCGGCTCAAATTCGCAGCGCGTCTGAGGGGGCACACCCATTACGATCCTGAATTGAAGTGGGGTGTCCATACCGATCTCATCAAGCTGCATGAAAACGCCAAGGAACCGTTCGATCGGCGGTTTGCAAAGGCTTACGCCACTGCCTACAGCGTCAATTTGCTGTGGCTGACTAGCGGCACGCTGCCCTCGGGCCTCGGACAGCCTGTCGATCAACGTTTGGCATCCCTCCCTTGGCGAAGCGTCTTTCTGGATGACGCGGAGGACGTGGCAGATCAGACCCGCTTGCGTATTAGTAAAATGCAGCCCCGCGACGAAGCGGCGCTCGTCGCGCTCTTCGAATTTGCTTTGACCGGTCCACGGGAAAACGATCTCCCAGGACGCGGTGTCACGGGCAAGTCGCTGGTCGCTGCAGTCTCCCGGAACTCATCTGCCGAAACGGAGGTCCTTCGGACGTTGGCAGAGACGGCTTTTTGGTTGCTATCGGAAGAGCAACAGATGCACTTTCTGGAAAGATCAGAGGTGCGGACTTCTTTATGCCGCGCGTTCCGTCTGGATGAGCTCCCGCAAGATTGGCGCGGACTTGCCAAGGTCATTAAAGCGGTAGCTAACGGGAAGCCCATACCATCGTTCGACAGTGGATCCTCTTCACGACCCGACCTTCCTACTCCTGGGTAATCTGGCTGCGAGTTTGGAAACTCAATTGGAACACTGTTTTCTTGTGCTTCCTGGCAATAACGGCCGCATTTATTGCGGTATTTCAAAGCGCATAAATCAATTGTTTTTTCTCAGCAAAAAGTAATTGTCTTTGAACAACATGAAATAATCGCGATCTTACAACACAAACTAATTGCTGTTTCCCCGCGCAAAATAATTGTATCTTCACAACATTAAACAATTGTAGAACACCATAAGTTGCATCACTGAGAACGGATCCATCCATGGCTGATCCAAATGAAAAGCTGGCAGAATCGCTATCCGCACTCAAAAAGCTGACGGGCGACGGGACCCGACGCGTTTTTAAAACGGCGGAGATCGGACGCACGGATCGCGAGCGGCTTGTAAAAAACGGGTTCCTCAAAGAGGTCATGAACGGATGGCTGATGCTGGCGCGCCCCGACGAGCGCACCGGCGACAGTACATCCTGGTACACGTCCTACTGGGAATTTTGCCGAAACTACCTCGACGAGCGCTTCGGGAAAGAATGGGTACTCTCCCCCGAGAACACCATTCCCCTGTTGGCCGGCAACATGAACGTTCCAGCTCAGATCGTCGTCCAGGCGCCAAACGCAAACAACCTTACGGTCAAGCTTCCGCACGAAACCTCTATTTTTACCTACAAAACCAAGATTCCGACTGCAGCTCCTGCAGACGTTGCGGGCATGCGCGTATATCCGACCGTGGAAGCGATATGCGACGCCGCCCCAAACTTCTGGAGCACCAACAAAACGGACATGGTCGCCCTGCTCGGCTCGATCCGTGACCGCTCGTCCATCCTCAAAGTTCTGCTCGGAGACGGAAAAACCACCGCAGCCGGCAGAATCGCAGGCGCGTACCGCCAGTTGGGCAAGCCAGCCATTGCGGACGAGATTGTCGCCACCATGAAAAGTGCCGACTACCAGGTCCGCGAAGAAGCAGATCCCTTCCAAGGCGTTGTCGAAATCAATCTGGGCGCCGGCAAACCCGTCGCGCCGGTCGTCACACGGGTACGTCTGATGTGGGCTCAGATGCGGGAGTCCGTTCTTGCCGTCTTCACCGCCGAACCCAGCAAGGTTGAGGACATCGACGCCTACATCGATGCGGTCAACGAGCGCTACACGTCGGACGCCTACCACTCGCTATCCATCGAAGGATACTCAGTCAGCGAAGAGCTCATCGAACGAGTCAAAAAGGGCCAATGGAGCCCCGAAACAAACGAAGGTGACAAGAAGCAAACCGACGCTATGGCGGCCAAAGGCTACCAATTGGCCTTCGACGAGGCTGTGAAATCGGTTCGGCGGGTCTTGGAGGGTGCAGACGCGGCGACGGTCGTCGAAGAAGACCATCTCAAATGGTTTCGTGCTCTGTTTCAGCCATCTGTCACGGCGGGTCTCCTCAAAGCCGACCGTCTGTCTGGTTACCGCCAACACTTCATCTTCATCAAAAATTCCGGACACTCACCAACAGCCTGGGAATCCTTGCCAGACGCAATGGAGACATTCTTCGAATGCCTCCAAGAGGAGAAGGATCCGAGGGTTCGCGCCGTGCTCGGACATTTCCTGTTCACATTCATCCACCCTCTTCCGGACGGCAACGGTCGCTCAGGGCGTTTCCTAATGAATGTCATGCTTTCAGAAGGCGGATATCCTTGGACAATCATTCCCGTCGACCGACGCAACGAGTACATGGAGGCGCTGGAGACGGCGAGCGTCCAAGGCGACATCACACCGTTCGCGCAATTTGTGGCCGACTGCGCACGGCTCGAACCTCCACCGCCGCGAAGACTGAAGGCTGGTGAAGTCCAAGCCGAAATCCCGGAGGCCGCGGCAGCACCAACCCCATAATCCGCGCGGCGCGCTCGATGGACCACCATCGCTGTCATCCTGATGGACAGCAGCAGCAGCAGCAGCAGCACCACCACCATCACCATCACCATCATGATGATGCCCACGACGACGAGCATCAAGATCGCCGTCGAGATTACCGGGGAGTGGCGGAAGATCGCCTTGCAACTAGCGGGCAATGTCCGTCAAATGAGGAGCTCAGTTGAGCGGGAAACAGGCGAAATCAGTGCATTCCGAGCGGACAATCGATATTTCTGAACATCTCGCCGCGGGCGCGCTCGAGGACATCATTGCTGCACCTTCCGCTCCCGCCCCCACACGGAAACGGCCTCTCACCCGAAAGCAACTGTTCGACAAGCTGGAAGCCGAACACACTGGTGTCAAAGGCGGCAAACCATGGGCGCTCCTTCAGGGAGACGCCTTCGGTCGGCTAAGTAAACTCGAAACCGAAGTCGCCGACTGCGTCGTTACCTCGCCCCCCTACTACTGGCAACGCGATTACGAAGTCGAAGGTCAACTCGGTCAGGAGGAAACCGTCGAGGAGTATGTCGCTTCGATGCGCAACGTGTTCGCCGAAGTCCGACGCGTCCTGAAACCAAAAGGACTGCTCTTTCTAAATCTCGGTGACACTTATTATTCAGGCAAGGGGCAACCGCGCGGAGGCGATCCCAAACAGGCTTGGCGCAACGTCTCGCGGTCGAAGTACCGCGCCGTAGACCGACCTGGAATGGGGCTACCGAAGAAATCTCTCATCGGAATTCCTTGGCGGGTCGCACTAGCGCTGCAGCAGGACGGCTGGATCATCCGGTCCGCGGTACGCTGGCACAAACCGAAAAGCCTGGCCGAACCCACCGCCCTTGATCGACCCTGGAGCTCATCCGAAACGGTATTTATCCTCGCGAAATCTCGCAATTATTACTTCGATCGTGCCGGTCTGGATGGCGAGGAAGACACATGGACCATCGAAGCCAGAGTTTCCCGTCGGGAGTACCGGCATGCAGCCCCCTATCCGGAAGCGCTAGTGGAGCGCTGCCTCTCTTGCGGCTGTCGCCGGGGCGGGCTGGTGCTGGACCCATTCGCGGGGTCTGGCACGACGATGAAGGTTGCGCTGGATCGCGGTTCGCCGGCGATCGGCATCGATTTGAACCCCTCGTATCTCGAGATGGCCGCGCTGCGCATTCGGTCGATCCGTGTTTCGGCTGGCTGATGTCTGACCTCGCCCGTCTGCTCAACGACATACATGAGCGGCTCTTGGGCGGATCTGTCACCGCATCGCTGGAACTTTACCAAGCCGCGTTGGACCCGTTGCAACGGTTTCTGATGCGCAAATTCCACGGGCTATCGAAAGAAGAGGCCTACGACCATGCCGTTGACGCCATAGCGATCCATATCGACGAACTTGACGCATTCGATCCCGTCCGTAGCTCACTATGGACGTTTCTATGCCTCGTCGCAAAACGGAACGTACAGGATGCCTGGCGCGCCCGCAGCGAGCATGTCGAGCTTGAAAAAAATGGAATGCTCGATCTCGAACTCTGGAGCGTTCAATCGAAGAATGATCATACCGATGCTGAAATTCGCCACGACGCCGGGATGATCATGCGGGAATACGGCGAGAAACTCGCATCGACCGAGACTGAGAAAGAAGTGCTGAAACTCATGCTGGAGGGCGAAAGGGAGCTTGCCCCGTTCGCAAAAGCGCTCGGGCTACGTCCGGACGAAGCCGGAGCCGAGCTTGAAGTTAAACGCGCCAAGGATCGCATAAAGTTCCGAATGAAGCAGGTGTCCGATGACTTCAAATAACCATCCGGACCTGACCCGCGCCGCGCTGCGCGCCGTGAAATCCCGAACCATGATCGCCGGATTGCTGGTACGCTGGGAGCAAGTCTCCGGCCAGCAGCCGGCCACCGCCTTGGGTACGGATGTATCAGGCCTCAATTCCCTCGCATTGTGCCGCCGGCCGGCGCAGGACAACTGGGGCGCGGATGTCGCCGCAATCGCCGATGCTTGCCGCATTGATCCCGACCGCCTTTCGTCGTTCTTGAGGCAGGCCGCAGTGTTCGACGCCCTCGCCGAGGCCCCCGGTGTCGTCGATAGCGAAGTCGATGGGCGCCTCATGGCGGCCCGCGACAGGACGGATGAACCAGAATGAGCCGGGCCGGCCGGCGCATCGACGATGCCTCCCTCGCCTTTTGGGAGATGGCGGGCGGACGGCCCGCATATGGGAAGCCGATCAATCTCGAACGAGCAGTGGCCAGGGCTCTTCCACTTGCCGTGGTCAAATTGCCGCAGTTGTCGACCCGCAAGGTCACGGATGTACTGGCCAGGATCGGGACGGTCCCGTGGTCCATGACCGCGGATCGCCCTCTCCGCGCATGCTTAGTCGCGGACGTAGGCGTTGGCCTGGTCTTTCTGGACGGTACCGACCCGGAAGACGAGCAGCGTTTCTCGCTCGCACACGAAGTGGCACATTTCCTCCTGCACTATATCGAACCGCGAGACCGTGTTTTGGGCCACCTGGGCGCCGGGATCGCGGAGGTGCTCAACCGGCAGCGGCCTCCCACGTTGGCGGAACGCCTCTCGTCCGCCATGTCGGGCGTAACCCTCGAACCGTTCCGGCACGCGATGAGCCGCGACCAACGCGGAGACATGCTGCATGTGCGAACGGAAAACATGGAGGGGGAAGCAGACGACCTCGCCATCGAACTCATCATCCCGCGGACCGAACTACAGAAATCAGGTGAGGACATCTCCGACGATTTGTTAGTCCGCTCCGGACTGCCTATATGGATTCGGCCTTTGTTAGTATCGGCGCCGAAGGATTCGGGCGGCGTTCTGAGCATATTTCAAAAAAAGTAGTTTTCCTTCTCGAACTTCGGATTGCCCGGCCGAAGGACTGAAATAACAGACGTTAGAAGGACCACGGGCATGATCAAACCGGCAGCCGCCGGCCGCAGGCAGGGTGGACCGGCGCACGGTACCGACGAGCAGTCGGCGGCGCAGGAGGACGCTTCCGATCAGCAGGCTGAAGACTTCGACCGCGAACTTCGCCAGAGTGTCGACGAGGCGCTGAACGTCGGCAACTGGACCGCCGGCGAAAGCGTCGGCGAACTGGAAGAACGGCTGGAACGGGAAGTCCGCGCAGCGGCCGCCTATGAGGCTGGAAAAGCGTCCGGCGTTCTAGAGATCGTCAAGAACAACATCCGCGACAACCCACACGCATCCAAGGAGTCCGGCGTCTTCGACGTCACTCCGGAGCAGATTTCGCAGACGCTCAAAAACGTCCTGTTTAACGGCCTGGTCGAGGCCTGCGACGGAACGCGTACCACCTACGATACCTTGCCGATCTCGGTCATCCAGATCGGCATCTGCATGACCAGTTATCTCGACGATGGTGCGCCGACATCGATCGGTCACCGCCTTTTCCGTCACGACATGGTCCGCCGCAACGGCAACGCCGAGGAGGAAATCCTCGCATTCATGCAGCAGCGCGCGCGCCTGACAGCCCCGGACGAGAACGGCGAAGTCAGAGGCATTTCCGACATGCTGGTGCGGGCAATCATGGAGCACGGCGAACGCTACCTTCTCACCGAGCGCTCGAAGAAGCCGTGGCGAATGGGTCACGGCACTCCGATGCCCTATGAGATGATGACCGGTTCGGGATCCGGCCGCATCATCGAACTCTCGCTGGAGCTTCTGCCCAAGCTTCTCGCCGACCACAAGCGGTTCGTTTTCGTGCCGAGCGAGACCTCCGACAAGGCGATCCGAACCGTCGCAAACGCTCTTAGGCCTCTGCAGTACGCGGTGTTGACTGACACGCGGTACGTTATCGATGCATATTTACGTGGCAGCTATCGCGGTCGCTACAAGAAGTTCGTCCCAATGCTGCACAAATTCCGAGACGACGTGGCGTCCAAGGTTCTGATCGGCGTCTACAAGGCCAGTCCGTTCAGCCCAGGCAACATCTTCTATGGTCATGAAGACCATATCCACGAAGCAGCGCTGATCGCCATGGCGGACAGCGCGCTGCAGGAACATCGTGGTTTTCCCAATCTGATCGATATCGCGGACCGCCTCTGCAAGGGGACCTTCGATCCGAGCGGCATCGCCGCCGGCGTTAACTCGGTATTCGCCGCCCAAGGCGAGCCTTTCCGCTATCTCCTCGAACGCGCCACGCGCGCATGACCACGGAGCCGATGATGAGCAACGATAAGGCCGCCGCCGCCAACCTCCGCCTTGCCGCGACCGCCGACGAGCACGGCGGCCCTTACACCGGCCCAGAGGAATATCAGGGTTCGATCGCGCGCACGATGTTCGATCGTCCGGCGGCCAAGGACGGTACCGTCACCATCCTCATTCCCGAGGAGGAGATCGGCAATCTTCCCCGCCAGTCGCTTGTGAAGATTCGCAGCTATGATCGGCGGTCGAAGACCGTTGATGGCGACTACGTCGGCATGGTGACCGCGGGTCCCTTCGCAGAGCCCGATGCGATGGATGCAGACGCTCCGACGCTCAAACTGCCCGCCGTGCACGGAGCAGTGCTCACTCCACGCTTTCACGGTGTCGCCAATGTCGAAATCATCGGCCTGGAAGCACCGACAGGCGACCGCACGGCGGTCATCCCTGCCCGTCGGCGTCCGGCGCCGAACAGCCCGGTCTTTACCCTCGACGACAACCGCGTCGAGGAGATACTCGGCCTGGTCGTCAAGGACGAGCACAAGCCGGTCCGGCTCGGGCTAGTAACCGGCGCCGGTGACATCACAGTGCGCATTCCCGCGAACCAGAAGTCGGTCCTTCCGCGACATCTCGGCATTCTCGGCACCACCGGCGGCGGCAAAAGCACGACCGTATCGGGAACGGCTCTCCGTCTCGCAAAGTCCGGCAACGCCATCGTGCTTTTCGACACGGAAGGTGAGTATGCGGCGGTGAATCAGCCGACTGACGACCGCGTGATGCTTCGCGCGCTCGAAGGACGCGGTCTGGAACCCGAAGGTGCCACCGACACCGCGCTCTACGTACTCGAAGGGTGTGATCCTGCGAACGCGCGCCACCCCAACATCAAGCGCTTCAAACTCGATTTCTCAGATATCTCGATCAACGTCCTGATGGACATCCTCGATCTAACCGAAGCGCAGCAGAGCCGCTTGTACGATGCCTACGAAGTCGCGAAGGGGCTGCTGGACAAGTTCGAGATATTCCCGGCCAAGGGTGATAAGGCTCAGCAGCAGCAGGTCCTCGAGATCGACGAACTCGAGACGGGCTGGCCTCAGATGCGGCTCGAAATGCTGATCGACGTCGTCAATGGCGCGATCGCCGCCTGCCAGAAACTAGACTCCATCACCTTCCCTATGCAGGGCTTCGCCGCCGCGAAGTCCGACGATGTCCTCGCAGCGGCGAAGGAAAAGAAGCCGGACTCCAAGGCTTCCTGGATGGGTCTGAACAAGAAACTTTGGAAGCTCTGGCGCGCGAAGATCTTTGGATTGCCCGGCCGCTCGACGTTCCGGATCGACGAAATGCTCACCGCAGGGCGCATTTCGATCATCGACCTTCACGACATGGATGCGCCCTACCTGCGCAATATCGTCATCGCGCAGATCCTGCGCCGCATCCAGACCTGTCAGGAAGCGAAGTATGCCGACGCTCAGGCCGGCGGTACCGCGCCGCTAGTTCCCGTCAACATCTTCATCGAAGAGGCCCACGAATTCCTGTCGGACAAACGCATTCGCCAGATGCCGAACCTGTTCGAGCAGGTCGTCCGGATCGCTCGCCGTGGCCGCAAGCGCCATCTCGGACTGGTGTTCATCACGCAGCTTCCGGGCCATCTTCCGGACGAGGTGCTCGGACTGATCAACAACTGGATCTTGCACAAGATCGGCGATGGCAACGTCGTGCAGCGCTTGCGAAAGATCGTCGCCGGCGTCGACGACGGCACGTGGTCATCGCTGACAAACCTGCCGTCCGGAAATGCGCTCGTCTCCTTCACCAATATGACACGGCCGGTCACAATCTCGGTGGACCCGACGCCCTGCAAGCTTCTCATGGTCGACTGAGGACAACGGAATGCCGAAAAACATCGTCGTTTTCTCGGACGGCACGGGTCAGGACGGCGGTGCCCGTCCAGAGCAGCGGATATCGAACATCTACAAGATGTACCGGATCTCGCGCGATCACGCGGAGACGGCGGTCGATCCGTCCGAGCAGGTCGTCTTCTACGATGCCGGTCTCGGCACTGACATCGGCGCAACTGCCCTCACCTCGCCGGTCCGGATCGTCCAGAAACTCATGGGGTCCGTTACCGGAGCGGGTATCAAACGCAACATCGCCGACTGTTACGAATTCATCGTCAACCACTATGAGGACGGCGATCGCATCTTCCTATTCGGATTCAGCCGCGGCGCCTACACGGTCCGCAGCGTTGCAAACCTCCTGATGCTCTGCGGCGTACCGACGAAAGCGCCTGATGGACCTCTTCTTCGTTACCGAAAATCGGTGAAGGACATCGCCTGGGAGGCAGTCGATACCGTGCTTGAACACGGTGCGGGCCATCCGCGCGGAGATTTCGAGGGGGAGCGCCTTGAACTCGCCCGCCGCTTCCAGACCAAGTATGGCTCCGGCGACGGCTCCGACGCCAACGCGTCAGCCTACTTTGTCGGTGTTTTCGACACGGTAGCAGCTCTAGGCGCGGAAGGCAGCCGCCGGCTGGCGATCCAGGCCGGTCTGACACTCGGCATCGCTGCGGCGGCCTTCCTCGCATCCCTGGTACCAGCGGCGATCGTGGGCATCATCGCTGAAATCATCACGGGCGCAGGGCTGCTTTGGGGCTTCATCGTCCCCGCGTGGTTCGTGACGCACATATTCATGCTCGTCGCCGTGGTGTGGTTCTGGAGCAAGCAAACGGCATCACTCCGCAAGACGATCTTCGACTACCCCAACAAAGGCGATCCAGCGCGCACGCACGTTGCCGAGTGGACTGGCAAGAACTTCGACCGCCTTCTAAGCAAGCACGTTTGGTACGCGCGATCGGCAAACGCCATCGACGAGACGCGGAAGGATTTCCAGCGCGTCGGCTGGGGCGGTACCGAACCGACGACGCACCCGCCGACGCCCGGCGTGCCGCGCCTCGTCCAACTCTGGTTCGCGGGCAACCACTCCGACATCGGGGGATCCTACCCCGAACCAGAGTCACGGCTGTCGGATATCGCACTTGAATGGATGCTGCAGCAGGCTTTTCGTGTGCCGGATGGCTTGAAGACCGGTCCGGTCTACGTCACCGGCGTCAAGATGGCAGGGAGCGGAGACGCAGGACCAGCGCTTCACCTGTTTCCATCCGCCGATGGCATTCAGCACTGCGAAGTCGCTGGCATGGGCGATACGCTCCAAGGCCTGGCTAATAAGCTCCCCAAGTGGAATTGGCTGCAGCGGGCCATCCGAGGCAAGAATTGGGAAATCGAACTGCGCAAGATCAGACCCGATGCACCGGTGCATGAAAGCGTGCGCGCGCGTTTCGCGCTGCCGACCGTCGCGCAGTGCGGTGGCGGGTCCGCGCCTTACCGTCCGGAATCATTGCGCGCGCACGACGAGTTCAAGGCGCAGTACCCCGAAGCTGGGAATACCTGAAGCGATCGAGCACGCGGCCAGTTCCGCTGCGCGCGACCAGCCGGTACGCTCGATTACCGCGGCCAACGACGGTGCGTTCCGTAACGCTGCCGCAACGTATCTCCATTGGCGTCCAGAATGCCGGCCTTCTTCGAATGAAAAATCCTGCGTGACGAAATCTCCGTCGATTTCGCGATGAGGTTCACGACCTCGAATGTGCCTGTATGAGTGCCGACCGATTGGATGATCACGTCACCCGTCTTGGTCGTCTTAAGCCAGATTCCCTCGTCGTGGAGCATCTCTTTGATCTCCGGACGCGGGTGATCGTACTGGTTCGCGTAGTTCGACGAGCAGATCGCGACGGCCGGATCTATGTGGTTCATGAATTTACGGGTCGTGAAGCCGTTGTCGGCGCCGTGATGCGCAAGGATCATGACGTCGGTTTCACTCCCGAGAATGCTAGAGCGACGCAGAAAGGAACCGATGTTTGGCGATTCAACATCGCCAAGGCTCAAGACGTTGAAGCTGCCGCCACGAAACAGCTTGACCGTCGAGTTGTCGTTCGCGTTGTCGACAATATGGTACGGGTTGAAGAACATGTCGTTGAATGCCTTCGCGGACGCAGGCTGGAGACCCCGGATGAAGGCCGGAGTGACATGGTCGATCGTCGGCGTGAAACCGGTGTTGCGACGCTGCGTGCGGTAATCCGCGATGATCTTCAGGCAGTCTTCGCCATGTCCGTAGTCGATGTGCGGATCGTAGCCGGGACACTCGATGCGACGCGGCCGGATCAGATTCAGAAGGTCTGGCAGTTCGTACTTGTTGCAGTGGTCCGCATCCCAGCTAGTGATGTGGAGGGTCCCGGCGTGATCGACGCCGCAGGCATCCATTTCTGCCTCGAGCTGGGGGCGGCTTTCTTCAGTCATTCGGCCTTCGATCATCGTGAAATTGCCGCCTGCGCAGTACGAAAATGACGACCCCGACGTTCCCAGGTGATAGGCGCGGAAACGGGTGAAGATGCTTTTCATGGCTGATTCTCCCAGTGGAACGATCGCGGGAAACCCGCCGGCGCGTAGGTCGTAAGCGTGATGTCGGCGACCTCGAAGCCATGCCGAGCGAGCGCGTCGAAGCCGCCTTTTGAAAGCGCCTTCAAGTCGGTCGGGTGCTGCAGTGCCGTCGCTGCCTCCTCATCAGTCTGAAAGCAGTCGTAAAAGCCGACCTGCCGTGAAAGGCCGCTCTTGATGTCCACCGCACGGACCGAATTGCCCATGCGCAGCAGCACTCCTTCGAGTTTGCCCGCAGCGATGTCCGCGATCAGCACCCTGCTCCTCAGCGCACGGATCTGGTCTCCGGCGACGTCAAACAGACGCGGACTCGAAAGACGGCCGCGAAGCAGGCCACTCAACGGCGAGCCACCGGGTACGGGCAGCGGTCCGGATGCATCGCTGCAGATGAGGAAATCGCAATGACGCAGCCCCTTCCCGGGCTTCGTCACAGCCTCAAGCCCCATGTTGTCGTAGGCGCCGCCGTCCCACAGCCGTACCTTGGATACGGTCGGCGTCTTCGCACGGACCTGGCCACCCGTAGCTGGATCGGGCTCCCACCATCCCGCGCGCGGGACGTCCAGGGGCATCGCACCAATCACATATGGTACGGCCGCGGATGCCGCAGCGGCTACCGAGAGCGGCACCTGCGGGGCTAGATGCCGGCCGAAACTCCAATCGCCCATCTCGCGTTTGGCAAAGCGCCAGTTTTTTCCGGTTTCAATGCAGGTTGCGTTGATGAGCCAGTGCGGAACGTCCGGTAAGTCGTCGAGCGTGCCCGATATGCCCCAATTGCGCTCCAGCAGACGGGCCAAAACCGTCGCCCGGTTCTTCACAAGATCGATATTAAATTCAGATATTCCGCGCCAACCGATCGCTTTCAGACTGAAAAGATCGGCGTTCGTCATCTTTTCGCGCACTGCCGGATAGATTTCGTCGAGAAACTCGCTCGACGACGGCCATCGCATGCCGGCCGCTGCGACAACGGCAGCGGTCACCAGGCTCCCGCCCGAAACTGAGGAGATGACCGTCACCTGCTCCAGAAGCCCCTCCGAGGCGAGCCGCTTCAGCATACCCATGTGGTAGGTTGCGGCCCGTACACCGCCGCCCGACAAAGCAAGGCCGATCCGCTTAGTGCCGCGCGCCGGATTGGGACCTTTCACCTCATTTTCAATCGCCGCATCGCTCATTCAATCTCTCCGACCAGCGGACACGCCCTAAAATTTGACGCGCGCTCCCGTCACCGGGGCGAACTGCTCCAGCGTGTGTCACGATGTTCACCGGCACAGGCCGGCCAACCGTTATCGAAGGGTTCTTCGCGCGAGCGCTGCGAAGTTCGAGGACGTGTTCAAAATTTTTATCGAAATCGACCCAAGTAGGATCGAGATGGGTTAGATTGCATATATTCAAGTACGCAATCTTCGCAAACCATACTGATCGAGCGCTTTTCCAGCAGTCAACCGCGAACCGGCACGAAAACTTCGCCCATTCCTGCTCGAATTACTACGCAATCGTCGCAGAGCCGCAACGGAAGGCCGCCGGGATGTCCTTCGAGCACGTGGTCCTCAGCCGGATCATCTCCGCAGATTGCGCATACAGCTTCGGACTCTGCGAGTTGAATGATGCGTCGCGTGTGAGCGGCTTTCGCATAGTCGCTCTTTTCCAGGATTGCCAGCCAAGCTGCCGAATTGGGCGGTCCCCGCTCCGACGCTTCAACTCCCAGCTCTTCTTTCAGCCAACTGCGCGCAGTCGCCATTCGCACTTCGTGCAGATCTGCAATCTTTCCATAGAGCTGGGCGAGACAAATGAACGTCTCCAAGCCGGTATCGGTCGCCCTATCACGATAGATCTGACGGTTTACATGAAATCGACGCCCATCCGCCGCGCCCGCAACGGCGTTTCGGCAATAATGCTCAACGAACGCGGTCGAGCCGGGGTCACCAACATGTTCCCGCATCAAGCGCAGATCGTAGTGCCAAGGGTTTTTCTGGCACTCGATATCAACCACCGCCAGGTATCCGGATTGCTGATATGCCACCAGCATCGCGGCATCGTCTTCCGGGTGAACAAGAAGATGTTCGTCAATATCATTCAGGCTTTCGATGCCCGGATGGATGATGCGGGCGGCCTCGAGAACCGCATTCGTGGAATCGATCATGAGCTGCGGAATATCTGCAAGTTTCTTCCACGCCTTGATTTCTCCATCCGAGACTTCAACGAGCATTCCCGGGACTTCCATCAGCAACGCGCTCTTCCTGAGGTCCTGCGGCGTGCAGTAGTCGGGCTCGTCGACGAGGCGGATTCCTGCGGCGGCGAAAGCCTGGGCCGCGAGCCGCGAGCAGAACTGTCGCCGCGTCCTCTTTCGCAATCCCTTTGCAATTTTCCGCGCGACCTTTGCGGCCTTGATCGCCTCTGGGAGAGCGTAGCGTGTGCCGGTGGCGGCACGCGCAAAATCCGTGATCGTAGCCACGTCCGCATGTGAAAGCGCGTTTCTCGGACGTAGGACAACGATGGTCGATCCTTCGTCGAAGAACATCCTCTGCGGATTCCGGGAATGAACGCCGTCGTCCGTGGAATCGATGAGCGAGCCATATTGCACGCAGATCATTGCATGAGAGATCTCGCTCCTGGTCGCCTTGCGGACGATAAGGCTCGTTTTGCCCGGCGACGACGTGAGAACGATGTCACCGGGCAGCAGAACACTCTCATTCAGTCTTTTCATGGCTGTGTCATCCGATCTGCGTCACAGCGATAGGTAATTATTGGACCAATATCCGAAAAGCCTCTGTTCAGACTCGACCTACGTTCTCTACATGTTCTATTTTGCGGCATGAACAGACACCCAGCGAGCTGGCGCATGCCTTCCCTTGAACAGTTGGAAAAGCTGGAGGCCGACGCCCACCGGAAACAGGTCTCAAGCCCCGCCGGTGCGCAAAGCACGGACATGCCGCCCGAATATTGGGAATCCGTCCTGAACGACCCCAGCGCGGGCGCACGCCCGGCAGGCGGTGTCCCCGTTCAGCAGCGCCGCCTGGCCGAGATCCCCCGTCACGTGTTGCGGGTCGCCTGTCGACGCTGCGACCGCACCGTCGAGATCCAGAAGACCGACGCCGTCAGGCTCTACGGCGAGCACGCCATCTGGAAGGACGTCGGCCAGCGACTGTTGGACAACACCTGCCGCGAGCGGACCGGGAGCTATGAGGACGACGGCTGCTGGCCATCGTTCTCATAAGCCCGGTTTTCCCCGGTCTGCGTCGTATCGGAACTTGGATGCCCGGATGGCGCCGAAGTATCACCCCATTCCTCTCTCCGGAGGCGACCGCAAGGCTCTCCGCAAGGAGCTCGGCCAAGCTCGCGCCATGACGACCGTGTTCGCGCAGCAGGCCGAAGAATTCCGGGTCAAGGGCGAGGCGCTGATCCGGAAGGCTGACCAGTTGTCCTGCGAAAGCTGGAACGAGCGGATGTGGGCGGACGGCGAGCCGATAGATCCGTCCCCCACCATCGACCAAGCCATCAACGGCGGCTTTCAGTGGCTCCAAATCGAGTGCTCGCGCTGCAGGACACCGAACGAGATCGACCTCGCCGCCCTGCCTCATCCACCCACGACGTTCGTCCACGACCTCGCCAGCCGACTCCGATGCCGAAAATGTGCCAAACTCGGCAGGCGCCCAGCAGCGACGCTGCTGCAACTCGCGCCGCGCCCCCGCCACGCAGTGACGGATTCTTGAATGTGCAATTTGTACTCGATGACGAAGAACCAGGCGGCGATCCGGCAGCTCTTCGCTGTCACGAAAGATACCGCCGGCAACCTGCCCTCCATGCCGGGCATCTTTCCGTACAAAATGGCCCCGATCGTCCGGAACGCCGACGGCGGTCGTGAACTCGCGATGCTGCGCTGGGGAATGCCCTCGTCGTCGCAGGCGATCTTCAAAAAGGCGACCACACGTGCCGAGAAGCTGACGGCCAAGGGCAAGCAGTACGACTTCAAGGAGCTGTTGCGGGTGGAGCCCGACAAGGGCACGACCAACATTCGCAACACGACAAGCAAGCACTGGAAGCGCTGGTTCGGCGTCGAGCACCGGTGCATCGTGCCGTTCTCATCGTTCAGCGAATTCAACAAGGACACCGGCAAATTTCCGGTGCGTCCATGTTTGTCCATTGAGCCAGGAACGCGAGGCGAACGATAAAAACGCTATCCACGAGAAACGGTGAAAACCACACTCGTGGGTTGTGCTGAGACCCGATACGAGCGAGCAAGGGAGCGCAATGACCCTGGAGCTCTTCATGCGCATCCCCGTCACCGTCCCTTATTCACACTGGCACGACCAAGCATTCAGAGCGGAAATCGAGTCTTCCTTCGATCGCGAAAGCGAACGGATGGCCATGGACGACGAGGCTGAGTTTGGCGAGCGCTCGCTTGACGCCCAAGAATTCGAGGAGATCCTGCGCGACCTGGTCTACGAAGAAGCCGTCCTCGATGCTGCGACCGAAGATTACATCGAGGGTTTCGCTCGCGCGATGTCCGCCCGGGCGAGTTTCGTGGTCGCGCTCAAGAGGCGTAAAGGCGACGCCGACGGTGCGCCCACACGCTTGATCGACCGGGACGTCGCGATCCGCCTCGTCGGTGGCGTAGCAGCCAACGACGACGAACTCGCGTCCGCGATCGAGGATCTCTTCGCAGAACGGATCGAAGAGGAAGACTTCAAAATGGAGATTCTCGAGTACGTGGCGTGTTTCACCGACGCACTCATATGCGATCGGCTCATCAAGGAGCGGACCTTCAATAGGCACGCAAACCGGATGCGCCGCGAAAAACACGGCCCTGCCCCTCGCACTCCGAAGCGCAAGCAGCCGCGCAAACGCCGCCCCATCCCCGGCCAGGGAGAACTGATCTTCGCAAGACCTCAAGGCAAGTCGCACTGACAGGGCTTACAAGAAAGATGGCTACTGGCCATCGTTCGGATCATCGGGACCACTTGCCCGTCGGCAATTCTCGCGCATGACGTCCATGACCTTGCGGAGGTGCGCGATCTCTTCCGCTGTCGCCCCCTCGAAGATACTTTCGTCCGCCTCACGGCGCGCCGGGCCGGTCCTTCGCAATAGCTCCATGCCTCGCCGACTCAGCTCGATCATGCTTCCGCGCTTGTCATTCT
This sequence comes from Tardiphaga sp., assembly GCA_030147505.1. GTDB lineage: Bacteria > Pseudomonadota > Alphaproteobacteria > Rhizobiales > Xanthobacteraceae > Tardiphaga. The sequence goes on from JASBVG010000031.1 coordinate 63,965, forward strand.
CTTTCGGATGTCTCCGGACGACGCCCGCCGCTTCGAGCTTCGCGATTTCGGAACTGATGAACTGGCTGGATACCGACAGCGACGCCGCCAAGGCACCGACGGTCACCAATCGCAGGTCCGCGATCTTCAGCATGGCACCGTACTGAAAAGCGGTCACCCCGGCATCACGCGCGACGTGCAAACGCGCTCTCGCGACGAGTTGCGATACTTCGATGAAATCGCTGACGAGCTTCGCCGACATGCTGTAGTCCTCGCTCTCCGAGCGCGTTTCGTCCGAGGTGCGCGCTGAAGACCTGGTCTTCGCTCCGCTTGCCTCGATGTTTGCCGCCACCCGGCGTTTGCGCGTTCTTGGCATCGGTTTCTCGTTCGCTCAGATTGCGGGCCGCGATCCAAACGACCACCGGCCTGATGGCCCGCCGCCGATTCAGTTCAAGGTCGTGAACTGAGCGGGCGGGCGCCGCAGTGCGCCCGCCCGAAACGACTGTCAATCCCACGACAAGGGCGAACGCCTCACGAATGCGCCTACCATGGGCGACGTCGGACTCGGACGTCCAACGCGCATCTCCTTGGAGAAGCGGATGCGCAGAACGGCGCGAACGGCCGAGTGGTGAGTCGCGTTCAATGCAATAGACACCACCGATAGCAGACCGGCCCGACGGCAATCGCATAGGGCCCGGTCTGCTATGATACCTTCAGTCGGACGGCGGAGCCGGATCCCTCCCGTCCGCCATTTCCAACGCGCGGAGCGGGCGCCGCTCCAGATCGAAGGTGTCGATCGTGATCGCGCGGACGCCCGGCGAGTTAGCCCCCAACAGCTCCAAAAGGGACGTGTCGGCCCGCCAAAGGGGATGAATGACCACCAGCCGACGGTTCACGTGCCCGTGCCCATCGGTCTCGACCAGACACGGCAGACCCAATTCACCTGCAGGCTCCACATGCCAGAACTGGGAGCGCATGGAGGCCACCGAGTCGGCAAGCGCGCGGGCCTTCGCGAGCCAGCCCTTCAGCTCCGGATGGGTATCGAAGTCGCCGTCCAGACCGCATTGATATTCCGGATCGGTCATCGCACGCAGGTAGGCCAGGCCAAGCCGCCAATCCAGCAGCGGGTGGTACCGGCGGTTCTGGTACTGCTGAACGCAGATGTAGCATGACGTCGAGCACTGCGCGTCGTGATCCGGCTGCATGAAATCGACAAGCGGCCATTCATCCGGTGCATTCAGGATGTCGTCGACCATGCGCGCGATGTCCGGACGCCCGTCGGACCCGATCTGGCAGAGACGTCTGCACAGGCCGGAGCCGTTTATGAGCGTATCGGCGATCTGCAGAAGCGGCCGGCCGCGCCGAAGCCGCGGCTCCAACGCCTCGAACTCTTCGGGCGCAACGTCCAATTCCAGGGCTGCCTTCTGCACCATCAGATGCGTGGCGCTTATCGCAGCCGCCCGCGAGGCGATGTTCGTGCGAACACCGGCCTTCGCCACCAGGTCGATGTTGAGCCGCGGGTTGCATCGCATCGCCTCGACGAAGACGGCGTCGGTGGCTTTGCGTGCGAATAGACCGAATTGCCCGATTCCGTCGTCGGTCCTCAGGAATCGTCGGTTGCGAGCATCGATCGACACCTCCGTATCGATGGCCTGCGTTTCCAGACGGACGCCCCGCGGATACGTGGCGACCTCCTGATCCGTCATGATCTCGACCTGGAAAAGCTGCTGTTCGCCGAGTTCGTTCGGGCGCCCGTCGTTGAGTTGCATGATCGTGGTGCCGGCACCCGCATGAATGCGGATGCTGCCGACATCCTGCGGCGTTCCCTCGCGGGCCACCGTCGCGACGGTACGTGTCGACATCACGCCGACCTCGTCGACATCTCCTTCCTCCGGCCGGAAATCGGTCCTGAAGGCCGACGGGGAGATGTAGTGGCGGAAGTCGCCCGGCGGGACTTCGCCGTGACAATCGTCGCACCGGACGGTGGCACCGGGCCGCTCTCGTTCGTGCGTGGCGGATCCGCAGTCGGTACACCAGCCCACAAACCCGTATTCGCTGATCCAGTTCGTCATCGGCGGCTGGACAAGGATGTTTCTGCCCCGCCGCTCCGGATCGAGCAGGCTGCCGGTGAATCCGATCGCCCTGTGCTTCTGCTTGTCCTTGACGAGCATGCTGCCGGGCGCGAACTCGAAGATCGCCATATCGAGATCGCGGTCCATAGACAGCCAGGAATGCTCCTCGGTGGACCCCTTCCCCTTCGTCCGCATTCCCAGATAGAGGTTTCGGACACGGGTCGGCATGCCGTACATGGGCAGCAGCCCTTGTTCGGCGAGGAACTGTGCCAGGCCTGCGCTGTCCCTTGGAGCCGCGTCTCTCCGGTCCATGATCTCCTTGACCAAAGCCTCGGGCTCCGATTGCGCGAGAAGACGGTCCCGCTGGCTTTGGCTCAGGACCGCTGAATTCACGAATCCGTCCCGGACGGCCGTCGTCGAACGCAACGCTTCCAACAGGCGATCCGGCCAGGGTGACCCGGTTTCGTAGAAAGGTCCGGTCGGAACGTACTCGCCGTGCACGTCCGGAGGCGTCAGATCGTCACCCGGGAACGGCTCGCCTCTCGAACGGCAACCGTCCCGCACCATGGAGAATGCCGCCCGCAGCCACACCTTGCGAAGCAGTCTACGGGGTATCGGATCGTGATCGACCGCGAGGAAGGGCGGAGGCGGCGCGTCGCCGGTGATGTTCTCCGGATGGCGGAAGTAGAACGCGTCGTGGCTTCGGCCGCGGCAGAAGGTCGTCACGAACGAGAAGGCCTGACCGCGGCGCCCGGCCCGGCCGACGCGCTGCTGATAGTTGAAGCGCTGCGGCGGCATGTTCGCCTGGTAGACCGTCTGCAACGACCCGATGTCGATTCCGACCTCCATCGTCGTCGTCACGGACAGCATGTCGATCTCCTCCGCGAGCCGCCCGACCTCGTTGTCCTGGCCGACGAAGATGTCCTTGAAGCGCCGCAGACGATCCGAGAAGTCTTCGGTCTGGCCACTGAGCTCCTCGCACCGCAGCCGGAAGCGCTTGATGTCCTGATCGTGTCCGCGGACGATGCGCCTGCCGAGGAAGTTGGAGTCCCACAGGGCGTCGACCACGCCGCTCGGGACGTCCGGCAGCGGCGCATAGCAACGCGTGCAGATCTGCTCGCCCCGATGAAGATGTACGCGCTCGCAGGATCCGCAACGCCAGAACGGGTCGCCGGACTGGGCGACGCGCAGATGCAGTTTGCCGACCTCGATGACGCCGCCGAGGTGTCCGATCGTGGCAAGGTCGTCGAGAACGTCCTTCAAGCCGCTATCGGCCACCGCACCGAACACCTTGTCGGCGAACCTGCGGACGCGGTTCTTGGGCGGTACCACGTGCGGCTTGTCCCAGGTGATGAAATCGCGCTCGTCGAAGAACTTGCCTTCCCGGACCCTCGACGCGCTCGCGAACACCCGCAGCCATGCATCGAGCTTCCTGGTCTTCTCCGTCTCATCGGATGCGAGCGACGGATAGGCCAGACCGGTCTCCTCGAGCGCGAAGAACGTGTTGGCGAAGATGACGTCCTCGACCAACTCGTACTGGTTCACCATGATCTTCTTCTCGAGCTCCAGGCGGCGATCCGCCGGGAGATTGGGCGAAAACTGGCTGACCCCGTCCGAGCGGACGAACGCCTCCCACCAAGGCTTGTTGTCGAAGTCCTCCCGACCGACCTCGTCGAACGGGTGGATGCCGAGTCCGACGAACTCCGCGGTGATGCGTGAAAGCGCGTGACCGCGGCTTCCGTACTGGAGAAGGAAGTCGAGCCGGATCTTCTTGGACCTCAGGTCTACATCCTTCAGTTCCTCGTCGATCCGGGTCCATTCGGCCACCTGGGCGACCATCGCCTTCATGTCACCCTTCAGCTCATCGTATATTCTTTCCCTTTCCTCCTGGCTCACATGCTTCGCCGTGGCCTCCTTGAGGCACTCCCGTGCGGCCGTCACCAGGATCTCGCGACGCAGATCTCTCAGATGAAGACGCTCGATCTCCAGCGACTGGTTCGCGGCATCCTGACGACTATCCGAGAACACGATGCTCTTGGCCTGCGCGCCGGTCGCATGCAGCAGTTCGAACAGCTCGGTGGCGACCATCTGGGAGGCCTTTCCGACGCCGGTGCGGAATGCCCTGATCGGCGAATTGGCCCGACCGGTACGCCGCCGGAACGAGTAGTCCGTACCGCATTTCGGGCAGCAGAAGGGTTGCGCCATCCGCGGACGCACCTCCTGCCCCTTCGCGTTCCGTATCGCGTCATCCGTCTGGAAATACACGTGGCCGCCGATGTGCCCGGCAGGCACGTCGTCGCGTTCGGTCACGGCACCGGACGTCGGGTCGAGCGCCGCCTTCGTCCAGTGATCGTAGCCGCGCTCAGAAATCCGCGGCTCGGCACCCTTCGGCCAGAACACCGCGAACTGCGCCCAGGTCATCTTGTCGTAGTATTCCGAGCCAGCCTTCTCCGGAATGCCTTCCAGGTCGGCCGCTGACGGCAGCAGTTCGATGACCCGCGTGTTTCCAGCCGCCGATCCGCGCTGCCCACCGAGCAGAAGCTCCCCGCACGCTTCGCAGTACAGAAGCTCGAAGAGACGCCTGCCGCGCGCGGCGTCCGGAGCGGGCCTGCCGTGAGAGACGCCCCGCTCGATCGTCAGGTCGTCCACCCTGATGCCGGCATTGCCGAGCGCTACCGAGCCGAAGAGACCCTCGACGTTCCGGATGAAACCATGAAAGCGGAACGAAGGCAGGCCTTGCGGCGTATCGGCCCGATGTCCGTCGCTTTCCGGGAGTGCCCGGGTCAGCATCAAACCTCGCAGGGCCTTCGTCGACGCACCGTCTCCGAAGATCCGTCGGGCGACTTCGTGCACCGATGTCGCTCTGAGATTGCCTTCCACCGTGCAGGCGCTCGTCAGTATCTCCGCTGCCCGGCCTGACAGGCTCGGGACGAAATCTCCGTCCGAACGCTTCAGGCCGAAGGCCCCCGCAATCGCGTCCAACGAGCTGTCGACCGAGGCCGACAACGGCACGTCCCTGACGAGACGCTCATCCTCCGGATCGGACGCGTCGATGAGGGCTTCGAAAGGCTCCCGGGGAAGTCTCGGTACCGCGAGGTGCTCGAGGTGCGGCTCGCCGGGAACGACGCAATCCAGCCAGAAACCGGGATCCGTCGAACCGGCCTTTCCGGGACTGCTGCTGGTCCCGTATGGCGCGAAGAGATCGCGGAGATAGCGGAGGCTCTGCTCCTCGTTATCACCGTCTAGCGGCAGAGATGCGCTGGAAGCCAGAATCCGCAGCTTGTGAAGCCGCCGGGGATCGTCGAGGCCCAGGCGGTGCAGCAGCGACTTGATCAGGAAGGAAACCTCGGTTCCCGCCGATCCGCGCACCAGATGCAGCTCGTCGACGACGAAGAACAGGTAGGCATCCGGATCGTTGGCGAGCCACTCGCGCGTGAACTCGAAGACATCGTCCTCGACCTCGCGGGACAGCATCGTTCCGAGCATCGATGCGTTCGTGACCAGGATGTCCGGCGGTGCCCTGTGCATGTCCCAGCGGCTGACCATCTCTCCGCCGTCGATCGACGGGAAAATGAACCTGGTGGGGTCCGGCGGCCTCCTGCCGGCGGCCTCAGCCTTCCGACGCTCCTCGCGATCGTGCTCGCGTGCCGCGTCCTGATCGCCGGCGAAACGTCGCATCTCTTCACGGAGCTCCTCGCCCCGCCGCGCTCTCCGTGCCTTTTCGCTCTTCTCCTGCGATTTTCGCGGATGCCTCTCATAACCGGTGACCGGCGTCGCACTTGTGTACTGACCGAAGAATATTCGGTTGCCAGCGAACCGCTCGTCCATGACGGCGCGAGCCGCTTCGGAGTCCAGCGTGCGGCGGAGGCGCACCATCTGGTCATCGACTAGAGCATTCATCGGATAGAGGATGATCGCGCGCAGCGCCTTCGGCCTCTTCTGACTTTCATTGCGGCGCATGTGGACGAACGCATCGCCGCCGGCCCACCACCTTTCCTGCAGGAACCCGGCATTCGGCGCCGGCCATTTCACGGCCTCGTTGGCGATCGTCGCGAGGATCGGGAGCATGAAGCTCTCGGTCTTGCCCGAACCGGTGCCCGACGTCACGATCCCAGGGCTGCCAGGTCTCGATCCGCGGAAGAGCATCTCGACCTGATGGATGTACGGATTGTACGTCGATGCGCGCTTCACCGGTCCATCGGCGTCCTTGCCTTCGAACAGTCCGGACAGCGCAAGCTCGACGAAGGCCTCGCGTCCCTCCTGCGAAAGATGCCCCAGACGCTTGTCCGATATGACCTTCTCCAACGGATCGTCGTACTGCCGATACCGCGGGACCGGCTCGATGAACGGCGCCGTGGCGAGCGCGCCGTCCGATTCCAGGAGTTGTCGGCGCCGCTGCGCGGTGTCAGGGTCCGAAATGCGGAACGCCGTCTCCACGTATGAAATGAAGAAATCCTTGATGCGTTCGAAGCCGCCAATCGGATCAAGCACGTGACGATCCTCCGTTGTCGATCAGTTTGAGCGTGGGCTTCGGATCGCCCGAAGCGCCGTCGATGACTTCCCGCACGAACGCGACGGATTCGCCCTTCAAGATCGCCTTGGCGACCGGGACGAACCGGGCCAGCCAGCGTGCTTCCGAAATCGAGAACCTCATCTGAGATGATCCCATCGCCCGCAACGCTGCCGCAGGGTCGAACGGCAGGTCGGAAACGTCCGCCACGCGCTCGAAAGTCTCGTCCACGATCGATGCCAGAGCGTAGCTGCCCGCGTTCCGGTCGATCCATCCCTCGGCACGGAATGCCGATGTCTCCTTCGGTGCGTCACCGTCGTCTCCGGAGCGCGTCACGCAGATCAAGAATTCCTCCGGAATGGCGCGCTGCTTGCCGGCTCGGCGAAGCCCGTCGAGCCAGAAGCCGGATGGAGACAGCTCCGCGCGCCGGATCGCGCACAGCCTGACCTGCGGTTTGCCTCGCGTCGCCGAGAGCGCCTGCCCAAGCACAGTAGGCGTTCCGCCGGCACCCGGCCTGTGCCAGAGATCGTCAAGAGTGATGACGGTCGGATCGCAGTCGAACGCGATCATGGCACCGCCTGCGAGCATCGACGACAGGATGTCCAGAACTTCGTCCGATTCCGGGCCCTCGATGACCGGGACCGCTCCGCTCAACACCAGCGCAGCGAGCTTGGCAACGTTCCACCGTCCCGGCTCGGTCAGGAGGTGGGATGCCTTGAGCCAATCCTGGATGTCGCCCAGCGCCAACGGCGCGGCGGTCGGAGCCGCTTCGACGAGCGGAAACAGCGGCGTCTCGTCAGCATCTGCCGAGGTGTCGCGTTTGCCCTGCAGCGCCTGATCCATGCGCAGAAGACGGTCGATGTCGGACTTGCGATCAGCTACCTCGGCGGCGAGGCGTGCCGCGTCGGTCTCCAGAGCCTCGATCTCGTCCTGCTTGCCGCGATGCGCCGCATCCAGCGCATCGCGTGACCGTTCCAGATCGCCCACGGCCCGCTCGAGCGCCGTTTTCCGAACCTCGATCGCCGCCAGTGCGGCATTTCGCTCGGTATCGATCTTCTCCTGAAGATCCTGAAGTCCGGATGCCTCGAGGTCGTCCAGCTCGGCCTTGAGCTTCTCGCGGCGCTCGCGTCTCACGACGTCGAACTCGGTCTCCAATGCGGCGGTCATATCAGCCGTGAGAGCGGCACGCCTCTCTTCGACGGCGTCCGAAGTCAACCGGGAAATCTCCCCCTCGATCCTCGAGGCAATCACGGGATCGCGCCGTAGCGCGGTCATGAAGTCCGCGACCATGGAGGGATTCGAAGTCATGACCTCTCCGAGGCGTTTCGACCTGGAGATCTCGTCGACAATCACGGGATCCGGGTTGCCCGCTCCGGACAGCAGAGTTTCAAGCCTTCCCGCGTGTCCGACGAGCGTAGCGGCGATGGCCGCCCTCGCCTTCTCCTCCTCGTCGCCATCGGACAACGCGGCACGGATGATCTGACCGACATATTCGGCATCGCTCATCCAATTGGCCACCCGGACTTCGGGCAACTGATGGTTTTTCTCGATGAGCGAGATCGAGCCGCCCGGCGTCGGGATTCCCAGTATCTTGCCGGACTCGAACTTGAACACCGGAAGACGCGCCATGTCGGCGGACGTCGCGCGGCTCCTGCCGTCGTCCGCCTTGACCATCTTCACGACGATCATCTCGTCGACACCGATCCGGTAGACCTTTTCCCCAACGAAGCCATCCTGCAGTCCGGTCTCGACCAGCAGCCTCCGGGCAGCCGCCTGCCCGGAAAGCCCGCTCAGATCCTCGAACGGGAGCAGCTTTTTCGATGTCGGCGAGATCCACCGCCTCCGGCGCGGAGGCCCGTCCAAAACCGGTTTCGCGATCACCCAGTCGTCCGGCTTCAGGAACGCGCGTGCGCCCCGGAGCTCGATCTCGCCGTCCGGCGGGAAATCGGTCTGCGACGTGTGGGTGAGATCGCGCATCACTCCGTCGACCGATTGCGCGCGCGCCTTCATGAACACGGAGTCGCGCATGCGCGTGCACTGACCGACTACGAATGTGTTGCTCGCGCTCATGGATTGCTCCGCTGCGTCGTTTCGAACGGTGTTCGCCCGGATATCAGGCGTCCATCGGTGAAGATCAGTCGTTCCGCGTAGCCGCTGCGCCTGCTCGACGCGACGGCGTCCCAGGACGGTCGACACGTCTTCTCCACGGCGACCGCGCCGGGCATCAATCTCGCTATGGAAGCCGCCTGGCCCGCGCCCGACGCATAAGCGTAGCCGCCGGACGGGAGCACTTCGGCATTCCTCAGATTTTCATAGCGAAGCCATTTGGCGATCCGGTCGGGCAGAAAACCGTCACGCCCCAGCCGCACCAGTCTGTCGGCTTCGAACCGGTACATCGCCTTTCCCGCCGCCAGATGAGCGTGCACGATGGCGCCGCAGCGGGACACGAACCTTCGCTCGGGACACGCCCCTGCTACGACGTAGACGTCGTGGTCTCGCTCTCCCAGATGGACCCAACGCGTGAGGGTCACGGACGATGCGGCCCCGTCGAACGTGAAGCGCCCAGCGTCCCACGACCATGCAGACTGCTTCCGGTAGGCGTCCAGACGACGCTGCGGATCATCGTCGAACGCGGCCGGACGACGCCCCGGCATCTTCGCGGTCGTCGAAGGCCATCCAAGCCGCGCCTTGAGATCTTCGATCGGTGCTCCGACGGCACCGACAAGCGGCACGCTCCACGGCGACGTCATACGTCGGAACGGCTTTCCGCCGAGCGACTTCACGGCCCGCTCGAAATCACGGCGTTGCAACGTGGCAAGGCTCCCGTCTAGCAGCACGACATCCTCGCTTCGGGAACGCAGCGGCACCAGCGTCGCGGGCAACAGGCCCCACATCCGCCCCCTGAAGCGGGCCCGCAGGAAGGGCGTCAGGAACGCTGCGTCCTGCAAGCTTCGTAGGAAGTCCCAGGGACCGATGTCGTCCGGAAGGGTCCTTTCGAGCAGCTCGATCAGTTCGGCCTCGCCCCACCCCCTGCGGCCACCGGCATAGATCGCCTCCAGAAGGTCGTCCAACGGCTCGGACACCGCATCCCAATCCCGGGGAGCCTCGACAACCTGCGATGCCAACTCCGCTACGTCCGTCCATTCCGGCAATGCCACCGTGCCGGATGGCATCTGCGGCTCGTGGACGAAGGCGTCCGCGACGAAGCGCAACCGCGCCGCGGTAGTAGATGAACAGCGGAGTTCGAAGGTGCCTGCGAGCGGGCGTCGCGACCTGATCGCATAGAGACCAGTCTCCATCTCCTTGCAGACGACGTTCGGGGATGAGTCCCCTCCCTCGGCGACGACCGTCGGCATGCCGAGGTCGGTCGATACCCGGGGAAGTACGGTGCGCCTTCCGAGCCAATGATGGTCGGTCCGCACGCCGCCCGACACGGTCACGCCGGTGATGAGCTGCGGCGGCTCCTCCTTCGCGAGAAGACGGCGCAGGGCGTCCTCGGCCTTCGCGATCGACACGGGATCTTCGGTGAGGCTCCAGTCTCCGCTCGGGCGCATCCTGCCCAGCTTCGCACCGACCATCGCTGCGACGCGCGAACTCACCCCTACCTTGACTTCGCCCCGGCAGTCCGAAAACCGGGGCACCGCGGACCATCGGGCGGAGCCGACGCGCTTGAACACGACATATCCGGCCTCCGAGACCATGCGGAGATTCGAGTGGCCGAGGCCGCTCACGGCCTGGACCGCCCCCTGCAGCGTGGCATGCACGCTCGCGCGATCCGGATCGCCGGCGACGTCGATCTTGAAATGCGGCAGACCGTCCTCGTCCGGATACACCTCCAGCAGGACATCCATCGGCATGTCGACGTTCCGACCCGCGGCCACCGCAAGAACGAACTTCCAGAAGCGATGGTCGGCAAGCGTGCGCTGGTCGGCAAGATACGCCGAATAGAACTCATCGAAGGCGTCGTGAAGCCCTTTGGACGCGCTCGATCGATCGACGAAATTACGGAGCGCCGCAAGCATCGCGCGCTCGTTCGAAGCTATCTCGGGGTTCTGCTCGAAGAAATGTCCGAGAAGAGTGTGGTCGCGACGCGACGGGAAGGACAGGCGCGCGGTGTGACCGATTTGAACCCAACCGTTGTCGTCCGGGAGGACGAGCTTCCGGAAAGGCCGGCCCTCCTTCGCCTGGCGCGCGAGCCAGGCCCGGAGCGCCTTCCACATGACCGCGACGCCCGACAGCTTCGAGAACGTCCTGTCGACGCCGAGGAAGGCCGCCAGCTTCGGTCTGAACTGGTCGGAGACGCCGTCGCCGTCCCTCTGGCTGTCGACGAAGATGGTCAGCGCAAGATAGGCGAAGCAGCCCGGACAGTCGGACGCGAGCTTGCGGTCGAATCGCCCCTCCTCCAGCGCGTCGTAGAGCGCCCATCGTTTCGTGAGAAGCGCCTTCCGGAACGACGAGACTGCTTCAGCGCCCGCCGAAGCGTCGAAGCCGGCCGCGATGGCCAACGTCTCGGGACTGATGTCGAAGGATTTGATCGGACCGACGCCCTCGCCCGCGGATGTCAGGAAGCGCCGCGTCAGCGCTCCTTCCCAATCTGCCAGGCTGCGCGGCAGGTCGGCGGCCATCTCACACCCGAAGCTCGAGTTGATCGCGCCGGCGCCCTTGGGACGGAAGCTGGGTAAGCCCGACCGCCTCGCCGCCCTTGCCCGCGCCGCGGACCGAGCGCAACAGCGGATTGAAGAGCTTCGAGCGAAGGAATGCGACGACGGGCACGGCGACGCCGTCACCGATCACCTTGAACGCGAAGTCGTACATCTCCGGAAGCTTGTAGTCGCCCTTGAGCCCCATCAGAGATGCTGCTTCCGCGGGCGAGAGAAGACGTGTCCGGACGTTGGAGCCGTTCACGACGATCACCCGGGGTCTCGATCCGCCGCCCTTTGGGGTCCGCAGGCAGCCGGCGAGTCCCCGGAAGCAGATCTCGGTCCTTTGAACCGTCTTCCCGTCCAGAGGCCGCATGCGCAGGGATAGCGTGCCGACCACACGCTTGCCGGACTTCTTTGCCTCCGACAACTTCTGCCTATGGATATCGGACATCATCCCGATGAGACGTCTGGTCTCCGCGGGCGTATGCCATTCCACGCCGACCGGCTTCTCCTTCACGACCCTGTTGAGCGTCTTGGCAAGCTGCGGAGGTGTGCCGAGATTGAACCAGATCCATTGTTCGCGGCACTGCGGCGACAGCTTCTCGACCGCTGCGACGAGCGGGTCCGGATGCCAGGTCGGATGCGGGCCCGCACGGACGAGTTCGGGCGCGATCCTCGCGGACTTCGACACGGCCACGATGAACACCCGCTGCCGCGATTGCGGAAGGAAATGTCTGGCGTCGACCATGACGGCACCGGTCCGCATGCCGAGGCGGTCCAGAGCGGCAACGACGGTCTTGAATTCCTCGCCACCGTTGGTCGTCAGCAGTCCGACGACGTTCTCCAGAACGACGAGGCGCGGCAGCCGGCCGTTCGCCTTGAGACGCTTCATCAGGTCGATGAAGGCCCAAAATGTCCCTGAGCGGGTGCGGTTGGCCCCTCCGGCCTGGCCGATGCCGAGGCCGTTGCCGGCGGTCGACAGGTCCTGGCAAGGAAAGGACGCCCATGCGAGGTCGGCGCGACGGCCAAGGCTCTCCGGTTCGACGTTGGCGATGTCCTCATAAAGGATCTCGGCATCGCCCCAGTTGTCCGCATACACCCGAGCCTTCAGCGCATCGAAATCGTTCGCGAACTGGCATTTCCACCGGCCACCCAGACCGGCGCGCACCATTCCTCCACCAGCGAAGAATTCCAGGTAGCTCGGCACGTCAGACGCCCTTTCCGCTCTTCGCGGACACTGTCGGTGCCAGCGCAGCAAAAGACCAGACGCGCGCATGCGGCCTCGATGCGTCGAGTGCTTGAAATATCTCCATCTCCAGCCCCAGCTTCAAAATCGGGAGAGCCCCGAGCTCCGTGCCCACGAAAGCAGCAGAATCGTGGCACGGGTTACTTTATACCGCAACTACAATCAGTTGCGTCTTTAGTCGACAAATCCAAATCCGCGCCGATGCCCGGCCCTTAGGTCGATTTAAGTCGTCACAAAAGACGGTGGCCGGAATTAAGTGCTCATATGAGACATAGCTGGACGCTTGGAAGGCCGTATATCGCCAGCTTGCGCAGCGCGGCCGCAAGAGCAAAGCGAGCATCGAAGGATTGCCTTGGCGGCGGTTTTTTCTAAATGTAGCCAGTTCGCCGCACGTCCACCAGGATCGGAGGACGGCTTTTTGACCCAGTAGAGTCGCCGATCTTCCCGTCGGCCGGTGCCAACAAGAATGCGCTACGAACATCACCACCTTTAAAACCGCGCCGACACCCCGATGAAGGGATTGTAGCGTGCAGAAGCTGCGGTCACGCCGAAGTTCACGCCGCCATCGATCTGCACGTTCGGGGTGATCCGATAGGCCAGCCCTCCACCGACCAAGCCGATGTCTCCCATCCCTTCGCGAAGCCCAGTCCTCGCGGCGATCTCGCCATAGGTCGAGAACTTGTCGGTCCATGCGTAACCGATCGTCATCGAAGCGGTCGTCTCCATGTGACGGCCGACCACATCGAGGTTCTGCACAGAGTGAAGGCCTGCGTTGATTCCGAGCGAGAAGTTGCCCCCAAGGTCGGCAGCAAAGAATGTCTGCAGGCCTCCGTCGAGGGCTTCCGGACTGATGCCGTTGTGGCTCTCGGTCGGAAGAGAGACATAGGGCAGTACGGCGAACGCGGTCGTGCTCGTCTTTCCAAAAGTATCGTTGCCCCAGAGATTCCACTTTGCTCGTAGGACGACGGCGCCCGATCCGGACGCTGTCCGTGCCGCCTTCGGACCGGCGATCCGTTGCCTGGCATAGGGAGCCACGATGATCGTGGCCTCCAGATCGCTGGTGAGGCCGATCCGGATATTGCTGCCAAAGAGCTCGTAGCCCTGACCAACGGCCCCTTCCGCGTCCGGGCGCGACCGCGCGAAACCGAACGCCGTCGTCTCGACCTGAACGCGCCCGGCATCCACGGTGAACGGCACTTCCGTTATGTCCGGCCGATCCGTGGTCATGTCGCGCAGCAGCCGGTCCGGAGTGGGATTGGCCAGCGAATAGCCGGTCTTGTCGTCGGCAGCGGAGGTCCGCAGGTCTCCGAAGACGAAAAACGCGCAGCAGGCCGCCATGAAGGTGCAGCGCCGCCCTGCGCGGTTCGCCTCCGACGGCGTCGTCCCCAACCACGCTTCGCCAACAAAGTGCCGGCAGCACAATCTGCTAATGCAAGTCATTCGCAAATAGAGACGGCACTGCGATCACGTGTCAAGCTGTTGCGAATGACTTGCAAAAAGAAACAGGCGCCCTCAGGCGCCTGTCGAGTTCGATCCAGTCGGATTGGTCACCAGTCAGTGGTGGCCGCCTCCGCCGTGGCCAAACCCGCCGTGCCCAAAGCCACCATGCCCGAAGCCGCCATGATGCCCATACCCGGCGTGTCCGAACCCGCCGCCGTGATGTCTGAACCCATGACCGAAGCCGAAGCCGCCGAAACCGAACGGTCGGCCATAGCCACCGTAGTAGCCGCCACCGTAGTAGGCCGGCTGCCAACCGCCGTAGTCGTATCCGGAATAGGCCGGCTGGAGGTACTGCGACCGATAGTGCCGGGCGTAGCCGGACCCATACATGCGATGATGACCGCGATGCGCGTGGTGTCGATGCGAACGATGATGACGTCGGCTTGCTCCGACGTCCGTCGCCTTGCTCTTCGCCGAAGTCGAAGCCTTCTGCGAATGCTGCGACGCTGCGATCGCGCCGGTGCTCATGAGCGTGCCCGAGAAGGCGATGGTAGCCGTCAACGCAGCAGCGCTTATCCAACTCTTCATTTCGTATCCTTGTGTTTTCCCAGCGCAGACCAATGCCCAAGACACGCGCTGTTTCCAGCGAAACGTCCGAAACGCCATCACGATCGCGCGAAGCGTCGAGTGTTGCAAAAACACAGCGGATAAATCCGATGATTTCATCATGCAATTCGATTGCTCTTCCGGCTCCGCTACTACACTTCGGAATTTCAATTTGTTCGACGACATTGACCATCCGCTCTGGCGTCCATCGATCAAGGTTGCTATCTCCGCCGCATGCGACGAATTGCAGCGAACGAAACCAACGAAGACGACGCTGCGAAAGCGACAAGCTCCGCCGGGCAAGACGAAGTTTCAGCCGCTTCGAACGAACGGATCATCGGCCCCCTGCTCTACCTGCAAGGCCATCACGACGGGCATCTACACCTCGTAGCGATCGTCGTGGCACCGAGCAGGAATGATCTGCCCGTCCTTCGGACGGTGAAGGGATTCGCAACGGCATCGTGCATCCTCGAATGCGATGGCCACCGCGTGCTCCGCTACGAATTCGACCTCGCGGCGTCCGCCGGCGACTTCTACGAAATCGACGGCAAGCGATACGACATCCGGACTTCTTTCGATGGCGACATCCGCGTGGCGTTCGTTTCCTGCAATGGCCAGGAAGCGGGAGACCGAGGCCGCGACCCGGCCGAAAGAAACGCGATGTGGCGTCGCCTGGCGCGTGAACATGCCGACGCGCCCTTCAACCTCCTCTTGCACGGCGGCGACCAGATCTACGCCGACGAGGTACTCGATGCGCATCCACTCATCCGTCGATGGGCCGATGGAGAGACCGTACGCCCGACGCAGGCCGAACTCGACGAGCTCGCCGGCGCGCTTCGCCGCGCCTTCTTCGCTCGGTACATTGGCGTCCTCGGCGAAGAGGAGAGCTCCTCGCTGATGTCGCGCATCCCGTCCCTCGCCGTCTGGGACGACCACGACATCTGCGACGGATGGGGATCGATGCCCGCGGCGAAGCTCGACGCCCCGATAGGACAACTGCTGTTCGAGATCGCTCGCGAATTCTACCTGGTCTTCCAGTTCGGCAGCGCGCCGGACGACCTCCCCGAATGCATGATCGATCAGACCGGTACCAGCCTGACTTGGCACGTAAAGTTGCCCGGCCTCCATCTGATCGCTCCGGACCTTCGCTCGGAACGTCGCTGGGATCGCGTGATGGGCGAAGAGGGATGGCGCGCTTTCGACTTGGCCATGGCGCAAGTGGACACCGGACGGGTGCTGCTGCTCTCCAGCGTACCCGGTCTCGGTCCCCGCCTCTCATGGGTCGAAACGGCGCTCAATCTTCTGCCCAATATGCACAAGTACGAAGACGACCTCCGCGACCAGTGGCAGAGCCGCGCGCACCGTATCGAATGGAAGCGTTTCTTGGAGCGCCTCGCGCAGGTCCACGACAATCCGGAGACCCCTGTCACCCTGCTCTCCGGCGAGATCCATCTAGCCACGCGCGCAACGTTCGACACGGCACCCGCGCCGATGCACCAACTGGTCGCCTCAGGCATTTCGCACCCCGCCCCCACCATCGCATACGCACTGGCCCTCGATCTTTTGGCGCGCTTCGGAGAAACGCCGGTGCCCGGCAAGCCAATTCGTCTCCACCCTTTGCCGAGCAAAACTTCGATCTACACCTCGCAGCGCAACTATCTGGTGCTTGAGCGCAGGTCAGATGAATGGAAGGCCTGCTGGGAGCTCGAACGCGACGGACGTACGCCACCGCTGCGGCTCTGATCGTCTCTACGAAAACAAATCCGCCGCTAGAGGCAACTCCGGAACGATGCCGACAACGCGCTGTTCTAACGCCATCCAACAGGAGGCTTGAACATGAACGAGCGTGAAACAGGCACACTGATCGGCAGCGACAAGGTCGAAGGCACGGCCGTCTACGGCGCAGACCGCGAGAAGATCGGGACGATCGAGCGGGTGATGATCGAGAAGACTTCCGGCAAGGCTTCCTATGCCGTTCTCAGCTTCGGCGGCTTCCTCGGGATCGGCGACGATCACTATCCGTTGCCTTGGCAGAGCTTGAGATACGACACCGAACTCGGCGGCTACACCACAAACGTGACGAAGGATCAGCTTCAGGGCGCGCCGAAGTACAGCAACGAAGCCGATTGGGACTGGCGGGACACCGGACGGGCCCGTACCGTCAACGACTATTACGGAACGCCGTATATCTGAGACCGAGAACCTCGCCGCCGCGAGAATCCGACGGATCCAGAGGCGCGTCATCGCGGCCTTCCGACTCGAGGAAGGCCGCATGCTTGAGCAATCCATCACCGATGCGGTCAAGGTCAAGCTCGAAAGACAGGCCGCCGACGGTCCCTCCAATCTGTCGATCGACACAATCAACGGCTTTCGCGTGAACGGGTCCATCGACCTTGTTGCTCACGCAATGGCGGCAGCAGGGAGTGTAGCCGATGGCCCGTGAAGTGGAGACTAACCCTGCGAGACTTCGGCAGTTGGCCATCCGCGCTCAGCGCCTCGCCGACGGGACAAACGACGCCGTCACGCGCGACCGGCTTCGGGCCGCTGCAGACGAATATGAGCAACGCGCCGTCGAAATCGAGATGGATAACGGGACTGGACAATGAGCGCGCCGATTGAGACCCCGAAACGTTGTGGGGCGGCTCGTTGGCTTCGCCGATCGGCAGTCGCCTCGATGCCGCTTGGGCGCATCCAAAGTCGATCATCCAATGTCGGATCGCGGATGCTGAAAAGCATACTCAAGGGTTCCAGAGGTTCCCTTTTTAGACGCGGGAGAGAGTTTCAACACGCAACCGATTTCAAGCGATCACTCTCACTCCGAATTGTTCCGTAAATATAAACTTTCACTGTGTCGGGCAACGGACCGAAGAAAGCCATCGTTGGGTGGCATAGTCAGGTCGTCACCGCACAGATTTTGGCTTTCATCGGTGACGAGAACGCTCGTTCGCGCTCCCGCCCTCCTCCAGCATGGAAGGGAATGTGCGCATGACAGGGCGTGTATTTTCAGCAAATCAAGATACCCGAGACATCCTCGTCGATCGAGCGAAGCTGCTGCGCGTAGAAGCGCAACGGATGCCTGCAGGCGTCGAACGCGATCGATTGATGAAGCAGGCACGGCAGATCGAAGCCGAAGCCCACGCCGAAGCCTGGGCGTTCTCGCCAGGCCTTCAACCTCCCACTTGAGGACATCAAGCATGAGACAACTCAGCACACGCGCCTGGACGGACGAGGACATTGCACGCCTGAAACGGCTATCCGACGAAGGCGCGACGGTTAACAGGGCGGCCGCAGCCTTGAACAGGAAGACGGAGGCGGTGAAGAAGGTTTGCCGCATTCAAGGCTTCACGTTAATCGGCACCCGCCAGGCGAAGGCGGCGATCCGGGCCCTCGATGAACGCTCTGCCTCGGTCGTCCCGTGATTCCGGAAGAACGTGACAAGAGGCTGCTTTTGAACGTTCGGCAGCGCGGGGACACTGTTCAAGCCCCCATGGGCGCAAACCTCGACCCATATCGCCGCCTTGAAGATCTCGGTTGGGTTTCGCGAGAACCTCTAAGGGTATTCCAACTGACCCACGAAGGCATAACGACGGTAGAACGGCTCCGCGCACAGAGGAGGATCGGCCAGTAGTCGGTCCCGGAATCCGCTGGCATGGTTCGAAATGAAAAAGGCCCCGCATCAGCAAGGGCCTTTTGAATGGAAGGGTACATCCGCCTTCCAGTCCCGCTGAGGGACACTAATCAACGCGACAAGACAGATAGGTTCCGGGTAGCTATGGCTTCTGGGGAAAGAGCTTGTCCCGGATATAACGCGAAGTCGGGGTTAGACGGACGCGCCTCGGCTTTCGCCACTCCGCTCTGTCGAGCTCCTTCTCATCGCCGATGTCCAATCTCCCACAAGCCTTCTTGGCAACGAAGATAGCATCGCTCATCCGCCGCCCGGAGAATTTGTTCTTCTGCGTCGCCTCCCTCCAAAGGACAAGGCGGCCAAGCTTGAGCTTCGGAAGCTCCTCCTTGATCTCGCGCCGAAGGCAATCCTTGTCGCCCTCGCCGCTCCGCCTCCTGCCTCCTGGGAACATCCACAAACCGTCGACCCGCCGTCTAACCAGGAGCACTTTCCCTCGCCGGGTGGCGACCAATTTCGAAGACGCAGCCATGTCCACTCGCAAATTTCCAAGTTGTGACGGTAGCCGAGATTCGTTCTTCACCGCGATAGACATTGGTGGGAGCAAGCTGGTCGCGGTCCACACCAGACTACAATCAGGAAAGGTTCCGATCCTTCTACTCACAAAACCGTGTGCGCGATTGTACACATGTGTGGCAATCCGGTGACGTTAATGAGGCTCGAAGCTTTCTAAGGTCGCGGCGTGATTCAAACGGAGACCATCATGAAAAAGTATCTTCTCGCCTCGGCCGCCATCGCGGTTCTCGGCACGACGGCGGCTTCGGCGGCTGACCTCGCCGCCCGCCCCTACACCAAGGCTCCAATGGCGGCGCCGGCGGTGGTCTACAACTGGACCGGCTTCTACCTCGGCGGTCACCTCGGCGGCGCCTTCCGCGGCAACTCCAACAACATCCTCGGCGGCAGCAGCGACGGCAGCTTCATGGGCGGCGGTCAGATCGGTTGGGACACTCAGTTCGCACCGAACTGGGTCTTCGGTCTCGAAGCCAACTACAGCTTCCTCGACGCCCGCGGCGTGATCGCCAACCGCGGTCTCGGCTCGGTGACCGGTCGCCTCGGCTACACTTGGGGTCCGACCATGCTCTACGTGAAGGGCGGCTACGCCTGGGCCGACTCGCGCTTCATCAACGGCTTCACCGGCGACTCCGGTCGTAACGGCTACACCGTCGGCGGCGGTCTCGAATACCTGTTCACCCAGAACTGGTCGGGCAAGATCGAGTATCAGTATTACGACTTCGGCACGACCAACTTCGCGACGCCGGTCACGCTCATTCCGGGCAACTTCCGGAACGACGAACACACGATCAAGGTCGGCCTGAACTACCGCTTCAACTGGGGCAGCACCCTCGGCGGCTTCTAAGCCTTCACCCCCGACAACGAGCCCGGCCTAGTGCCGGGCTTTTTCTTTTGCAAACGACGCGCAGCATTGGACGAAGATCGCCTGCCCGCCATCTACGTGCATGTCACACCTAGATCGCGCGCTTCGCGCCGGATGACGTCCTGTATCTCCCGCAGCGGCGCCTGGAATGCGCCTTCGATGGCGTTGGCATAGGCGAACGTATCAACGACCGCATTGCTCGGCGCACTGGCCAGATGGCGGCGCACTTCGTCGATCAGATCCTTGTTCTCAATCATCGCGACCACCGCTCCAATCGTTCAGCGCCGATCGTAGGATGGGCCGCGACACCGAACCAGTGAGCAAAAGGTCTCGCATGACGGCGAAGCTCACATTCTCGCGGAGGAAGGAACGTTGCGGACGACCTCCCGTTCGACTCCTGCAACGACAGCATGGAGACCTGAAATGAACATGAAGAAGACAGCCTTCGTCGCAGCGGCGATCATCGCGCTCTCCGGATCGGCCTTCGCCCAAGGCGGAGGCGGTGGTGGTGGTGGTGGTGGTGGCGCCGGAGGCGGTGCGGGTGGTGGTGCTGGCGGAGGCGCAGCAGCATCCGGAACGTCGGGCGGTAGCTCCGGCGGCATGAGTGGTACTGGCGGCACGAACTCCGGCAGCAGCGGTGCCAACACCACGACCTCCGCGCCCTCCTCCACGACCGGCTCTTCCAGCACGGGCGGTCCAGCCGGCTCGCCGGCGACGAACTCGCTGGGCAACACGAACACCGGCGTCATGCCTTCGACCGGCGGCAACACCGGCAATCGCTGATCTCATTCGCCTCGCGCTTGAGGGCTCCGTCGCTCAGCGGAGCCCTTTTGCTTGAGCCCACAACGAAGTCCGTCGCCCTGTCCTAGAGACCTATGGCCGCGGGAACGACTCCAGACGGTGTCGATTGCCGAGATGCGAACCAACCATGGAGCACTCGCAATGAAGAAAATCGCAATGGCCACCGCAATCGTGTCGCTCATGTCTACGGCAGCATTCGCCCAGACCACCGGCGAAAACATGCGTCAGCCCAATGCCCCCGCCGGCGCGACGAACCACCCCGTGCAGGATCCGAACCGAACGGCGATAGAGAACGGCAAGACGAGCGGCTCGAACATGCGCTCGCCCGACAACTCGACCAACGTGAACCGTGGCGCGGCTACGAAGGACGGCGACGGCCAGACCAAGGGCGGCATGAAGACCCACTAGCGCGCAGTAAGTCGTCGACAGCAGCGAGGGCCGGCATTGTTGCCGGCCCTCGCTGCGTTTGTGCACAAGTTGCCTGAGAAACTCTGACAAGTCGGACACACGATTTCATCGACCGTCTTCACTCATCCGGATCAAAAAGAAAAAGGCCCCGCGAGGGGCCTTCCGTCTTTCGCGTCGACAATCAGTAGCGACGGTGCATGCGAGGCGCGCCATGTCGGGCCGGCGCGCCGTGGCGTCCCATGCCCGGTGCCACCATCATGCGTGGCCCGCCATGACCGCGACGAACGACGACGGGGCGGTTGCCCCGGTGGCCGCCGCGCCACGCGCCACCGCCGTGACCGCCTCCCTGCACTACGACGCCGCCATGCTGCGCCTGAGCCTGCGACGTGAACGACGGGACCGCGAAACCGAACGCCGCAACGGCAGCAACAGCAAGAATGAGTCTACGCATCTTCTTCTCCTCCGATTGAAATGCACAGGACGAATTCGCAGCATGCCGGTGCGTTCCGCCAACTACCAACGAATCCTTGCGATGTCTCATTCGCGCATCACTTCATCCCTTCGAACTAACAAAACGATGCAGACGTTCGCTCTTCACCCTGCGTTCGTCGATAAAAACCCATGATAAAATCATAGGTTTTCATCGACGAACTACATCGACGGATTTCTTCATTGTGAAAGCGCGACACACGCACAGCTTCGCGCATGGAGCGATGCGGGTTTAGTTGAACTGTCGCAAACCGCGCCTACGGTGCCCGCGAGCTCGAAAGATGGCTCGCCCGAAGGTTCGGATCCGCAACTACACAAATCGGACACCAGGTCTTCGCCAACACATCACCGCAAACCTGCACACGCCCGCGAAGCGATTCACGGCGCGCGCGAGGCTTTGCCTATACAGGGGCACTACATGAATTTCGTCACCAAAGGTCTTCTCGCGACGGTCGCCGTCGTGGGCGCGCTCGGCGTCGGCCAGGCTCACGCGCAGTCCGCAGGCGACGGCGAGATCGCCGCGCTGAAGGCGCAGCTCCGCGCGCTGGAGAAGAAGCTCGACAACGTCCAGAAGCAGGCCAACCACACGCAGAAGCAGGCCGACACCGTCCAGGCGAACTTTGCCAACGCCAACGCAGCCATGCACAAGAAGGCCGTGCCCTTCCTCGATGCCACGCTGAAGATGCCGGGCAATCGTCCGACCTTCTGCACCGCGGACGGTCTGAACTGCGTCGCCGTCACCAGCCGACTGCACTTCGACGCTGGCGCCTACTCCTACAGCCCGAACTCGGCCGCAACGGCGCCTCAGTCGCTGAACGACGGCATCAACGCCCGTCGCGCCCGCCTCGGCGTCATCGGCGTCTTCAACAAGGATTGGGAATACGGCCTGATCTTCGACGCCGGCGGCACGACCGACGGTGCGGCCGTGCTGAACAACGCCTACGTCTCGTACAAGGGCGTCAAGGGTCTTGTGATCCAGGGCGGGTATATTGACGTTCCGTACACGCTCGACCAGGCAACGAGCTCGAACAACGGCCTGTTCATGGAACGCGCCGCTCCGCAGGCCATGGCAACCGGCATCGCCGCCGGCGACTTCCGCTCCGCGTTCGGTGGCTATACATACGGCGAGCGGCATTGGATCGGTGCCTACGTGACCGGCCCGACGACCGGCACCACCAGCGTCAACCACGCGCAACCGCAGCCGCTCGGTGCCACCTTCCGCGCGATCGGCTTGCCGATGCGCAACGAGGTCGGCACGATCCTCGTCGGCTTCGACGCCCTGTATCTCGCTCAGCCGGGCGGCCCGACCAACAGCACGCTCGGCCTGAGCGACCGCATCGAAGTCCGCATCGATCCCGCCTCCAATGCGCTGTTGAACACCGGCACCATGCAGAATGTGAACAGCGCCCGTGTCCTCAGCGGCGAAGCCGCTGCACAGTTCGGCAGCTTCATGGCTCAGGGCGAATACTTCGACTTCGCCGTGCAGCGCACCAACGGTCTCGGCGACCTGAGCTTCAACGGCTACTACGGCCAGGCGAGCTATGTCCTCACCGGCGAGCAGCATAAGTACAGCACGACGTCGGGCTCGTTCGGCGGAATCAATCCGAAGCATCCGGTGAACTTCGCCATCGGCGACTACGGCGCGTGGGAGTTGGCGGTCCGCTACAGCTCGGCGAACCTCAACGACCTGACCGTCCGCGGCGGCGAGCTCAAGAACACCACCGTCGGCCTGAACTGGTACGTCAATCAGAACATGCGGTTCATGTTCAACTGGATCCGCGGCACCGTCGACAAGCGAGACGCCTTGGCACGCGATGTCGGCGCCAGCTACGACGTCTTCGCGATGCGTACGCAGGTCGCCTTCTGACGAACAACACTGGGCTCGGCGTTTCGCAACCGAGCCCAGTGGCCTTCTTTTTCTCAGAATAGTTGATGGCAGAGAGCCGCTGGGGCAATGCCATCACGCGAATTCGCTTGAGAGGTCAGCTGGCGCCATTCCTTCATCGGACCTCAGATAGCCTCACCTATGTGAGAGAGGTCTTTGGTTCCAGCCTGACCTCATCACCTTCGATTGCCTTGCCAGCACGCAGGATCGGGTGGCAGAAGGCAATCCGAAGCGGACGCAGCCCCCAATTGGCGTGTAGGTTGACAAACTCCGCGGTCGCATGATCGCATGGGCGACGCAAATGAGACGTTGGATATCACGGCTCTATCGCAAACGTGGGCCCAGATGCGGCTGCGTGCAAAGTTCAAACGGAGAGCCCTTGAGCCCACAGATCAGCAACAACGTCGCCGACTTCGTCCTTCCCGTCTGCGACATCGGTCACGACAAGGATGGCAAGGTCGTCGCCGAAACAGCGAAGCTGGTTGGAACATGCTTCCTGATCGGTTCGCGCGGATTCGCCCTTACCGCGGCACACGTTCTACACCAGGTCGAGAACGACATCGCGCGCGTACTCGTCCCGGATGGCGCGGGCTCCTGGGACGCGTGTCTCATCCGGACAGGTCAGGTGCACCCCACGGAGGACGTCGGCATCCTGAAGATCGAACTTCCGAAGCCCATCGTCTCGCCCATTACGTTCGCGGAGGACGAGCCTCCTCCGAGCGCCGAGTACAACATGTGGGCCTACCCGGAAGTCATCGCTCAGGAGGTCCAGTATCACGGACTGCCCGCAGGCTCTCTCGACTTCAATCCGTCGGCGGTTTACTTCCGCGGGTACCTCCGCAGGAAGCTGCCCTATTCACCAAATCCGAGCTTCGACATGTACGTCGGGAAGCACTTCTACGAGGTGAGCGAGATCGCTGGCTCCTGCTGCTCCGGTGCTCCTCTGTCGACGATGGAAACGCCTCCGAGGGTCTTCGCGATCTATATCGGGGAGGAAGACAAGACGAGGCGCTGCGGCTACGCGACCAATCTCCTCAAGGTCCGCGACTGGGTCCCGGAAATGCTGGGGAAGCGGATCTGCGACGAGGCCAATCCCCGCGCGTGACGGATCTACAAGACAGATCCCGTCGCGACGCCAAATACCGCGGATTCTGTCGCACCATGGGCCGCACGACGGCAACCTTGCACGATCTCCAGCGTTGCCGAGATCTCAAGAAACGCATGGAGGAAACTATGGTCGATACCACTCAGATCAAAGAGCATATGGACGTCATCTCGTCCGACAAGAAGGTCGTCGGAAAGGTCGACCACATGGACGGTCCCGACAAGATCAAGCTCACCAAAGCGAGCTCACCGGACGGCCAGCACCATCACTTCATCCCGACGGAATGGATCGACCATGTCGATCAGCACGTTCATCTGAACAAGTCGGGCGACGATGTCACCGCGCACTGGCAGCACGGCAAGTCGTGACCCATCGGTCCTGCGGCGCGGTCTAAGGTGAACGCGCCGCTGATCGCCGAGATCAATCGGTATCCGGCATTCTCTTCCGGAAGTGACCGAGAACGAACACCCGTATTGCCGAAGAGAAATTCGGATTGTTCTGGGCGCTAAGCACCCGCGCAGCCAGCTCTGCCGCCGAACAGCTCTCCTTCGCAGCGATCTCCCGAAACGCTTCCCAGAACTCGTCTTCCAGCGTGACGTTCGTCTTCCGGCCATGCACAGCGATCGACCGCTGCTTCATCTGCCCCGAGCTACGTTTCCTACTGCCGAATTGCGGTGCCTTCACTGCGAAATCACGATCATTGTTCGACTGCCGCGACGGTGCCGCCGAGAAGCTCCTCGTTCTCGGCGAGTTGGATCCAGGACAACGCGCTCTGGACGAACCGCATCGCGTCTTCCCCCTTTCCGTCCGCTTGCATGGCGTCCGCGATCCGAGCGAAATGGGCGGCCCGGCGCCGGTAGCGGACAGATAGCGGCGTCATGGTCGTCTCATGTCCCATTCCACTCTCCATGCGGCAGAGGAACCGGTGCAGGTCTTGCGCTCGATCCGAGATCATTTCGCCGGCAGCCTGAGGAGCCGCAGCGCGTTCATGGTGACGATCACCGTGGCGCCCGTGTCGGCGAGGATCGCGGGCCAGAGGCCGGTGATCCCCGCGACCGTCGTGACGAGGAAGAGCGCCTTCAGACCGAGCGCGACGCCGATGTTCTGTCTGATGTTGCCCATGGTCCGCCGGGAGAGATCGACCATCGCGGCGACGTCCGCGACCCGACCGTGCAGCACGGCGGCATCGGCCGTCTCAAGCGCGACGTCGGTCCCGCCGCCCATGGCGATGCCGACGTCGGCGGCGGCGAGCGCCGGCGCATCGTTGATGCCGTCGCCGATCTTGGCGATCTTTTTGCCGCCGTTCCGGTATCCGGAAACGATCTGCTGCTTGTCCTGCGGGAGCAGCCCGGCACGCACGCGGATTCCGATCGTTCGGCCGATGGCGGTGGCGGTTCGCTCGTTGTCGCCGGTGAGCATCATCGTTTCGATGCCCATGTCCCGCAGACGCTGGAGACCTTCCGCCGCGTCCGGACGCGGTTCGTCGCGCATGGCGATCGCTGCGGCCGGAACGCCATCGATCAGGAGGACCGACGCCGTCTTGCCGACCTCGTTGAACGCGTAGATCAGCTCCTTCTGCTGTTCGGTCAGTGCGGCGAAGTCCTCGGCCGCCTGAGGCGAGCCGAGGAAAACGAGGCGCCCTTCCACCGTGCCTCGGACGCCCTTCCCGCCGATGGCGTTGGCGTCGGTCGCCGCGGGGACCGCGAGACTTCGGTCCGCCGCGGCCGCGAGGATGGCCGTGGCGAGCGGATGGCTCGAGCCGGCCTCCAGGGCTGCTGCGAGCCGCAGCACCTCCGCTTCCGGAACGCCGAAGGACGCGACGTCGGTCACCTGCGGCTTGCCGGCCGTCAGCGTGCCGGTCTTGTCGAAACAGGCCACCTGGATCCGGCCGATCTCCTCCAGAACCGCGCCGCCCTTGAGAAGCAGACCCCTACGAGCGCCCGCCGATAGGCTGGCCGCGATGGCCGCGGGCGTCGAGATCACCAGTGCGCACGGGCAGCCGATGAGCAGGATAGCAAGTCCCTTGTAGATCCATTCCCGCCATTCGCCACCGAACAGTAGTGGCGGGACGACGGCGACAAGCGCCGCCACCACGACAACACCTGGCGTGTAGACTTTCGAGAAGCGGTCGATGAAGCGCTCGGTAGGTGCCTTGGACTCCTGCGCTTCCTCCACAAGGCGAACCACGCGTGCGATGGTGTTGTCGGCGGCGGCCGCCGTCACTCGGACCCGCAGCACGCCATCGCCGTTGATCGTGCCCGCATAGACGGGCCCGTCAACGCCCTTTCGCACCGGCGTGCTCTCGCCCGTGACCGGCGCCTCGTCGATCGCGCTCTCGCCTGCGATGATGACGCCGTCGGCCGGGATACGATCGCCGGGACGCACCTGGATGATCGCCTGGACGTCCAGGCTCGCGGCCGGGACTTCCTCGACCTTGCCGTCCCTCTCGAGCCTGGCGGTCTCCGGAACGAGTTTGGTGAGGTCCTGGATGCTGGCGCGGGCACGGCTCGCCGCGACGCCCTCAAGGAGTTCGCCGATCAGGAACAGGAAGACGACCGTAGCCGCCTCTTCCGTCGCCCCGATGAAGACGGCACCGATCGCGGCGATCGTCATGAGCATCTCGATGGAGAACGGCGTTCCGGAGATCGCGGCGTTGAAGGCGCGCCCTCCGATCGGGACCAAGCCGATCAACATCGCGGCCAGGAATGCCGGGGTCTCGACGGCCGGGACGAGCTTGCCCACGACGAAGGCCACGGCGAGCGCCAATCCGACCGCGATGGTCATCGATGCCTTCCCGGTCCGCCACCATGGCGTCGGAGCCTTCGAGCCGGCGTCGGCACAGGCGCCTCCATGATCGTGGTGGTCGTGGGAATGGGAATGATGATGGTCAGAAGGCCCGGAGTGCGCGTGGCGGGCTTCCCCTCCGACGTCGAGGACCTTGTACCCCAACCCTTCCACCCGCTTCTGGAGCAAATGGACGTCGGAAGCTGCGTGCTGCACCGTCACGGTCCCGGCGGGAACAGACACCCTCACCTCGGAAACGCCTTCGACCCGCAGCAGGGCATTCTCGATCTTCGTGGCGCAGGAGGCGCAGTCCATGCCCTCCACACGCATCCGGGTCTTTTCGGCTGTCGCAACGTTCATGACCGGCCTTTCATGTATCCCGCCGCGCGCCGAGGCGACGCTGCAGCAATCGGTTCAACTGGTCGCGGAGGATCTCCGCCTCGATCCGGAACAGTCCGTTCGACGACGAGGTCGCGATCACCGCTCCACCCTTCAAGCGATCGCGCACGCACCAACCGGCATCGCTTCGGTCGATCTCGAACCTCTCCCCGTCGTCGCCGGCGCGCTGTCCCATCAGTCCTCTCCCGCTCCCGCCAGCTTCCGGAGCTCTTCGGCCGGCTCGCCCTTGAAGACCGTCTTTGCCAACACGTCGTAGGCGTGGGTGGCGGCCATCATCCGGCTCATCTCGTCGGCCTGCCTGACATTCGCCATCTCGAGGACGCCCGTGGCCATCCGCCCCTTTCCGGACGGGATGTCGATCGGCGGCGTCGCCGACGAGAACAGTCCGCCGCCCTCCGGTGTCAGTTGTTGACGGTCCGCGAACCGCACCATCCGCAGCCCGGCAACGCGTCCCTGCGACGTCGAAATGGAGCCGTCCCCGGAGATCGTGACGGGCCCGTCGCGCTGCTGCACGACCAATTGGCCGTTGCTCGTCATGACCGGCGCCCCGTCCAGGGTCGTCAGTTTGCCCTTGCCGTCCAAAGTGAAGGCGCCGGACCGGGTGTAGCGAGGCCCCGAGGGCGTATCGACGACGAAGAAGGATGCGTCGTCGATCAGCGCGACGTCCAGGAAGTTGCCGGTCGCCCTCACGCTACCGACGCTGAAATCGGTGAACTGGGACGTCGTGACCATCGAGCGCTTGGCGAGATCCGGCGTCTCCGCCTCCTTCGCCTCGCTCAGGAATTCCCTGAACTGCACCCGTCCGGCCTTGAAGGCCGGTGTCGTCTGGTTCGCGACGTTGTTCGCGATCGAATCCAGGTTCTTCCTCATCGCGATGAGGCCGGACAGTCCGATCATCTGCTTGTCGCTCATGACGACCTCCGATCTGCCATGCTTCCGTCAGAAGCCGAGCTGCGCTTCGGCGCTTCGCATCGCTTCGTCCTCGACCTGGATGGTGACGTGATCGATCTTGAAATCCCGCCTGACGCGCGTCTGCGCTTCCCGCAGCACCTCGCGCCAGACCGATGCATCCTCGACGACGAGATGACCGCTCATCGCGTCCGTGCCGGAGGTGATCGTCCAGACATGGAGATCGTGGACCGCGGTCACGCCCGGGATCGCACCAAGGCTTTCGGTCATCTTCTCGACATCGACGTTCGCCGGCGTCGCCTCCATCAGGATGTTGGTCGCCTGCTTCAGCAGTATCCACGTCCGCGGCACGATGAAGAGACCAATGCCGGCGCCGATAAGCGGATCCGCCAACTGCCAGCCCGTGAACATGATGACCAGCGACGCCACGATGACGCCCACGGAGCCCAGCATGTCGCCGAGCACCTCGAAATACGCGCCTTTGACGTTCAGGCTTTCCTTCGATCCGCCGATCAGCAGCCACATACTGAGGAGGTTCACGGCGAGACCGATGAGAGCGACGATCAGCATCGGGCCGCTCAAGACCTCCGGAGGTGCCAGAAAGCGTTGATAGGCTTCGTAGATGATGTAGATCGTCAGCAGCAGCAGAATGACGGCGTTGGTGAGGGCCGAAAGCACTTCCATGCGGAGAAAGCCATAGGTCCGCTGCGGCGTCGCCGGTCTTGCCGCGAATCTGATCGCCAAGAGCGCAAGCCCGAGACCGACGACGTCGGTCATCATGTGCGCGGCGTCTGCCAGCAGCGCGAGACTTCCGGTGACCAGACCGCCGATGACCTCGGCGATCATGTAGGTCGCCGTCATCGCGAGCGCGATGGCGAGCCTCTTCGAATGCTTCGCCGCCGCCGTACCGTGTGAACCGCCACCGTGCATTTCAGGCCTCCTTGACTTTCTCGGCCGCCCCGAGCGCGGAGCGCAGCCGTTCTTCCAGTTCGTCGAGCAGGAACAGGCTGACGTCGTCGACCGAGCCGTGTCCCTTCGCGAAGGGCTGCTCGAGCAGCCGGATGAGGTAGAGGACGTAGACGAACATGTAGGCCATGAAGCCGAACAGGATCGCGGACGCCGGATCCCCTTCGGTCTTCAGGAGCATCAGAAGGATGATGATCGACGAGACCAGCGTCTGGACCAGCACGCGCACCGACGGGACGAACTCCACGCGCTGGATCGTGTAGATCCGAAGGAGCGCCCCGCGGAGCCTGTCCTGCGAGTTTCGGAGCCGGACGACGAAATTCGAGGCCATGCCCAGGCCTTCGAGCCGTCCGAGTATAGGCGTCAGCTTCGCCAATTCGTGCAGCGCCGGCGTGATGTCCTTATGATCCTTCGCATGGCCGAGACCGGTCCTCAGCTTCTGCAACAGCGCGACCATGATCCGCCGCGGCTCCGAGACGTCGAACGCGATCTCCTCCTCCGCGAACACTTCGAGGTCGCCCTCGATGGCCTCGATCTCCGTCCGGATAGCGGCCGGTATCCTTTCGGCCTCCTTGTAGTCCGCCAGGATGCTGGAGAGCATGAAGCCGATGATGAAGATCGCGCCCGCGATGCCGCTGGTGACGAGACGATTGAGATCCAGAAGTTCGAAGCCAAGGTAGTGGATCGCAAGCTTGATCGCGCTCAGGACGAGCACCACCGTCGCCACGATGAAGAACAGCCTGAACTTCTTGCGGTAGCTGATGTTGGCCCCGCCGAAATGCAGGTGGCCGATAAGCGAATGTTCCATCATTGTCTCCCGCAGCCGATCACCGGCGAAAACCGATTGCGTGCCCAGGAATAGATTTCCGTGGTCCACCCCTTTCTGACTTCGAGGCAGACGCGGTCGCCGTCGTTGCTGAGAGTCGTCTCGTCGGCGTAGGTCTGGAAGACCGGCGACCAGCCGTTCCCGCTGCGAACGAAGACTTCATGAAGGCAGCCACCCGAGCGGCACACTGTCGCGCGGTTCGTGCAGGTGAACTTGTCGTAGTGGAACGACAGAAACTCACGCCCGCCTCCCTCGATCGATACCGTGAAGAGGTGCTGCGCGGATGGTTCGTTCCCACACGCCGCGGCGCGGCTGCGAACGATCCTACGCAGCTCTGCCGGAAGGTTGTCGATGTGATACGGGGCGCGCGGCGGCTCGTCCGCGAAACCGGCACGTGCTGCGGCGCCTTCAGACGTCGTCAGAATGATCAAGAGAACGAGTGCCATCGCGCGCATCGGCATCACCCTGCTTTCCTCGGCTTGGACTTGCTGGCCTTCACCCATTGCCGGAAGTACGCGACGCCGATCATCGCGGCGATGCCGGCGATGCTGACGAGCAACTGGAACCAGAACGCCTCGGAAACGAGGTCGATGGCGAAATACGCCACGAACGCGAGGAACACGCCGGCACAGAACACTTCCAGAGACTGCTGTCCGCACACGATGATCGGCCGCCAGACCGGCCACTGCAGCGCGGGGGCGTCCTTCGAGATCAAGCGCGAGACGACGATCGCGAGCGCCAGGAAGTGGATGATGCGGTACGGCGCAAGATTGGTCTTGTCGTTGGGAACGAAGAACGACCTGACGGCATCGGGCAGCATCGCCTCGTTGCCCGTGTGGGCCGCCACGGTGACGACCGCGGAAAAGAGAAGAATGCCGACGCAGACGGGCATGACGATTGCCGATCGCAGTCTCTTCTGCAACATCTCGCGGTCGGCGACCGCGGTCCATGCGCCGATGACGAACAGTAGCTGCCAGGCGAACGGATTGAAGTACCACGTCCCCGACGGATAACCCGTCAGATTCCAACCGAGCTGACGCGAAACTACGTACAGAGCGAGCGACGCCGCAAGCGTCAGGTTCGGCACCTTCGTAAGGAGCCAGAGCACGGGCGGGAACGGCGCCATCAGGACGATGTAGAGCGGCAGAACATCGAGATTGAGCGGCCGATACTCCAGCAGCAGGCCGTGCTTGATGAACTCGACCGGGTCCGCGATGAGACGGCGGATGTTGAATTCGTCGAGAAGGTGCGCATGCCCGTAGCGCTGCGCGACGTAGCCGATGGAAATCACGTAGAAGACGAAGAGTAGGATGTAGGCGACGTAGATCTGCCAGACGCGCCCGAGGACACCGACCGAGGCTGTGAAGAATCCCTTCGCCCGCATCATCCTGGCGTAGACGAATGCGACCGTGAAACCGGACACGAAGACGAACAACTCGGCCGCGTCGCTGAAACCGTAGTTCCGCGCGGTGATCCAGGCCACCAGATTGTTGGGCACGTGATCCAGAAAGATCGCCCAATTGGCGAGCCCTCGGAAGAGATCGAGCCTCAGATCCCTCCCGGAGCCCTTGTCGTTCGTTGCTTCGTTCATCTTGTCCATTCAGGAGCGCCGCCCATGGCGGCGCTCCGATCATCTCGACGGATGTTTCCGTCTCAGTTCTTGAACTTGGCCTGGCCGGACTTGCCGGCCGCGGTCTTCAGCGTCACCGCGACCGAAGCGCCCTTGGCGATCTCGCCCTTGGCTTCGGCCTTGAGCGCGTTGCCCGAGGCGACGAGCGGCAGGGTCTCGCGATCGCTTCCGGAGGTCAGCATGACCGACCCGGAATAGCCGTTCGTCGAAAGCGGCTTCTTCGCCTCGTCGAACACGTTGAACGTCAGCGTCTTGCCGGATGCGACCATCTCGACTTCCACGCCTGCGACGTCCTCCATCTGGCCGCCGTTCGGCCCCTTCTCATGGGCGTGCTGGGCCAGCGCCGGGGTGGCGAGCAGCAGCGCGGATGCGACGAGCAGGATCTTCTTCATCAATGGTCTCCTTTGGTGGCGTGGACAGGTATCGCCTCCACATGGGCAGGCGAAGATTCCCGGCGGAACAGGATGTAGAGCGCCGGAAGGACGAGAAGCGTGAGAATGGTGGACGATACGATGCCGCCGATCACGACGGTCGCCAGCGGACGCTGCACCTCGGCGCCGGCACCGGTCGCGATGGCCATCGGAACGAAGCCGAGGGAGGCCACAAGCGCGGTCATCAGAACCGGGCGCAGACGGGTCAGCGCGCCTTCACGGACCGCATCCGCCACGCTCTTCCCTTCGAGACGAAGACGCTCGATGAACGTGATGATGACGAGACCGTTGAGCACGGCGACACCCGACAGCGCGATGAAGCCGATACCCGCGCTGATCGACAGCGGAATGTCCCGCAGCAGCAGCGCGAAGATGCCGCCCGTCAGCGCCAGCGGCACACCGCTGAAGACCAGCAGCGCATCGGCCATCGACCCAAGGCTGAGGAACAGCAGCAGGAAGATGAGCAGCAACGCGATCGGAACGACGATGGTCAGACGCTGGGTCGCCGAGACGAGCTGCTCGAACTGGCCACCCCACCCGATCCAGTAGCCAGCCGGCAGCTTGACCTTCTCGGCGACCTGCTGCTGCGCGTCACCGACGAACGACCCGAGATCACGGCCGCGCACGTTGGCCGAAACCACGATACGGCGCTTGCCGTCCTCGCGGCTGATCTGGTTCGGTCCGGGCGTGACCGAGATCTCTGCGAGTTCCGCCAGCGGAGCGTAACGCATCTGTGCCAGAGGCGACGTACCGAACACCGCCGGCTGCGCCTTGTTCTGTGTCGGTTGCCCGTCGACGGGAGGAAGCGGGATCGGCAGCGCCTTGATCGCCTCGACATCGGTCCGGAGTTCATCCGGCAGACGCACGACGAGATCGAACCGGCGGTCGCCCTCGAACACCAGGCCGGCCGTCTTGCCGCCCACGGCGATCTCGACGAGATTCTGCACGTCCGACACGCTGATACCAAAACGCGCCAGCGCCTTGCGGTCGATCTTGACAGTCAGGACCGGCAGACCGGACACCTGCTCCGTCTTCACGTCGGCGGCGCCCTGGATGCCTTGAAGCGTCGTCTGCACCTGCCCCGCGATCTGGGCCAGCACGTCGAGATCGTCGCCGAAGATCTTGACGCCAACGTCGCTTCGCACACCCGAGATCAGCTCGTTGAAGCGGAGCTGGATCGGCTGCGAAAGCTCGTACAGGCTGCCCGCCACCTCCTCCGAGGCCTCCTCGATCTGCTTCATGACCTCGAGCTTGGGCTTCTTCGGATCGGGCCACTGGTCGCGTGGCTTCAGCATCACGTAGCCGTCCGAGATCGACGGCGGCATCGGGTCCGTCGCGACCTCCGCGGTGCCGGTGCGCGCGAAGGCTTCCTTCACCTCCGGGATCTTGTGCAGACGCTCCTCCAGAGCCTTCTGCATCTCCAGCGACTGCGTCAGGCTCGTTCCGGGAATGCGCATCGCCTGGATCGCGACATCGCCTTCGTCGAGGCTCGGAATGAACTCGCCGCCCATCCGCGTCGCGGCATATCCGCTGACGACGACCAGCGCCACTGCGGCGGCGGCCATGACCACACGTAGACGAATCGCAATCTCAAGCAGCGGAACGTAGGTCCGGTGCGCCGCGCGCATGAACCAGTTCTCCTTCTCCGAGACCTTGCCGGTCACGAACAGCGCGACGGCCGCCGGGACGAACGTCATCGACAGGATGCTGGCGCCCAAAAGGGCCATCAGCACGGTCAGCGCCATCGGCGTGAACATCTTGCCCTCGACGCCCGTCAGGGTGAGGACCGGCAGATAGACGACGGCGATGATCAGCGTACCGAACAGACTCGGCTTGATGACTTCACGGGAGCCTTCGATGATCGTGGCGAAGCGTTCGTCCCGCGTTAGCAGACGGCCCTGCTTGGCCTGTTCATGGGCGAGCAGCCGCAGACAGTTTTCGACGATGATGACGGCGCCGTCGATGATGATGCCGAAGTCGATCGCGCCCAGACTCATCAGATTGGCGCTGACCTTGTTCTCGAACATGCCTGTGATCGTGAAGAGCATCGACAGCGGGATGACCAGAGCGGTCGCGAAGGCCGCCTTGAAGTTTCCGAGAATGAGGAACAGGATCACGATGACGAGCAGCGCGCCTTCGACCAGGTTCTTCTCGACCGTCGCGATGGTGGCGTCGATCAGATGGGTACGGTCGTAGATCGCACGGAGCGAGATGCCCTCCGGAAGCGACTTCTGGATCTGTTCGAGCTTTTGACCGACACGCTGCGCGACTGTCCGACCGTTCTCTCCGATCAGGAGCATCGCCGTACCGAGCACGACCTCCTTGCCGTCGACGGTCGCGGCGCCCGTGCGCAGGTCGGTACCTTCCTTCACCTCCGCGACATCCAGGATGCGGACCGGCACGCCGTTGCGCGAACCAATGACGATCTGGCTGATCTCCTCGACGTTGGCGACCTGTCCGGGCGTGCGGACCAGATACTGTTCGCCGTTCTTCTCGATGTAACCGGCACCGACGTTGTTGTTGTTGTTCGCCAGCGACGTCATGACGTCGCGGAAGCTCAGGCGGTACGCCATGAGCTTGGCCGGATCCGGAAGCACGTGGAACTGCTTCTCGAAGCCGCCGATGGTGTTGACCTCGTTCACGCCCTGCACGTTGCGGAGCTGCGGCTTGATGATCCAGTCCTGCACCGTGCGGAGATCGCTCGGCGTGAACGGCTTGCCGTCGGTGTTCTTCGCCCCCTCCTTCGCTTCGACCGTGTACATGTAGATCTCGCCGAGCCCCGTCGAGACAGGCCCCATCGCCGTCTCGATGCCCGTCGGGAGAGAATCCTTGACCCGCTGGACACGTTCGTTGACGAGTTGGCGGGCGAAATAGATGTCTGTGCCGTCCTTGAAGACGATGGTGACCTGGCTGAGGCCGTAGCGCGAGAGCGAGCGCGTGTTGACGAGGTTCGGCAGGCCCGCCATCCCGGTCTCGATCGGGAAGGTGATGCGTTGTTCAACCTCGAGCGGCGAGAAGCCAGGCGCGTTGGTGTTGATCTGCACCTGGACGTTCGTGATGTCCGGCACGGCATCGATCGGCAGGCGCGTGAAGTTCCAGACGCCGAATGCGCCCATCATCAGCACGCCGATCATGATCAGCCAGCGCTGATGCACCGAGAACGAGAGAAGCTTGTCGATCATGTTCGAATTCCCGACATGACGATCCCCGGCAGGGATCCGTAAAGGCTCAGAAGGACGCGGTCGTGCCGCGTACGGACGGTCTTAGTGCTCATGGGACGCAGATCCCTTTCCGAGCTCCGCCTTCACGATGAAACTGTTCTTCGCGGCGTACTTGTCGCCTTCGAGGAGGCCGAAGAGGATCTCGACGTTCTCCGGATCGTGCGCTCCGACGTCGACGTCGCGCGCCTCGAACTTGTCGCCGTTCCGGACGAAGACGACCTTGCGGTTCTCGACGGTCTGGATGGCGGTCGCCCGCACGGCGATCGGGACCTTCTTGGCCGCAAGGATCAGCCGCGCGGAAACGAACAAACCGGTCCGCAGGCGCATGTTCGGGTTGGCAACGACGGCGCGCGCGAGGGCGCTCTGAGTATCGCTGCTGCCGACCGGAGAGATGTAGGACAACTCCGCCTCGACCGGCGCGCCGCCGTCGCCTACGTCGATCAGTATCTTGTCGCCGATCCTCACCCGCGGGAGATCGCGGCGATAGACCGAGAGGTCGACCCAGACCGTCGAGATGTCGGCAACGGTGAAGGCCGGTTTCTGCTCGGAGGCGTATTCACCGAGCGAGATCTGTCGATCGATCACGGTTCCCGAGATCGGAGCCCGGACCTCGTACACCGTCAGGCTCTGATTGCTCTCGATCTTCGCGAGCAGCTCGCCCTTTTCGACGGTATCGCCGATGCGCTTCTTGATCTCGCGGACGATGCCCGGAAACCGCGGCGTCACCTGGACAAGCGTCTCCTGATTGGGCTGCAGGATGCCGTTGAGGAGAAGCGAGTCGCGCAGGGTCTCCGTCCCGGCTGCCAGGATCTCTATGTTCGACGATGCCACGCGGGCGTCGCTCATCTCCACCTTGCCCTCTTCGCCGTGCCCCTTCTCCTCCTCGCCGCCGGCCCCTTTCTTCTCGCCCTTGGCCTTCTCGCCCTTCTTCGCATCCTTGGGAGCGGCCGCGGTCTGCGTATCGGACTTGTTCGGTGCATAGGCGTAGACGGCTGCGCCGAGCGCGAAGACCGCGACGGCTCCCACCACGAACATGATCGGCTTCTTCATCGTGCGCTCCCCCGAGCCAGTGCAAACGGATTGCCGACAAGCCCCTCGATGGTGGCGACGGCGACATGGAAATTCTGTTGGGCTTCCTGTTCACGCAGACGGGCCTGCGCGACGCTCGCCTGCGCATCCAGCACTTCGAGCAGCGTGTAGCGGCCTTGGCCGTAGCCTTCGAAGATCGCGTCGGCGGCGTCCTTGGACTTCGGAATAGCGCTCTCGCGGAGGATCGCGAGCTCGCGCAGCGAGCCGGTCAGAGAGTCGTAGGCCCTGCCCGCGATCACGATCAGCGTGTTGCGATTGCCCTGACGCTCGGCAGCGGTCTTGGCCAGGCTCTCCTGCGCCGAGAGAATGTTGCCCTGGTTCTGATCGAAGATCGGGATCGGCACCGACACCGACAGACGGACCGCGCTGTCGCCGGTCTCGTTGTAGCGGCGCATGCCGGCCGCGACCGTGACGTCCGGATACGGCTTGAGGCGTGCGAGGAGCAGTTCCGCATTCCGCTGCGCGTAGATCGCCTTCCAGCGGACGAGCTGCGGGTTCGCCTCGATGGCGGCGACGACCGACTGGAAGCTCGGCGGCCTGCCGACCGCATCGAGACGTCCGGATACCGAGCTGAACTTCGGAGCGGTATCGCCCATCAGGATCGCGAGTTCGCGCCGAGCAGTTGCGAGGGACGCCTTGGTGCGTTCGAGGTCCGCCTTCACAAGTGCCGAGGCGACTTCGGCACGGCCAGTTTCCGCTATCGACGATGCGCCGGCGTCCACGCGACGCTGCAGCAGCGGCGTGAGCTTGTTGATCGCCTCCACCTGTTCCTCGAGAATGTGGATCCGTCGCTGCAGACCAAGGACACTCACGAACGCGATGGCGGTTTCCGACAGCACTTCGAGACGGACGGCCTGTCGCCCGATGCCGGCGGCATCGAGACCGGCTTGGCCGGCCGAGATCCGCGCGTCGCGCTTGCCCCAGAGCTCGAACATCTGGCTGACCTGAAGCGTGGACTGCGCGGATCGGGTTCCGCGATATGCACCGGACCCGAACGAGTCGTCCTGTTCGTAGGAAATGTCCGGATTGATCAGAGCGCCGGCCTGGATGCGCTGACCTCGGGCGATTCCGACGTCACGCTCGGCTGCGGTCAGGCGTGGGCTGGCGGCGAGCGCGCGCTGCAGCGCCGCCCCCATGGTGAGGGTTTGCGAATGGGCCACCCCCGTCGGCAAAGCGACGAGCAGCACAGCCGCGCACGCGAGACGCGTGGCGTATTTCGAGAACATGATGAAAGCCTGACGAACGACGGATTCTGGGCGCGATGCGCCCGGCGACTACGTTCAGGTCAGGGATTTGGGGGGCGGAGGATCGATGCCACGCGGAAGCGAGCGGCGTTCCACGTCATGGGCGACCGCCGAGCGGCTAGAGATCTCGGCGGTGAGGACGGTGCCAACCAGCGGTGCTGGCATGGAGACCGTGAAGCAGCCGTGGCAGTGATGATCCGCGACGATGCCCTTGTCGGAGTGACCAGGTTCCTGATCGACAAGCGAGACGATGGTCGCCCCGTTCGCGTTGGTCACATCCAGTTCGAACAGCCCGTGCATGGCACCGGCGAATAGATACGACGCCAGCACGACCATGACCAAAGCCTTGCGCGAGAAGCGCAGCGGGCCGTGGCGGAAGATGCGGGCGAAAAGGGTCACTATCGATGTCTCTTTCGAATTATTCGAGTGAGGTAGCACGGTTCGATGAATCCTGTCGATCCGCAATACTATAACAATTTCAATTATACGCAGGTATGTATCGCCTGCGTGCAGGTATCTATCTGCGCGATGTTACTCGACGATGACCTCTCCGCGACTTTCGGTCTCCGCATGCCCCGGAACGAGACATGCATATTCGAATGTGCCGGTATTGATGAACTGCCATTGTAGTTCCACAGTCGATTTGGGCTTCATGACGCGACCATTCACTTCGTGGCGTTCCAGATCCGGAGCAATTCTCATCGACTCGGCGTGCCCCAAGTTCTCCGTTGCCGTTCCCAGAACGAATTCATGCTTAACAGCGGTATCATTACGTACCGTGAACCTCACGACGTCTCCCTTCTTGAACCTCAACTGCCTGGGAGAGACGTCGAGCTTTCCGCCCTGCTCCGAGAAGACCACGGCGACGGTCTTCGCCTTCCACTTTCCCTTCACCGGCTGGCCTGCGGCATAGTTGTAGTGGGAATCGATGGCCGGCACGCGCGGACCCGCCTCAGCGAGCGTTGTCCCGGTGATCAAGGCAGCGGCGGCGATGCAAATGCGTAACAAGTTTCAACTCCTGAGTCGTCGTGATCGGTGGCGACCGCACATCATGCGGCCCTGCCCGATCTGTAGTTCAATGCGGGCCGTTCGATGACGAACCACGAAATCGTCGCCAACGGCACCACGCAGACGAACGACCAGAGAGCGAAAGCCGGAAGCGAGATGCCGGGTGCGAACGTCAGCAACGCCTGCTGCACGGGCCACCCGTAGATGTAGGTCCCGTATGAAATATCGTTCTGTTGCGTCCATCGCGTGACGGCACCGAAATCCATCGCGCCTGCGACGACGGCGACATGCGCCGTGAAAATGATGCAGGTGACCGCCGACAACGACGTTCCCGCGAACGCGATGACCGCGGAGAAGGATATCGGCAGCAGCCACGGCGTCACCGGCAGGACATCGCGCCCGCGATGCGCCAGGACGCCGAGCAGGAAGCAGAGCCCGTAGCGGCTCAGATGAAAGGGCCAGAGCTTGTCGACGGTACCGACGAGCGCCTGTGATCCCGGTTGAAGGGCGATGGTCCCGATCGCCGTCAGTAATATCGAGATCATCAGGAACGCCACGGACCTGCGCAGGCCCATCGCCTGGGCGATGCCGAGCCCCGCGTAGGCCGCGATCTCATACTTCAACGTCCAAAGCGGCTCGTTGACTGCGGAAGCGTATGGCAGATCGCCGAACAGACCGGGCGGCGCCGGTGCCTGCTGGAAGCGGGCAAGCACGGTCGCCGGATAGGTCCACGTCGTGATGTCGGTGAAATAGACCGTCAGTGCCGCCGTCGTCAAAACAGGGCCGGCGATCATCGCGAACCACAGTCCGTATGCGAACAACGCCGGCACGATGCGGAGAAGTCTCGCGAGCGCGAACCGTCGAAGGTCGGGATTTCGATCGAGCGACCGCGAGAGCAACAGCCCCGACAGCACGAAAAACAAGTTCACGGCGTGCTGACCGAGCGTGAACGATGTCCAAGACGAAAGCGGCTCCGGGGTCCCTGGCCCATGTCTCAGAATGAACAGATGCGAGACGATGACCGAAGCCGCAGCGACGAGCCGGACAAGATTGAAGGAATTGCGATCGGACTGCAGTCTCTCCGAAAGAACCGCGCCGAACATGGCAATCCAGTGCTCCCCAACGATCAATTTGGATGCGCCCTCCGAGCGGGGGTGTTCGCCGGAGAGCGCCTCCGCCCGGCGCACCGGGGCACGACGGACATTCCAACCGAAGTCACCACAACGACGGAGGGAAACTTGAAATGGGAGCGCCTCCAGCCGGGCATGGCCGGAGGCGCCTTGGAGGTTCACGAAGCCCTGACGAGGGGCCCAGCG
This sequence comes from Tardiphaga sp., assembly GCA_030147505.1. GTDB lineage: Bacteria > Pseudomonadota > Alphaproteobacteria > Rhizobiales > Xanthobacteraceae > Tardiphaga. The sequence goes on from JASBVG010000031.1 coordinate 104,029, forward strand.
AACATCTCACCCGCGAGGAAGGGAAATCCGGTGCGGATGAGAATTGGAGATCAGAACGAGCGCAGGATCTGGACGGCGCCGTTGTAGAGGTTCTGATCCTGCGTCTGCAGCACGGTGCCAGCCGGCTTGCCGAGCATACCGCCGGTATTGGTGGTGTAGGTACCGTTCAGGTTCTGATCGAGGCGGCTGTAGGTGAACTGCGCCGACAAGGTCAGGTTACGGACCGGCGTCCACGCGGTGCGCGTACCGATCTGCGCCAGTGCCAGGTCGAAGTTGCCGGTGCCCGCGAAGACGCCCGCACGCGCCGCTGCAGCCGACGACGAGTTGAAGCCCGGACCGCCCGCGCCACCGCCTTGGAAGGCAGCCAGCATCTGAGCGTTACCGTCGCCGTAGGAAATCTGGCTGTAGTTGCCAAACAGCGACGTGCGCCAGGCGGGGTTCCAATAGTGTTCGTAGAACGCGCTGACCTGCCAGGCTTCGCTCTGGATGATCTGGCCGCCCGGAGCGAACACGCCGTCGAGCACGTAACCGAAGCCCGCGGTGTTGCCGCTGACCCTGTTGTATCGGCCGCCGCCGATCACGTCGGTCGTGCCACCGAAGATGTACTTGGCGGCGCCCTTGCCATAGGAGGCTTCGAGCTTCAGGCTGTCGCCGGCACCCGTCGGCAGGTTCTTGAACTCGACGGCACCGGTGACGGCGAAGCCGAAGCTGTTGTCCGCGTGACCGGTGTTCTCGGTGCCCGCGTAGAAGCCCGGGGTGATCGTGTGCATCGCGGCACCGAAGTGCAGCGTGCCCCAGGCCTGATCGAGGCGAAGGTTGCCGACGACGTCAGGAATCTGATTGCCGCCGTACGAATTGCCGAGGAAGGAGTTCGAGCTCGAACCGTAGAACGTGCCCGTGAACGTGCTCGCACCGGGGCCGACGATGAAGGTGTTCGTGTTCCAGAGTCCGGCGTTGCGATAGGGCGACGCATTCTCCAGCGAGATCGAAGCAGACACGCCGTTGCCGAACGAAGCAGTGTACGAAAGCTGCGGAATACCCGTGGCATTGAAGGAACCAGCATTGAAGCCCGACGAAATCGTCGGACGCGACAACGTCCACTGCGGATCGAACTGCGAAACCGCCTTGCCGAAGGTGAAGCCCGCGAACTGGATGAACGCGTAGTCGACTTCAGTGTAGCCACCGGCGATCGATTCACGGTTCTGCAGGAAGTCGAACTGGATGTTGGCATAGGTACGGACGACGCCGTAGTCCGTGGCCGTGCGCGTGTCGGTCGTGAGGTTGATGCGCTCACGGGTAGTGTAGTTGTCCTTGGTCCAGAGATTGTTGCCGCCGGCACCGCCCTGCCAGAACGGCGTGTCGTAGGTACCGCCGTTGAACGCGGTGTCGAGGCGAATGGCGCCGCCGATCTTGATGCAGGTGTCGGTGCCCGGGATGTAGTAGAAGCCCGCGCCATACAGCGAGCAGACCTTCACATACTCGACCGCCTTCGCCTTCATCGGCAGATCGGCCGCCTGGGCCACACTCAGGACCGACAGGCTGGCCGCAGTCCCCAAGATAGTCGTCTTCAAGAAATTCATTTTCATCTCTCCTTGTGCAGCGAGACTTTGCAGGTCGGCCCGCGAGCGAGCATTCCTGTTCAATCGATGCGTCCTACTCGAACGAGCGCTCATCACGCTCAGGCACTCCGCGCATTCGATAAGGAGGTGTCCCCCAAAACTCCGCGACGAGATATGAATTCGCGCACACCGCGAGAGCAACCTCGTTTTGATAGTTGAGCGCCCCCCGCACTCGCTTTCCAGATCGACGTGACAAAAGACCAGCGCAGAAAAAGCATGAGTTCTTCAGTCAATTTGATCAGACACCGACGGAAAATGTAGTTCGTCCCGCCGATATGTCCGCGCGATCGTTGCACTATTCGCCAGCAGCGACGAGGAGCATTGCCCGCCCCAACCGTCGTCGCATCGTGATCAACCTGTCCGAGAGTTCCTGCAGTGGCTGATCTTCCAACTCGCCGCACACATGCTTTTCGATCGCGCTCTTCGCCGATTCGAGATCTCGAAGACGCTGTTTGGCGAGCTCCGTGACGGCGAGCAAAACCAGGCGTTTGTCTTCTGCGGACTGAGAGCGGCGCAAGATACCTTGCTCCTCGAGGATCTTCGACTGAGCCGATACGAAGGATCCGTCCACGTTCAGCAGCGCGGCGACATCACGGACCGATACACCCTCTCCTTCGCCGAGCCCGTCGACCGCCATGATAAGAAGCCATTGCGATCCGGTCACGCCGATACGCCGCCCCAAAAGGTCGGCGATGCGGTTCACGTAGACGCCGATCGCCGTCAGGTCCCAGACCATGCGTCGACCGATATCGTCGTCGTTCTAGAGGGCATCCTGAAGGCTTTCCGACATCCCGTCGAATAGGGGCCTCGTCGTCTTCATGTGTTGTCCCCCTTCCGGAGATGCACGCGGCACGCTGAAATCGCGCGCGCTCCGCCGCGGGGACGGCTCTGGCGGGAAATGGACGGCGAAATCGGAGCGTTGATCGCCGGGAGAAGACGCGCATGCGCAGTTGGCGCCGCAGCCTTGAGAAATGGCATGACAAATACCTGATGAAGTCGATCGGAGACGCCGAGGCGCCTGACGGCATTCGCTCAGATGAAGAATTTCGGAGGGGGACTATCCGGACCAGCCACGCGGACGACGCCCATGTGGGTCGTCGGAATGATCATCGGCGCAGGCGCCACGGCGTGCGATATCTTGGCAACGTCGGGGGCGAGTGCGTTGGCACAGGTGGGGCAGTGATCGCATGCTCCCAGCACCAACTTGCTCTTCTCGGCGCCCCCATCGGATACGGCTACGACGGTCGACTGAGATACCGCCGAAGCGTGTGCGCAGTCGGAATGATGAAGGAGACCAGTGAAAAGATACGCGAATGCAACGAACATCAACACGACGCGACGCAAAACATGCTTCGCTCTCATCGGATTCGATCGTGTGATTTCACCTCGCATGTGCTTCGCATAACAAAACGATCACGCGAGGCAAAGTATAAATCGAATCTCTCGACGTCGAGCGACCTGCAAATCAGCGCGATCGCATGCTGCGATCACGCGTCGTCTCATCTGAAATTTGATAGTTTGCGCGACATTCGATCATGGGCGGTATCCACGTCGATCTGTATCGTCGTGTTTGAAACAATATCGGATGACCTGCGTTCCCATGCGTCACATTGTCGAAGGAGTAGTTGAATGACGGATTTCGTGACCGCAACGGTCGAGCGTGCCGGCGCGTTGGGAATCTTCCTTCTCATGCTGATCGAGAATCTGTTTCCGCCGATCCCATCCGAGCTCGTCATGCCGCTCGCCGGCTTCGTCGCATCTCGCGGACAACTCGGACTTCCGACAGTCATCGTCGCCGGAGTGGCTGGTTCCGTGATCGGCACGTTCTTCTGGTATGGTGTGGGACGCTGGCTGGGCGAGACGCGCCTCAAAGGATTCGCTGCTCGACACGGCAGGTGGCTCACTCTCAGCCCGGAAGACGTCGAGCGCGCAAATGCGTGGTTCGTCCGTCATGGCGCCACCGCCCTGATCCTCGGACGCCTTGTACCGGGCGTGCGAACGCTGATCTCAGTCCCCGCCGGCATCTTTCGCGTCTCGCCCGCATGGTTTCTACTACTTTCCACGATCGGCTCCGCGATCTGGACAGCCGCCCTCGCCTACGCTGGTTTCTTCTTCGGCTCGAACTACGGCACCGTCACCGGTGTCGTCGAGCCGATCGGCACCGGCATATTTGTCCTGGCCATCGCGATCTATCTCTACCGCGTCGCCACCTTCAACACGCAGGCCCGCTGAAGCGCGACGCCAACGTCTGCCCATGTGGCGAATACACCATGATGAAATCCCATGATTTCATCCGATAAGAATTCGTCGCGACAAGATTCGACAGCAGAGCAATGCATACCCTTCGCTCGCCATCGACCTGGCCATCATCTACATATCGTCCGGCGTCCCGCACGCCTGTCGGTCAGTGAGCTCAACTTCAATCGATCCGGAGCCGGACATGGATTCTCCTCTTTGCGAGGCTTGCGATTCACCCATGGAGAAGGAAGGTGTCCGCCCGCTGCGGCCCGGGTTCGACGCCCACGTCTTCAGATGTCCGGATTGCGGCTTTCGTCGTGAACTCCCTCGCGACACGCGTTTCGCCAGCGACGAAGACCGATAGAACCTAGTCCGACGTCCGAATTCGAACGTCGCCGGGTTCATTTCGTCTTTCCATCGGCGGCTGCGGTGCGCGCACCCTGCGCCTTGCAGTCGGTACATTGGGAACGCTGCACCTCGTAACCGGTGCGCCACGGATGCGGCCCCTTCCGATAGACGAGCATCTCGCCCCCGCATTTCTTGCAGACCTCCTTCATCGCTCGCTCACCCGTCTCCGGCGTTCGATGATACGATCCCGCCATAGAACGCCCTCACGCGGATGCCCTGCCGACATCGCCACGGACATCACCAAGCCTCTCACCGCTCGACCTCCGCCCGCAAGACTTCGACGAGCCGTGGCCGCTTCCGGCAGACATAGGTCGTCCGACGCTGATTGTGGCCGATATTGCGCTTCATCCGTTCACAGTTGAAGCCGGCGCGGTCGAGCACCAGACGGATCTCCGCCTCGTCGTAGGTCGTCAGACCGAGCTCCTGCCTCAGCTTTCGGTACGGAGACACGGCCGTCTTCGCCAGACCGAGCACGGCGGCTCCGAGAAACCCTTCCTTCCTCGCAAGGCTCAACAAAGCGTAGGCGTCGGAAACGGCACCGCCTTCTCCGGAGACGATATCTCCGAGAACCAGCTTGCCGTCATCCTTCAGCAAGCGATCGAAGCTTGCCAAGGTCTTCCGCATGTCATCCGCGGTCATATACTGGGCGACGGAATGCATGACGACGACGTCGAACGAGGCGTCCGGAAAGACGTCAAGCTCCTTTGGAGCTACGACCATGATCTTCGGGTGGTTCGGAAAACGGACCTGAAGTTCCTCTCTCACCGAGGATGCGGCGTCGCAGAGGATGAGCTGGGCGGCCTTGTCCATCATTTCATGGACGGCGAAGTTCTTGCCGCACCCGAAATCCAGCACGGCGCTGCTATCGGGCAGATACGCAATGATGTCGCGGGTGACGAGCTGATCGTGCACGATCTTATGCTTCTGGTTCACGTAAATGTGGTGATCGGTATTCCAGAAACCGACCCAATCGAGCTTTTGCACGGGATATTCCTTCGAGCGACGGATAGCCCCCGACACTGCAGGCAGGCCAATCCGTTTTGAATGACGAGACCTGAGCTTCGCCGTCACCGCGAAGCGCGCATCTTGCGCGTTCGCGGCTCCCGAACGATCGGGACATGCGAAACTCCACGACGGGCGCTGAAAGCGCTGGGGATGCAGCGCCGACTTCACGCGCGGTCGGCAGGTCTCGGAGGGCGCTCGAAGGAAGACACGGTGCCGCTGGATGCTGCGCTCCCGACCGACATCGCTGTGGAGAGTGACGGTCCTGACGGAAGAGCGGGCGGCGTCGGGGGCAAGTGGGACGCAACGTGCGAATGGTCGGCAGGGTCGTGACGATCTGCCTCGCCGACATCGTGCTGGGCGAGAGACGCGCTCGTCACAACGGCCTCACGATCACCGTCCGGAGCGGCGGAGATATCGGACTGATGGACGTCCTGGGTTGCTACCAGGCCATGGTGCGAGTGGCTCTCGCTCCCGATCGGGGGCCGCTGCAGACCAACGATCATCGAAAAGATGAGCACGATGCGGAGCCATGTCTGCAGGGATGAAAATGACATCGAGTAGCGAAGCGTCCCGTTGGCCGTCGGTGACGAGTGGAGCAAGGGCGCGGCCAAATAATGGCGCCACGTCCCATATCTCATCTTTCGGCCTGTGGACGCGAGGCGATCTTGGCCGAGCGTTCACCCGATTTCGCTTCTCGCCGGCGACGATCGGCCAGGATCTCTCGGCGTCGATGATCGGTCATCTTCCACCAGGAGCGGACTTCTTCGGTGGTCCTGAAGCATCCAACACACATGTCCTTACGCCGATCGAACTTGCAGACGTCGACGCACGGGGATTCAACTGCCATCTTCGGAACCGATCATCGTGCTAGACCCGGTCGTTCAGATAGGAACGTGCCGCGTCCACCGCGGGACGGCACGCCGGCGCGGCGTCATCGGCGACCTGCTCCGGAGACCTGCGCTTGAGCCAGATGTCGAGCGCGACGCCGATCGCCCATTGAGGGTCACGCTGCACTCGGCCGACGACGACAGGTACCGACGAAGACACGCAGTCCTTCACTTGCGATAAGATCGCAGGCGGCACGCGTGCCTTCGTGAGGCGATCCGAGATTTCGGCCTGCAGCGGATCCAGCAGGATTGATCTGACGAGAAGTTGGATGATTGTCTCAAGCATTCTACACCGGCATCGCGCTCATATGATGCGATCCGACATCACGTAAGCTGCTAGTCGCTCACGCCAGAGGGGCCCGGACCATCCTCGAGCGCTAGATAGGAGCGCAAGCGGTCCGCGTCAAATGGCGATCAGATGTCGTACCGAACGCAGATGGTCGAGACGCTCGGGCTTCAGTCGGGAAGCTCTGTCTTGCGAGAAGCTTTGGCACCGCGCTTCGGTGCCAGCGCCTTCTTCATCGCCAGTTCGATCCACTCCCACGATTTCATTCCGCGGGCCTCTGCCACTCGTTGCGCGGCATCCAGGATTTCAGGCTGCACATAGATGAGCGTCGGCACCCTGCCGTCACGACGGGTGGACGGCTTTCTCTCATCCTTCGCTGCCTTGGCCATCTTCGCTCAACGATCCGAAATCATGATCGATAGTAGCGTCGACGACCGGGCCTGCTAACAGGCATTTTCAACAAAGTTGTTGAATACTTCGTCGGAATAAAATAGATATCTGATTTTTGTATTTTTGATTGACATCGCTCGTATTTTCTGATCTAAATACGCTCGCCTTCGGGCATCCCCACCGATCCGCTTTCGCGACCCATGATGCTCCCTCCCCGGACGATCGAACGCGCATGAAACGCGGTCGACGCGTCGCATCCCTATGTCTCTTTGACTTTGCGAGGACGAATGCAGACGACGAGCGCCTTGTTCATCGGCCACAACACCGACCGCGCCATCCCCGTTAGAAGCTACCTTCATCGCGACTTCCTGATTCAGACAACCCTCGACGGCGCCGTGCGTCGCATCGAATTCCATCCCAGCCTCCGCGTCGACGACACCATTCAGCGTGTCGATGCCGTGATCGTCGACAGCGATTTCGGCCGACATGCCATCGACCTCGTCGACGATCGTCCGCCCTGCGATCCGCAGGCGGAAGGACTCATGCACCTCGCCTTCGCCGAAGGCTGCACGGGGATCATGACCGTCACCTCCGCCGATATCCGGCGCGAGCCGCGCTTCACCTCGGCGCGCACCGTCTGGCGTCGCCGCAGAGACACCCTGCACGTCGATGACCGCGAGGCCGTGATCGGTACGCTCGAATGCGAGGGGCCGCTGCAACTGCGCGCCCTGTCCGGCCTCATCCACACACGACGCGGGCTCGAGGCCGTCGTCCATGCCATGGCGTGCGAGGGGTCCGTGGTGATCGATATCACCGAGCCGCTCGACGACCGTGCAGTCGTGCGCGTCGGTCCGCGCGCCGTCGGTGCCGCCGTCCTCGCCTATGGTACGTAGCCGGCCACTCGCTCATTATTCATTCCTCACCAGGTGGCGCGTCCGCGGGACGCGCTGCCGAGGCTGATCATTTTCTCCGCATAGAGTCGGATTCCTCGCATATCCCGCGCGCTTTACTACAAGCGGATAGCGCGAACGATCGTCAGAGCTTCATCATCAATGTCCGCCGCAGGTCACGGGAGAATTTTGCATGCGTTTTGCCCAGGCACAGTGCCGCCAGTTCTTCATTGCCAGCAAAGCTCAAGGCGTACCGCTTCCCGCCTCCGGTCTCGCGCGCGATTTGCTGATTCAGCAGTCGCTCGATCCCCGGACGCAATCGATCGGGATCGTACGCCTGACGAGCGATGACATAACGCTCGACGCCTTCTCGGTCGAACGACCGGACGGCTTTTATCTGCTCGACTTCAGTCCATCCGGATCGCCTCAGGATTCGGGCTTCCTCAGGCTCGCGAATTCCCTCGGTCATCAAGTCCTGTGCGTCAGCCAGACAGAAATCACCGAAGAGCCCCGCTTCACCACAGCTCGTACGATCTGGTCCCATCGCTTCAACACGATTCCCGCCGCGATGCGCCTAGCGATCCTTCGCTGTCTCGACGATCAGGCAACACTGACCCTACACGATGTTTGCTCGGCGGTACCGGGTCCCAGTGATCCCGTCAGCGTGGTCATGGCGATGCTCTGCACCGCCGATCTCGAACTGGTCGAAGTTCTGTCCGAACTCCGCTCCAACACCCGCATCAGGAGTCGTGCATGAGCGAGAAAACCATTCACTCGCTGAAACACACTGAAGGTGATCTCGACCTTCCGAATGATGCGGAGACGGACGATCCCGTTTTCTCTTCTAAACTATTCCAGAAATCCGGTTTGAAGTCGTTGATGACTGCCGCAATCGACACGGTGTTGCCGCAGGCGCTCGTCGAGCGCCCGGAAGGCACTGTGAGCATTGTCGTCATCGTCGTGCCGGATCCAACTTGGATCGGACCAGTCGTTTCGGCCTGGCGCAGCCGTTTCCCGGCTGGCTGGAAAGTCATCGACCGTGACGGATCATCCAAGCTTCTGCATAGGGCCGACGTCGGTGGCCAAGACCTACTTTCTGCGCTCACGCTCGGTTTCTCAGTGGTGGGCGTTGCAACCGACGTGAGATTGCTTCCTACCGCGCTGACCGCTTGCGCGGATCACACGCTGTCCATCCGCATCGACGACTTAGTTCTGGCACGCGCAATTACCGCCTTCACAGGAGGTGCCAAGCCGGCGGTTCAGGCCCCGGACGTTTCGTCGATGGATCTTTTCACCGTGGCTGCCGGTTTTCGTCCCGGCTCGACGGCCGAGGAGATCGTCGAACGCGTTCGGTTCTACCGGAACAAGCTCTTGCCTCCCCCGCCGGCGGATGCAGTCGACTTGCGCGACGCCGTCGAGTTCGGTGCGGCGCAGGAGTGGGGCTTGCAGCTTGTCGACGACTTCGCGCGGTGGCAGCGCGGCGAGCTTCCATGGTCATCGGTCAATGCCGCTTCGATTTTTTTCGGCCCTCCCGGAACGGGCAAGACGACGCTTGCCCGTTCGATCTATGACGCTATCGCCAGCGTTTCGCGGGTGCCAGTACGATTCGCCAGCGCATCGATGGCGGATTTATTCGCGAGTACGAACGGCTACCTCAACGAGGTCATTAAGGAAGCCAGACGCATCAATACAGCAGCCGCCCCAGCCGTAATTTTCTGGGATGAGGCGGATTCCTTAGGAAGCCGCCGCAACAGCGGCGATCATAACGAACAATATTTCGCAACCTTGTTGTCGGAGTTCCTTCTATCCATTTCGGCGGCCCGCCGGACTGAAGGCATTGTGTTGCTGGGCGCAACAAATTTCCTCGATCGGATAGATCCGGCGCTGCGGCGTCCTGGCCGTTTTGACCGCAGCATTTACGTCGGAACGCCCGACGCCGCCGGCACCGCAGGCATCGCACGCCGACATCTTCGGGGAGACCTTGCCACCATCGATTTGTCGGGGTTCGCTATCACTTGCTCCGGCCGTACCGCGGCGCAGATTGAGGCAGTGGTTCGCGACGCCCGCACCATCGCACGAAAGGCGGGCCGGAAGATCGAATTGACCGATCTGATGGACGCCGCTCTTCCGCCCTCCTCTCTTTCCGGAGACGATCTTTGGCGTGTCTGCGTTCATGAGGCCGGGCACTGCGTTCTGGCGCTGGCGTTGGATCTCGGTGAGATCGTCACCGTCGTGGTCGGCATGTCGCCGGGCTCCCATGGCGAGACGATCAGCCGGCGACATGATGGCCTGACGACACGCGTCGATATGGAGCGACGAGGTTGCATGATCATCGGCGGACGATGCGCCGAATTGGTCTTGCTTGGCGAATGCGTCGCCGAAAGCGGAGGAAGCGACGACAGTGACTTGGCTTTGCTGACCGAACTGCTGTCATCCTTCGCCCACTCCACCGGCCTCGGCTCCACCCTCGCCTATCTCGGTTCGCCTCAAGAAGCAGTTGAGATCGTCCGCCACAGTCCAGCACTCCGCGGCCAGGTCGAACGCCACATGCGGGCGATCGAAACGCGGACCGTAGGCATCATCACCGAACATCGAAATGCCGTCGAGCGAATTGCAGCCGCGCTGCAAGCCCGCCGTTATCTCACCGGCGAGCAAATCCGCGAACTTTTTCATTCAGCCAATCAGGAGATTGCATGATCCGGATCACGATCGAACTCCTTCCAGGTGGATATCAAGATCCAGCGCGTCGCCCGATCGGCATGATGCATATCGGCAATATCACTGATCTCGCCGATCGCAGCGACTACGACATCACGCTCATGGAGGCGGCAAATCCGTTGATTCAATCGCCACCGCGAATGACAAATTTCATTCTCAGGAATCACGATCGGAATTCTTCCGTTTGGATGCTTGTCCGGGCGGCGCTTGCCGATTTTGAAAGCGCCGATTGGGAGGTTCTGTGAACCAACTGCGGGATTTCGGGATGGCGACATACAAGTCTGCCGTTTCTCGCGAACATCGTTCTTGATCCGTACTATCGACGAATCGCGCAACCGGACTGCAGAACCGTTTGCGGATGGGCGCCTTGCTCAAACTTTTTCGAACGATCCTCTTTGTTCAAGGATTCGAATAAGGGCAGCAAAACGAGGACATCAACCGAGTATCTTCTAAACGAAGAACTTGAGTCCTTAAAACATGCCAAGTTCTGAATCCTTTCGGCGCTCCCATCGCCTCGCCTGAATTTTCTAATCCTCGGCCGCGGACCGCCCGACGCGGAATGTCTTGTCCGAACAAACATGAGTTTCCTTGGCTCGACTAAGCACCCTTTCAAGGACTCGACTATCTACTCGAGAAAGGACTTTCATCCCACAAAACCATCAGAAATCAGCTTTCATCAAAACGCGGTTTGACCGTCTTGCGCCGAGCACCGCCCCGGTCCCTGATCGAGCGCTGGCTGCATGTCAGCAAAAAGGCGCCCCCCAGTGTGGACGGGGAAGCGCCTATCGAGCGGGGAATACCCATTCCGCCCCTGACCGCGCCAACGGTCTGGGCGACTGTTGCACGCGGTTTAGGCCGCGGCAACGGTCGATTTGCGAAATGGAAGTTCCCCACGTGCAATCGAGGCCTAAGGACCTCAAGTACAGGAATACCCAATGCGTAGTTATGACCGTGGGGCCGTCTACGGAGCGTTCATCATCGACTTCCTGAGGTCGGTCCATCCCACCCATGTCCTGCTCTCTATGGACGCGGATCACTTGGCCAATGAGATCGCCCGCGGCGACACCGCTCTCTTCAGTGCACGCAATCCGGAACGCCGCGCCATTAGCGCACTTTTCCGCGGGTGTCGCCAGTTGCCCTCCGTCAGCAGCGTCCGTCGGACCCTGTTGGCGCAGCACGATAGTCCTGAGAGCTACTGGACGCGCCGGCGGTCCCGCCTGGCCGACACTGCTCCCGACGATGAGTTCGGCGATGTCGCAGCCGCGCGCGACGAGCTCCCCGACCCCGACGAGCACTGGGACCACGTCGAGACCACCGCAGAGATGAACGCACTCTAGCGCAAACCTCCGACTGCCTCACCCCGGACTGTATCACCGAAGTGCAAAGCCTCGGGCGGCCTCCTCGGCCGCCCAACTGTCCTTCACGCCATGGGAGACTGGATGGATTTTTCGCACCCCACTGCCCCAAGCATCGCATCGCGCTTTCCTGAACTGAAGAGTCGCGCCAGTTGCCGCGGCTTCGCGGTCTACCGAAACCGGACGACCGTGTTCGAAAGCCACATCGAACTGTGCGTCATCTGGATCTTGTCCACGATGCCGGACGTCGTCGAAATCATCGATCAGCCGCCTGCGGTTACCTATGTCGATGCCGCAGGTATTCTTCGAACGCACACGTTCGACTTCCTAGTCATCATGGCCGACGGTCGCAGGCTTTTCCTCATGGTGAAGCCGGCGGCGAAGGCCGATAAGGCGCGCGCTCTGGCGCGAACGATCGCTAATCAGCTCCCGCCGGGGATTGCAAACTCAATCCATGTGGTCACCGACGCCGACTTCAGCCGGATCGATCGTCACAACGCCCAACTGATGTTCGAATGCGCGCGCTTCCCTGTCCGCGCCCATGACGCAGTGATCGACAGTCTCACCATCGCCATGACAGGCGCGGTCAAGGTCAGCGAGTTGGTCTCCGTTTCCCGTTTGGGCGGGGCCGGCTTTCGCGCGGTCATGCGCGCGCTGGCAGGCGGCATCCTATCCCCGGCAAATCCGGGCGCACGGATCACCACCGATAGCTACGTCGTCCGCAACAACGCCTCATAGCGCAAGATCGCGTCGTAAAGAAGCGTCCGACCATCGCGGCAAACGTCGCCATGCCTGCGTCCGACAATCATCCGGAATACCTTTGACCCGCCCGCACTAAGGAGATCACCTATTGAGCGATGACACCCCTGTAAACATCGGCTGCCTCGCGAGAGTGGTGATCTATCCCAATCGCGTGTTGAGAGTTTCGTCCGGATCGCCCGCGGATCCCAATGGCTACGTGCTCGTTGACGTAAACGTCCATACACCGCTTCATGAATCGTTCTCTCACTCGACCATCCGCTCGATGATCCGCGCGGGCGCGATGCGCGTCGACCACGGCTGGTATGACGAAGGTCGGTCTGCCGCTCGACTCTTTGCCGGCATCGACTCGTTGTCGCAATGCCTGCCGTCCGAGCGGAAGCAGATCGCTCGGCGAGAGATGTATGTGCGTGAGTTCCTGCGCCGCGAAGCCAACGATACTACGGTCACGCGGACAGATGCACGCATCAAGGAAGTTCTGATAGAGATACATGGCTCTCTCGTCAGTTCGGACACGCGATGCGACAAGCCAACCGTAGTCTTCGCCGCTCCGGCGGCGCGAACGTTTCGACGCTGGCTCGCCGCTTTTGAGAAAAACGGGTTCGAGACGATCGCACTGCGCCCGCGTCGCCGCTTCTGCGGCAACACCATCAGCAACATGCACCCGGAGGCGGTGCGGCTATTGAAGAACCACGTTGTCGAATACTGCGATGAACGCCGCCCTTCGGTTAGCACCGTGTATCGGCATCTGACCGCTTCGATCAAGAATTTGAATGCTGAGCGCCTGCTGCGCGGCGCCGATCCGGTGACGTGTCCCGCAAAAGCGACCCTTTCCGATCAGATCAAGAAGCTGAACGCGTTCGAAGTATATGCGAGCAGAAACGGCTTGCCGGCCGCCCGCGCCAAGTTCGCGATCAATAGCGGCGGTCTCGACGTCGATCGACCGATGCAGCATGTGCAGATCGACGATTGGTCCGTGCAACTGCACATGTTGGTCGATGATCTAGGCGTTGGCGATCTGTTCTCGGAGAAAGACCGTCTCAAGCTGAAGAAGGTACGCCTGAAGTGTTGCGCCGTGATCGACATCGCGACGCGATGCATCCTGGGTTTGCGCCTGTCCACGAAAAGCGATTCCGAGAACTCCATCGCGACCCTGGCGCTGATGGTTTCGGACGACAAGACTGATATTGCGAAAGCTGCAGGCTGCCTCAGCGACTGGCCGATGGGCGGCCCAGCGGGCGTTCTCAGCGCGGACGCAGGTAGTCAATTCATCGACGAGGATTTTCGGTCGCGAGTAAGCGATCTGAAAATGGTCTACGAAAATGCCCCGGCAGGCCTGTCGCACCTGCGTGGGCACATCGAGCGCGTCTTCGGCACCATGCACACAACTCTCATCGAAGAGTTTCCTGGACGGTCCTTCTCCCACGTCGTCGAGAAAGGCGACTACAAAGCCGAAGACCGTGCCTCCATCTTTATCGAGAGCGCGCCGCAAATCTTCGTGCGATGGGCCGTCGATTGGTATCATCACTCTCCCCATGCTGGCCTCGGCGGTGAGACACCATACCGTGCGTGGAAGCGGCTGACCGCCCAATACGGTGTCGATGCTTGCCCAAATCCCCACCAGAGACGCGAGATCTTTGGTGTCGAGATCGTACGCGCGCTCGACGCCAATGGCGTCAAAGTGTGCGGCTTGTTCTACCAGTCGCCCGTGATCCAGGAATGGCGACGCCGTGTCGGCGACGCGCGCGTCCGTGTTCGCTTCGATGAATGCGATATCGGTCACGTCTCCGTCTGGGTCGAGAATGCGTGGATCAGCGTGCCGTCGGTGAAAGAATTCGTCCGAGGCCGGCACCTGCACACATGGACGGAATGCGTACGCGACCTGCGGCGCCGGTTCGCCGCCGAGGCCCGCATCGACGAGCATATCGTCGCGGAAGCGATCCAGGCAATTCAACGCATTTCGGACGAGGCCATGGCGCGTGTTGCGATCGATCGCACCCGTCCAACATCGGACGAGATCGATCGAACGGAAACCTCGCTGATGCTCGGATTTCAGATTGTCGATGCGCCGACCGAGGATACGGGAATCGGCGGTGGAATCCTGGCGAACGAAATCCCGGTCGCCAGCGCTAAGCCGCCCCGACTTCCTCCAACGGAGCCTCGTCCCCCGAAGAATGAGGACGATGACAACTACGGCCTCGAGGACTGACGTTCGTTGGCCATTTCATTCTGATTTATCGGAGGTCGCACATGACGAATAATATCCCGCGTCGGACTCTCTTCGTGAAGGGCACCCGCTTGGAGGCGGACGATGCCGTGGTACGCGCCGTCGCTGCCTGTCCGGGCGTCAATCAGCCCATCATCACGGTCCCAAAATCACAACACGTTTCATCTTCATTGCGGGACGTCGTTATCTCCATCACGCGCAGCGCCGGCGGCCTGGTGCGAGGGAACCGTTCGCTTGTATTTGCGCTCGACGCCTGCGTCTATCAACTGGACCGAAAGGGTTGGCCGATCATCCACCTGCGCGGCGAAACCGGACCTCAACCTGAAACCGCAAATGTTTTGAGCGTCCTGCTTCGCCAGGGGGCTCGCCTGATCATCAGCAATCAGAACCTACTCCCAATCTTCGTAGACGATCCGCAAATTCGTAGGCGCGCGCGGTTCGTGCTATCAGCCGAACTGACCCCAGGTGATATCGCATCGATCTGCGAGGTAGCCGATGAGCGGTAACCCAGCCGATATGGTCGCGCGCCTGCATGCCAGATCATCCCAGGCGCGCGAATTTTCCATCATGGAGCAACTGCGGTCAAAATATGCGAAGAGCCCCCGGGATGCGATGTTGGCCGACGCCTTAGACCGTCTCGTCTCTGGAGCGGTCCAGCGGGCCGATCTCGCGTTGCCTGCAGGATTTGGGAACCGTGTTCATGGTACGGCTCTCGTTGTCATGGGGCCGACAGGCGTCGGTAAATCACGCGCTTTGGCCCGACTTTTCAAGCGGGACCCCGAGTTAGCGGGTTTCGAGGACCCGAAATCGGCGTCGCCGCTACTAAGCGTGTCAGCACCTGCGCACTGCACTCCCATGCAGCTCGCCCGCACGATCCTGCGCGCTTCAGGCTATCCGTTAAAGCGCGATCTCCCCACACACCAGTTGTGGGAGCTTGTCTGGGAACGGCTCGACGCGATGGAGAAGTTCCTGCTGCACATCGACGAACTGCAGCATGTGGTGCAGTACCTCACTGACAAAGACCGCCAAGAGATGGCGAACACGCTCAAACATTCGATGGAAGGTCGGCGGATCTCGCTCATCCTGTCGGGGGTGGATGCCATGGTCGACTTTCTGCAATTCGACGAACAGCTCTTTCGGCGCATGACGCTGAAACCACTCCCGCCAATGTCGCCTGACACCCTCCCCGACCTCGAGAGAGCAGTCTTCGAATACGCGAGTGCGGCCAAGCTCGAATTCGCGGTGGATATGCGACACTCGGACTTCTTCGCTCGCCTCGCGCATGCAGGACTGCGCGCATTCGGTTACGCGATCGTCCTCACTCATTCCGCGATCGAGCGGGCGCTGCTGCTTGGCGACACAACGTTGACGGTGGAGCACTTCGCCCAGATTTTCGCGGCCAAGACTGCAGTGACAGCGGACCGCAATCCGTTCTTGGCTCCCAATTGGCATGCTATCGATTGCGCATCCTACTGGCAGAGGCCCGACGAGCCGACAGCGCCCACGCCTTCTGCACGACGAGGTCGCAAGAAATGAAACTCGGGCAACTGGCGCTTACTGTTCGTCATGCGGATGATGAACCACCGCAATGGTTCCTCGCCCGCTTGGCCTCGCGAAACTTCCGCGCCACGAAAATGTTCGCGGCCGACATGAACCTCGACGCCCGGCGGATCATTGACGGAGATCTTGGAGAGATCAGTAAGCTGGCCGAATTGAGCGGCGCAGATCCAGCGGTCCTTGCCTCGCAAGCTCAGGTCCGCATGAACGATGGTGTCTATCAATTCCGGTCGCAGGAACTCCGGGTCGCAAACCTTCGGAGATCTCGAATTCTTGTTTGTCCACGCTGTCTCAGAAACGACCTCGGTGCATCTGATCTTCCAGCTCACTTGGCCGTTTACGGGCGGACGATTTGGACACTTGCCCCTATCCGCACCTGTCTGCGACACGGCCTCGCCTTGGTCGAGATCGCTCGAAATGTCATCTCCCATGATTGGCCCGATTTTACGGGAGCGATCACGCCCCTGCTGCCGATGCTGGATAAACTCGAGGATGGGGCGATCTCCCGCCCCGCCACTAAACTAGAACGACATGTCCTGCAGCGGATCGCCGGCCAACAATTGGAGGCCTGGTTCGGATCATTTCCGCTCTTTGCCGCCGTCCAGATCGCCGAGCTTATCGGCGCTGTCGCCCTTTACGGCCCGAAGACGAACTTGCGGAAGCTCGGCGAAGATGAGTGGTACGCGGCAGGTGATGCTGGCGCAGAAATTGCTGACGGCGGTCCGGCGTCAGTGGTGGCGCTCTTAGAAACTTTACATGGCAACTATATCGCGAAGGCGTCCGGCAAGTCGGACACCGCACAAGGTATTTTCGGGCGGCTTTACACGGTTCCTGCTCAAGGCATGAGGGACGTCGTTTTCGACCCGTTCAGGGAAGCAATGACCGGGTTCATTACCGACAAACTGGCGCTCGGATCAGGCGATCGACTATTCGGCGCTCCCGTACCCGCCAGGCGCTTTCATTCCGTCCGGACGGCATCGCGAGAATTCAAGATCACGCCGAAACGGTTGCGCAAGATCCTGCTTGCCGAAGGCCTCATCGATCCTGCTCTCGCCGACAGAGATGCAACTTTTGAGGCTTGTAATGCCGAGCGCATTGCAAAACGCGAACACGATATCATCAGCATCACCAGACTGCGAACCTATTTGACAGCCGATATCTCGCTCACTCTCGCCCTTGTCCGGGACGGGTTGATAGCAAAACATTGCGCGGGCGACGGAATGAACGATTTCGTTCTGAAATCAGAGGTTGATCGACTTCTCACGAACCTCTTCGAGCGCGCAAAGCCCGTCGACGTCGCCCCCCCTTCGTGTGCGCTTATACCGAAAGCCAGCAAAGTTGCATTCCGTCCAATGGCAAGAATCGTCCGGCTGATCCTCGACGACAAACTCAAGTGGGTCGGCAAAATCAAAGGAAAATCTGGCTTCTCAGCCATTTTGGTGAATTGCGACGAAGTACGCATAATCACTAAAGCCGATCCGCTTCCGGGATTAGTGATAGCCGACGCTTGCAAAGCTATCGGCTTGCAGTCTCGAGTTCTGGAAAAGCTCATCGCCTGTCAGGCTGTGACCACTATCAAGGCGCTGCACCCGCTCAACCTTGCTCCGACAAGGGTGATCTCGGAAGACGAGATCGAACGGTTCAAGAGGGAATTCGTCAGCCTGTACCAACTGTCAAAAGAGTTGGGAGCTCACATGAACGAGTTGAACCGCCGACTGAAGCGACAAGGTGTCCTGCCCTGCTTCGCCGATGTCGGCGCATCGTTCTTCAGGCGAAAACATGTTGCGGCGGCGTTGGGCAGGGACAGATAAACCAAGCTGGTTGGGGACCTACGGGTCCCCTTTTTTTTGTCACTGAGTAGCAGAGACGTATGCCGATGGACACTTATTACGGAATATCGCGGACATCGTAACAAGACGAATTTGCAAAACCGCGCGGTTTTCCCGACGATTTCGATGTGCCTACGGACGATTTTCACTGTGCGCGACAAAGACAAGAAAGGCCGGATCCCCGGCCTTTCTTTCTGCTTAGTTAGATCTAGCGGCGCTGGCGGCAGCGCCTTAGCAACAGTGAGAAAATTGCAACGACCACCGGGGAGCTTATATGCCACGACAACGGTTACGCAATTTGATCAACGCACAATCTGTTGCTGCACCGATCCTACCACTAGTGCACACCACTGATGTCTATAGATTGACCAATGTTCTAGACGATGGACGTCTTGAACCTCGACCGTGCCCGGTGTTCAACCAAGAGCCGCTACTTTATTTTTTCTACGGGCGCCCCTCCTATCGCATAAATTCAAAGGAGGCGGCGACTTCGCTCGATCACTACCTCCCTGTTTGTTTGCTTTTCAACACGTCCACCGTAACTCCGATCAAACGTGTTTTCCCGTTCGACAGTGGCGGCTTCAACGAACAGCTTTACGCCGATGCATTTCACCGTGACATGCACTTGGAGGACTTCGGCCTAGAACCAGATCCCAATACACCGGGCCGCGTAGTATCTCTGTTTTTTCGGGCACCAGAGTCCTATTTGAAGGCAAAACCTACCGATTCGATCAGTCTAGACCCGGCTGAACTAGAGGCGCGAAGTTATCTGGCGCTGATCAATCAGCGCCTCAGCAACAACATGGACAATCGCGTTTCTGGCGTAGAAATACAGTTTGAAGGGCCACTACCGATTGCTGACGGACTGGAAGCAATAATCCTTCCTGACACCTTGTACAGCAGCCCGAGCATCGCTGCGAAACTAAGCGCTTTGAAAGTGGAAGCTCTGCCATACGATCAAATAGATCGGCAAAGACCCTCAGAATACGTAACAAAGCTTTTTGACCTCTGCACGGACTACTACCGAAAACGCGGCTTAATATAGCGGTGAACGAGAATGCCTCAACTCGACGGTTTTCTCATTATAGCAAAAGATACGCCATCTTTCGTTACACCAGTCTTCAACGATCGCAGCGGCGGAAATGCGTCCATGATTCAAGAGATCAGCCGATCAGATACCGTTGAAGCGTTCCTCGAAATCGATGTCGGCAACGACTACGAGAGATCACCTGAAAAGTGGACCGTCGAACTCGGCGATGATGCACTATGGGCTTTTCGTTCAACTAATGGAAAGGTCGTCGCGGGGACAAATTCAGAACTAATCGAGATACTCGCGAAACGGCTCCGACAAGATGAGTTCAGAAATTTTCCGCTTATAGAAAATCAAGTTGCAGAATTTTGTCGTGAGCAACGATTTTATCGTATGGCGCTAACGCGATCTTTTGAATCCATCGGAAAGCGTTCGAGTCTTATGGCGGAAATCTGGCGCGATTCCGTCGTACTTCTTCCTATTGCAAAACGCGAGCTTGCACTTGAGTATCAAAATCAACCTGATTTCGATCAAATAAATGACGCCAGACTAGCCAGCCGGGGGAAAACTATCGAACTCAGCCTACCGGCAACCATCTACGATCGAATCCAATCAAACAAGCAATCAATTGAATTCAAAAACACATCTTCTATCGGCCGCGCTTTCGGTCTTTCAAAAGTATCGATTGCCAGACAGACATCGTCGCAAAACAAACCAAAATCCTCTATCGATTCAACGCCATTTGGCATCATCAATAGTCTCAGTGGCATCGGCGATCTAGTAGTACGCGACATGCCCAGAACGCCCCGCGGCTACATGCTCCAAGCTCCCTGGAGCACGAGGACAAGACGATCAACGCCCTCCTCGCCTTTCGTGGCTTTCACGATCCTTAATGCCGATCGTTCAAAATTCGAACGCAGCAAAAAAATTGCTGAACAAACCACCGACGCAACGGTGAAGGTTGCGATAGTGACCATGCCGATCAGCTTTGGCACTCAGAATGGCAGCAAAATTGACGTTACCGAGCTACAAAAACTAAAACCCCAATACGATTATATCTTCATAATTAGCAACCATTTACTCTCAAATCCTATCGCGATCGCTCCGAGGCTTACGGCTTCTAGCCGAGCAGTTAAGTACGTCAGAGCGTGCATAGATGGATTCATGCAAATCGTTTGGGCCAGCGACGAGATTAGAACGTCGCAAGAATTTGTGCGAATTTTCCCACGTAATGGCTTTTGTTTAGTAGGTCGCGGTACTGACAACCGAGATCGTAAGACTACCGCGCTTTTCGAGGCTATCGCGAGCACGGCCAATGAGCGTCTACCTATTCACCATGGAAAACGCCTCGCGCTAATCGGGCCAAAATCGATCACGCAATCTCGCCAAGCAACGGATTTTTTAGATCAAGCAGTGGCCTCAACTACAAACTCCGTTGCATCAATTGAAGTTACGTCATCCAAGCGCGGAGTGACTATTTTGGGTTTTGGCATCGACGTTGCGAAGCCAAGCTCGCACCGGTTCCGCGAATTTTGCTTAGAGCTTCTTCGCATCAAAGGAATCACCATTAGCCGAGAGACCGAACAGGTCGCTCTTGGTCACCTAGTGAGGCACCGCGTAGCCTTTGCATTTGCGCGTTCAGAGAGAATGGTAGAAGACGCACTCGAAGCACTGAAATCTTTTCGCAACGCAGAACAGTGTATCCTGACTTCGTACAAGCCACACGCTGCACTTACCGATTACTTAAACGGTCGCCGGATCACAATTCTACACTACTCGTCGCTTGATCGCTTCCTCAGCTCAAGACGTTTGAACGAGGGTTAGACACTTCGCGCCAGAATTGCATGGATAGATCCGACGGCAACAGGCAGGACCGCTATCGGACCCGCCGTGGCTTCGGCGTGTACTCGTCCTGATAGCGGCCACAGGCCAGCCAGGGATTGCGCATGCAATCGCCGCCGACGCCGCTGATAGACGCCTGAGCTACGGCGAACAGGTCGCATTTGCGTCGCAGGCGTTGAAGTCGGGCGTTCCGCTCCCTGGGCGGCGACCGCGCGGCGCGCCGCAATCATTGACGTTTCATGCAATGCTCTATCTAGTTGCCGCAGCGCCGCCACGCGGCAGCCCGACGACCGGAACATCAATATGCGCTTTCAAGTTGCTCGCTCCCTCACATATCTCGCAGTCGCAACTCTGCTATCCGTCGCACTGTCGCTGCCCGCTCACGCGGACACCGGCAAGGTCCGCTTCAAGTTCTTCAAGGCCGGATGGTTCATCGGCGCGCAGGCAGGGACCGGAATCCTTAGTTACCGTGGTGAGATCTATCCGTTTCGCATCGGCGGCGTGAGCGCGGGCCTGACATTTGGGGGCTCCTCGACCGATCTGGTCGGCGTGGCGCAAAATATGCGTGAGCCTTCGGACATCGAAGGCGTTTATACGGCGATCGGTGCCGGTGTGGCGATCGTTGCAGGCAGGCGGGCCATCCAGATGCGCAACGCCAAGGGCGTCGTCCTGTCGCTGGAGGGCGAGCAACTGGGCCTCCAGTTCGATCTGGACCTGAGCGGCATGAGCGTCTCCATCCAGAACCAATAGTCGTTGAATGGGTAGAGCGCAGGCGCCAAGCGTCGGAGTTCAAACCCATCGGCAGAGATTGCCGCTATGCCGGAACGATGGGTTTCGCTGCGCTCTACCCATCCTGCGACATCCGCTTCGAAGCGAGCTGACTGTAAATCAGCCGCCTTTATTTCGCTGGGCTGTTGTCTCCGCTCCCATGGAGACTCGGATCGCTACCGAACCCGCCGTGGCTTCGGTGTGGTCTCGTCCTGATACGAGCCATAGGCCAGCCAGGGATTGCGGATGCAATCGCCGCCGACGCCGCTGATCGACGCCTGGCACTGGTTGAACGATGTGAATGAACAGTCGGGCGAGCCGCCGGTGATCTTGGTGCGCTGGCACCAGGGATATTCCGGCGCCGCGTAAGCCGACGCCGAGCTGAGCAGCACGATCGCCGACGCAATGATGATTTTCCGCATGTCTTGAATCCTTCGCTTCACCAGGGAAAAGGCCGGATGCGGCGAACGGTTCCCGGCATCAAATGCATGCTGAGGCCGGCCGGGCCGAAACGCGCGTCACGTTCGCGTGTTGGCCGTGATGCCTCCGGTGACAAGGAGGACTAGTGGGCCGCTTTCGGCGCGCTGGCGGCGGGCGCCTTCCCTGCTTCGGCCGGCGGCGGGAGTGTCGCGGCATGAACGACGAAGCCGAGGAAGAGGAGCGCAATCACGCCGGCGGCGATGGCGCCATAGCTGCGCTCCTCGCTGTGAACGGGGGCTTCTTTCAGGGTGTGATCGGCTGTGGAAGCCATGGCGGTGCCTCTGCTTTGGAATGACGATGCTCACTGAGCATGGCGACGATCATAAGGGGTCGACGACGACATTGCCACCGCATGTCTGCCATCGGAGCGCGGCTGGCGCGCTCCGTTCGCTCGGCCTGTCCCGCCGTTACTGGTTGATCTCGGGCTCGACGAGCTTTGCGAGCTTGCGCAGGGAATCCTGCCAGCCGAGATAGCAGGCTTCGGCGGGAATCACGTCCGGCACGCCCTGCTGCTCGACGTTGAACTCGGTGCCGACCGAGACGGCCTTCAACGTGACCGTGACCTTGATCTCGCCCGGCAGGTTGGGATCGTCGAAGCTGTCGGTGTAGACGAGGCGCTCGCCGGGGACGAGCTCCAGATAGGTCCCGCCGAAGGCATGGCTGTCGCCGGTGGTGAAGTTCCGGAACGACATCCGGTGACGGCCGCCGACCTTCGCCTCCAGCTCATGGACGGTGCAGGTGAACCCGTAGGGCGGGAGCCAGCTCGCAATCGCGTCAGGCTCGATGAACGCGCGATAGATCTTCTGGGGCTTGGCGGCGATGACGCGGTGCAGACGGATCGTGCTGGGCATGGGCTGTTCCCGGTGTTCGTTTCATTCGGATGGATCGGACAGCAACCTTGCGCGGCCCGATACATCCAGGACGAACGGGCCTGCCCTGTCCCGACATTTCGGCAGATCAAAAATCCGGAAGATCGGCGCGGCCGGATCTCAGGCGGCGTCGCGATAGCCGGCGGGCAGATCGTGAAACGTTCCGGCTGCCGCCTTGCGCGCGAAGGCCGGCTTGGGATGGCGGGTCAGGCGGCGCTGCTGCAGGCGCATGAAACGTCGCTTCACTTCGGCGCGGTGGAGATAGAAGCGGCCCAGCGCGAAGAGCGGGCGCGCCCAGATGAAGATGAGTTGAACCATTGCAGCGTCTCCGGCATCGATCGTCTCTGAACGCCGCGACCATTGCATCGGGCCTGCGGCGGGACCATAAGCGGCCGTTCACTGCTCTTGTTTGATCGTTCAAATCGATGTCGGATCCCCTCAGTGACGTCCTCTCGCTGCTGCGTGTGGAGAGCACGCGGTCGACCCGCCTCGAGGCGCGCGGGCCGTGGGCGCTCAGCTTTCCAGCGCACCACCACATCGTGTTCGGCGCCGTGCTCGAAGGCGGTATGATCCTGACGCTTGGCGATGGCGCGGGTGCGGTGACGCTCGCGGCCGGCGATTGCTATCTGCTGACCCGTGGCCGCCCCTACCGGATGGGGAACGGCGCGCGCGTACGGGCCGAGAGCGGCCGCGCGGTGTTCGAGCAGCGGGTCGGCGACGATGGCGTCGTCCGCTATGGCGAGGGCCCGCTCGGCCTGGTCTGGGCCGGCGGCAGCTTCCGCCTGGAGGCCGAGAGCGGCGACTTCCTGCTGAACTTCCTGCCGCCGATCATCCACCTGCCCTCCGGCTCCATCGACGGCAGCCCGCTGCGCGCGGCCTATGGCCTGATCCGGGCGGAGACCGCCAACCGCAAGCCGGGCGCCAGCGCCATCGCCGGCAGCATCGCGAATATCTTCATGGTGCAGATGCTGCGCGCCTTTCTCGAACGGTCCGGGCGGCCGAGCGGATGGCTCGGCGCCGTGTCCGACCAGCGGATCGGCCGTGCGCTGATCGCGATCCATCGCGACTACGCGCGGCCCTGGACCGTCGAGCAGCTCGCCGCTTTGTCCGGCATGTCGCGTACCGCCTTCGCCGTGCGTTTCCGGACGCTCGTCGGCGTGGCGCCGCTGGAATATCTGTCGGGCTGGCGCATGGCGGTGGCCAAGGCCGCGATCCTGAAAGGCGAGCCGCTTGCGGAAGTCGCCGAGAAGGTCGGCTATTCCTCCGACGCCGCCTTCAATGCTGCGTTCAAACGTGCGACCGGCCAGAGCCCGGGAAAATTCCGGTCGGCCTGAACCGGTCGCGCCGGCGCTTGTCTCGTCCCACGGATACGCGTCACGCCCCCGTCACGAACTCATTCCCCTCCATGCCGCCCGCGCGGATCTGGCCGAGCAGGCCGTAGATGTCGCCGAGCACCCAGAGGTCGCGCACCCTGGGCCCGTCGAAGGTGAAGACCGGTGCGCCCTGCCAGCCGACATGCCTGCCGGTCGGCGGATGGCCGAACATCGCCTCGCGCTGGATGCCGTGGAAGAACACTTTTCCGGCGACGCGATTGCCCTCCTCGATCATCAGCAGAATGTCCGTGGTGTAGTTCTGCAGCGCGCCGGTGACCCAGCGGACATAGTCGGCGAATTGCGCATGCCCGATCAGCACCGGCCCGAGCGAGCCGCGGAAAGTGAAATCCGCGTGGAAAAGTTGCGGGATCAGGCTGACATCCGCATGGTCCCACATGTCCTTGTAGAAGGCCCGCACGACTTCCTTCTGCGGCGTCAGCGTCACGCCGTCGAAGGACATCGGCTGTTCGGAATGGGGACGGTGTACAGTCATGGCGCCTCGCTCGGCCGCGTCTGATGGCAGGCGAGACGGCGATGCCGTCCCGCGATCTCCTGCCGGATCATCGGGATTGCGGGAACGCCGTCAATCCTGCGCCGTGCGCGCGTCGCGCTTCGCCTGCGCCGCCTTGGTGGTCTGCACGGCGCGGCCGACATCGGCGCGGTCCAGCACCGCATGGCGGCGACCGCTCTGCAGATTGGCCATGCCGCGACGCGCGGTGCGGCCGGGATCCGGGAAAGTGCGCTGGGCGGCATTCTTCTGCTTCAACGCCTTGCGCAGCGCGGCGGTGGTCGCCTCGCGCGCCTCGTCCGCGCGCCGCCGCGCGGCTTCGGCATTAAGGCGCTTCAGGGCCGCGGCGAAGACAGCCTTGCGCCGGGAGGGCTGCTCCACATTGCCGGGAAAACTCGAGCCGCGCTCGCCCTTGCGGCCGCTGATCGCACGGCGCATCTCGCGGGTCAGCGTACGCTCCTTCTCGTGCATGCCGCGGACGCGCCCGACCAGCGCACCGAGATCGTCACCGCTCAAACCGGTGACATGCGGTTGCCTGGTCTTCCTGAGCATGTCCGCTTCCTCATGCGACAGCCTCGATTGCTCGGCTTTCCATGACGTGGTCATTGCAACACCTCTTTCGGGAGCCCTGGTTCAACCCGGCATTGTTGCCGGCCACGCGCGGCAAAATTCTGGTCAGGGCGGCAGCAGGCCCCGAAAGCAATTCTCTTCAAACTTTCGGCGCTATGAGGAATCGCCATCCCTCGCCCCGCTGCGCCGCGCCATCCACGTATTGCGCACCGCACAGGAAACATCGAATATCCAGTTCAAATATAAAAACCCAAGGACAAGACACCCCATGAAATTCGATGACGTGATCCTCGGCCGCCGCAGCATCCGCGGCTACAAGCCCGATCCGGTGCCGCAGAAGCTGATCGAGGAGATCATCGCGCTTGCCATGCGCGCGCCCTCCTCCATGAACACCCAGCCGTGGAATTTCACCGTCGTCACCGGCGAACCGCTCGATCGCATTCGCGCCGGCAATACCGAGCGGATGGTCGCCGGCATTCCGCAGTCGCGCGAATTCCGCACCGGGCAGCCCTTTGCCGGCCATCACCGCGACCGGCAGGTCGGCGTCGCCAAGCAGCTGTTCGCGGCGATGGGCATCGCGCGCGACGACAAGGAGATGCGGCAGGACTGGGTGCTGCGCGGCTTCCGCCAGTTCGACGCGCCAGTCTGCGTGATCATCACCTATGACCGCGTGCTCGACGGCAGCGACGATACGCCGTTCGATTGCGGC
>JASBVG010000036.1 GCA_030147505.1 Tardiphaga sp.
GGCGGCAACCGACTTGGCGCCTTCACGCACGATCGCCTGGGCGAGCACGGTGGAGGTGGTGGTGCCGTCGCCGGCATTGTCGTTGGTCTTCGAGGCGACTTCGCGCAGCATCTGCGCGCCCATGTTCTCGAACTTGTCCTCCAGCTCGATCTCCTTGGCGACGGTGACGCCGTCCTTGGTGATGCGCGGGGCGCCGAACGACTTCTCGATCACGACATTGCGGCCCTTGGGACCGAGGGTGACCTTGACTGCGTTGGCGAGGATATCGACGCCGCGCAGCATGCGGTCGCGTGCGTCGCCGGCGAATTTAACGTCTTTGGCTGCCATGTGATGGTGCTCCTGAAAGGTGAAACTGGAAGGTTGCGCTCTCACTGTCGTCGCCCGGCCGTGCGCGCAATTGCGCGCTAGGTCCGGGCGATCCAGTACACGGCGCCGCCGCGGTTCAATCACTGCTGGCGGTGTTTACTGGACCACCCGCTTTCGCGGGTGGTGACAGTCCGTGGAGCGGAGAGTGGTCGCCTTAAGCGATCACGCCCATGATGTCCGACTCCTTCATGATGAGGAGTTCTTCGCCGTCGAGCTTGATCTCGGTGCCCGACCACTTGCCGAACAGGACCTTGTCGCCGACCTTGATGTCGATCGGGATCAGCTTGCCAGCTTCGTCGCGGCCGCCCGGGCCGACGGCGATCACTTCGCCTTCGGAGGGCTTTTCCTTGGCGCTGTCGGGAATGATAATGCCGCCCTTGGTCTTTTCGTCGGCGGTGATGCGCTTGACGACGACGCGGTCGTGCAGCGGACGGAACTTGGTCTTGGCCATAGGGAAATCCTCTGGTTGGTTGTAGGATCGGTCACCGTGGCCGGCGCAATGACGCGCTGTCCGCCGGATGCCCGGACGCAGGCTCGAATGTTCTCTGCGCAGGCTTTGGCAATCCCGCGCCGAGAGTGCTAATCAGGCGGCTCGGGGATATGGCCGAACGCCGGGTGAGTCAAGCAAGGGCCGGCATCGGCTCCCGGGCTCAACCCTCTGACAAGCCAAGAGGGTTAAGGCCTTGGTGAGGCCAATATGCAATGGTCTGGAAACCATGTCGGCGTTACGCCGTAATGACAGTGGCCCTCGGTGAGGCCGTTGCTTTGACAGGTATTTTGGGCTTCGCTGCTTGGGACGGGCAGTTGGGGTCAGTTGCTCAGGGGATGATATGATCAAGTCACGCACCACCCGCCCGGTCGCCAATCTGGCGGTGCTCTCCGCCATGGCCTTGATGCTGGGAGCTTGCAGCTCTACCGGCGGTGGCGGGTTTGGCGGCATGTTCGGCGGTTCGGAACCGCCGCCGCCGGCAGAGCCGCCGCCGGCGCCCGAAATGCCGGCCTCCATCCGCTCGGAGGAGATCGTCGGCCGCTGGGGCCTCGCCTCCTACATGAACCCGAACGACCGCGTCCGCACCGAAAACGCCGCCCGCGGCCAGTGCAAGAACCCCTATATCATCGGCGCCGGCCCGACCGGCGGCGTGATGATGCATCTCGCCGACGAGGCGACCCCGCAGGAACTGCGCCTGAAGGGCTCGCCGAGCGGCAAGAACTATATCGGTCCGCCCGGCCCGGCCGGAAACCCGCAGGACCGCGAGATCGTCTCCTTCGACGGCCGGATTCTGGTGACCAAGTTCATCGACAAGGATGCCGCCGTTCGTTACGGCAACATGGTCTATGTCCGCTGCGCGCCCCGCGCGTGACTTCGGTTGCATGAAACGCAAAACGCCGGGCCTCGATGCCCGGCGCTCTTGTTTGTGGTGACGGCCGAGACGCCCGTCAATTGAACAGCGCGTCGATATCGTCCTGCGAGGCATGGCCTTCGTCGCCGGCGAGCTTCGGGCCGTTGAGCAGCTTCTCGTCGTCGCTGCGATCGTCGGTCTTGGCCGGCGCATGCGCCTTGATCTCGTCGACGCCGCCCCAGATGTCCATCATCGCGGTGATGCGATTTTCGATGAACTTCATGGTGTTCATCACCTTGCTGATACGCTGGCCGGTGAGGTCCTGGAAGTTGCAGGCTTCGAAGATCGAAACCACATTGTCGCTGATCTCTTCCAGCAATTGCCGCTGCTGTTCGGGGGAGCCGACCTTGCCGGCTGCTGCGGCAGCATTGTCGATCGCTTCGGCTGCGGCCAGGATCTGCTGGGTGGCCTCCTCGGTGCCGCCCACGACTGCGCCGAGCTCGCCATTGACCTTGGCCATCTCGTCGCCGTCAAAGCTCTTGCCGTGCAGCACGGCGATTTCCTGCTTGGTGCGGGTAATCGCGTCGTGGATCAGGTCGAGTTCGATCTTCAGCTTTTCGCACTGCTCGATCTGCGCGCGATAGGTGGCGAGCAGGGATTGTGCTTCTTCGATCTGCTTCTGCGCGGCAGCGCCGACTTCGTCCGTCACGATGTTATGTCCCGATGCGGGGGCTGCCATCTGGGCGCGGATGGCGCGCAGCTCCGCCATGATTTCGCGATGCATCGGCATCGGCTCGCCACCGTCATTCTCAGCAACGGAAGCGGGCGTGCCGAATACTTCTTCAATACGAAATCTTTTGCGACGAACAGACATCATGTCCCCCAACTCAACAAATATCCGCAGTGTCTTATATCAATGAGTTTTAACGCGGAGTTCACGTGGAACATGTGCTTGTGTAGTTCAGCACACGCAGCGCCAACCACTGATTAACCATGGGCGCCCGGTGTTCATGCAAAAGTAACGCTAAGGATGAGAACCGCCGATATCGATGACGTGGTGAATCCAAACGGCGATTCCGTTTACCAAAGCGAGGCGATTTTAACCTTAACTCGGCGCGTGACAGGCGCCGTTCCCCTGAGGGCGCTCGACGAAACAGTGAAGAGTACGTCGATGTTCAGAAAGCTTACCTGCGCGTTCCTCGCGAGCGCATCCTTTGTCGTGGTGAATGCGACCCCCGCGGCGGCGATCGATGCCGTCACGCCTTACGCCCAACCTGAAGTCATCTATGCCGCGCCGACGCAGCGTCCGGCCCCGCAGCGTGTCGCCGCCAATCAGCGCGGCAACATGGGCGGTGGCTTCATCGAATTTCTGTTCAGCGATGGCGCGCATGGCTCGAGTTACGGGCCGAACTATCAGGCAGCGCCGGAGGCCGGCTATTCCTACGAGCCGCGTCGCCGCATGCTGCCGCCAATGGAGCCAGATCAGCGCGCGATGTATCAGCGCGAGGAGCCGATCGATCCCGCCCGTCCGGCAATGGATCCGAAATATCTGCCGCAGACCGTCGCCTATGACGGCAAGGAAGGCGCCGGCACTATCGTGGTCGATACGTCGAATAAGTTTCTCTATCTGGTGCAGGCGGGCGGAAAGGCGATGCGCTACGGCATCGGCGTCGGTCGTCCCGGTTTCACCTGGCAGGGCGTGAAGACGATCACGGCGAAGAAGGAATGGCCGTCGTGGACGCCGCCGAAGGAAATGCTGGCGCGCCGTCCCGACCTGCCGCGCTTCATGGAAGGCGGCGAGGCCAATCCGCTCGGTGCGCGGGCGATGTATCTGGGATCGTCGCTCTATCGCATCCATGGCTCGAACGAGCCGTGGACCATCGGCACCAATGTGTCGTCGGGCTGTTTCCGCATGCGAAATGAGGACGTGATCGATCTGTACGGCCGCGTGAATGTCGGCGCGAAGGTCGTGGTGATCTAGGGCGCGGCGCCGTTGCTCCGCTGTCATCACCCGCGAATGCGGGTGATCCAGTACACACAGGCTTGTCGGACAAAACTCTGCAGTCGTCGTCTACGTGATCGCCCGGTCAGGCCGGGCGGTCACGTAGAGTGAGACCTCTCACGCGTAATCACTGTCGTCCGAATCCATATCCATGGAATCGTAGTCGCCATCGTCCTGATCCTGGTCTTGATCCTGGTCGTAATCGGCCTGTCGCTGGTCGCGATCGTAGGAATCCTGATTGCTCGCCTGATCGAAATTCCCGGCGCCCTGCCGGTTCGGCGAGCCGATGTCGTTGACGCCCGCCTGATTCGCGAGGCTTCCGCCCGACGCATTGGAGTCGCCACCCCACGGGCTGTTGCCGCCGGCATTGGCTGCATCGGTCAGGCCCTGCTGATGGCCGCTGCCCATCATGCCCTTGATGCTGTTGAGCAGCAGCGAGCCGCCGACGACGCCGGCCGCGGCCGCCGCAGCGGTGCCGAGGAACGAGCCGCCGCCGGCCTGGGGGGCCGGTTGCCCCATCGGAGGCTGGCCATAGCCGCCTTGCGCGGGACCCCCCTGGCCGTAACCGCCTTGCTGACCATAAGCACCCTGGCCATAGCCGCCCTGCGGCTGGCCGCCGAGCACCTGGCCGGTATTCCACGAGGCGCGGGCAGGCTCGGCCGGGCGCACGCTCGGCACCGAGCCGCGCGGTGCCGCGCCGCCCTGCTGCTGGCTGCCGCCGAACAGCGCGTCGCGCATGGAATCCAGAAAGCCGCCCTGCGACGCCTGCTCCGGCGCACCGCCGCGCTCCAGTTCCTGGATGCGGTCATGGGCGCGTTTCAGTGCCTCGTCCTGCAGCAGCACTGTCTGGACCAGCGCATAGACTGCGTTCGGAGCCTTGCGCTGGCCCTGCGCGATGGCGTCCAGCGCATCGGGGTCACGCGGTCCGCCTTCGACCTTGCTGAGCCGGTCAAAGAGATCGTCAACCAGTTGGCGTTCTTGCGGTGTCATGGCGTCCTCGCTTGTCTTGGGCACCCTTGGGGTGCACGCAGCATGTAATGACGCTTTGTGTCGTCAATAGTGCCGGGCGGATTAAATTTAGTTATGCGACATAGTGGCCGAAGCGGGAATGCCGTCTGTAGCCCGGATGGGGTGGAGCGAAATCCGGGGACCGGCGAAATGCTGATGCTCCGAATCCCGGATTACGCTTCGCTCCATCCGGGCTAAGAACTACCGGCCCAGCGTCACCTTCTTCTCGTCCAATAACCGCACAAAATCATCGCTGGCCAGATACGCATATTCCCGTTCGCGCTGGTCGGTGAACGGATCGAGATCCACCAACACATCGTCCACATAACCGGGATGACACATCACCAGTCCGCCGTCCGGCAGGTCGTCGAGAAAACGCGTCATCAACTCACCGAAATCCGGCGCCTTCGTGAAATCATAGGCACCGGCAAAGCCCGGATTGAATGCCACGCCGAGCTTTGCCGCACGCTTGCGAAACGTCGCACTCAGCGTATCCAGTAGTAGCGCCTTCGGTGAATCCAGACGTTTCGACAGCGGATGGATGCGGCCGGACTGGCGCACCCAGGCCTCCGGCGCTCCGGCCTTCACCGCGCGCAAAAAGGGATCGCGCACCTGCGGAAACGTCTGCACATGCTGATGACCATCTACATAGGCCGGCGCCTGTCCGAACAGTGCGATGAACTTGGCGATCTGCGCCGATACTTCCGCTTGGATCATCTCGGCATCGAGCCGGCGCAGCGCGCCCGCCCGCAGCATCTTGCCGAGCGGCAGGAATAGTCCGTCCAGCAGTGGGCGATAATGCATGGTCAGCGGATGAAACGGCGCCGTCAGCGTGACATGCAGGCCGATGGCGCAGTCGCGATTCATCGCGAGAACGCCCTGTAGCGCGCTGACGTCATCTCGGGTGATCGCGGAGCCGACCACCATCACCGATGTCGCATTCAGCCGCTTGCGGGCGATCAATTCGCGAATGCCGCGATTGACGCCGGGGCTCATGCCGTAGTCGTCGGCGCACAGCGTGATTCTGCGCGGCGCGGCACTGCTCATTCGGCGGCGGTCCGGTCAGGCGACGGCGTAGCCGCAGTCTCGGGTGTCGCAGCCGCGGCATCGGGCGCTGAATGCTTCACGCTGTGTTCGGCGATGAAATAGACCGGGCGCGCCTTCAGCTCGGACAGGATCTTGCCGATATATTCGCCGAGCACCCCGATCATGATGAGCTGCACACCGCCGATGGTCATCACGCCGACGATGATCGAGGGATAGCCGGGCACCGATTTGCCGTCGACCATGGTCTCCCACAGGATCGAAATGCCGAACAGGAAAGCGGCGCCGGCGAACAGCAGGCCGAACAGGCTGGCGAGGCGCAGCGGTGCCACCGAGAACGAGGTGAGACCTTCGATCGACAGGCCGATCAGCGCCTTCGGATTGAATGACGATACGCCATGGGCGCGCGGTTGCGGTTCGTAATCGACGCGGAGCTGGCGGAACCCGATCCAGGTGGCGAGACCCTTGAAGAAACGATTCCGCTCCGGCAACTGCCGCAGCGCCGCTGCCGCGCGGGGCGAGAGCAGGCGGAAATCGCCGGCGTCTTCCGGGATCTTCTGGCGGGCGCCCCAGTTGATCAGAGAATAAAAGCCGCGCACGGCGAGGCGAAGCAGGACGCTTTCATTGTCGCGATGCGCCTTGGCGGTGAACACCACGTCATAGCCATCGACGATCCAGTGATGCACCAGCTTCTCGACGAATTCCGGCGGATGCTGGCCATCGCCATCCATGAACAGAACCGCGCCCTTGGTGACATGGTCGAGGCCGGCCATCAGTGCGGCCTCCTTGCCGAAATTGCGCGACAGCGAGATCACCTGAACGTCGATGTCATCGGCTGGCAGCGTCTGCGCGATCTTCAGTGTGTCGTCGCGGCTGCCGTCATCCACATAGACGACCTCGCAGGCAACGCCGTAACGCGCCTTGAGCGTGCGGGCGAGGCTGATGAGCTTGTCGTGAAGCGCGGCAAGGCCGGGCGCTTCATTGTAGCAGGGCACGACCAGTGAAAGGCCCTGCGCCGCGGCAGTGCGCGAGTCGGTGGTGAGGTTGGAGACGTCAGTGCCCAGCATCATCGAGTCGGATTCCCAATATATCCAGTCGCCGTCTACTCTGTCTGTTATCCCCGCGAAAGCGGGGATCCAGTAAACACTGACGGCAGCGATAAGCCGAGAGGCCGGCGTTTACTGGATCGCCGGTCAAGCCGGCCGATGACAATCGAGTGTGCTGCCTCGCTGCGCTCCTCGCAATGCCGACGAAATATCTTACCGCAAAAACGCTTCGAGCTTTGCGAATAGCGGATTTTCGCGATCCAGCACGTAATCGAGCGATGCGACCGAGACGGTCTCTGCACCGTGGTCGCGCAAAAAACTGCCGAGCGCATAGATCTGCGCCGGGGGGCAATGCAGCGTCACCATGCCGGATGACGTCGGTCCGCCGAAAGGCGATACCACGCCGAAGCGGTTGTGTGCTTCGTCGAGCAACGCCTGATTGCAGCCGGCGAAGCGCGTGCGCACTTCCTTGTATTTGCTGGCGCGCGCACGTGCGGCGATGTGATCGAGGATGACGCGCGCCGTCTCGCGTGCGGCCGGCGACCAGTCGGCATGGCGCGAGGCGACGAGATTGGCCTGGCTGCGCAGCATCACGCCGTCGTCGAGCACCTTGAGCCCGTTGGCCGCCAGCGTTGCCCCAGTCGTGGTAATGTCGACGATCAACTCCGCCGCACCGGTGGCCGGTGCGCCTTCCGTGGCGCCGGCACTTTCGACGATGCGATAATCCATCACGCCGTGTGACGCGAAATAGGCGCGGGTGAGGTTGATATATTTCGTTGCCACGCGCATGCGCCGGTCATGCTTGTCGCGAAAGCCGGTCGCGACATCGTCGAGATCCGCCATGGTGCGCACGTCGATCCACGCCTGCGGTACGGCGACCACGACATCGGCGCGGCCGAAGCCGAGGCCTTCGATCAGCGCCACGCGCTTGTCGGTGTCGACGATGTTCTCACGCAGGAGGTCTTCGCCGGTGATGCCGAGATGCACGGCACCGCGCGCGAGGTTCGCTGCGATCTCGCTGGCGGAGAGATAGGCGATCTCCACATTGTCGAGCCCGGTAATGGTGCCGCGATAGTCACGCGCACCGCCGGCCTTGGTCAGCGTGAGACCGGCGCGGCTGAAGAAGGCTTCGGCATTTTCCTGCAGGCGTCCCTTGGAGGGAACGGCAACGACGAAAGGTGAAGTCATGACGCGTCTCCCGCGCGAATGGAGAACGCGTCGATCCAGATCGAGAAGCCGACGGCAGGAATGGGATTGGGGGCACCGAGCTGTGACAGAAGCCTGTCGTAGCGACCGCCTGCGACCAGCGGCGGTTCGATACCACTGCCGACGCCGTGCAATTCGAATTCGAAGCCGGTGTAGTAATCGAGCCCGCGGCCGAAGGCGGTGGCGAATTTGATCTTGGCCGTATCGATGCCACCTGCGGCCATGAAGCCGATGCGCTGTTCGAACTCGTCGATCGCCGCAGTGAGATCGAGCTTGGCATCCGCTGCCAGCTTGCGCAGCTCGGCAACCGCATCATCGGGCGCGCCCGATATGGCGAGGAAGCGCTTGATCAAAGCCAGTGCATCCTTGGGCAGTGCGCCACCCTTGAGAGTCGACTGCTCGAGAAAACGATCGGCGATTTCCGCGACGGAACGGCCGCCGAGATTGGTTGCCCCGGCAATCGACATCAGGTCGGTGACCAGCGCCAGCGCGGCCTTGCGATCGGAGCCGGCGAGGGCGGCGAGCACGCCCTCATACTCGTTGCGGACGGGCGACTCGGCGAGGGTGAGGCGGTCGAGGTCCTCGGCGAGGTTCGCCTGGCGGTTGAAGTCTTTCGTCAGGCGGCGCTTCCAGACCGGATAGAGGTCGAGCGCCTCGATCAGGGCGGCGAACAGCGCGACGTCGCCCGTCTTGATTTCGACGCTGGGTTGCCCCAGTGCGGCCGCAGCATTCAGCGCCAAAACGAGCATCTCAGCATCCGCAGCGGCGCGATCCTGACGGCCGAACGACTCGATCCCCGCCTGCTGAAATTCGCTAGCTTTTCCATGACGATAGCGGAAAACCGGGCCGAGATAGCTGAACCCGGCCGGCTGCCCGGCCTGTTTCGAGGCGAGATAATCGCGCGCCACCGGGATCGTCAGATCCGGCCGCAGGCACAATTCCTCGCCCGTCAGGTCGGTGGTCAGATACAAGCTCTTGCGGATGTCTTCGCCGGAGAGGTCCAGAAACGGCTCGGCCGGCTGCAAAATCGCCGGCGACGCATGGACATAGCCCGCCTCGGCAAACGAGGTCAGCAAGGTGTCCGTCCAGGCGGCGGGTTTTATCATCTCGAAGTCCAGCAATTCCAATAAGGTGGCCGTGATCGCACGCCCCTTAGCACGCCCCTTGCGACGTTTCGACCACCTTTGGGGAAGTGGCTTAATTGAAAGTGGTCCAGTCGCCCAGAACGGCCTGAATCACCGCCAAGGCCGCCACTGCGGCGGTATCCGCCCGCATGATGCGCGGTCCCAGGGCAAGGCGGAGAATGGTCGGCTGCTTCAGCAGAAGTGCCCGTTCTTCCTCGGCAAATCCGCCTTCGGGGCCGATCACGACGTCGATTCCGCTCGCCGCCGTCTCGCGGGCGCCGGCTAAAGCTGTAATGGGATCAGCAACTTCCGCTGCCTCATCGCAAAAAATAAGCAGCCGCTGGCCGTCGCGTTGATCGAGAAACTTGTGCAAATTCAACGGCTCAACAACTTCGGCAATGCTCAGGATTCCGCATTGCTCGGCCGCTTCCACCACATTTGCCCGCATCCGCTCGATGTTGACCCGGCTCGCCTGCGTATAGCGCGTGATCACCGGCTGCAGCTTCGCCGCGCCCATCTCGATGGCCTTCTGCACCATGTAATCCAGCCGCGCATGTTTCAGCGGCGCGAAGGCATAGGTGAGGTCGGGCAGCCGGTCCTGCGCGCGCATCTGCTTGAGAACCAACAGCTTGTCGGCGCGCTTGCCGGCGGCGATCGCCGCCTGCCACTCGCCGTCGCGGCCGTTGAAGAGCAGCACGGGATCGCCGGCATTCAGGCGCAGCACATTGCCAAGATAGTTGCTCTGGCTGCGGTCGAGAGCGATGGCCGCATCCGCCGCAAGACTTGCGTCAACATAGAGGCGGGGGCTGCGGAAATCCGATTGCGGCATGGTTCATGTTCCATTCAGGCCCGATGCTTTACCGCAGTTGCGGCGAAATGCCATGCCCGGATCGCGGCACGGCGCCGCGCTGCCGCCTAAATCGGTCGGTTATTGGTGGGTTGTTAAGGCTTGGCAGGAATCGTAGAAGTGCCTGATTCAGGATGGCTTCTGCCCCGTTTTTCGGGACATGTGCTGCCGGAGGAAAATCTGTGATCATCCGCCGTTTCATTGCGCCATTCGCTGTGGCCGCGTTCGCCATGCAGATTGTCGGTGCTCATGCGCAGGGCGCGTTCCCCGCGCCGCTGCCGGGCCAGAGCGCAGCACCTGCGAGTTCATCGCCGTTTCCGCCCGTCAATGGCGCGCCCGCGAGTGCCTCTCCGTTCCCGCCGGTGAATGGCGCGCCGGCAGCATCCAGTGCGTTTCCATCCGGCGGTGCCGCGCCGCTCGGCGGCGGGTTCGCTCCACCGCAGCAACAACAGGCCGGTCCGCCCGGTGGCGACGACTGCATGAAGGGCTTTCTCCCGCTGCGTCAGGAAGCCGAGAAGCGTGGCGCGGCGATCAAGGCGGCGAGCGAGCGCCGCGCGCCGCCCGAGGAAGCCTGCAAGCTGATCTCGGCCTTCTCGCAGAGCGAGGTCAAGATGCTGAGCTACATCAAAGCCAATGCGAAGCGGTGCGGCATTCCCGACAACGTCTCCTCGCAGATGCAAGCAGGCCACAAGAACACCGAGGGTATGCGCCAGAAGGTCTGCTCGGTCGCGCAGCAGCAGCGCAATGGCGGCGGTGGCGGCTCGATGGCCGCGCCGCGCCTCAGCGACGTGCTCGGCTCGTCGGCCTCGCTGCCTGATGCATCGGCCGCGCGCAAGAGCGGTGGTACTACCTTCGATACGCTGAACGGCAACGTGCTCACCCGATGAGCGACGCGGCCGCCCGCGTTGCCGACGCGACCGACAACTGGGTCGATCGCGTTGCCCCGTTGTGGTCGCGTCCCTATCTCAGGCTGTCACGTTTCGATCGTCCGATCGGCTCCTGGCTGCTGTTGATGCCGTGCTGGTGGTCGGCCGCGCTCGCCTCTGGCATGGCGGTGCGTCTCGATCAGCTTCTCCAGATGATTTTGCTGTTTTTCATCGGCGCTTTCGTCATGCGCGGCGCCGGCTGCACCTGGAACGACATCACCGACCGCGATCTCGATGCGAAAGTCGAGCGTACGCGCTCGCGGCCGATTCCGGCGGGACAAGTGACGGCGAAGAAGGCGTTTGCCTGGCTCGTTCTGCAGGCGCT
This sequence comes from Tardiphaga sp., assembly GCA_030147505.1. GTDB lineage: Bacteria > Pseudomonadota > Alphaproteobacteria > Rhizobiales > Xanthobacteraceae > Tardiphaga. Next base: position 11,235 of record JASBVG010000036.1, read on the forward strand.
GATCGGTCTTGTCGTGCTGCTGCAGTTCAACAGTTTTGCGATTGCCACGGGCATCGCCTCGCTGGTCATCGTCGCTGCCTACCCTTTCATGAAGCGCATCACCTATTGGCCGCAGAGCGTGCTTGGTCTCGCCTTCTCGTGGGGCGCGTTGATGGGCTTTGCGGTTGTGTTTGGCCGTATCGATGCTACAGCGCTGCTGCTCTATGCCGGATCAATCTGCTGGGTGATCGCCTATGACACGATCTACGCCCATCAGGACACCGAGGACGACGCGCTGATCGGCATCAAATCGACGGCGCTGCTGTTCGGCGCGCGGACGCAATCTGCGCTCGTTGTGTTCTACGGTCTGGCCGTCGCCTTGATTGGCGTCGCGCTGCGGCTCGGCGGTGCGGGCTGGCCGGCATGGATTGCTCTCATCGTATTTGCCGGCCATCTTGCCTGGCAGATCACGCGGATAGATATCAGGGATTCCGCGCTGTGCCTGCGGCTGTTCAAGTCCAATCGCGATGCGGGACTGTTGCTCTTTGCAGGATTGCTCGCGGATGCCATTCTGCGTGCGGGCTAGCCGCCCGATTGTCACGGGTGGATTCACTAAATGGATGTCGCGCAGCTCAAGACGCTGATCCATGTCGCCGAGCTCGGAAGTCTCAGCAAGGCCGCCGATCGCCTGCATATTGCCCAGCCGGCTCTGAGTCGGCAGATGCGCCTGCTCGAAAAGGAGCTCGGCGCCACCCTGTTCGAGCGTCACGGTCGCGGCATGGTGATTACTGCGGTGGGCCGCGAAGTTCTCGACCATGCCGTGCGGGTGATGGCGGAGCTCGAGGCGATCCGCAACGTGTCGTCCAGCGGAGCACTGTCATTCGTCGGACAAGTTTCGATCGGCACCACGCCCACGGTCGCCGAGATCGTAACAGTGCCCCTGGTGCGCAAAATCCAGCAGGCTCATCCGCAACTATCGGTTCGCTTGTCGTCGGCGTTCACAGGTCATCTGCTCGATTGGCTGCAGCGGGGAGAGCTGGAGCTGGCGGTCTCCTACGATCCAAATCCCATCCGTTCGCTGCGCATCGTGCCGGTGATGATGGAGAAACTGTTTCTCGTCGGGGCGCGTGACGGTGGCTTGACGGTGAACACGCCGGTTCGCTTCGCGAGCTTGAAGGATCGGGATCTCGTGTTGCCGAGTCAGCGACACGGACTGCGGGGCATCATGGAAGAATGTGCCCGGCAGGTCGGCGTTCAGTTGCGCGCGAGTATTGAGGCGGATTCGTTCGGCGCGATGATCGATCTGGTGCGTAATGGAGTCGGATCCACGGTGCTGCCGCTGGCACCAATCCACGGTTTGGTCGAGAGCGGAGTGTTGTGTGCCGCGCCCCTGATCGACCCCGCGCCTGAACGCAAGCTGGTGCTCGCTTATCCAGCGGATCGTCCTGTCAGTGCTGCAGCGCAGTTCGTCGCGAGGACCTTCACGGACATTGCCGCTGATCTCGTCTCGCGAGATATCTGGGTTGGCCGCATGCTCGCCGTGTCGTGATACGGGCGCGCATCTGCTGCACGGCCCAATGTTGCGGTGCCAGAGATCAAATTCCGGCATATCTCTTCACATCATTCGCTATGCGATCCATGCTCGCGATTGCGCTAGCCTTTGCATCCATGTGATCGATCAGCGGAGATTTGGATGAGCGACGCCGGACATGCGCCTGACGTGCAGGCGGGTTGGCAACGAGACGTCTTCGACATTCTCAAGGCAGCGGACGTCAAACACATCGTCTATGTACCCGATGCCGGACATTCGACGGCCATTCGCCTCGCCAACGAAGACAATGCGATCAATTCGGTCGTGCTCACCACCGAAGAGGAAGGGATTGGCTATCTCGCCGGTGCCTGGCTTGGCGGTGAGCGCGGTGCGCTGCTGATGCAGTCCAGCGGCGTCGGCAATTGCATCAACACACTTGCGTTGCAGACCTGCACGCGGTTTCCGCTGCTGATGGTCGTCACCATGCGCGGCGACTGGGCCGAGTTCAACGGCTGGCAGAATCCGATGGGGCAGGCGACCGAGCGCGCCCTCAATCTGATGGGGGTGCTCACCTGGCGCGCCGATGAGCCGCAAGATGTCGCGCCGCTGCTGCGCGGCGCCGCCTCGATGGCCTTCAATGGGGATGCGGCTTGCGCCCTGCTGCTCGGACAGCGCCTGATCGGAGAAAAGCAATGGATGAAGTAAATGCAGGTGGCGTGCTCGATCGCCGCGAGGTCGTGAAGACTCTGCTGGCCGGGCGCGAGAATCTTCTCGTCGTCACGGGGCTCGGCTCGCCATCCTACGATGTGATGGCGGTCGGGGATCACGACAACAACTACTATCTCTGGGCAGCGATGGGCAGCGCTGCGGCGGTCGGCCTCGGTCTTGCGACGGCGAAGCCGGGTCATTCTGTGCTGGTCGTCACCGGCGACGGTGAAATGTTGATGGGTATGGGCGCGCTGGCGACCATCGCCACGCGCCGGCCAGCCAATCTCACGATTGCGGTGCTCGATAACGGGCATTTCGGAGAAACCGGTATGCAGGTGAGCCATGCCGGCATGGGCGTCAGCCTGGACAAAGTCGCGCAGTCCTGCGGCTTTGGCTGGACCAGGGAGATCCGCGACATGGCCGGTGTCGAGCATTTGCGTACGCGCCTGACCCCAGGTGACGGTGTGAAGCTCGCCACCATCAAGGTGAAAGCGGAGAACCCGCCGCGCGTGCTGCCGCCGCGCGATGGCGTCTACGTCAAGAACCGCTTTCGTGCGGCACTTGGCCACGCACCGATTTGAGTGATTGTAACAGGGCGCCGTGGCGCCCTGTTTGACTGTGAGCGACTGGCGGACATCGGATCAACCGATGCCGACCTTCAAGAACATCAGGGATGGAAACAATGACGACAGGCATTTCGCGTCGACATTTTGGCACGGCCGCCATCGCGGCTACCGCGATACTTTCGTCACGCTGGCGCGCATGGGCGCAGGAGGATCTGCCGAAGGGGCCGATCACGCTGATCGTGCCTTTCGCAGCCGGCGGCGCCACTGATGTGGTGAGCCGACATGTGGCGAAAAAGGTCTCCGAGCAGATCAACCAGACCATCGTCATTGAGAACGTCACTGGCGCTGGCGGCGTGGTAGGCGCGACTCGTACGGCGAAGGCCAAGCCGGATGGCCAGACGCTGCTGATGGGCACGATTTCGACCCACACCATCAATCCGCTGATGGCGAAGCAGCCGCCCTACGATCCCGTCGCGGATTTCACCGCGATTTCGATGATCGTAACCGTGCCGAATGTGCTGCTGGTTTCGTCGCAGACCAAAGCGGCCAATGTCAAAGAGTTGATCGCGATGCTGAAAGCCGATCCCGGCAAGTACAGTTATGGCTCGTCCGGCGTCGGCACACCGCCGAATCTGTCAGGCGAACTCTTGAAGACGATGGCCGGCGTGAAGATGGAGCATGTGCCCTATCGCGGCGGTGCGCCGGCCATGAACGATCTGATCGGCGGACAGATTCCGATTCTTTTCGACGTGCTCAGCGGCGCCGCACCTTTCATCAAGTCCGGAACGGCAAGGGCACTGGCCGTGACCACCAAGAAGCGTGCAGGATCGTTCCCCGACATTCCGACTGTGGCGGAGTCCGGGCTGCCCGATTATGAGACCTATACATGGAATGCGATCTTCGGCCCCCCGGGCATGCCGCCCGCGATGGCTGATCGCCTGAGCGCCGAATTCCGCAAGGCCACGACGGATCCAGAAGTGAAACAGCGGCTGATCGAGCTCAGCGGCGAGCCGGTGGGATCGACGCCGGATCAACTCGCCGCGCAGGTCAAAGCCGAAATCGGGAAATGGAGGCCGGTGATCCAGGCCGCGGGTCTTAAGGCTGAATGAATCGAAAAGATTTTGCGCGCGCATACGCAAGCGCGCTTGTCATCTCCGCAAAAGCGGGGGTCAAGGAAACGACGTCGATCGGGATTGATCGCTGACGGTGCTGTCTGCTGGATCGCCCGGTCGCCCGGGGCGATGACAGTATGAGAGGGGTGTCAATTCCGCGCGATGATCTCGCGTTCGCCTTTGTAATTACCCGGCTCGTTCAACAACGCACCGACGCGGCGGCGCATGAGGAAGCGTGGACGGCGTTGGCGAATGGCGTTGCGGCGGCGACGGCGTTGTGCCGGCTCGATCGCCTTCTCTTCCGGCAATTGCGGAAGGGCGAAGATTTCGCTCCACATCGGCCACGCCATCTCGATCTCCTCGACGTCCGAGCTCACGAGCAGCGGGATCGACAATGACGGATCGCGATGCTTGAGCACCAGCATTTTGCCGTCATCGAGCCCGCGCAGCGCGACACCCATGAAATCGCTGACGCGAACGTTGATCGCCATGCGCATGCCACGGACGGCACGATGCAGAACGACACGCTCGCGATGTAGTTCGACACGCCGGACGCTGCCGTCGGCGCGGTTGTCATGTGCTTCGAAGCGAAGCGGCAGTGAATGGGGATCGAGCCGCACCGCGCTGCTCGATCCCAGGGTCGATGGTGAGGCCGAAGCCCCGGTTGCTGTTTGATGCCCCACGGCTTTTTATCTCCCCGCCGAAATTATGCTTTCGGTCGATGGGGAGAGCTTGCCAGAGCGCGCGCCGAATCTGCTTAAAAAGGCTGGTTAAAAGAATCCGACCCGGCTCGCATGCTTGACGAAAGCCAAACCGGAATGCTTGACGAGTTCTTGCCGTAGGCGCGAAAATTCGCCCCATTTGGTGTGGCAAATGCTTGAAATCCCTGCAAAATGGGCACATCTGTAGAGCTTCGCCAGAGCCGCCTCGACCGCTTCAAATTCAGGAATTCTGTTTGTGATCTCTTCACCAAACGCATCGTCCACCCGATCCGACAATTCCGACCTGCTCGATCAATCCACACTGTCCGATCTGGCGCAGCGCCTTGTCGAGGCGGCGAAGCGCGCCGGTGCGGATGCGGCGGACGCAGTGGCCGTGCGCGGCGTCTCGCATGGCGTCGAGGTGCGCGATGGCAAGGTGGAAGCTTCGGAGCGCTCCGAGGGTGATGATGTCGGGCTGCGCGTGTTCGTCGGACAGCGTCAGGCGGTGATCTCTACCAATGACATGTCGGGCGACAATGCCGTGCAGCTTGCCGAGCGTGCGATGGCGATGGCGCGGGTGGCGCCGGATGACAAGTATGTCGGTCTCGCCGATCCCGGTTTGCTCGCGAAGAATTTTCCCGATCTCGATGTGCTCGACCGCGTTGTTCCGTCAGTCAGCGAACTTGAGCGCCGTGCGATCGAGGCGGAAGAGGCGGCGCTGGCGGTCAAGGGCGTCACCAAATCCGGCGGCGCATCGGCGTCGACGGGGATCGGCGGCATGGTGCTGGTTACATCGACCGGCTTCCATGGCTCCTATCTGCGCTCCAGCCACGGTGTGTCGATGACCGCCATCGTCGGCGATGGCACCAATATGGAGCGCGACTACGATTTTTCCTCGGCGCTGCATGCGTCGGATCTCGCTTCGCCGGCAGCGGTCGGCAAGCTCGCTGGTGAACGCACGGTGGCGCGCGCGAATCCGCGCAAGGTTGCGACCTGCAAGGTGCCGGTGGTCTATGATCCGCGCGTGTCGAATTCGCTGGTCGGTCACGTCATCGGCGCGGCCAATGGTGCGTCCGTGGCGCGCAAGACGACCTTCCTGAAGGACAGTCTCGGCAAGCAGCTCTTCAGTAACAATATCCGCATCATCGACGATCCCCTGCGTGTGCGCGGCCTGCGCTCGCAGAGCTTTGACGCTGAAGGCGTCGCCACAGTGAAGCGCGCCATCATCGACGGCGGCGTTCTGACCACCTGGTTGCTGGATTGTGCCACCGCACGCGAACTCGGACTGCAGACGACGGGCCACGCTCATCGCGGCGTATCGTCCTCGCCATCGCCGGGCGCCTACAATCTGCATATGGAGGCAGGGGACGTCTCGCCCGAGGATCTCATTGCCGACATCAAGGAAGGTTTTTACATCACCGATCTCATCGGCTCCGGCGTCAATGGCGTCACCGGCGATTACAGCCGCGGCGCCGGCGGGTTCTGGATCGAGAATGGCAAGCTCACTTATGCGGTGAGCGAGATTACCATCGCCGGTCATCTGTTCGACATGTTCAAGTCGCTGACTCCGGCCAACGATCTCAGCTTCAAGTACGGCGTCAACGCGCCGACCGTGCGCGTCGAGGGATTGACGATTGCCGGACGCTGAACCCTCCGAAAAACTGGCACGAGATTTCGCGCTGATGGAGCAGACCGTTCGCGAGGCCGGCGCGCTCGGCCTTGCGATGTTCCGCACTGAGTTGCGCAAGTGGGTCAAGGGCGAATCGTCGCCGGTCTCCGAAGCGGATATCGCGCTCAACGACCTGATCGAAAAACGTCTGCGCAGCGCCACGCCGGATTATGGCTGGCTGTCCGAGGAAAGCGCGGACGATAGTGACCGTCTCGGCAAGCGGCTGACCTGGATTATTGATCCCATCGACGGCACCCGCAGCTATCTCGCCGGCCGTGAGGACTGGTGCGTTTGTGTCGCACTGGTGGAGGACCATCGGCCGATCATGGCTGCGGTCTATGCGCCGTCCACAGATGAATTTTTCATGGCCGCGCGCGGGCGGGGCACCACCTGCAATGGCCGCCCGGTCCGGGCCACATCGGGTACCGCGCTCGATTTCGCTCGCGTCGCCGGCCCCAAACCTCTGGTGGAGCGTCTGACCCATCCGCGGCAGGACCTGGAGTTGCATCCGCGGATCGGGTCTCTAGCGCTGCGGTTGTGCTGGATCGCCAATGGGCGGTTGGATGCGGCCTTTGCCGGCGGGCAGAGTCGGGATTGGGATCTGGCGGCAGCGGATTTGATCGTGCACGAAGCGAATGGTAGAATGAGCGAGCTTTCGGGCGATGCCATTCAGTACAATCGCCGGGAAGTCACGCACGGGTTGCTGGTAGCAGCGGGGGCCGATCGTCATGCCCATATCGTTGAACAGTTCCGGACCAACCGGGCGTAACCAGCCGCACCACCCCATCTCTGGAAACTGAGCGCAGCCGGCGGCTGCAGGAAGAACCTATGTCGGATACACAACAGCAATTGCTTCATCTCGTCATCGGCGGCGAACTGACCGATCTCGAGGGCGTCACCTTCAAGGACCTCAACAAGGTCGATATCGTTGGTGTGTATCCGAACTACGCATCGGCGCTGGTGGCCTGGCGCGCAAAGGCGCAGTCCACGGTCGATAGTGCGCAGACCCGCTACTTCATCGTCCATCTGCATCGGCTGCTCGATCCGGCAAAGCCGACCGCTTGAAGCGTCTGCTACGAGACACGCTGCGCAGCAGCTGGGTGCAACGTGCCGCGGGATTTCTCGCGGCCGAATTTTTGCGCCTTGTGTGGAAGACCAACAGGTTCACGTTCGATCCCGTCGATGTCTACGACATCGTCGAACCGCAGATGCCGGTCATCCTCGCCTTCTGGCATGGCCAGCATCTGATGACGCCTTTCATCAAGCAGAAGAACTATCGCGGCGCGGTGCTGATCTCGAAGCATCGCGACGGCGAGTTCAATGCGCTGGCGGCCGAACGGCTGGGAATCTCGACGGTGCGCGGCTCGGGGGATCATGGCAGTGCGTTTCATCGCAAGGGCGGCGTCGGCGCCTTCAAGGAAATGGTGCGGGTGCTGGAGAGCGGCGTGAACATGGCGCTCACCGCCGATGTGCCGAAGCGCTCGCGTGTCGCCGGTCTCGGCATCATCATGCTGGCGCGCGAGAGCGGGCGGCCAATCATGCCGTTTGCGATGGCGACGAGCAGGTTCTACCAACTCAACAATTGGGACCACACCACCATCAACTTGCCGTTCGGTCGCGGCGTGCTGGTCGGTGGTGAGCCCATCGAGGTGCCGGCCGATGCGGACAGTGCCATGATGGAGGAGCTGCGTCTGCGGCTGGAGGCGACGCTGAACGACGCCACGCGCCGCGCCTATGAAGCGGTCGGCCGACCGGACGGCAATCGTCATGGCTGACGCTCTGCCGATTACGCTGCGGGCCTATCGCAGCCTCTCAGCGTCGTTGACGCCGGTGGTGCCACTGCTGCTCAAGCGGCGTCTGCGAAATGGCAAGGAAGACCCCGAGCGGATCGACGAGCGACGCGGCATCTCGGCGATCGAGCGGCCATCGGGGCCACTTGTCTGGGTGCACGGCGCGAGCGTCGGCGAAGTGCTGGCTGCGGCGACGTTGATCGAACGCTTGCGCGCCTCGAAGATACGTATCCTGCTGACATCGGGAACGGTGACCTCGGCCGCCATCATCGCCAGGCGCTTCCCGCCGGATATCATCCATCAATACATTCCCTACGACTCGCCGCGTTATGTCGCGCGTTTTCTCGATCACTGGCATCCCAGTCTGGCGCTTTTCATCGAGAGCGATCTCTGGCCGAATCTGATCCTGTCGGCCGCGAAACGACGCCTGCCAATGGCACTGGTGAATGCGCGGATGTCGCAGCGCTCGTTCCCGCGCTGGCAAAAGATGTCGAAGACCATCGCTGCGTTGCTTGGCCGTTTCGAGATTTGCCTCGCGCAGTCCGACACCGACGCCGAGCGCTTCGGAGCGTTGGGCGCCCGCAGCGTACTTGTCACCGGGAATCTCAAATTCGACGTCCAGGCGCCGCCCGGCGACGCCGCTAAGCTCGATGCGCTGAAAGCGGCGACGCGAGAACGACCGATCGTTGTCGCGTCGTCGACTCATCCCGGCGAAGAGGAGATCATTCTCGAAACGCACAAGACGTTGAAGAACTTCTTCCCGTCGCTGCTCACCGTGATCGTGCCGCGCCATGCCCATCGCGGCGGATCCATTGCCGACATGATCAAGACGAGCGGCGGCCGCGTCGCGCTACGCTCGCGCGAGGAGTTGCCGGGCGCGAATACCGATATCTATGTCGCCGACACCATGGGCGAGCTCGGCGTGTTCTATCGCCTGACGCCCGTCGTCTTCATGGGTGGTTCGCTGGTGCCGCATGGCGGGCAAAATCCGATCGAGCCGGCCAAGCTCGGCGCATCCATCGTGCATGGGCCGCATGTGTTCAATTTCACCGACGTTTATGGCGCGCTTGATCGCGCCGGCGGCGCGCGGCAGGCGAATTCGTCCGAACAGCTGGTCAAGCAACTCGGCCAGATGCTGGGCGACGTCGCAGCACGTGATGCTGCGATCGACGCGGCGAGACAGGTTGTCGCGCGCCTTGGTGGCGCGTTGGATCGCACACTCTATGCGCTCGAGCCCTATCTGATGCAGCTTCGTTTCGAGATGGGTGGCCATCATGCGTGAACCGGCGTTCTGGCAGCAGCGGAACAGCCTGCTGTCGCGCCTGTTGATGCCGCTGGGCGCCGTCTATGGCGAGATTACTGCCTCACGCATGATGCGGCAGGGAGCGGTGGCCGGCATTCCCGTGCTCTGCGTCGGCAACTATCATACCGGCGGCGCCGGCAAGACGCCGACCACATTGGCGCTGGTGAAATTGCTCCGCGAACTCGGTGAGACGCCTGTAGTGCTCAGCCGCGGTCATGGCGGCAGGTTGCGCGGACCTGTGAAGGTCGAGCCGGGACGTCACAGCGCTGCCGATGTCGGCGACGAGCCCCTGATGATGGCGCGTGACGTCATTGTCGTGATCGCGCGCGATCGCGTGAACGGCGCCGCGCTGGCGCGCTCCACGGGCGCCAGCGCGATCGTGATGGATGACGGTTTTCAGAACCCGGCGCTGGCGAAGGATTTGTCGCTGATTGTGATCGACGGTAATCGCGGTCTCGGCAACGGCCGCATATTTCCCGCCGGTCCGTTGCGTGCACCACTGGATCGCCAGATCGTTCGTACCGACGGTCTCATGATCATCGGTGATGGCGTTGCTGCCACCGGCGTTGCTGCGATGGTGCATGGCCGCGGCGGTAAGGTGTTTACGGCGCGGCTGAAGCCGGATGCTGCGTCGTTGCAGGCTTTGCAAGGCAAGCGCGTGCTGGCTTTTGCCGGCATCGGCGATCCTGGCCGCTTCTTTCGCACGCTGCGCCATGCCGGTGTGGATGTCGCAGCGGAAAAGGCATTCGCCGATCATCATCCATACGCGCCTGCTGAAATCGAGGCGCTGGTTTTGCAGGCGCGGGGCGAAGGTCTCGCGCTGGTGACGACGGAAAAGGATCTGGTGAAGCTGCGTGGCATGCCTGCGGCAGCGGAAATCGTCGGCTTCCCTGTTGCACTCGATGTCGAGGACAAAGAGGGTCTCCGCAGTTTTGTGCGCGAGGGGCTGAACCGGGCGAGGGCGAGGCGCTAGTCCGCCCTACGAATGCCCTTACTTCACCTGCTCCGGATAATGTCGTTTCAGCACTGCCGTATGCGTTGCATAGGCCTCCTGCCGATCGACGCTCCAATATTTCAGTTCATCCAGCGGGATGCGTTCGCCCGAAACGGCGCAGATTACATAGGTGCCCGGTGCGACGACCCGAAAGTCGCCGTCGAGATATTGCAGCTTGGCTTCGCCGTGGCCGGATGGCCCGAATTTGTTGAGCACGGCTGGTCTCCTGGAACGCTTGGCCCGAATGCCGCAGGCGGATTGAATATGCTTCGCCATAGATAGGGCCTTCACGGCGCGAATGAAAGCGCTCGGAAGCCGACCTTGGATCGGCGGTCTGGCGCCGGCGGTGGAGCCAGATACCCGCCGGCTGCAGATCAGGCTTTAGCGGCTAATCCGTGCGTCTGCGACGGCCCTCTGGAACAGCGCCGTCATGGCCTCGGAAATGCCCTGGGTGGGACTGACTTCGAAATAGAACCCCGGCGATGCGCATGATTGCATGTTGGTCGCGATTTCGCTGTTCGTGGACGGTCCGTAGGGGCCTTTGTTGAACGGGGCGATCCACGTATTGTACCAGGCGTTAGTCGGCAGATCGAGATAGGTCGTGTAAAGGACCGCGATCTTGACGCCGCGATTCTTGATCGCGGTGCAAAGTGATGGATTCAGCGGGGACTGGCATCGGCCGCCCGTTGTCTTCTTCAGGCATCCGGATGGATTGTACTCGTCAGCCACGCCGTCCGAGACGAAGAACAGATACTTTGCAGGTGCGCTCGCTGTTCCATTTCCGGTGTTTGCGATGATCTTGTCGATCGCGGGAATGACCGACGAGAATTGAGTGTCCTGATCGTTGTTGTCGTTCTGGCCGTTGACTGACATCAGGTCGATCGCACCTGCCGCCGTCTTCGCGCTCGACAAGCTTGAGGACAGGCTGAACAGCGGCCGAAGGCTCGCGGTTGAAGCGCTGCCGCCAAAATCGTAGATCGCGACCCTGAATTGGTTGGGATAGGTCTGGGTCGAGGCCGCGGTGTCCATCAGACTTTGTGTAGCAGACCGTAGCACATCAATGCGCGTGGTGACGCCAAGCTTCTTGGCGAGATTGTAGTAGTTCGACTTGTTCGCGGTGTCATGGCAGGCGAATGCGCATTTGTCGGGCGTGTTGTTGACCATGACAGCGACATCGGCGGGCGTTGCTCCGACGCCCATCGACGGCGAATTGTCGAGCAGAAGATAAAAATCGATAAATTGCGGCATCGTGGCTGTCGCGGTCGCGACACCGGTGACGGTGAGTTTCGGAAATCCCATGATGGAGCTGAACGTCGTCGGAACGTCAGCCGAGAACTGCATGCTGGACGTCACGACACCATTGGTTCTCGATACCTTGGCCGTCACGCTGTTGATCGTGTAGCCGCTCATGTTCGAGGTGTTGGCATAGAAATAGTTAACTGCCGTGGTCGAGCCGCCGGGGACGTCGCCATCCGCAGACATGGAGCCGGCCGCGGCAAAAGCCGTCGATTTCTGGACGATCGCCCCGATGGAGGCAGAATCAAGCGCCCCCTGAAGCTTGGAGCGGATCATTGCCGCGCGACCGTGATCGATGGCTCCGCCGACAAAGGATATCAGCGGCACGCTGGCCAGCGCGAAGATGACGGCGACGTTGCCCTGGCGATCCCTGAAATAGGAACTGAAGCTAGATGAAAAATTCCTAAACATGAAAATGCGAACTCGTTCTGAGTACCAAAGCGCAGATGAATACCTATGGAAAATCAACCAATGGTTACAAGCGTCGGTACGAATCGAAACAATCGCATTCCGCGTGATTTCGCCGGCGTCCGATCAAGTGAAACGGACAGGGCATTTGGAGGGAGCACGCGCCCGGGAGGTGGACGCCGAAACGTCCTCCTGAAAAGGGGCACCTGCTTTCGTGCGAGACTGTGCTTCTTGAAGAGGGGCTGGGTAGCTTCTTCGAAGATCGCGGATGTTAGAACAGGTCGCCCTGGCCAACCTTGGCGGGGCGCTTCGATGCTTTGGGTCTGACGGCGGTTGATTTATCCGCTCGCGGCGATGCCGGTCCTGCACCATCGGCGGTGACGTCGATGCGGCCATCGGCAAATTCAATGTTTAATCGTGCGCCGGCATCGATGCCTGCCAGTTCGTGCACAGCCGTTCCGTTCTCATCGCGCACCAGCGCAAAGCCGCGGGCGAGGACACTCCGATAGGATAGGGCCGCGAGCAGCTTGCTCGATGCCTCGACGCGCGACGTGTGGCGCTGCAGCAGCGTCGTCAGTGCGCGGTGCGCGCGTTCGGTGAGGCGCAAAGCACGTTCGCGATCCCGTGCGATTGCGTTACGCTGCGCTTGCGCATTGGCGGATTTCGAGGCCTTGAGGCGTAGTTCGAGATTTGCGAAACGATCGCGGCGCTGGCGCAGCAAAGCGCGCGCCGAGAGTTTCAGGCGTTCGCCGCAAACCTTCTGCCGCTGCGTCGCATGGGCGATCTGTGCGCGCAGCACGCGCAGCGTCAGGCCGGAACTGGCTTCGACGAAACGACGGTGATGCGCATGGGTATTCGCCTTCAAGGCGCGCGGCAGCGAAGCGCCGGCGCCGTCAAGACGCTGGCGCGGTATCGCGAGCAGATCGGCTGCATTGGGCAGAGCGCGTGCTGCGGCGCGCAGCTCGTTGCGGCGGGATTCCTGGGCGCGCTGCCAGCACAGCATCATGCGGCGCTCGAAGGTGCCGATCTCCACCAGCAGTTCCGCACGCACCGGTACCGCCATTTCGGCTGCCGCCGTCGGTGTCGGCGCGCGCTTGTCCGAGGCGAAATCGATCAGCGTGACGTCGGTCTCGTGGCCGACGGCCGATATCAGCGGAATCATGCTCTCCGCCGCGGCGCGCACCACGATCTCTTCGTTGAACGACCACAGGTCTTCCAGTGAACCGCCGCCGCGGGCGACGATCAGGAGATCCGGCCGCGGAATCTTGCCGCCGGCTTCCAGCGCGTTGAAGCCGTGGATCGCTGCGGCGACCTGTTCGGCAGAGCCCTCACCCTGGACGCGCACCGGCCACACCAGCACATGGCGGGGGAAGCGATCATTGAGCCGATGCAGGATGTCGCGGATCACGGCACCGGTCGGCGAGGTGACGACGCCGATGACTTCGGGCAGCCATGGCAAAAGCTGTTTGCGCGCTTCGTCGAACAGGCCTTCGGCGCCGAGCTTGCGCTTGCGCTCTTCCATCAGCGCCATCAGCGCGCCGACGCCGGCAGGCTCCAACGCCTCGATGACGATCTGATACTTCGACGAACCAGGAAAGGTGGTCAGCTTGCCGGTGGCGATGACCTCGAGGCCTTCCTGCGGGCGGAACCGCATCCGGCCATGGACGCCCTTCCAGATCACGGCCTCGATCTTGGCGCTCTCGTCCTTGAGCGAAAAATAGCAGTGGCCGGACGAATGCGGCCCGCGAAACCCTGTGATTTCGCCGCGCACGCGCACATTTCCATAGGCGTCCTCCACCGTCCGCTTCAGCGCCTGCGAGAGCTCGGAGACGGTGAATTCGGTGGAATTCGTCAGCGGGGCAGCGGCTGCTTTGGGCATTGGGGACTCAGGCTGTTGCGGCAGCGGATTAGCATGCTAAACGCTGGCAAAACCACCCAAAACCCCGGCTAGGCAGTCTTTCCATGAACATTCTCCTCATCGGTTCCGGTGGCCGCGAGCACGCGCTGGCATGGAAGCTGGCGGCGTCGCCGCTGCTGACCAAATTGTGGTGCGCACCCGGCAATGCCGGCATCGCGCGGGAGGCTGAATGCGTCGCGCTGGATGTTGCCGACCATGCCGCGGTGATCAGGTTCTGCCACGACAACAAGGTCGATTTCGTCGTGGTCGGCCCGGAGGCGCCGCTCGCCGCCGGCATCGTGGATGATCTTGCCGCCGCCGGCATCAAGGCGTTCGGACCGAGCAAGGCCGCCGCCCGCCTCGAAGGCTCGAAAGGTTTTACCAAGGACATCTGCAAGGCCAACAATATTCCCACCGCCGCCTATGAACGCTTCGGCGATGCGGACAAGGCGAAGGCGTACATCCGCGCCCAAGGCGCGCCGATCGTCATCAAGGCCGATGGCCTTGCCGCCGGCAAAGGCGTCGTCGTGGCCATGACGCTGCAGGAGGCCGAGGAGGCCATCGACATGATGCTCGGCGGCGGCTTTGGCGCAGCCGGTGCGGAAGCGGTGGTCGAGGAATTCCTGACGGGTGAAGAAGCATCCTTCTTCGTGCTGTGCGATGGTGAGAACGCGCTGCCACTGGTCGCCGCGCAGGACCATAAGCGCGCTTTTGACGGCGACAAGGGGCCGAATACCGGCGGTATGGGTGCTTATTCGCCTGCACCGGTGTTCACCGACGCGGTCCAGACGCGCACCATGAACGAGATCATCCTGCCGACGCTGAAGGCCATGAAGGCGATGGGCTGCCCGTACAAGGGCGTGCTGTTCGCCGGCCTGATGATATCAAACGAAGGCCCGAAGCTGATCGAATACAACGCCCGTTTCGGCGATCCGGAGACCCAGGTGCTCATGGTTCGCCTGATGTCGGATCTGCTGCCGGCGCTGATTGCGTCGGCGGACGGCCAGCTCAAGAATTTTGACCTGCGCTGGTTCCCGGACCCGGCGTTGACCGTCGTCATGGCCGCCAGGGGATATCCCGGCGATTATGACAAGGGCACCCGGATTGCGGGCATCGACCGCGCGGAACAGATCGAGGGGGTCGAGGTGTTCCATGCTGGAACCAAGTCCTCCGGTGACTGGATTCTGGCCAACGGCGGGCGCGTGCTCAACGTAACAGCTTCGGCGAAAACCGTCGGGGAGGCCCAGCGCCGGGCTTATGAGGCCATCGGGCTGATCAACTGGCCCGAGGGCTTTTGCCGCCGCGATATCGGCTGGCAGGCTGTGGCGCGGGAACGCCAGGGGAAGTGACGGTATCGGGAGGTTTCTTTATCCAAGGAACCTGAGGTTGTGTTGTGCGTTTTGGAATCAAGAGGGTTCCATATGGCGCATTATTATTTCGACCTCAAAAACGGAACGACCGAACGCGATCACGCCGGTCTCGATCTCGAAAGCGATGCCGAAGCAATCGCGCAGGCTTATGCGATTGCTGATGAAATTGGTACGCGACCGCCGGCTAATCGTGAATACGAGCGACATATCTGCGTCATCCACGAGAACGGCCATGAGGTGACACGCGTTCCTGTGGTCACCCGTGCCTAGCGCCGCTTCTGAAAGAAGTCGCGGAGCAGCGTGGCCGCTTCCGTCTCCCCTACCGCTGAATAGATCTCCGGCGCATGGTGGCAGGTCGGTGAGGCGAAGAATCTGACTCCGGACTCCACGCCGCCGCCCTTCGGATCGGCCGCTCCGTAATAGAGCCGGCGGATGCGCGCGAAGGAGATAGCCCCGGCACACATGGTACAGGGCTCCAGCGTGACATAGAGATCGCAATCCACCAGCCGCTCCGAACCGAGTGTTTCAGCGGCCTGACGGATGGCCAGCACCTCGGCATGGGCGGTGGGGTCCTTGTCAGTCAAAGTGCGGTTGCCGGCGCTGGCGACCACCTCGCCATTCCGCACGATTACGCAGCCAATCGGCACTTCCCCCGCGTCACCGGCGGTTTTGGCGGCTTTGAGGGCCAAATCCATGAAAGAAGGGGCGGTCAAAAAGTTCGTTTCCTGCGCAAAACTCTGCTACGGAGTGGCATTCAGCAAAGAGGATACCGGTTTCGCGTGACGTTTGCGCCCGATGAGCGCGCAATGTCGATCCGCAACCCCCATCCGCACCGCTCAACCCAATTCAGCTTCCGCTGCAGCGAGACCTTTCATGCCCCGCGATAACGATAAAAACAACGGCCCCTCGCGCGGCCGGCCTTCCGGCGGCAGAGGCCCGGGCAAGGGTCCGAGCAAAGGCGGCCGTTCCGGCGCCGCTCGCGGCCCGGAGAAGAAGTTCGCCAAGCGCGACGGTAGCTACACGCCGCGCCCCCCGCGTGACGGCGACGGCGAGAAACGCTCCTTCGCCGGCAAGCGTGACGGTGATCGCGCGCCGCGCCGCGACTATGGCGATGCGCCGCGCCCGCGTTTCAATCGCGAGGATCGCCCAGCGCGCAGCGAGGGCGATCGTCCGTCGCGCGGTCCGCGCAAGGAGTTCGGGGATCGTCCGCCGCGTCGTGATCGCGACGATGCGCGTCCGGCGGGGCGCTTCTCGGAGAAGAAATTTGGCGAGCGCAAGCCGCGTGATGGCGACCGTCCTTTCGGTTCGCGCCCGTCGCGCGACGGTGATCGTCCGCGTGGTGATCGCCCGTTCGGCGACCGCAAGTCGCGTGATGGCGATCGTCCTTTCGGTTCGCGCCCATCGCGCGACGGTGATCGTCCGCGCGGTGACCGCCCGTTCGGTGACCGTAAGCCGCGCGACGGCGGCGGTGAAAAGCGGGCTTATGCGCCGCGCGGTGATCGTCCGCAGGGTGACCGGCCATTTGGCGAGAAGAAGTTTTCGCGCGGTGCGCCGGATCGCGGGGGGCCGCGCAAGAGCTTCGGTGGTCGTGGTGATCGTGACTTTGAACGTGGCCCCGACCGCAGCGATGAGAAGCCGTGGCAGAACCGCAAACGCGGCGATGATCGTGGCAGCCGTCCGGCGCGTGCCCCGCGCGATGGCGAGCGCAAGTTTGATAGACCGAAATTCGACAAGCCGCGTTTCGAGCGCTCGCGTGATGATCGTCCCGAGCGCGGCGATGGCGAACGTCCGCGCTTTGAACGCTCGCGTGAGGACCGTCCGCAATTCGAGCGGTCACGCGAACCCCGCGGTCGCGCGGACTGGCAGGAGCAGCCGCGCCGTGGGCGCGAAAGCGATCGTGATGAGCGTCCGCGCCGCGACAATGAGGACGATAGCCAGATCTTCCGCCAGCGTCCGGCCTTCGGTGGCCGCGGCGAATATCGTCCGCGTGATCCCGATGCGAAGAAGGCACCGCGCAAGCCTGTCGAGAAGAAGGGTGCAGAGCGCATCGCCAAGGTTGTCGCCCGCGCCGGCCTGTGCTCGCGCCGCGACGCGGAGGAGTGGGTGACCCAAGGCCGCGTCTCGGTGAATGGCCGCAAGATCAATTCGCCTGCGCTCGACGTCACCGCCAATGACGTGATCACCGTAGACGGCAAGCCGTTGCCGGAGCGGGAGCGCACGCGGCTGTTCATGTATCACAAGCCGCGCGGCTTGATGACGACCCATGCCGATCCGGAAGGCCGGCCGACGGTGTTCGAACATCTGCCGGAAGACCTGCCGCGTCTGATCTCCATCGGCCGTCTCGACTTCAACACCGAAGGTCTGTTGCTGCTCACCAATGATGGCGGCCTCGCGCGTACACTCGAGTTGCCAGACACCGGCTGGCTGCGCCGCTACCGCGTCCGCGCCCATGGCAATGTCACCCAGGCGCAGCTCGACGAGCTGAAGAACGGGGTCGAGGTCGACGGCGTGAAGTATGGTGCCATCGATGCAACACTGGAACGCGACCAGGGCGCCAATGTCTGGCTGGTGTTTGCGATCCGCGAAGGCAAGAACCGCGAAGTGCGTAACGTCTGCGCCCATCTCGGCCTTGAGGTGAACCGCCTGATCCGTATCTCCTACGGCCCGTTCCAGCTCGGCGAGCTGGCGGAAGGCGAGGTGGACGAGGTGAAAACGCGCGTGCTGCGCGAGCAGCTCGGCGAAAAGATCGCTGAAGCCGCCGGTGCCGATTTCGGTCGCCAGCTGCCGAGCAAGGGCGACGTTTCGCTTGATCCGGTGGTTGTCAAGAAGCCGGTGATGAAGCGCTCCTCGGTGGAGGACCGCAAGGGGCGCCGCGTCGTCGTGCAGCGTACCGGCTCGGAGAAATCCCGCGCGCGCAACGAGGCCGAGGCCCTGTTCGACGGTCCGAAGAAGCCACCGAAGCGGGGCTACAAGGGCAAGCGCGATATCAAGCCGCGGGACGAGTGATCCATGCGTGTGATTGGTGGCCGGCTGAGGGGCCGCAACATTGCGGGCCCCTCGACGCAAGCGATCCGTCCGACGCAGGACCGCCTGCGCGAGTCACTCTTCAACATCCTGATGCATGCCTATGAGAACCCGATGCTGGATGCGCGGGTACTGGATCTCTATGCGGGCACCGGCGCGCTCGGCATCGAGGCGGTGTCGCGCGGCGCGAAGTTCACGCTGTTCGTCGATAACGGCTCGGAAGCGCGCGCTCTCCTGCGCGACAATGTGGAGAGCCTCGGCCTCGGCGGCGTGACGAAGGTCTATCGCCGGGATGCCAGCGATCCCGGCCCGGCGCATCCTGTCGAGCCGTTCTCGCTGGTGTTCATCGATCCGCCCTATCGCATGAAGCTCGCGGAAAAATCGCTGGCCGCACTGCGCGATGGCGGCTGGCTGGTGCCGCAGGCGCTTCTGGTGGTGGAAGAGGCGAAGGATGCGGGCTTCGTGGCGCCTGAAGGTTATGAAGAACTTGAACGCCGCGCTTATGACGAGACCGAATTCACGTTTCTGAAATACGTAAAATAAACGGGAGAAACCGATGACGCTCGCCTGCACCTGGGATCACGTCCATATCCGCACGCCGGATGTCGAAGCGACCGCGCAATGGTTCGCCGACAAGCTCGGCGCCGAGATTCTGCGTGCGCCCGGCCGTGTCGATATCGTACTCGGCGGCGGAAAGATCTTCCTCGCGCCTGTTACACCCGACATGGGCGTCAATCCGCCACCGGTGACACCCTATCAGGGCCTCGATCATTTTGGCCTCGCAGTGAAGGACATCGATGCAGTCGCCGCCGATCTCAAGGCCAAGGGCGTCGAATTCACCAAGGAGCCGCATACGCTGAAGCCCGGCTTGCGCATCTGCTTCATCCGCGCACCGCAGGGCGTATCGATCGAGTTGCTCGAACGCGATCCTAAATACACCTAAGCCGTATCAGCGCCGCCCGAACAGCTTTTCGATGTCGTTGAGCTTCAGCTCGACATAAGTCGGGCGGCCGTGATTGCACTGGCCGGAATTCGGCGTTTCTTCCATCTCGCGTAGCAGCGCATTCATCTCTTCCGGCCGCAGCCTGCGGCCGGAGCGGATCGAGCCATGGCAGGCCATGGTGGCGGCCACATGCATCAGTCGCCGCTCCAGCGGTAGCGCTTCGTCCCATTCGGCCATGTGTTCGGCGAGGTCGCGCAGCAGTGAGGCCGCATTAGTCTTGCCGAGTAGCGACGGCGTCTCGCGCACCGCGATGGCGCCGGGGCCGAAACTGTCGATGGCGAGGCCATAGCTCGCCAGCTCCTCGGCGCGCTCTACCAGTTTCTCGACGGTGGCTTCGTCCATCTCGACGATATCGGGGATCAGCAGGATCTGCCGCTGCACGCCGTTTTTCGCCAGCGACGCCTTCAGCTTCTCATAGACGATGCGCTCATGGGCGGCGTGCTGATCGACAACGATCATGCCGTCGCGCGTCTGCGCAATGATGTAGTTCTCATGCACCTGCGCGCGGGCTGCGCCGAGCGGACGGTCGAGCAGATCGACCTGCGGCGCTTCCTCGACACGCACATCGGCGGTCGGTGTGCCGACATCGAACGCGGCTTGCGGTGCCTCGGCGAAAGCCGCAGCGCTGCCGAAAGCCGGTGCCGGCGACACCGGATAAGAAGGTGAACGCTGCCAGTCCCAATTCGCGTTGCGTGGCGCGAAGCCCGGCGCGCTGTTGGGCCGGAACGAGGACAGCACCGCGCCGGCATCATTGTTCGCCGCCGTGCGCTTGCCTTCGCGTGCGAGGCCCTCCTTCAGCGCGTGCACGATCAGCGCTCGGACGAGACCCGCATTGCGGAAGCGCACTTCGGTCTTGGCGGGATGCACGTTCGCATCGACCTCCTGCGGGTCGAGGGTCACGAACAGCGCAAGCACCGGATGGCGGTCGCGCGGCAGATAGTCGGAATAGGCCGCGCGCACGGCGCCGACGATCAGCTTGTCACGCACCGGCCTGCCATTCACGAACAGATACTGCCCGAGCGCATTAGCCTTGGTAAGTGACGGCGAGGCCGCGAAGCCCTCGATCACCACGCCTTCGCGCTCGCTGCGGACGGCAATCGCGCTGGCGCGGAAATCCGCACCAAGAATATCGCCAAGCCGCGTGAGCTGGCCCGGCGGGCCAGGCAATGCAGCCGCCCAGGTGATCGGCGCGCGTTCTTCGCCGGCGAGTGTGAAAGCGACATCCGGCCGTGCCATCGCGAGACGACGCACCACTTCGCGAATGGCTTCGGCTTCCGTGCGATCGGTCTTGAGAAATTTCAGCCGTGCCGGCGTGGCATAGAAGAGATCGGCGACCTCGATGCGCGTGCCATGGCCGAGCGCCGCCGGCATGATCGGTTCTTTCGCGCCGGCATCCACGGTGAGCGACCAGGCATGCGGCTCGCTGGCATGGCGCGTGGTGATGCCAAGGCGCGCCACCGAGCCAATCGAGGGGAGCGCCTCTCCGCGAAAGCCGAGGGTGCGGATCTGCAGCAGATCCTCGTCGTCGAGCTTGGAGGTCGCGTGGCGTTCGACCGCGAGACCGAGATCGGCGTGCGTCATGCCATGGCCGTCATCGGTGATGGCGATCTTCCGCCGACCGCCGCCATCGGTGAATATCTCGATCCGGCTTGCGCCAGCATCGATGGCATTCTCTACCAGCTCTTTCACCACGCTCGCCGGGCGCTCGACCACTTCGCCGGCGGCGATGCGGTTGACGATGGTTTCTGGCAGCTGGCGAACGGGCATGGGTCTCGGCGCGCGGTGAAATGGATTGGGCTTATGTAGGGAACTTGAGCCGCTATTCTATGGCCTCAAGCGCCCCATGTCCCCGGCCCGCTCCGAGCTGTCCCCGGTTCGATTCGTAGGGCGGATTACGGCAACGTTCAGGCGAATCGGCCGCCCTTCTCGATCACCTCGATCTTGTAGCCATCCGGGTCCGTCGCGAAGAAGAAGCGGGCCAGCGGCTTGCCGTCATGTTTCAGCTCGCGCAGCGGGCCGGGCGCCAGCCTCTCCTCCGTGAAACGGGCATGTTCCGCCGCGAGGTCGTCCACCACCACGGCGAGATGGCCGTAGCCGTCACCCAGCGCATAAGGCTCGGTGCGGCCTTTATTCACCGTCAGCTCCAGTTCGAAGGGGGACGAAGGATGACGCAGATAGACCAGCGTGAAATCATCGAAGGCCAGCCGCTCGGCAATCTCCAGGCTGAAGGCGCGCTTGTGGAAATCGAGCGAGCGGGCCTCGTCGAGCACGCGGATCATCGAATGAACGGGTTTGGCCATGGGGCGGTCCTTGTAGTCGTGGTCGTGAAATCAGTCCGTGAAGCGCCCGCTGCGGCCCGCCTTGACGTCGCTGCGGCGCTTCTTGCCTTCGAGACGACGCTTCTTGGAGCCGAGTGTGGGCTTGGTTGGCCGGCGCGGCGGCTCGCGATAGGCGGCTTCCTTGATCAGCTCGACCAGTCGCTCGATGGCATCGGCCTTGTTGCGCTCCTGGGTGCGGAAGCGCTGGGCGTGCATGACAATGACGCCCTCCTTGGTGATCCGCTGGCCGGCGAGGGTGCGCAGGCGAATTTCCATGTCTTCGGGGATCGCCAGCTTCTTGCTGTCGAAGCGCAATTGTGCGGCGGTGGAGACCTTGTTGACATTCTGCCCGCCGGGCCCGGACGCGCGGACATAGACGATCTCGATATCGTCTTCCTCGATGGCGATGGAGCGGGTGATCCGGAGCATGGCGTCTCCGTAGCACAGGATATCGCGTTTGCTTAGTGCTGCATGCTTGCTGGCGCTGATCTCGGAGATTTGCCGCAACATGGCGTCATGGGGGAACCGACGCTTCGCTGGCGCTTATTCTTGCACGATCAGCCAGCCCGGAAGACCGATGAGCAAAACTCCCCGCAACATTCTGACGATCGATATCGGCGGTACCCACGTGAAGGTGATGACCTCGCGCGAACGCATCAAGCGCGAATTCGCGTCCAGCCCGGATCTCTCCGCCAAGGAGATGGTGCGTCAGGTCAAGGCGCTCACCAAGGACTGGCGTTTCGATGTGGTGTCTGCCGGCTATCCCGGTCCGGTTGTTGGTAATCGGCCGCTCAGGGAGCCGCATAATCTCGGCACCGGCTGGAAGGGATTCGATTTCGAGCGTGCCTTCCGTCGTCCGGCCAAAGTCGTCAACGATGCCCTGATGCAGGCCCTCGGCAGCTATGACGGCGGCCGGATGCTGTTTCTCGGGCTCGGCACCGGGCTTGGATCGGCGATGATTCTGGATGGCGTGCTGGAGCCGATGGAGCTTGGCCATCTGCCCTATCGCAAGAAGACGTTTGAGGCCTATGTCGGCGCCGCCGGATTGAAGCAGCTCGGTCGCAAGAAGTGGCGCCGTCGCGTCGATGAGGTGATCGCCGATCTCACGGCGGCGCTCCAACCCGACTACACAGTGCTCGGCGGTGGCAACGTCGACAAGCTCGATAAGCTGCCGCGCAAGACGCGCCGCGGCGACAATGAAAATGCCTTTACCGGCGGATTTCGTTTGTGGGATACGCCGAAGCCAGCGAAGCGACGTTAGGTTCTATTTTGAGCATGATCTTGTCCGAAAACCGGAAACCGATTTTCGGGATCAAGCTCTAGCCGCGACGCGAGCCCGAGCGCTCCACCAGCTTCACCATCACCTGCAGTGCATGATTGGTCGGCGTCGGGATGCCGTGCTCGATGCCCTTGCGGACGATGAAGCCATTGAGGAAGTCGATCTCCGATGGTTTGCCGCGGCCGAGATCCTGCGAGGTCGAGGACTGCTGCAGAGGCATGCTCGCCGGGAGGCCGAGAGTCTTGTCGAGCAGGTCGCCCGGCAGCGAGACACCGCAGGCTTTGGCTACTGCGAGGCATTCTGTGACGGCATTGGTGACGATGGCGGTGGCGCCCTCGACCTTGACCATTTCGCCATAGGCGATGCCGGCGACTGCTGACAGCGCGTTGTACGCGCAGTTGTTGATCAGCTTCGACCACTGCACGGCATCGATATCGTCGGCCACCGTGGTTGGCACACTGGCATCGGACAGCAGCTTCGCCAGCGATATGCTTTGCGGCCCGGCGCCGATGATGAGTTCGCCGCGGCCATTGTGTTTGACATGGCCGGGCCCCGGCATCTCGGTAGCCACATAGACGGCGGCTGCGATCACCGGCTGGCTGAGGATCTTTCGCAGCCGCTCGGGATTTTCGACGCCGTTCTGCAGGCTGAGCACGATCGAGTCGGGCTTGAGCACCGGTTTGAGTGTTCTTGCCGTCTCGTCTGTGTCGCCTGACTTCACGGCGAACAGCACGAGGTCGGGGGGTGTCAGTGCGGCGATGTCTGTCACTGCCTTCGCGGGGATGAAGCCGGTGAAGAACGCGCTTTCGAAACGGAGGCCATGCGCATTGATGGCCTCCACATGCGCGGGACGTCCGACCAGCGTAACGTCATGGCCCGCGCGCAGTAGCATGGCGCCGTAATAGCAGCCGACCGCGCCGGCACCGATGACGGCGACTTGCATCAGTTTGCCTTCGGCGCAGGTGCCACCGGGGTTGCGGCCGCCTGCGGCGCACGGCCGACCACGACACTCAGCAGGCCATCCGCCCACAGCCGCTTGGCTGCCGCCTTGGCCTGATCCAGCGTCACGGCATTGACCACAGCACTGCGCTTCTCGATGTAGTCGATCGGCAGCTTGTCGAGTTGATATTGCAGCAGGGCGCCAGCCAGTTTTGACGAGGTGTCGAGCGCCAGCATCTGCGAGCCGTTGAGATAGGACTTGGCTTCGTCCAGTTCCTTCTGGCTCGGTCCTTCGTCCGCAAGCCGCTTCACTTCGCGGGTGATCGTATCGATGGTCTCGGTAGCGCGGTCGGAGCGTGTCGCCGTATTGCCGATCCACAGGCCGGAGCGCTGCATCCAGATCATTTGGCTCGATACACCATAAGCGAGGCCGCGCTTTTCGCGGACTTCGTGATAGAGCCGCGACGACAGCGTGCCGCCGCCGAGGATGTGGTTGACGATATAGGCTGCCATGAAGTTCGGATCGTCACGCTTGAGACCGGGCGTACCGAAGGTGATGACGGTCTGCGGTACATCGAGCGTCACAAAGGCTTTCTGCGGCGGCTTGGTTACTGCGACTTCAGGTACAGGCACGAGATCGGCCTTGGCGGGCAGCGCGCCAAAGGTTTTGTCGAGTAGTTTGACAAGCGAGTCCGGGTCGATGTCGCCGACCACGGCGATCTTCAGCGCGTCCTTGGCGACGATGCGCCGCTTGTAGGCCTTGATATCATCCACCGTGATCTTCGGCACATCAACCAGGCTGCCATTGGACGGCCGGCTATAGGGATGATCGCCAAAGGCAACTTCAAGGAATTTGCGCGTCGCCAGCGAGTTCGGATTGGTGCTTTCGCGGCGTAGGCCGGACATGATCTGCGCACGGATGCGCTCGACATCAGGCGCATCGAAGCGCGGCGAGGTCACCGCGAGGCGGGCGAGCTCGAAGGCCTCGTCGCGGTTTTCCTTCAACATGCGCAGTGAACCGCGCAGATAGTCGCGCTGCGCAGTGAAGCTCAGCTCGATGGCGCGGCGCTCCATGCGTTCGCGGAAGGCTGCCGAGTCGAGATCACCGGCGCCTTCATCCATCAGGCTGGCGACCATATTCGCCGTACCCGACTTATCTTTCGGGTCCTGCGCCGCACCGCCGCCAAAGGCATATTCCATCGCGATGATGGGGACGGTGGCGTCCTGCACGAATTGGGCTTCGATGCCGCCCGGCGTCACCAGACGCTGGACCTTGGCTGCTGCGAAAGAGGGGGTGGTCGTCAGTGCCGCCAGCGAAAACGCGGTGGCGACGGCGAAGCCGAAATGACGTGCGTTGAAGATCATGCTCACGACCGCTTCTCCTCGCGCTTTGCCGATGTGTCCTTGATGAGATAGCCGGTGACCGACCGCTTCTTGTCGAGCCAGGTCTGCGCAGCGGCGCGCACCTGCTCGGTCGTCACCGCCTTGATGCGATCGGGCCAGCTGCGGATATCTTCGACGCTCAGGCCGGTAGTCAGCGCGGCGCCATACCAGCGCGCCAGCGAGGCCTGGCTGTCCTGCGCATAGGTCGCCTCGGCAACGAGCTGCGTCTTGACGCGTTCGAGATCGGCAGCGGGCACCGGATTGGTCGCAATGTCGGTGATGACGGCGTCGATCGTCTTCTCTATATCGGCGAATTCCGTGCCGGGCTTGGGCGACGCCGAGATGATGAACTGCGCGCTGTCGAGGGCTGTGCCCTGATATCCGGCGCCGGCATTCACCGCGAGCTGCTTGTCGATGACGAGTGCACGATAGAGATAAGAGTTCGGACCGCCGCCGATCAATTGTGCGAGCACATCGAGCGCCTGGCTTTCGCCTGCTGCTGCTGTGGTGGCGGAGGGCACGAAGTAATACCGGCGCAGATTGCTCTGCTCGACGCGCGGATCGGCGAGCGTCACCGTGCGCGCTGCGGCTGGCGTCGGCTCCTGCGGGCGAATGCGGCGTTCGGGAATCGCCGGCTGCGCCGGGATCGCTCCATAAGCCCGCTCCACCATCGGGCGGATTTCCGTTGGGTCGACGTCGCCGGCGATGATGAGCGTGGCGTTGTTGGGGGCGTAGAAGCGCTTGTAGAAGGCGAGGGCGTCTTCGCGGTCGAGCTTCTCGATTTCCTGGTGCCATCCGATGATCGGACGGCCATAGGGATGGTTGAGATACAGCGCCGCCATGATCTGCTCGGTCAGCCGCGCTTCCGGGCTGTTGGCGACGCGCATATTGTATTCCTCGAGCACGACATCGCGCTCGGGCAGCACATTCTCGTCCTTGAGCACGAGGCCGGTCATGCGATCGGCCTCGAAGTCCATCATCTGGCCAAGCTTGTCCTTGGTCACGCGCTGATAGTAGCCGGTGTAGTCGGTCGAGGTGAAAGCGTTCTCCTCCCCGCCGATGCGCTGCACCGTCTGCGAGAACTCACCGACCGGATGTTTCGCCGTGCCCTTGAACATCAGGTGCTCGAGGAAATGCGCGAGGCCGGATTTGCCCGGGGTCTCGTCGGCGGAGCCCACCTTGTACCAGATCATCTGCGTGACCACTGGCGTGCGGTGATCCTCGATCACAACGACCTGCATGCCGTTGTTGAGCTTGAACGTGGTCGGCGGCTTCGGGCTGTCGGTCTGCGCTTTCGCGGCGAAAGTGCCAGTGAGCAGCAATGTGGCGATGGCGGCGGAGCGCGCGGCACGGGCGAGTGATGTTCTCATAGCTGGGCTGGCGCTCCTTGGCACAGGCAAACGATCACGCCGGCTGCAGATGCCGCCGGCGTGATGCAATGAAATGCTCTCTGAAAAATGACGAAGCGCGATGCGCGCTGCAAGTTAAGTCGCGGTAACGTGGATCGTGGCAACAGCAGCGTCGCGATCAATATTTACCCGTCATCGGGTTGATATTAAATTCGTTACGCATGACTTCCTTCGGGCCGGTGCCATAGGCATAGCCTTGGGCTGGCGTCTGATAGCCGGCCGGTGGCTGCGTGAGCGAATCGCGGGTCGGCTCGCCCTTGAACTCGGCGGTCTCGCCCTTGTTGCCGCCGAACATGTTCTTGAACATGCCGGGTTCCACGCCGAGCTGCGACGGGCTCATCACGATGTTCTTGCTGGGGTCGCCCGGATGCGAGTGGTCGACATTCGAGGACGAGACCTTCGCGCGCTTGGGTGCCATTTCCGACGGGGTGAGCGGGCGGGAGGCTTCGAGCACTTCTTCCGGACGGCCGGTCTTGGCCGCTGCGGCTGCTTCGCGCGCACGCTTGACGTCCGGATCCTTCGGCCAGTTGGCGACGGCCGCGGGATTGGTGCCAGCAGCCGGGGGCGGCAGATCGAGGCGTGGGGGGACCACCAGCGGCGAGCGCTCGCGATAGTCGATACCGGAATTATCCATATTGGTGCCGCCGAGGCCGGTCATCAACGACTTGATGGCGCGTTCCTCGAAAGTCAGGCCGTCATCATCGTCATCTGCGGCATGGGCTGCGGTCACCGACATCGCAAGGCCGAGGCTGAGTGCGACCGTGGCCAGTCGCAGGGAGCGCTTCAAGGCGCCCGATGAAAGGTGCAGAGGCCAACCGGTCTCGGTCTCGCGCATCGTGTTCATCCTGTTCAAATCTCTGGTGGATCGCCCAAATCGGCGCAGTTCCACCCGCATCGCCCGTGACCTCGCATATCGGCTGGGATCAGGGCGCTTTTACGGCGGGTGCGCCGAAGAAGGAGTCATACAGCAGAGCCGCCACACCGGCAACGATGGCGACATCCGCAAGGTTAAACACGTACCAGTTGTAGGTTTTTCCAGCGATTTCGGCGTGCAGCAGCGCAAAATCCACCACGGCGCCATAGGCGAAGCGGTCGATGGCATTGCCGATCGCGCCGCCGATGATCAGACCGAGTGCAATTGTCGCAAGGCGCGTTTCGGCGCGGACCATCCAGACGGTGAGGGCGATCACCGCCACGATTTTGAAGGCGACCAGCAGAACCTGGCCGGTCGGTCCGGAATCCGAGAACATGCCGTAGCTGATGCCGGTGTTCCAGGCGAGGATCAGGTCGAAGAAGGGCAGCACCTTCACCACCCCGCGCCGGCCGAGATCGAAGCCGTGAAGTAGCCACAGCTTGGTGGCCTGATCCAGGATCAGGGTCGTCACGGCGACGATCAGGCCGGTGCGGGCGGCTGGGCTCACACGGTCACTCCCAGCGCCTTCCATTCGCGCAGCGCCTGCGCGTCGCGCGGGGTGACGTCCGGATACTCCTTGTCCTCGCCCACTGTCGGCAGGATCTTCCAGGATCGTGCGCATTTGGCGCCGACGGCCTTCTCGACGACAACGCCGACGCCGGGCACGTCATGCAGCTTGAATGCATCGGACGGAGCTTCGCCTTCGCGCACTTCATAGCTCGAGGTGATGCAGACCTCAGCCAGATCGATGTCGAACAGCGTCGCGATCAGCGCGCGGTCCGCCACATAGATCACCGGTGAGGCTTCCAGCGACGAGCCGATCTTCTTGGCCGCACGTTCCAGCTCCAGCGCGCCGGTGACGACACGGCGCACATCGCGGATCGTTTCCCACTTCGCAGCGAGTTCGTCATTGCGCCAGGCTGCGAGCACGTTCTGGAATGGCTGCAGATGGACCGAGGTCTCCGCGGCGCCATAACGCGACAGCCACGCCTCTTCCGCAGTGAAGCTGAGGATCGGCGCGAGCCATGTCACGATGGAGCGGAACAGATAATCGATCACCGTGAGCGACGATTTACGCGCCACAGAGGAAGGCGGATCGCAATACAGCATGTCCTTGCGGATATCGAAGTAGAATGCCGACAGTTCGGTGTTCATGAAGGCCGCCAGTGTCGCCACCACGGTCTTGTAGTCGAACTCCGCATAAGCGCGCCGCACGATCGCATCGACCTCGACCAGCCGGTGCAGCATCAGCCGCTCCAGTTCGGGCATGTCGTCGGCCTTGACGCGGTCTTCGTCGCGGAAATGCGCGAGGCTGCCCAGCATCCAGCGCACGCTGTTGCGCAGCTTGCGATAGGTCTCGATGGTGTTCTTGAGGATTTCCGGGCCGATGCGCTGGTCGTCGGCATAATCGGTGGCGCAGACCCACAGGCGCAGGATGTCGGCGCCGGAATCCTTGATCACCTTCTGAGGTTCGATGGTGTTGCCGAGCGACTTCGACATCTTGCGGCCGTTCTCGTCCAGCGTGAAGCCGTGGGTCAGCACGACGTCATACGGCGCGCGGCCGCGCGTGCCGCAGCTTTCCAGCAGCGACGAATGGAACCAGCCGCGATGCTGGTCCGAGCCTTCGAGATACATGACGGTATCGGTGCCGCCGTCGACCTTGCGCTTGATGCCGGCAAGGCCGGGGAAGTGCACGGGGTCTTCGAGCACGAAGGCATGGGTCGAGCCCGAGTCGAACCAGACGTCGCAGATGTCGTCGACTTTCTGCCATGCCTCATTGGACAGCGAGCCGAGGAAACGCTCGCGCGCACCTTCCGCATACCAGGCATCGGCGCCTTCCTTCTCGAAGGCATCGGCGATGCGCGCGTTCACCGCGTCGTCCTGCAGGATCTCGGCGGAGCCGTCGCCATTCTCGCGCACGAACACGGCAATCGGTACGCCCCAGGCACGCTGGCGCGAGATCACCCAGTCCGGGCGGCCGGCGATCATGCCGGTGATGCGGTTCTGGCCGGCCGCCGGCACCCACTGGGTGACGGAGATCGCCTGCAGCGACCGCGCACGCAGCGTGTCGCCGGACTTCGCAACGCCGTTGTCCGCGATATCCTTGTCCATCGCGATGAACCATTGCGGCGTGTTGCGATAGATCACCGGCTTCTTCGAGCGCCACGAATGCGGATACTGGTGCTTGAGGCGCGCACGCGCCACCAGCATGCCGCGCGCGACCAGTTCCTTGATCACGGCCTCGTTGGCATCGCCCTTCTCGCCCTTGTCGTTGAGCACACGTGTGCCTGTGAAGCCCGGCGCCGCTTCGGTCAGCGTGCCGTTCTCGTCGACGGTGTAGGGGATGGTGGTGGCGATGCCGCGTTCGGTGAGCTGGCGGCCGTTCGACGTCCAGATGTCGAAGTCGTCGCGGCCGTGGCTGGGTGCGGTATGCACGAAGCCGGTGCCGGCGTCGTCGGTGACATGATCGCCGTCGAGCAGCGGCACGATGAAGTCATAGCCGCCGGCCAGGCCCTTGAGCGGATGGCGGCATTCGAGATCCTCGAGGATGTCGGACGACAGCTCGCTGCTCTTCTTGAACGACGTCACGCGCGCCTGCTTGAACACGCTCTCGGCGAGCGCATCGGCGAGGATCAGCAGGTCGCCGGTCTTCAGCCAGTTGTCCTCCGGCGCCTCGGTGACCTCATAAAGGCCATAGGCGATCTTTGAGGAGAACGAGATGGCACGGTTGGCAGGCAGCGTCCATGGCGTGGTGGTCCAGATGACGACCGATGCCTTGGCGAGGCGGCCGAACTCGGCCGCAACCGGGAATTTCACCCACACCGCGTCCGACGTGTAGTCCTCGTATTCCACTTCGGCCTCGGCCAGCGCGGTCTTCTCGACCACGCTCCACATCACCGGCTTGGAGCCGCGATACAGCGTGCCATTGGCGGCGAACTTCATCAGCTCGCGCGCGATCTGCGCTTCGGCGAAATAGTCCATGGTGGCATAGCGGCCGGCCCAGTCGCCGATGATGCCGAGGCGCTTGAATTCCTCGCGCTGGATGTCGAGCCACTTGTTGGCATAGGCGCGGCATTCCTGGCGGAACGCGATCATCGCCGCGCCGTCCTTGAAGTTCGGCTTGGTCTTGCCCTTGGAGCGGTAGTTCTCTTCCTCGATCTTCCACTCGATCGGCAGGCCGTGGCAGTCCCAGCCCGGCACATAGTTGCTGTCGAAGCCCAGCATCTGCTGGCTCTTGGTCACCACGTCCTTGAGGATCTTGTTGAGGGCATGGCCGATATGGATCTGGCCGTTGGCATAGGGCGGGCCGTCATGCAGCACGAATTTCGGCTTGCCCTTGGCGCTCGCGCGCAGCTTGCCGTAGAGGTCGATCTCGTTCCAGCGCGCCAGCATCTTGGGCTCGCTGGCGGGCAGGCCGGCCCGCATCGGGAACTCGGTCTGTGGCAGGTAAAGGGTCTTGGAATAGTCGTGAGCGTCGGTCTTGTCGGACATGGGGGCTCTGGCTGGCTCGAATGGCGCGGAAACGCGTCGAAAACGCGATGAAACAGGTCGGTCCCGGTCTTGCGCCGAGCAAAGCTCAGGCGGAAGCCGGGCCGATAATGCTTATGATGGGGCGCCGTGCAGACATCGGGCATTCCATAGCAGCCGGAACAGGGATCGCAAAGCGTCCGATTGCCGGGAAATCGGCGGGTCAGACCCGCGGAATGACCGGGCGGGCCGGATTTCCGACCACCGTGACACCATCCGGCACGTTGCGGGTCACTACGGCCCCGGCGCCGATCAGGGCGCCGTCGCCGATGGTTACCCCCGGCAGGATAATGGCCCCGCCGCCGATCCAGACATCGGACCCGATGGTCACTGGCCGGCCGAATTCCAGCATCTTGCGCCGCGTGGCGGCATCGCGGGGATGGTCCGCCGCCAGGATCTGGACGCCCGGTCCGATCTGGGTGCGGTCGCCAATGGTCACGCTCATGATATCAAGGATGACGCAGTTGAAATTCATGAACACGCCGTCGCCGACGGTGATGTTGTAGCCGTAATCGATGAAGAACGGCGGACGGATCACCACGTCCTTGCCGACCTGCCTGAGCTGCTCGACCAGCAGGGCATGGCGCTCGGCATTCGTGCCGTTCATGGTCGCATTGTAACGTGCCATCCACGCCTTGGCGGCGGACTCGTCCGCCGCGAGTTCGGCATTGCCGGCGGGATTGTAGAGCTCGCCGGCGATCATCTTCTGCTTTTCGGTCTTGGTCAGGTGACGTCTCCAAGTTTCGGAAACGCATCGGGCGCGGCTGCCAAAGCGGCGCGTGCCTTCGCGCTGTCATTGTTCATTTGACCAATCAACGCGTCGACTCCGTCGAATTTAAGTTCGTCGCGGATATAGGCGATGAAGGCGACATCCAGCGTCTGCCCGTAGAGGTCACCCCTGAAGTCGAACAGGAACACTTCCAGCAGCGGTGCGCCGTTGTCGAAGGTCGGGCGGCGGCCGAAGGACGCCACACCGTCGAAACGCTCGCTGCCACGGCCAATGCGCACCGCATAGATGCCGTGGCGCAGCCCGCAACTCGCGGGCAGGCGGATGTTGGCGGTGGGAAAGCCGAGGTCGCGGCCGAGCTTCCTGCCATGGATCACCTCCCCGGTGATGAACCATGGCCCCTGCAGCATCTCCGTCGCTTCGGCAATCTGGCCTTCGGCCAGCGCCATGCGGATGGCGGTGGAGGAGACCGGCCGTTCGTCAATGTCCACATGGGGTTGGATGTCGACCTCGATTCCAAGTCGCGGCGCCTCGGTCGCAAGCAGGCTGGGCGAGCCGGTCCGGCCCTTGCCAAAATGGAAGTCGTAGCCGACGGCGATGCCGCTGATGCCGAGGCGTCCGACAAGATCGTGGTGAATGAAATCATGCGCGGTGGTGCCGGCGCGGCCCTTGTCGAAGGTCATCACCACTGCGCCGGCCAGTCCGGTTCCGGCCAGTAGCCGCAGCTTGGCAGGCTCATCGGAAAGCCGAAACTGCGGTGTGTTCGGGCTGAAGAAGAGCCGCGGATGCGGCTCGAAGGTCACCGCCAAGGCACGGGTCTTGTGCAATTCCGCCATGCGGAGCGCGGCGCCGATGACAGCGCGATGGCCGAGATGCACACCGTCGAAATTCCCCATTGCCACGACACATCCTCTCGGGATGTCGCTCGCGGGGGTAGTGTCGCGGATCACGCTAAAGGCAGACGTCATGATTGGATTCGTTGGTGGTTTTCGATCTGCGCGACCGTGGCGCGGGGGCGGCATCCAGTCAAGCCAAGCGCAAGCCTGTCCCAATATGATCATTCCACTCAAGTTTGACGGATTTGCCGCCGGCTCCCGGTTAACGGGAAATTTAACCGACGCTGCTAAATCTCGACCCGGATCGGTTTGCCGCCCGGCAAACATCATTTGCGATGCGCGTATCGTGCCTGAGGGGGACTGAAGATGGCGGTTGATTTGTCGATGTCGGTGCTGGTGGTGGACGACTACAACACCATGATCCGCATCATTCGCAATCTTCTGAAGCAGCTCGGCTTCGAACATATCGACGATGCCAGCGACGGTTCGATGGCGCTCGAGAAGATGCGCACCAAGAAGTATGGCCTCGTGATCTCCGACTGGAACATGGAGCCGATGACCGGCTACGATCTGCTCAAGGAAGTCCGCGCCGATCCCAACCTGTCGCAGACCCCGTTCATCATGATCACGGCGGAATCCAAGACCGAGAACGTGATCGCTGCCAAGAAGGCGGGCGTGAACAACTACATCGTCAAGCCGTTCAATGCGGCGACGCTGAAGACCAAGATCGAAGCCGTGTTCCCGGACGCCGTGCCGGCATAAGGACTGGTTTCAGTCGGAAGAAATTTGCGATGCCCGGCCGCTGTGTCGGGCATTTTGCGTTTTGAACTGTGCTGCAACTGTCATCCCCGCGAAAGCGGGGATCCAGTAAACTCAAGCGCCCCGATAGAAACGCTGATATCGGGGTTTACTGGATCGCCCGGTCAAGCCGGGCGATGACAGAGGAGCGGAGTGGCGACCAGAGCTAGGCTCACCACTGCAGTTCGCGCATCAGTGCCTTCGGCGGGTGCCCGAACAGCTCCTTCACCTCGGCGGCGTTCATTTGCTCGACCCCGTCAAAATCCCCGGCATGGATGCCGCGCGTGACGAACAGCAGATCAATGCCATAGCCGTGCGCGCCGGCGAGGTCCGTGCGCACGCTGTCGCCGATCGCCAGCACGCGCTCCAATGGCGTGTCCTTGCCGCGCTTGGCGTTGGCCAAGGCCATCGCCCGGTCGTAGATCGGCCTGTGCGGCTTGCCATAGAAAATCACCTCGCCGCCCATCTCGCGATAGAGCTCAGCCACGGCGCCCGCGCAATAGATCAGGCGGTCGCCGCGCTCGACGATGATGTCCGGATTGGCGCAGACCATGGTGAGTTTTCGCGATAGCGCTTGGCTCATCATGTCGCGATAGTCTTCGGCGGTCTCGGTCTCGTCGTCGAACAGGCCGCTGCAGACGATGTAGTCGCTCTCCATCAGCGGGACGAGCTTCACGTCCAGCCCGCGATGGATCGATGAGTCGCGGTCGGGGCCGATCAGATGCATGGCCTGGCCGGGCCGCTCGGCAACGAAATGGCGGGTCAAGTCGCCGGACGACACGATGGCGTCATAGCAATCATCTGGCACGTTCAGCTTGCGGAGCTGCCGCTGCACCGAATCCGCCGGGCGGGGGGCATTGGTGATCAGCACCACGGTGCCGCCATTCGCGCGGAACGTATGCAGCGCCGCGCAGGCATCCGGAAAGGACTCGAGCCCGTTGTGTACGACGCCCCAGATGTCGCTGAGGACGACATCGACATTATCGGTGAGGTCGCGCAGACGCTCGGCGAAACGCAGTGTGGTCATGAAGTCAGATGCCGATCAGTTCGGACCGGTGGCGCGGCGGGCCAGGGCAGCGAGGCCGCCATTGCGGGGCGGTTCGCCCCGCGGGGCGGCGCTGGCTGAGCGTGCCGGGCTCACGGTACCGGTTGGAGCGTTGTTGGATGACGTGCTGGCTGAAGCTGCCGCGGTTCCGTTAGCAGCCGGGGTTTCCGGGCGCAACGGCCGCGGCGCGGCGAACAGGAAGCCCTGGCCGAAACGGACGTCGAAATCCAGCAGATCGACCACCGAGCGCTCGCCCTCGATGCGATCGGCGATCAGGTCGATGCCGAAGCGGCCAAGCAGGTCCGACAGGTCACCGGCATGGATGTCGGAGAGCGAGGCCTGTTTCGGATCGAGCAGCAGCGCCGCCGGCACCTTGATGTAGCGCACGCCGCGGTCCGCGAGTTCGCGCGCATCGATGCGCAGATCGGTCACGTGATCGATGGAGAAGCGATAGCCGCGCTGGGCAAGGGCGGCGAGATGCTCGCTCTCCACCGGGCCGAGATGGCGGAAGGTGCTGTGCTTGAATTCGAGCACGAAGGAGGGCGCCAGCGCGCGATTGGCGTCGAGGAAATCGATGAATTGCGCAAAGGCGGTTTTGTCCGACAGCGTGGACTTGGCCACATTGCAGAACACGCCGACATCCTTGTTGCGCACCATCAGGCGGCGCAGCACCTGCATGCTGCGCAGGAGCACGCTGTGGTCGATCTCCTGCATGAAACCCGCGTCCTCCGCGGGACCGATGAAGTCGTCGGCGACGATGATCTGGTCCGTGTCGTCGCGCAGGCGCGAGATCGCCTCATAGAAACGCACCTTGCGCTGCGGCAGCGTCACCACCGGCTGCAGATAGATATCGATGCGGCTCTCGTTGATGGCGCGGCGGATCGTGTTGACGAATTGCATGTCGTTCTTCGGCGGCACGATCACCGCCGGTGCGGCCGCAGGCGTCAGGGTGTCCTCGGCGATGTCGACCGCAAGCGGCATCTCCGGCATTGCGCTCAAGACCCTGACGGAAGGGGCGGGCGGCGCGATGGCTGTCGGCACGTGCGCCGGAGCGGGCGGGATGGCAGCCAGCATGTCGTCATGGGCGGCCACGGAGCTGGCGAGCTGCCGCATCATCGCGCCGAGTTCGCCGATCTCGCCCATCACGCCCTGGATGCGATCCTGATGGGCCGTGTTCGACGCATTCAGCTTGGCCTCGAGCGCGGCGAGACGGCGGCCATATTCGGCGACCTGGCGGGCGAGGTCGGTGGTGCCGCGGGAGAGATCGGAAATCTGGCCCGAGGCCTCGGCGCGGTCTTTGATGCGCATCGACACCGCATTGTAGAGGATCATGATCGTCAGCGCGGCGAGGCTGACAATGGCCGCTTCCTGGCCGGGGATTTTCGCCACCAGATGAAGAACCGCGCCGAGCGAGGCCGCGATCAACGTCATGCAGATGCCGACGAATATCGTAGAGATGCGAATCATGACGCGCGCGGCACCCTGGTCCAAAGGTTCTTATGCGGCGGGCGGGCTTGGACGGCCGCCGCTAAATATAGCGCCAGCTTACCATTATTGCTGATTCGGAAACGAGGTCTCGCCGCGATGCAGCAGGTGCTTTTGCACCGCTTAAGTGCCGGCCCGGCCCAGCGTATCCGCCATGGTGGCGCCGCCGGTCGCCATCGGGCGCCCGGAGCCGACGGTGGTGTCCGTGGCGGTCTGATGCTCGATCTCGGCGTTCAGTTCCGCCCCGCACAGGACGATGATGGCCGACATCCACATCCACGTCATCAGGCCGATGGCGGCGCCGAGCGAGCCATAGGTGGCGTCGTAATTGCCGAAATTGGACAGATACCAGGACAGCAGCAGCGAGCCGGCGAGCCAGAGCGCGGCGGCGGCGATGGTGCCGATGCTCAGCAATTCCCAGCGCGCGCCGGGGCGGCTCGGGCCGAACCGATAGAGCAGGCCAAGCGCGAACATCACCACCAGCAGCACCAGCGGCCAGCGTGCAAAACTCACCAGCAGCTTGCTGTCTTGCGCGAGGCCGATCCGGTCCATCGCCAGCGGAAACGCCACGACGGCACTGACCATCAGCAGCAGCGCTGCAATGCCTCCGCAGGTGAAGGCAAGGGAGAGCGCATTGAGCCTGATAAAACTGCGCTTCTCGCGCTCGTCATAGACGACATTGAGCGCGTCGATGACAGCCTTCACGCCGGCATTGGCGCTCCATAGGGCCAAAGCGATGCCGAACAGGAAGGTCAAGCCGAGGCTCGCCGACCCCTTGGCGAGCACGCGGGCGATCTGGTCCTGAACGATCTGATAGGAGCCGGCCGGCAGCACCATGGCCAGCGTCTTCAGATTGTCAGAGATGGTCGAGGCATCGGCGAACAGGCCGTAGCAGGAGACCAGCGCGGTGATCGCCGGAAACACGGCGAGCAGGCCGTAAAACACCACGCCGGCGGCTATGGCCAGCAGGCGGTCGTCATTGATCTGCTCATAGGTGCGCCAGAGGATGTCCTTCCAGCCGACGCGCGGGATGTCGAGCGGCGTGGTGGAATCCCGGCCACGATCGGGCTGCGCATGTCCGATGACAGAGGGCCGCAGCTTCCTTTGGTCGTGATCCTGGCGTTCGGTTGAAGTGGCCAGGCTCTGCACGGCGAGCACGGTGGCCGTCGTGGCGGCAACGAGCCACAGGCTTTCTACATCGATCCGGCGACGGCGCATCAGCTGTCTGCTTTGGCCTGCTTGCGCGGTGGGATGATATCCTTGGCCAGCTGGTGACGGCGCGTCAGCGCCCAACCGGCCAGCGTTGCTGCTAAAAGCAATCCGGCCTTCAGCGGCCCATTGTCGCCGCTTGCCGGCTTGCGTGGACGTGACGCCGTGCTCGGCTTGAATTCGGCACGCTGGGTTGTCCGCGGTGCGGGTGATGTCGGTTGCCGGGCGGGCGTCGCGTTTACAGCGACCCGCAACCGGCTGCTCAATGTTGGAAACTGTCGCGATGGCTTCTTCAGCCGGGCGGCCGCAAGTCCGGCGAAGATCACCGCGAGCAGCAGCAACAGGCCGCCGGTCACGCCGAAAGCCGGAAACAACCCATATTTGATTTCGACCCAGCGAAACAGGGCGGCAGCACCGACCAGCAGCGTCGCGATCAGGAAAATGCCCGCGGCGGCATAGAGGCCCGCGGCGGTGGCGTAGGAGACGGCGATGCCTGCACCCTGCTCGCCGCGGTCGCGCATATAGGACGATGCGGCGCGTTTGACCTGATCGAATTTGAGCGCCAGACCGGTGCGGGCGAGTGCGCTGACGAGCGGTGGCATGAGGAAGCCTCGTTCTTGTCCCGGCGAGGTGCGCCGGTGTCGAAAAAGGAACGAGCACCAAAAGGGTTGGTTCCGCCGCTCGCCGGAGGCCCATCACGGCTCCCTTTCAGCTTGCTTTGGCGAGATGGGGATCGCCACGCGCGCATAGCTGCCAGCGCGGTCCATGCCGGTTCTTGCCGGTTCCTGCCGGCGCTGGTACCACCCCGGCATGACCGACAAACCCAAAAAACCGCAAAAACTCCGTGCGCGCCTGCCGCGCGGCCTCGGCGACCGTGGACCGGCGGATATCGCCGCGACCCGGCGCATGACCGATACCATTCGCGAGGTCTATGAGCGCTACGGCTTCGAGCCGGTCGAGACCCCGACCATGGAATTCACCGATGCGCTCGGCAAATTCCTGCCCGATCAGGACCGGCCGAACGAGGGCGTGTTCTCGTTCCAGGACGATGACGAGCAGTGGATCTCGCTGCGCTACGACCTGACCGCGCCGCTCGCCCGCTATGTGGCGGAGCACTGGGACGCGCTACCAAAACCTTATCGCAGCTACCGCGCCGGTTACGTTTATCGCAACGAGAAGCCCGGTCCCGGCCGTTTCCGCCAGTTCATGCAGTTCGACGCCGACACGGTGGGCTCCGGCTCGCCCGCGGCCGATGCCGAGATGTGCATGATGGCGGCTGACACGATGGAAGCCCTCGGGATCCCGCGCGGCAGCTACGTGGTGCGCGTCAATAATCGCAAGGTGCTCGACGGCGTGATGGAGAGCATCGGCCTCGGCGGCGAAGACAATGCCGGCAAGCGCCTCACGGTGCTGCGCGCGATCGACAAGATGGACAAGTTTCCGGAAGCCGAAATCAAGAAGTTGCTCGGTTCCGGCCGCTGGGATGGCGGCGAGGAGGGCAAGGGCGACTTCACCAAGGGCGCCGGGCTCTCGGAAGATCAAATTTCTGAGTTGATGGTATTTCTCTCTGCGACAGCCGATGTGTCGGTTGACGAGCGGTCGCTTAGTGAATGGAGCGCTCTCGACTGTGTCTCATTGGAGACAACGGCAGGCCGAGGCTTGGGCGTGACTAACGAGGCGACGATCGAGAAATTTCGTAGTTGGTTTGACAACTCGGGGACCTATCGACAAGGGCTTGATGAACTGTTGGAGATTTCTCGTTTAGCTACCTCTGCCGGATATGGCACTCGTCGTATCAGCATCGCTCCTTCGGTCATTCGCGGTCTCGAATACTACACCGGTCCCGTCTACGAGGTAGAACTCCTCCTCGAAGCCAAGGACGAAAAAGGACGCCCGGTCCGCTTCGGTTCGGTCGGCGGCGGCGGTCGTTACGATGGCCTCGTGTCGCGCTTCCGTGGCGAGCCGGTGCCAGCCACCGGCTTCTCCATTGGCGTGTCGCGCCTGCAGGCGGCGCTGACGTTGCTCGGCAAGATCGATACGAAGCAGCAGGCTGGTCCCGTCGTTGTCACCGTGTTCGGCGGCGAGATCGCGGATTATCAGGCGATGGTCGCCAAACTGCGCTCAAGCGGCATCCGCGCCGAGCTTTATCTCGGCAATCCCAAGCATGCGCTCGGTCAGCAGATGAAATATGCCGACAAGCGCAACTCGCCGCTCGCCATCATCCAGGGTTCGGATGAGAAGGCCGGCGGCAAGCTCCTGATCAAGGATCTGATCGCGGGGGCCGGTCTCACCGAGATCAAGGACCGCGAGGAATATCTGAAGAAGCAGGCCGAGGCGCAGATCGAGATCGCGGAGAGCGATCTGGTGAGCGCCGTGAAGACGCTGCTGGTCAAGCACGGCGTGAGCTGGAGCGCTTGACCGTAGGGCGGATTAGGCGAAGCCGTAATCCGCCGGCCGAGCTTGTGAGACGAAGAACGGCGGATTACGCTTCGCTAATCCGCCCTACGGCAGAGTCCATTTGAAGAAGAAACGAGGAGACACCAATGCCTGAGATCACCGTGAGCATGGCTGCCGGCCGCACCGACGAGCAGAAGAGGGGCATGATGCTCGACATCACCCAGGCGCTGGTGAAAAATCTCGGCGTCGCGGCCGATGCTGTCGTCATCCAGATCAACGAAGCGCCGCTCGCCCACAAGATGAAGGGCGGCAAGACATTTGTTGAGCGCGCAGCGGAAGCCGCGGCCGCGGCCAAGAAGTAGTTTCAGGTCCGAGCGCAGCGATGCTGCGCTCGTCCTTGCTTCGGCCTCGTTTCGCTTCGCACTCCCTCCCGCAAGCGGGAGAGGAGATGAAAGCCATCACCCGAACACAGCCACATTCTGCCGGCTCGCCATTATCGGCGTGCCCTTGCGATTCCACAGCGTCATCGCCTGGCTCGAATAGCCGACGGCGATCTGCTCGGCCCTGTTGTGGATCAGCCACCAGCCGTCATCGGTCGTGACTTCATCCGTCAGCATGTCGATCGACCACGTCATCGTTGAGAGCGGCGATGGCGCCTTCGAGCGCGCCGACGCAGCCGGCGGCGGCGCATCGGCGAGCGCCAGCAAAGCGACCAGTGATGGCGCGATGCCGGGCTCGCGGTGACGCAGCCACAACGACATCTGCGGATCCTCGCTGCCGCTGAAGGGCGGCGAGCCCGAGACGAAACGCCCGTCGATATGCTGCACGAAACTCAGCGTCGCCGGCGCATTGGCGAAGAAGTTCGGGCAGCTCTCCGGATCCTTCAGCTCCGGCGTGCCGATCGCCACATGGCTGAACGCTGACTCGCGCGCCGCGCCGAAGCAGAACATCGCGCGCGTGGCGAGCCCTGCCTCGCCGACGAGATCCACATTGGCGAACAATGTCGACTTGCCCTTGCGCAGCACGGTGGCCGTGAGCTGCAACGGCCCCGCGGCCGGCCCGATGAAGGCGATCTGCGCGGAGCGGAGCGGGGGCACGCTGCCAAATTCATTTAGCGCCGCCTGCATGCACAGCGCGGAGCCGAGCCCTCCATAGACGGTGCGCCCCTGCAGCCAGTCGTCGCTGACGCTGACGGACCAGCTGTCGCCGGACCGGATCATGCCGGCCATCAATGCGGTGAATTCAGTCATGCGTCGTTTCCCCGAACGTTCCTTGTTGAATGATTATCGTCATCTATAGCGGGGAAAGCGGGGAGGGGGAATATGCGGGGGCGCCTACACTTCGTCGTTATCCGCGGGCTTGGCCCGCGGATCCATCTTTGACCGCGAAAACGGCAAGATGGATGGCCGGGTCAAGCCAGGCCATGACGGAGCCCTCTGCGCGTATGACAGCCGCTTACTTTGGCTGTCCCGCTCTCATCTTCTTCATGTCGGTGATGTTCATCTTCATGCCGCCGGGCATGAGGATGTCACCGGGCTTCTGGTCCGCCTTGCAGGCGCTGATCCATTTGGCCTGGATCGTCGTCACCATTTCCGGTGGCAGGTTGCCGCCGCTCGATTTCGCGGTGGTTTTCACCGAATAGGCGGAATTGAAATCCCCGGTGGCTTCGAAATGGCTGGTCACGGTGGAGTCGCCGATGGTGCAGACGCTGTCGCCGACATAGCCGCCGCCGGACTTCGTCATGTCCTGCTTCGAGCACTTCATCGCATCCGACGACGTCTTGTTCATCTGGCGGTCGACGCTCTCGTCGGTGCATTGCTGCATCACCATCGGCGGCGTCGCAGTCTTCGACACGCCCGTGATCTGTGTGGTCAATTCCCACAGGCCCGCTTTGCGGATCGGCATTTGAACAGGTTCGGCGAGCGCCGGCGCAGCGCTGCACAAGAGTGCGAGAGCAATCAAACTTGCGCGCTGATTCATGTGGAGGCCTCCGATGTCGTGTCTGGAATGACGCGTGGGATGGTCGAGCACTGGCGCTCGCTCCCCCTAGGACACCGGATTATGTCTTTTGTGTTATCGCGCGTTTGTCGATGACGATCGACGCAGCGATGGCGCGGAGGATAAGTTGAGCGAAGCGTTACCCATCACGTCGGGCGCA
Source organism: Tardiphaga sp. (assembly GCA_030147505.1). GTDB lineage: Bacteria > Pseudomonadota > Alphaproteobacteria > Rhizobiales > Xanthobacteraceae > Tardiphaga. The sequence continues at coordinate 53,010 of JASBVG010000036.1, forward strand.
ACAAAGGATGGGTATCGCTGATACTCAACCCATCCTGAGGCTCGGAGATGTTTAGTAACGAACGCTCAGCGGGCGCTCGTTTGCGCCATAGGGCACCCAGCGGCAGGCGAACGAGACGTAACCGCCATATTCGTTCTGCGTGCCGAGGAATTTGACGACCTTGCCGTAGCGCGCGCAGTGATCGATGGCGAGGGCGCGGATGTCGGTCTGGCTGATCAGCGATGTGGAGATGATGCCGCCGGTGTCGTTGCCCTTGAAGGGGGGCACCCAGTCAGCCTTGGCTGTGCCGTTCATCGCTGCGCTGACGCCAGCAGCCAAAATCGCCAATCGAATCATCCGCATCGCCATCTCCTATCCTGAAGCGGCACCTTAGAGGGCATCGATGTCGCTGAAAAGAACGTCACGCGCGCGCTGACGGAGTTGTGCGCAGGGTGTTGCCGCGGTGCACTTGACCCCGCACGGCCTTCGCGGCACGGTCCCGGAACCTTTTTTCCAGCCGGCGGATACCCCATGCGCACCCTCGTTTCATTCCTGAAGAAAGCCGCTTTCGCCGCCGTCGCCGGCATGGCGCTGTTCAGCGCCGCGCCGAGCGCACAGGCTGCCAACCTGCTCGAGCTGAATTTCGGCCTGTTCGGCCCGAATTACGAAGGCCGGGTCGGCTCCTGCGAATCCGCGCTCTGGAAGATCACCTACCAGTTCAAGGACAAGGAAGCAGATTTCTGGAACTCGTCGCTGCAGTTCACGGGCTTCAGCCATGTGCGCGAGACGGCCTTCCGTCCCTGGACCTCGGACAACATTCCGCGTCGCTTCTGCAGCGCCGATGCGATGTTCACCGATGGTAAGCAGCGCCAGGTGCATTATTCGATTATCGAGGATGGCGGCTTCGCCGGTTATGGCGACGGCGTCGAATGGTGCGTCACCGGCCTCGACCGCGACTGGGCCTACAATCCGAAGTGCCGCGCCGCGAAGTTCTGAGGCTTCGTCTCAGTAGCCTCGCACCCCGGATGGAGCGTAGCGAAATCCGGGGACCGGCCATTTGATGACACTCTGAAACTCGGATGACGCCGCGCTCTATCCGGGCTACATACTTCAATGTCGTTCTTGAATTGTTCTTGATGCCCGGCTAGGCTTCCGCCAGTCAGGGGGGCGGGGTGTGTCATGCGGGCAATTCTGAAGGTTCTTCCGTTCGGGCTGCTTTTGGCATCTGCGCTGATGGCCGGCCAGGCCGCGGCACAGGATCGTCGGCAGAACGCGCCGGGCGAGTTCGATTTTTACGTGCTGTCGCTTTCATGGTCGCCATCCTTCTGCGAGGCGGCACAGGAGCGCGGGAATTCTTCGCGCAATCAGCAGATGCAATGCGGCGGACGTCCGTACGCTTTCGTGGTGCATGGTCTGTGGCCGCAATATGATCGCGGCTTCCCGAATTATTGCGAGCGCCCTGCGCCGCGATTGCCGCGCAATATCATGACTTCGATGCTGGATCTGATGCCGGCGCCGGGCCTGATCTTCAACGAATGGGACAAGCACGGCACTTGTTCGGGTCTCGGTCCGCGCGCCTATTTCGAAACCACGCGCAAGGCGCGCGCCGGTGTGAAAATTCCGGATGAGTTCATCGATCTCCAGCAATACACGACCGTATCGCCGGCAGCCGTGGAAGACGCCTTTATCCGGGTCAATCCGGGCCTCAGCAACTCCGCCATCGCGGTAACCTGCGATCACAATCGCCTCAGCGAAGTACGGGTCTGCCTGAGCAAGGATCTGCAATTCCGTGCCTGTGAAGAAATCGACCGCCGCGCCTGCCGCCGCGACAAGGTGGTGATGCCGCCGGTGCGGGGCGGGTAGTTTATTTTACGCCACGTACTCAATTGTCATCGCCCGGCTTGACCGGGCGATCCAGTAGACACCGTCGCCTCTGCTTGAGCCGCGATGCCAGTGTCTACTGGATCCCCCGCTTTCGCGGGGGATGACATTCGAAGCTGACCGGCGGCTTTGCGCCTTACGCCCGTTTGGCGTACTCCATCTCCCATGAACTATCGCCATGCCTTCCATGCCGGCAATTTTGCCGATGTCATCAAGCACCTCGTGCTGGTCCGCATCCTGACGCATCTGCACGAGAAGCCGACGCCGTTTCGCATCATCGACACGCATGCCGGCGCCGGCCGCTACGATCTCACGGGCGACGAGGCAACACGCTCGGCCGAATGGAGCACGGGCATTGCGCGCATGATGCAGGCGCGCTTCACCGAAGCGATCGAGCCCTTGGTCAGGCCCTATCTGGACATCGTGCGCTCGTTCAATCCCGGCCGCGATCTCGTTGCCTATCCGGGCTCGCCGCTGATCGCGCGCGCATTGATGCGGCCGCAGGATCGCATGGTGTGCTGCGAACTGGAGCCGACCGCGCGCAAGCAACTGATCTCGGCGCTGCGCAATGACGAGCAGGCACGGGTGGTCGATATCGACGGCTGGGTCGGCCTGCCCGCCTATGTGCCGCCGAAGGAGCGCCGCGGCCTGGTGCTGATCGATCCGCCCTTCGAGGCGAAGGATGAATTTACCCGGCTGGCGGCGGCATTTGCGCAGGCTTATGCGAAATGGCCGACCGGCATCTACATGCTGTGGTACCCGGTGAAGAGCCGCCGCGCGACCGATGACCTTGCGCGCAGCGTCGTCGGCGTGGCCGCGTCGTCGGCGACGCCGGGCAAATGCCTGCGTCTCGAATTCAGCATTGCACCGCCAAGTGCGGACGGTCCGCTGACGTCCACCGGGCTGCTGATCGTCAATCCGCCGTGGAAATTGCAGGACGAGCTGCGCCAGATCTTGCCGCAACTGGAAACGCCGCTTGGCGTCGGCGGTGTGGCACGCTTCCGGCTGGAAAACGCCAAAGCATAACTGCAGACTCAACTACCGAGTCGGCAACTATCCGAACGTGTTCCCAAAAACGGTAGTCACCTCAATGGAACCGTACTAAGCTGGGCACCGTGACTGGCTTTACGTTCCGCTTCCGCGAATGGTTGCGGCGGAGTGACGAGGCCCGAACGACGACAAGAAGACTACACGATAAGAAGACTATACGAAGAAACGGCCAAGCCTTCTGAGGAGTGAATGTCCGGTCGGTCGCGGTGCAAGTGCGCCGTGGCGGAGCATTGCGGGGAGGGAGTTTCCCGATGGGCATGAGTGGTACGGTCAAGTTCTTCAACGGTGAGCGCGGCTACGGCTTCATCAAGCCGGACGATGGCGGGCGGGACGTGTTCGTTCACATCACGGCGGTCGAGCGCGCGGGATTGAAAGATCTGACCGAAGGACAGCGGATCACGTTCGAGGTCGAGCCCGACAAGAAGGGCAAGGGCCCCAAGGCGGTCAATCTGGTGATTACAGGATAGCGGCGCGCGGTGCGGCAGGATGGGTATCGCTGCGCATCACCCATTCGACGTCTGCCTGGGTCTGCGCAAAGAAAATCCCGGCCGCAGGGCGGCCGGGAGTGGGTGGTCTCGGTTTCTTCTGACTTGGAGCTGGCTCTGACCCGATCGGATCAGAAATGGTAGTTCACGCCGATGCGGACGGTGCCGAAGGACAGCGCGCTGTCGGTACCCGTGAGCGTGTAGGTGTTCCGGGACAGATCGACATAGAGATACTCGATCTTGGCGGTCCAGTTCTGGTAGATGCCGACTTCGGCGCCGACGCCGGCGGTCCAGCCGAGCGAGGTCTGAGACTGCTGCAAACCGTTGGCTTCCGCCTGCAGGCTGCCGAAGGCGAGACCGGCGGTGCCGTAGAGCAGCACGTTGTTGAAGGCATAACCGAGGCGGCCGCGCGCGGTGCCGAACCACGGATTCGAGAACTTGTAATTCGCGAAGCGGTCGTCGGCGCCGGTGGCCGAAATGTCGCCTTCGACGCCGAACACGATCGGGCCGCTCTGCCAGTTGTAACCCACGGTGGCGCCGCCCAGGATGCCCGAGGGCTTGACCGGTGTGTTGGAGACGCTGCCCCATTCGTAGCCGAGGGTGGCACCCAGATACGGGCCGGCCCAGCTATAGGCGTTCAGCGGCTGGTTCACGGTATACGGCGCGCGCGACCGATAGGGCAGATCCGCCGCCTGGGCCGCCGTCGCGCCAGCCACCATGACAGCGACCGCCGCGAACGCAAACTTGCTCATCTCAACTCTCCACCACGCGTGACTGCCGCTTCCCTGCGATGCGCTGCACAAAGGCTTAGGGTTACGGAATTCCATCATTAATCGTGAGGATTTATCGAGAGTTTTAGATTAAGCGGCTCTTAACGCGCGGGATCGGCGCGGTATTGGCGTTAAAAGAGTCTT